>NZ_JACAPJ010000020.1:0-135348 GCF_013385765.1 Pseudomonas sp. C8002
AGAGCGGAACCGATATCAGCCATCACCCAAAAAACGGATATGCCCCCCAACCCCAAAGACGCATACGTCATCCAACGTATTCCCCGCCCAACCCCATCCCCGTGAGACTGCTCCCGACAGCCAACCCACCCTCCGGGAGCACCTCGATGACCGACACCCTGATCAAAGTCGACCTCAACCAACCCGTCACCGAAAACGAACAGATCCACAACCGTTGGCACCCGGACATCCCGATGGCTTGCTGGGTCAAACCCGGCGATGACTTCATCCTCGAAACCTACGACTGGACCGCCGGCGCCATCAAGAACAACGACGACGCCAGCGACGTGCGCGACGTCGACCTCTCCACCGTACATTACCTCTCCGGCCCGGTGGGCGTACACGGCGCCGAACCCGGCGACTTGCTGGTGGTCGACCTGCTCGACATCGGCGCCAAGGCCGACTCCCAGTGGGGCTTCAACGGCTTCTTCTCCCGCCAGAACGGCGGCGGCTTTCTCACCGATCACTTCCCCAGCGCGCAAAAAGCCATCTGGGATTTCAAGGGTATGTTCACCAGCTCCCGGCACATCCCGGGCGTCAATTTTGCGGGCCTGATCCACCCCGGCCTGATCGGCTGCCTGCCCGACCCGGTGATGCTCGCCGACTGGAATCGTCGCGAGCAGGAGCTGATCGACACCAACCCGACCCGCGTCCCACCCCTGGCCAACGCCCCGCTGGCCGCCACCGCGCACATGGGCAAACTCAAGGGCTCGGCCCGTGACGATGCCGCGGCCACCGGTGCCCGCACCGTGCCGCCCCGTGAGCATGGCGGCAACTGCGATATCAAGGATTTGTCCCGCGGCTCGAAGATCTATTTCCCGGTGTACGTCAACGGCGCTGGCCTGTCGGTGGGCGACTTGCACTTCAGCCAGGGAGACGGCGAAATCACCTTTTGCGGCGCCATCGAAATGGCCGGCTGGGTGCACATGAAGGTCGAGCTGATCAAGGGCGGCATGGCCAAATACGGGATCAAGAACCCGGTGTTCAAGCCAAGCCCGATCACCCCGAACTACAAGAACTACCTGATCTTCGAAGGCATCTCCGTCGACGAACAGGGCCAGCAGCATTACCTGGACGTCAATGTCGCTTACCGCCAGGCCTGCCTGAATGCGATCAACTACCTGACCAAGTTCGGCTACTCGCCGGCCCAGGGGTATGCGTTGCTCGGCTCGGCGCCGGTGCAGGGGCATATCAGCGGCGTGGTGGACATCCCCAACGCCTGCGCGACGTTGTGGCTGCCGACTGAAATCTTCGAGTTCGACATCAACCCCAATGCCAGCGGCCCGACCCAATTCCTCGACGGCAGCATCGACCTGCCCATCGCTCCGGACCTGTAGCCATGCCGACCTACGAATATGCCTGTGAGTCCTGCGGCACCTTCACGATGCTGCGGCCCATGGCCCAGCGTCACGAACCCAGCCAATGCCCGTATTGCGACGGCCCGGGCGGGCAGTTGCTGCTGTCGGCGCCGGCGCTGACCACGCTGTCGGCCAATCAGCGCAAGGCCATAGCCGGTAACGAGCGCAGCGCCCATGCGCCGCAAACCGTCGGCGAATATCAGGCAGCGCGCAAGCACCCGGCGGGCTGCAGTTGCTGTGGCACCAGCAAGCCGGTGGTGCCGAGCAAGGCCAACCCGCTGGGGCTCAAGACCAGGACCGGGCCACGGCCCTGGATGATCAGTCACTGACCGAGGAGATTTGCAATGCGCCATGGCGACATTTCCAGCAGCCCGGATACGGTCGGCGTTGCTGTCGTGAACTACAAGATGCCGCGCCTGCACAGCAAGGCCGAGGTCATCGATAACGCGAAGAAGATTGCCGAGATTATTGTCGGCATGAAGCAGGGTTTGCCCGGCATGGACCTGGTGGTGTTCCCCGAATACAGCACCATGGGGATCATGTACGACCACGACGAGATGATGGCGACCGCCGCGAGTATTCCCGGCGAGGAGACGGCGATTTTCTCCGCGGCCTGCCGCCAGGCCAATACCTGGGGCGTGTTTTCCCTGACCGGTGAACGCCACGAGGAGCACCCGCACAAGGCGCCGTACAACACGCTGGTGCTGATCAATAACCTCGGCGAGATCGTCCAGCGTTACCGCAAATGCATTCCGTGGTGCCCGATCGAGGGCTGGTACCCGGGCGATCGCACCTACGTGTGCGACGGGCCCAAGGGCATGAAGGTCAGCCTGATCATCTGCGACGACGGCAACTACCCGGAGATCTGGCGTGACTGTGCGATGAAAGGCGCCGAGCTGATCGTGCGCTGCCAAGGCTATATGTACCCGGCCAAGGAGCAGCAGGTGCAGATGTCCAAGAGCATGGCCTGGGCCAATAACTGCTACGTGGCGGTGGCGAATGCGGCGGGGTTCGACGGGGTGTATTCGTACTTCGGGCACTCGGCGATCATCGGCTTCGATGGCCGTACCCTGGGCGAGTGCGGCGAGGAAGAGATGGGCATTCAGTACGCCCAGCTGTCGGTGTCGCAGATCCGCGATGCGCGGGCCAACGACCAGTCGCAGAACCATCTGTTCAAGTTGCTGCACCGTGGCTACACCGGCATGCATGCCTCGGGCGATGGGGACAAGGGCGTGGCGGATTGCCCATTCGAGTTCTATCGCACCTGGGTGCTGGACGCGCAAAAGGCCCAAGAGAATGTCGAGGCATTCACTCGCAGCACCGTCGGTGTCGCCGAATGCCCGGTGGGGCAGTTGCCCCATGGCGGTAAAGAAAAAACGGCGGGTTGAGGCATGCGGTTTACTTTTGAACCGGCCCAGGTCATGGCCTTGCTGCGCAGCCGTATCGTTGGCCAGGACGCAGCCCTGGCCCAAATGGAAGGGTTGCTCAAGGTGGTCAAGGCCGATATCGGTGAGCGTGAGCGGCCGTTGAGCGTCAACCTGTTCATGGGGCCTACCGGGGTCGGCAAGACGGAAATCGTCCGGCTGCTGGCCCAGGCGTTGCACGGGCGTGCCGACGGGTTCTGCCGTATCGACATGCACACCCTGGCCCAGGAGCATTATGCCGCCGCACTCACCGGTGCACCGCCGGGTTATGTCGGCAGCAAGGAGGGCATCAGCCTGTTCAACAGCGAACTGATCCAGGGTAGCTACAGCCGCCCTGGTATCGTGCTGTTCGACGAGTTGGAGAAAGCCAGCCAGGAGGTGGTGCGCAGCCTGCTGGGCATCCTTGAAAACGGCCAGCTGACGCTGGCGGGCGGCACTCGTACGCTGGACTTTCGCAACAGCCTGATCTTCATGACCAGCAATATCGGCGCCCAGCAGGCGCGTCGGCACCGGCAACGCTTTGCCCCGTTGCGCTGGTGGGGGCGCGGTGAAGCGGGGGTGTTGGAGGACGCCTTGCACCGCCACTTCGAGCCGGAATTTCTCAATCGCATCGATCGTATCCTGATGTTCGAGCCCATCGACCATCAGTGGCTTGAGGCGCTGCTCAAGGTGGAACTCGGCAAACTCAATCAACGCCTGGCGGCGCAGCACCGATCATTGGTGCTGGATGAATCGGCACGTGCCTGGCTGTGCCGCGACCATGACGTACGGTTCGGCGCCCGCGCCTTGGGCCGCCGATTGCGGGTGGAGCTGGAGCCGGCGATTGCCGAATGCGTATTGCGCGACCCGGGTGTGGGCCCCATGGGCGCGACTGTCGACAGTGATCGTTTGGTGGTTTCGCAACAAGCGGCTTGCATCCAATAAATTTCAGACTAATATAACCCGGGTAAAATAAAATAATCCGGGTAAAAGTCATGAGCGCATCACAGTGCACCGCCTTCCTTGGCCACCAACGCGTGGCTGCCGGCTCTTATGCCGACGTCGCCAAAAACCTGAAAAGCCTCGACCTGGCGACGGGCAGCTTGCTGGTGTTTGATGACGCCAGCGGTGTTCAAGTCGACTATCCCTGGCCCGCCGGTTACGCACCGCAGCAACCGACCCTCGCGGTGACGGAGGCCGACGTGCCGGCGTCACCTGCTGTAGGCCGTCCGAAGCTGGGGGTGGTCGCCCGTGAAGTGACCTTGCTGCCGAGGCACTGGGAGTGGCTCGGACAACAACGCGGCGGCGCCTCGGCGGCCTTGCGCCGGTTGGTGGACGAAGCGCGCAACGCCCATGCCGAGCACGATGAGCGGCGCCAGGCGAAGGAGTCCAGCTATCGTTTCATGAGCGCCATCGGCGGCGACCTGCCAGGTTTTGAAGAAGCCTCGCGGGCGTTGTTTGCCCAGGACGGCGCGGAATTTTCCAACAGGATCGCGCACTGGCCGGTGGATGTGAAGTTGTACCTGGCCTGGTTGTCACGCAACGCTTTCCCTGCCTAATTGCATTGAGATCCGAACCTCATGGAAGTCACCCAGCAACGACCGTTGTGGCAGATCTACCTGATCTTTCTGGCACCCATGGTGCTGTCCAATTTCCTCCAGAGCTTTTCCGGCACGCTGAACGGGATCTATGTCGGGCAGATGCTCGGCACCCAGGCGTTGGCGGCGGTGTCGGGGATGTTCCCCATCGTGTTTTTCTTTATCGCCCTGGTGATCGGCCTGGGGGCGGGCGCTTCGGTGCTGATCGGCCAGGCGTGGGGCGCGCAGGAAACCTCGATGGTCAAGTCGATCACCGGCGCCACCCTGACCCTCGGCGCCCTGATCGGGGTGATCGCGGCGGTGCTGGGCAGCGTGTTTGCGCGCCCGGCAATGCAGGCCCTGGGCACACCGGTGGATGTGCTGGATGACGCGGTGGGTTATGCGCAGATGATGATGCTGATCATGCCGCTGTTGCTGGTGTTCATCCTGTTCACCCAACTGCTGCGGGGCGTGAGTGACACGGTGTCGCCCTTATTGGCGCTGATGGTGTCGACCACCGTGGGCCTGGTGCTGACCCCTGCGCTGATCAAGGGCTGGCTGGGCCTGCCGCCGATGGGTATCCAGAGCGCGGTGGTGGCGGGGTTGGTGGGTAATGCCCTGGCGATGACGTTCCTGGTGCTGCGCCTGCGCCATAAAAACCACGTGATGGCGCCGGATCGCCAGTTGATGGCGGCGCTGCGGCTGGATCGGGTGATCCTGGGCAAGGTCCTGCGTATCGGGTTGCCCACTGGGTTGCAGATGGTGGTGCTGTCGTTGTCGGAGCTGGTGATTCTGGCGCTGGTCAACAGCCATGGTTCCCAGGCGACGGCGGCGTATGGGGCGGTGACGCAGATCGTCAACTATGTGCAGTTTCCGGCGTTGTCGATTGCGATCACGGCGTCGATTCTGGGGGCGCAGGCGATCGGGGCGGGGCGCCTGGAGCGGATCGGGCCGATCCTGCGTACGGGGATTTTGATCAACCTGTGCCTGACGGGTGGGTTGATAGTGCTGGGGTATGTGTTGTCGCACTGGCTGTTGGGGTTGTTCATTACCGACGTGGATGCGCGGGTCAAGGCCGAGCACCTGCTGCATATCATGCTCTGGAGCATCCTGGTGTTCGGTTTCCAGGCCGTGGTGGGCGGGATCATGCGGGCCAGCGGGGTGGTGCTGGTGCCGGTGGGGATCTCGATCGTTTGCGTGTTGGGGGTGGAGTTGCCGGTGGCGTATCTGCTGAATACGCGGTTTGGGCTGGAAGGGGTGTGGATGGCGTTTCCGGTGACGTATCTGGCGATGTTGGGGTTGCAGACGGCGTATTACCGGCTGGTTTGGCGGCATAAGCAGATCAAGCGGTTGGTGTGAGGTTTTTTTGGCGGGGCGGGGCGGGGTGTACAAAAAGCGGCAAAGTAACCAAAGCGCTCTGCCCCGCCTGTCGGCACCTCGCCTAGGCTCGGTGTTCCCTCACTCCGGCACCGCGAAGCGGGCCGCCGCGACGGGCCATCCATGGCCCGGCGCGGCTAAACCGGCGTCCTGCCGGTTTACCCGCTGCGCAATACCTGCGTTCGGCCTCGGGCTTATTGGGGCAGTCAGATCAAGATCAAGATCAAAAGCACGGCGGCCTGAAAGCCGACCTGAGTGTTGAAAGCCAGATCAAAAGCCAGAGCGAAGGTGGAGCTGCTCTTCTGTAGGAGCTGGCTTGCCGGCGATGCAGACACCTCGGTGCATCAGGTACACCCAGTTGATGCCATCGCAGCGATGCGGCGACCCGACAAGCCAGCTCCCACATTTGAACCGTGCCCGCTTTAGCTTTTGATTTTGATCTTAGGCACACCGAGCCTAGGCGAGGTGCCGAGTGGTGGGGCAGGAGCGTTTTGCTTGCTTTTGACTGGGCCGGCATTCCGGCTGTTCAAAAGTGACCCGCTGTAAGAGCGGAATCCTAGGTGGTCGTTACCTAAATAACGGATATGTACCGCGACCCACCCCCCCGCAACTCCCTGGTGAAATAACGGCTCGGTACCTCACCCAACACACGCTTGAAAACCGTGGCAAACGCACTCGGGCTGCTATACCCCAGATCCAGCGCCACCCTGGTCACCGGTTCCCCATTGCCCAGCCGCACAATCGCCGCCAGCAAACAGGCTTGCTGGCGCCATTGCAGGTAACTGATCCCCGTGGCCTGGCGGAACTGGCGGGTAAAAGTCCGGCGGCTCATACCCGCGCCGAGGGCCATGGCATCAATGCCGATTTCCAACGAAGGCCCAGCCAGGAACTCTTCGCAGGCCTTCGCCAATCGAGGCTCGGCCGGCAACGGCGCACACAGCGGCAGCACCGGCATCCGGGCGATCTCGTGCAGCAGCAAGCCCATCAAATAGCTGTCGCGGCCACCCATCGCGTAACGCGCAGGTACCTCGACGGCCTTCTCCAGCAACTGCCCAAGCAGCGGCGACACATCCAGCACCTGGCACTGTTGCGGCAACTCCAGCCGCCGCGCCGCCTGCGGGCGAATGTAGGTGTTGAGCATCGTCACCGGCCCGCGCATCAGCATGGCGTGGGACACATGCGGCGGCACCCAGATCGCGCGGCGGGGCGGCACCACCCAGTTACCGATGGCACTGTAGACGGTAATGACACCCTGGCTGGCATAGGCCAACTGGCCTCGCGGGTGCGCGTGGGCGGGGAACAGCTCGCCGTCGGCATAGTCGATGGCGGTCACGACCACGTCGCGCGGGGTGTTTTCGTAGGGATGAATATCGGGCATGGCCTGATTCTAGCCTTTGTTGACCCACAATCGCAGGCGGGCCATCGCGGTTTACGAAAAAATCTGTCGGATGCACGGCCTCCTGTCGTGCCACCGAGTCAATGGACCCGTCACGATGAAGCAAAAACACCTGTTACTGGCCGTCCTGGTGACGGCTGTGTGGGGACTCAATTTCCCCATTACCAAACTCGGCCTGGCCGAGATCAACCCGCTGTTGCTGACGGCCCTGCGGTTCACCCTGGCGGCGTTGCCCTGGGTGTTTCTGGTGCGCCGGCCCCAGGTCGCGGTGAAGTGGCTGGCGGCCTATGGCTTGATATTCGGGGTGGCGATGTGGGCCTTGATCAACCTCGGGATCGCCATGGGCGTGCCGCCCGGCAGCGCGTCGTTGCTGATCCAGTTCAGCGCATTTTTCACCATGGGCTGGGGCGTGCTGCTGTTTCGTGAAAGCCTGTCCGTGCCGCAATTGATCAGCGTGGCGCTGGCGGCCATGGGCCTGGTGGGCATGCTGTTGAGTGTGCAGGGCGCGGCCACGATGCTGGGGTTTGCCTTGGTGCTGTTCAGCGCGTTGGCCTGGAGCATCGGCAATATCATCATCAAGGTCTCCGGGGTGCGGGAGATCTTTGCCTTCGTAGTCTGGGCCAGCCTGTTTGCGCCGTTGCCGCTGGTGCTGTTGACGTGGCTGCTGGATGGCTCGCAAGCCTTTATCGCTTTGCCTGCTCAACTGAACGGCGTGGCGTTGTTCTCGCTGGCGTTCCAGGTGTATGGCGCGACGCACTTCTGTTACTGGGGCTGGAACCTGCTGTTGCGCGAGTACCCGGTTTCCCGGGTGGCGCCCCTGTCACTGCTGATCCCGGTGTTCGGCATCGTCAGCTCAATGCTGATCCTGGGTGAGCGCCCCGGGGTTTCGCAGTGGCAGGCCATGGGCTTGATCCTCTTGGCCCTGATCGTCGGCCTGAAGAAGGGGCGCCCGTTGTGGGTCAGGCAGGACGGTCACGCTTGAGCAGGCCATACAGCGCGCTGTCCGAGATCTCGTCGCCGACCACCCAGCGCTCGCGCAGCAAGCCTTCGCGGACGAAACCCAGGCGCTCAAGCAGCTTCGCGGAGCCCAGGTTGCGTGGGTCAATGTCGGCTTCAAGGCGGCGCAGCCCGGCGGTGTTGAACCCATGGTCGATCACGGCGCGGGCGGCTTCGCTCATGTAGCCCTTGCCCCAATGCTGGCGGCCCAGGGTAAAGCCGATTTCAGCGCGGCGGCATTGCTCGTCGACATTGAACAGGTCGCAACTGCCGATCACCTCGCCGGTGGCCAGCAACTCCACCATGCACACCAGGTCTTCACCGGCAATCGAGGCTTCCATCAGTTGGCCGAAGCGTTCAACGGCCTGCTCGGCGCGGGTCATGGTGGGAAAGGAAAAGTAGCGCATGGCCTCGGGGTCGGACCAAATGGCAAACAGCGCGCGCCAGTCATCCTGATGGGGAGGGCGCAGGCCCAGGCGTTCGGTGGTGAGAAGTACGGGGGCGAAAAAGGGCAGGGTCATCATGTGCTCGTCCGTGAAGATCACGGGCGCAATCCTGCCGGGATTACGGGCGTTATACAAGCATCAGGAACAGGCCGTATCGTCCAGCGCCTGGGCCGGCAGCGCGCCGGTGGTCTTGATGGTTTTGGTGACGATATAGGTGAAGTAGCGCTCGATGGCCAGGTCTTCCATCAGCAGTTGATCGATGAAACGCTGGTACTGGTCGATGTCGGCTGCGCGGATCATTGCGATGTAGTCCACGCCGCCGCCGGTGGCGTAGCAGAACTCCACGTCGGGGGCGTCGCTCATGCGTTGTTCGAAGCGGCGCATGTCCTGGGCGGTGTGCCGGGCGAGGGTGATTTCCACCAGCAGTTGCTGACTCTTGAACACCTGATTCCAGTCGATCACCGCGCGGTAGCCCTTGACCAGGCCGGCACTTTCCAGCTTGCGCACGCGCTCCCAGGCGGGCGTTACCGAAAGGTTGATGGCCTCGGCCAGGCTCGATTTGGTGATGCGCCCGTCCTCGGAGAGGATACGCAGGATTTTCAGGTCGTAGCGGTCAAGCTTGTGCATCGGCAACGAACTCCAAAGGCGCACGGACCCTGTAGGAGCGAGCTTGCTCGCGATGAGCCTGAGGACGACGCGTTAATTCAGGATTAGCACGTTATCGTTCACGACCATCGCGAGCAAGCTTGCTCCTAAGGGAAACTCATCAGCCCAACACTTCCCCGGCCACCTGGTCGATCGCGCCTTTGGTGATGTCGACGATCAGGTCTGCCTCCGCCCTGGTCAAAATCAGCGGCGGCGCAAAGCCGAGGATGTCGCCGTGTGGCATGGCCCGGGCGATCATCCCGCGTTCCAGGCAGGCCGCCGAGACTTTGGGGCCGACCTTGAGCGCAGGATCAAACGGCGTGCGTTGCTCACGGTCGGCCATGAATTCCACGGCGGCGAGCAGGCCGTCGCCGCGTACTTCGCCCACCAGCGGGTGACCTTCGAGGGTTTCCCGCAGGCGACGGTTCAGGTACCCACCGACTTCGTCGGCGTTCGCCGTGAGGTTCTCCCGTTCCAGGATATCCAGGTTTGCCAGCGCCGCCGCGGCGCAGATCGGGTGCCCGGAGTAGGTCCAGCCGTGGCCCATGGCGCCTTCGTGGGTCGAGGCCTTTTCAATCACGTCCCACACCTTCTCACCGATGATCACCGCTGACAGCGGGGCATAGGCGCTGGTCAGCCCCTTGGCCGTGGTGATCAGGTCCGGGCGCATGCCGTAGCGCTGGCTGCCCATTTTCGAGCCCAGCCGGCCGAACGCGCAGACCACTTCGTCAGCGATCAACAACACATCGTACTTGTTCAGTACCGCCTGGATCGCCGCCCAGTAACCGGCCGGGGGCACCACGATGCCACCGGTGCCCATCACCGGTTCGCCAATGAACGCCGCGACCGTGTCCGGGCCTTCGGCGAGGATCATTTTTTCAAGCTCATCGGCGCAGTAACGCACGAACGCAGCCTCGTCCATGCCCGCCGGTGCCTTGCGGTACCAGTGCGGGCAAATGGTGTGCTGGATGCCTTTTTCCGGCAGGTCGAAATGCTGATGGAAGGCGGCGAGGCCCGTGAGGCTGCCGGTCATGATGCCTGAGCCGTGATAGCCGCGATCGCGGGAGATGATTTTCTTCTTCTGCGGACGGCCCAGTACGTTGTTGTAGTAACGCACCAGCTTGATCTGGGTTTCGTTGGCGTCTGAGCCGGACAGGCCGTAGTAGACCTTTTTCATGCCTTTGGGCGCCCAGTCCATGATGCGGCTCGACAGCTCGATGATTGCCTCGGTCGAGTGACCGACATAGGTGTGGTAGTAGGCCAGCTCCTTGGCTTGCTTATAGATGGCGTCGGCAACTTCGGTGCGGCCATAGCCGATGTTTACACAGTACAGGCCGGCAAACGCATCGATGAATTCGCGGCCTTCCTGGTCGCGAATGCGGATGCCCGAGGCGCTCTTGATGATGCGGCCCTTGAGTGCGCCGCTGGCGTGATCATGGGCGTGGGTGGACGGGTGCATGAAGTGCGCGCGGTCTTGTTCGAACAGGCTGTTGAATGCTTGGCTCATGGTTGCTCTCCTTGGAATTGGCCTTGGTGATGCAGGCAAAAGTATTTGGTTTCGACAAAGGCTTCGAAGCCCTCGGCGGCGCCTTCACGGCCCAGGCCCGAGGCTTTCATGCCGCCGAAGGGAATCGGGTGACCGGTGAATTTCACCCCGTTGACCGCGATCATGGCGTGGTCGAGGCGGCGGATCAGCGGGTAGATCAGGTCCAGGCGGTTGGAACAAATGTAGGCGGCCAGGCCGTACTCGGTGTCGTTGGCCATTTCGATGGCCTGGTCAATCGAGTCGAACGGCAGCACCCCGGCAATCGGCGCGAAGTTTTCTTCGCGGTAGATGCGCATTTGTGGGGTCACGTCGGCGAGTACCGTTGGCTGGTAAAACAGCCCGCCCAGGGCGTGGCCTTCGCAGCCCACCAGGCGTTGCGCGCCCAGCTCCAGGGCGTCGGCCACGCGTTCGGCGGTGACGTCGAAGGCGGCCTGGTGCATCAACGGGCCGATGTCGACGCTTTGCTCTTGCCCGTCGACCAATGCCGGGCCGACCCGTAACTCACGCACGGCGGCAGCGAAGCGGCTGAGGAATTCGGAGTAGATCGAACGGTCGACCATGATCCGGTTGGCCGCGCAGCAGTCCTGGCCGGAGGTCTGGAACTTGGCCTCGACCGCGACTCTCACTGCCAGCTCAAGGTTGGCGTCGGCGCAGACAATAAATGGCGCATTGCCGCCCAGTTCCAGCGAGACCTTCTTCACGTCCTGGGCCGCCGCCTGCAGTACCAGCTTGCCGACCCGGGTCGAGCCGGTGAAGCTTACCGAGCGCACGCGGGTGTCCTGCACCAGGGTTTGCATGGCCATCTGTGGCTCGCCCAGCACCACGTTGAACACGCCCGGCGGGAAGCCGGCTTCTTCGGCCAGTTGCGCGAGGGCCAACGCCGAGTAGGGCGTTTCATGGGCCGGCTTGACCACCACCGTGCACCCGGCGGCGAGGGCGGCGGCGGCCTTGCGGGTGATCATGGCCGAGGGGAAGTTCCATGGGGTCAGCAGGGCGCAGACGCCTACGGGTTCCTTGACTGTGCCCAGGTGTGCACCGGGGATATGGCTGGGGATATTCTGGCCGTACAGGCGGCGGGCTTCTTCGGCGAACCACGGGATGAAGCTTGCGGCATAGGCGATTTCGCCGCGGGCTTCGGCCAGCGGTTTGCCTTGTTCCTGGCTGAGGATGCGGGCGAGGTCCTCCTGGTGTTCGAGGATCAGTGCCGCCCAGCGCCGCAGGATCGTGGCGCGGGCATCGAGGTTCTGTTCACGCCAGGCGGAAAACGCGCGGTGGGCGGCGTCGATTGCGGCGACAATTTGCGGTTTTTCCAGCATCGGCACGTGGCCGATCAACTGTTGGTTCGCCGGGTCATGTACGGCGATGGTGCTGGCACTGGCGCTGTGGACCCAATGGCCGTCGACGTAGCACAGGGCTTTGAACAGCAGCGGGTGTTTGTAGGTCATCGGGGTCACTCCGGATGGGCTGAGTGGGTGCAATGCTAGGGCAGGGGCAGGCGCGGGATTGGTGGTTTGGTGGGGGTGGGGCAGTGGGTTTTTTCTGATTGCGCCCGCCAAAACAGTTATTTTTGCGGCGGGTGAAAATCGACTGTGGGAGCTGGCTTGCCTGCGATGGCGACGGTGAATTCAACATCGCTATCGCAGGCAAGCCAGCTCCCACATTGAATCGGTGCTACTTGGCGGTTTTTGCGGTGGCCACCCAGCCGTCAAACGTCGCTTTGTTTTCCTTCATCCAGTCCTCCGCCAGCTTGCGAATGTTGCGTTCGCTGGAGCCGTCGGCGCTGATGGTTTTTTCCCAATAACTCCAGGTTGCCTGGGAAAACGTCATCTGCTCCACCAACTTCTTGATCGCCGGATTCGCCGCGATGAATTGCTTGTTGCCAATCGCATACCAGTTCCACGCCGCCATCGCCATGCGGCATGGATCAGCCCCGCCGGCGCACCCGGCAACCCCGGGCGTCAGTGCCGAAGTGGTGCTCGGCACATTGCCCGGCAACGCATCAAACGGCGTCGGCAGCCACACCACGTCCTTGCCCGGCACCATGGTGTTGGTCATCCACGACGGTGCCCACGCATAGAAAAACACCGGCTCGCCACGTTTCAGCCGGGCGACGTTTTCGAACATCAGTGCTTCGTATTTGCCGCGTACCGGGTTAACCGTGTCCTTGAGACCGAACTTGTCGAGCTGGTAATCCACCACATCGCCACAGCCCCAGCCCGGATCACAACTGATCAGGTTGGCCTTGCCGTCCTTGCCGAACAGCCCGGCGATTTTCGGGTCCTTCATTTGTTCCAGGCTGGTGATGCCGTACGCGTCGGCGGTTTTCTTGTCGATCATGTAGCCGTTATAGCCAGCGCCCGTAATGAAGCCCGAGCCCACCACTTCGGTACGGTCCTTCACCTTGTCAAAGCTCGGTTGCAGCATCGGCAAGGTCACGTCCATCGACAGGTCCAGGTCGCCCTGGGCCGCGGCGGGGAAGAACAGGGTGGTGTTGACGGTGCTCAACTTGCTCGCGTAGCCCAGGCGCTTGGTGGCCTCGATCGCGATTTTGGTCAGTACGTAGTTGCCGCCGGTGCTTTCCGATTGCACGAAGCGGATGGTCTTGCCGGTGCCCGGCAAATCCTCGGCCCACACCTGCGTACTTGCCAGGTACAACACTGCTGCAAATCCAAGCAAGGCTTTGAATGGATGCATCATGATTTCCTCTTTTTTTTCTCGTTATGGTTAGGGTTGGCAGTCAACAACGGGCATTCATGAGGTTCTTTTTGTTATGCGTTTACCGGGTTCGGATTGAGCAGTCGCTTGAACAGCGACTTGCGCTTGCGCATTGTCGGTTGCGCCAGGTTCTGGGTGATCCGGTCGAGCATCATCGCCAGCAGCACAATGGCAATCCCGCCCACCGCCGCGCGACCCACGTCCATCCGACCCAGGCCTTGCAGCACCACCAGGCCGAGGCCTTCGGCGCCGATCATCGCCACCACCACCGACATCACCATAGCCGTGAGCACGGTCTGGTTGAGGCCGCCGAGGATCGTCGGGATCGCCAGGGGCAGCTGGATTTCCCAGAGCAATTGGCGCTTGTCCGCACCAAAGGCGTGGCCGGCTTCCACCAGTTCGGTGTCGACCATGCGGATGCCCAGGTAGGTAAAGCGAATCAGCGGCGGGCAGGCGGAGATCACCACCGCCACTTCACCCGACACCGTGCCGACGCCAAACAGCATCACCACCGGCACCAGGTACACGAAGGTCGGGGTGGTTTGCATGATGTCGAGGATCGGCCGCATCACGCCCCACACCCGCTCGCTGCGGGCGCACCAGATGCCCACCGGAATGCCCACCACCATGCAGATCACAATCGCCGTGGTGATCAGCGACAAGGTGGTCATGGCCTCGTCCCACACCCCCAACGCGGCGATCATCACCAGGGCCACGGCGCTGAACACCGCCACCCCCAGGCTCGCCGCACGGTAGGCGATCAGGAACATCAGCAACACCATGACCGGGAACGGGATCGCGTGGATCACCGTGTCACTCAGCCCCAGCAAATGCTCCACCGGCCAGCGAATCGCCTGGAACATTGGCCGCAGGTGAATCCCCAGCCACTCCACACCCTGGCTGATCCACTGGTCTACGGGTAAAACCGCGAGGTCTTCTGAACTAAGCATGCTGTGCAACCTCCGCAGCGGCAGGGCGCGGGGCCGGGACGCTGGCTATGCAATCAAGAATGTGCGCGCTGTTGAGGGTGCCGACGAACTGCCCGTCGCCATCCACCACCGCCACCGGCAAACCCGGTTTGAGCAGGCGCGCGGCTTCCACCAGCTTGGCGCTGGCCGGCACGCAAACGAACTGGCTCGACAGCCGTTGCAGTGCGTCGGCGCCGCCGCCCACGGCCAGCAGCGCTGCCGAGTCCAGCACGCCGACCGCCTTGCCGCTGGTGTTCAGTACGAATGCAGCCGTGCTGTCATTGCCCACCACCCGGGTGTCACCCTGCACCAGCAGCGTGTGGGCTTTTTCCATGATCGAGCGCGCATCGAACAGCCGCGAACGGTCCACCTCCCGGGTGAACGCCGCGACGTAATCGCTGCCCGGGTCCATCACGATTTCCTGGGGCGTGCCCTCGCGCACCACTTGGCCGTCGGCCATGATCGCGATGCGTGTGCCCAGCTTCAGGGCTTCCTGGAAGTCGTGGGTGATGAACAGGATGGTTTTTTTCAGGGTGCGTTGCAGGCGCAGCAACTCGTCCTGCATCTCGGTGCGGATCAATGGGTCGAGGGCACTGAAGGCCTCGTCCATGATCAGCACGTCGGCGTCGGTGGCCAGTGCGCGGGCCAGGCCGACGCGCTGGCGCATGCCGCCGGACAGCTCGTGGGGATGGTGGTCGGCCCACTTGGCCAGGCCGACAATCGCCAGTACTTCCAGGGCCCGCTTGCGCCGCTCGGCCGCCGAGACACCGCGCAGCTTGAGGCCGAACTCGGTGTTCTCGATCACGGTTTTATTCGGCAGCAGCGCGAAGTGCTGGAACACCATGGAGATACGCGTGCGGCGCACTTCCCGCAGTTGGTTTTCGTCGAGGCTCACCAGGTCTTCGCCGTCCAGCAGGATCTTGCCCGCGGTCGGTTCATTCAGGCGGTTGATACAGCGCGCCAGGGTGGATTTGCCCGAGCCCGAGAGGCCCATGATCATGTAGATCGCCCCGCTGGGGATCGACAGCGATACGTTATTGAGGCCGACCACGGTGGCGGTCTCGGCCAGGATCCGGTCTTTGCTGGCCCCGGCGGTCAAGAGCTGCATGGCCTTGTCCGGGGTTGAGGAAAAGACCTTGTAGAGGTTCTCAATCTTTAGTCGTTCGCTCACCAATTGCCTCCAATTGTTGTTTTGCAATCTGCGGAAAACTTCATCAATAGAAATTTTTGGGCTACTGGCAGTTAAAAATCTTCGAGCTAAGGCGACGCAAGGCGCAGTCGCAAAAATTTCTTGTTGTGGTGCCAAGGCACTTACAGCATGAGCGGTGTGGCGAGTGCAAGGGTTGGGCGTCAACCGGTCGTTGAATCCGATGGAGCCATGCTTTCCCGGGCTTTGCGGGCCACGCGAAACGCCTCGACACCCGCCGGCACGCCGCAGTACACCGCGATCTGCACGAGGGCGGCGCGCAGTTCGTCGTCGCTCAGTCCGTTGCGCAGGGCGCCGCAGAAATGCGTACCGAATTCGTCCATGCGCCCCAGCGCCGCGAGCATTCCCAGGTTGAGCAGACTGCGTTGCTTGAGGTCCAGGCTGTCGTCGGTCCAGACCATGCCCCAGCAGTACTCGTTGAGCACCGCCTGGAAGGGCCGGGAAAAGTCGTCGGCGCGGCCCAGGGCCTGGTCGACGTAGCTATCCCCGAGGACTTGGCGGCGAACGCTTTCGCCTTGGGCCTGCAATGATTTATCCATGGTGAGTCTCCGAAGGGGTTAGAAAATCGCGTATCAGGGCGGCCACCTGTTGCGGCGCCTCGATCAGGATGCAATGGCGCAGCCCAGGCAGAATCCGCAGTTGCGAACCCTCGATGCGATCGTGCATGAACGTCGCCATCCGTGGGTTGGAGCCGGCGTCTTCGGCACCGGTGGCAATCAGCGTGGGGCAGCGGATCCGTGACAGCTGTTCGCCGAAATCCGACTCGGCCAGGATGCGATACGCCGCGGCATAACAGCCCGGGTCGTTGTCGGCATTCAGTTGGCGCAGACGGGTAACAGCCTCGGGATTGCGCGCCTGAAAATCCTCGGTCAGCCAACGCGACAGCGATGCCTCGTAGTGAGCCACCGGCTCCCCGGCCTGCAAGGCGGCGAGGCGCGCGTGTACCCGCTCGCGCTCCTCGGCGTTACGCCCGGCGACGGTCGACAGCAGCACCAACCGGTGAACCCGCGACGGATGAGTCAGGGCCATGCGTTGGGCGATCAGCCCGCCCAACGAGAACCCGGCCAGGTCGAACTGCTTGAAGCCCACGTGATCCGCCAGGGCCAGCGCCTCACCCACCAAATGATCAATCTCATAACGCCCGGGCGTGCGGGACGACTGGCCGTGGCCGCGCAGGTCGAAGGTCAGCACGGTGAATTGCTCCTGCAGACCCGCCACCGTTTCAGCCCACGCCTCAAGGCTGGAACCCACGCCATGGATGCACACCAGCGGGCGCGGTCCATGCCCGTCCAGGCGATAATTGAGCGTGACGTTGGCCACGCTGAAACGTTGTGCCTGGCCCATCACGCGCTGACCTGGTCGCGTTGTCTGGCGCGCTCGCGCTCGGCGAAGAATGGCATCACTTCATCGATGAACAGGCGCAGGGTCTGCTTCTGCAGTTCGAACGGCAAGTTGAAGGTCAGGCCCAGGCAATACTGGTCGACACCGGCGGCTTCGTAGTCGAGCAGCTTTTCGATGATTTCGTCCGGGGTGCCGAACATCAAGTTGCGCCGCAGGTTTTCCGGGTTGTAGTTGTCTTTGCCGCGCACGCTTTCAAACGGCACCGGCTCGGGGAAGCCGTTGTGCACGGTGCCGATGTTCTGCATCAGGTTCTCGAAGGCGCGGCCAAAATCCATGCTGTGCTTGACCGGCAGTTCCCAGTCGTTGGGGTTGGCGTACACGCAGGTGCGGCGCTGCATCATGAAGCGCGGGCGTGGCACGTGGGGGTTGTCGGCCACGGCCTTGTTGAATTTTTCGCCGAGCACCGCGATTTCGGCCGCCGGCAGCGAGAGCGGGGTGGACAGGATGTTGGCGCCAATGCTCACTGCCCAGTCGAAGGTGCCCGGGTCCCGTGCGGCGACCCAGATCGGCGGGTGGCCTTTTTGCAGCGGCTTCGGTACGGCGGCGGTCTGCGGGAATTTCCAGTAGTGGCCGTCGTGGGCGTAGTCGCCGGTCCAGAGCTTTTGCACCGCCGGCACCAGTTCCTTCATGTAGCCCACACCTTCCTGCTGTTGCAGGCCGGGGGTCATGCGGTCGAACTCGTACTGGTAGGAACCGCGGGCGATGCCGAATTCCAGGCGGCCGTGGGTCAGGTGATCACACAGCGCGGCTTCACCGGCAAGGCGGATCGGATGCCAATAGGCGGCAGCGAGGGTAGCGGTGCCCAGGCGGATACGCTCGGTGTGCTGGCCGAGCCAGGTCAGGGTCTGGAACGGGTTGGGCGCGATGGTGCATTCCAGGGTGTGGTGTTCGGAGGTCCACAGGGTTTCAAAGCCGCCGGCATCGGCGATCTTTGCCAGCTCCAGCAGGTTGGCCATGACGGTCTGCATCGGCACGTCTGGCGAGAAGCGTTCCATGCTCAGGGATACGGCGAATTTCATAAGATGCTCCTTGAATAATCAGCGCAGGCGAATGACGAAGGGGTCCTGCATTTCGCCGGAGTAATCGATGACCACGTTCTTGGCCCGGGAAAACTCGCGCATCACGTCAAAGCCGCCGCGACGGCCATATCCGCTGTGCTTGAAGCCGCCGTTGGCGGACATGTAGGCCGAGCTGCGGTAGGTGTTGATCCACACCGTGCCGGCGTCGATGCGGTTGGCAAAGCGCATCGCGCGGTCGATGTTCTGGGTCCAGATTCCGGACGCCAGGCCGTAGTGGGTATCGTTGGCCAGGCTGAGCATTTGCTCTTCGGTGGTGAAGGGCATCACACCCACTACCGGGCCGAACAATTCGTCGCGCATGAACGGCATGTCGTTGGTGGCGTTGGCCATCACCGTGGGCTCGAAGTACCAGCCTTCGGACAGGTGCGCGGTGCTGGGGCGTTTGCCGCCGACGGCGATCTGCGCGCCTTGTTGGGCGCCGCTGGCGATGTAGCCTTCGAGCTTTTGCAGTTGGGCTTGCAGGGCCAGCGGGCCGATGTCGGTGTGTTCTTCCATCGGGTGGCCGACGCTGATCTGTTGGGTGCGGGCCACCAGGGCCTCGACGAACTTGTCGTAGATCGGCGCTTCGACAAAGCAGCGCGAACCGGCCACGCAACTTTGCCCGGCGGCGGCGAAGATCCCGGAGACCACGCCGTTCACGGCCTTCTCGATATCCACATCGGCAAACACCACGTGGGGCGATTTGCCGCCCAGTTCCATCTGGCACGGCACCAGGTTATTGGCGGCGTTGCCAGCGATACGCCGACCGGTTTCGGTGCTGCCGGTGAACACGTATTTGGCGATGTCGGGATGGCGGGTCAGGGCCTCGCCGGTGACGGCGCCGTTGCCGGTGACTACGTTGACCACACCCGCCGGGAAGCCGGCTTCGATGATCAGTTCGGCCAGCGCCAGTGTGGAGGCGCTGGCGTGTTCCGAGGGCTTGATCACCACCGTGTTGCCGATGGCCAGGCACGGTGCGAGGGTGCCGGTGAGCAGCATCAGCGGCGAGTTCCACGGGGTGATCATGCCGACCACGCCCAACGGCTCGCGGCTGCTGTAGTTGAGCTGGTTGAGCTTGTTGACCGGGATCACCTCGCCTTGCAGCTTGTCGGCCATGCCGGCGAAGTAGACGTAGGCATCGGGCAGGGCGCTCATTTGCGCGCGCATTTCCCGCAGCAGCTTGCCGTTGTCGCGGGTTTCCAGCAGCGCCAGTTCTTCGGCGTGCTCGGCCACCAGCTGGGCCAGGCGATACAACAATTTGCCGCGTGCGGTGGGTGTCATGTTGCGCCACTGCGGGTCGTTGAAGGTCTTGTGGGCGGAAGCGACGGCGCGGGCCACGTCGCCGGCATCGGCCTGGGCGAACTGGTACCAGGACTGGCCGGTGGTGGGGTCGAAACTGTCGACATAGCTGCCGCTGTCGGGAGCGACAAAGCGACCGTCGATAAACAGGTTGAGGCGGTTGCCCTCAAGGGCGCTGACCGTGGTTTTCATGCAAGAGTCCTGTAGGTGCGTGTCAAAGGGGCGCGTTTTCGAGCATCGCGATGCGGCCGCTGGCGGCAGAGCCGGTGTAGATGCCGAACTGCTGGTTCTGGCGCTCGCGGGCATAGCGGCGCACCACCGAGCGCAGTTCGTTGACCGGCATCTGCTCGATGGGCAACGCGTCCAGCGGGAAGAAGCGCAGGGTGTCGGGCAGCTCGGCGTCGAACGGGCCGAGCTGGGCGCGGTAGATCAGGTAGCCGGGGTCGGTGTCGTCGACATCGAACGCCGAGTACAGGAAGGTCGATTCCAGTTCCACCGGCAGCGAGCTGTCGCCGGCGTCGATAAAACCCTTGCGCTTGCCGGCCACCGGCAGCGTCCAGCCGCCCTGGCCATCGGCGCGAAACAGGATCGCGTCGCCGGCTTCGATCAGGTAGCCGATGATCATCTTGTGGGAGTCCAGCCAACTGGCCGGCAGCGGGTCCTGGATGTTCGCGTAGCGGCCCCGGCAGAAGCACAGCGGCAGCTTGGGGCTGGTGCCGAAGGCGCGGACCTGGCCGATCAGCACCAGGTGGTCGCCGGCTTCGATTCGCTGGTGCACGCTGCAGTCGAACCAGGTCAGGCTGTCGGTGAGGATCGGTGCGCCGGTGTGCACGGTGTCGTGGTTGACGGTGTGGAATTTGTCTGGCGACTTGGAGGCGAAGGTCCCGGAGACGTCCACCTGGCCTTCGTGCAACAGGTTCACGGCAAACTGTTCGGTGCTGGCAAACGCGGTGTAGCTGGCGGCCGACTTGCCCACGCACACCAGCAGCAGCGGCGGGTCGAGGGACACCGAGGTAAACGAATTGGCGGTCATGCCGCGCGGGTTGCCATCGGTGTCATGGGTGGTGATGACGGTGACGCCGGTGACGAAGGTGCCGAAGGCCTGGCGCAAGGCGCCCGGATCGACGGCTGCAACGTTGGCGCTGATCGCGGTGCTCGGCATCGGGGTACTCCTTTGTTCTTGTGGTGTGAAGCAAGCCTACGAGCAAGGGAAACCGTGGGCTTGCGTCGAAAAATGGTAGCGAAGGTGAAAGTTTTGCTTCGTTTCGCAGTGCTCCGGCATTTCTGTGGCAAACATCAACCCTGTGGCGAGGGAGCTTGCTCCCGCAGGGCTGCGAAGCAGCCCCACAACGGCAACCGGGTTCTTTCAGGCGGACCATGGCGGGGCTCATGGGGCCGCTCCGCGACCCAGCGGGAGCAAGCTCCCTCGCCACAATTGAGCGTCGTTCTTCAGCCAGACGTCAGTCCTTGGGTTGTTCCGCTTCCATCTCGGCCATGTCCTGGTAGCGGTCGGCAATCCGTGGGTGGGCACGGGAGCCGTCGCTGGCGCCGATGGCGATCAGCACTTCGTCGGGGCCCGGGGCATCGGCGACCTGGAAGTTGGCGGTGAGAAAGTGCGAGCGCTTGCCGGTTTCGCTTTTGTGCACCATCGGCAGCGAAAGCAGGGCGCCCGGTGCATTGCGGGTGTTGGTGAAGCTCAAGTAGGCGGTGCCTTCCACGGCTTCGCGGAACAGGTTGCCGAAGCGCAGGGTGTGGATCAGGCCCGAGGCGTGTTCGATTTCGCCGTTGACCCCGACAGCCGCCGCCTTGCCGAAGGCTTCGACCTTGCCCCCGGGCATCAGGGCGATCAGGCGACGGGTCATCTCATGGCCCAGGCCGGGGGCCAGGCGCAGGATTTCCGGACGCAGGTTTTCGACGAAGCCCTGGCCGGCCCAAGGGTTTTTCAACACGGCTGCCACCACGATCAGGGTGATCGGTTTGCCGGCGTCCTTGCCGCCTTCGATAAAGGTTTCTTCGATAAAGGTGCAGTACTTCCTGACGCCCAGATTTTCCAGATTCATGATCACTCGTCGCCCTTTTGGCTGTTGGTTGTGGCCTTAGGCTAGGAGCGTTGGGCAGCAGCGTCTTCCGTGGTTACGCAGTGCAAATCCACTGGACATTGCTCTGAACCGGAGCAAGTATCAGGCGGGCCTGGCAGGCAACGTGGCTGCCGTGACCTCCATGTTCGGGTGAGCGCCTTGAATCGAGAAATGCAGATACTGTCGTTGCGCGATGTGGCCAGTCAGATCAACTCCGGCGGTGACCTGCAGTCGATGCTGCACCAGTTGGTGTACGCCAGTTGCCGCCACACCCACTGGACCATGAGTTCGATCATGGCCATCGACATGGACGCCGGCTTCGGCCACGTGATCGCCCGCCATGACCCGACCCTGGTGCAGCGCCCGCTGGTGGATTGCTGGGAGCTGTCTTCCAGCCCGGTGATGACCGCCCTGCAACGCAACGAGGCGGTGTTCATCCGCGACGTGCGCGAATGCGAGTACCCCGGCTACCGCCGCGAATCCTTGGAGCGCGATTACCGCACGGTGATGGTGATGCCGATGAACTGCACCGACTTCGACGGCCGGCCCATGGTGCTCAGTGTGATTTCCCGCACGCTGATGGACGTTTCGGAAGAAGACCGGGTGTTCCTCGGCATGATCATCCACCTGGGCGCCATTGCCGTGGAGCGCCAGCGCCAGCTGGAAGCCGAACGCCGCGCCGCCGAGCGCCTGCAGCAGGCGTTGCATGTGCATACCACGATGCTTGAACACGTATTGGGCGGCGGTTCGGTGACATCGTTGTCGCTGATGGTCGGCGACCAGTTGCCCAACCCGGTGATCGCCGTGGACTTCACCGCCAACCAAGTGGTGGCGGGGCGTTCCCCGGATCCCGCATTGTTTGACGACAATGCCTGGCAGGCCGCAGTCGCCGGGGTGCTCAGCGTGCAGATCACCAAGGCCGCCCAGGAAAGTTTGCGCAGCGCCCTGCGCAGTACGGTCAACCTGTTCCTCGACGATGGCCAGCGCCAGTTCACCCTGCGGGCGCAGATCGAACCGTTGATGGTCGACCACGAACTGGTGGGCGCGCTGGTGCTGTTCCCGGTGGCGGCGCCGGTCAACGAGCTGGACCTGCTGATGCTGGAAAGCGCCAAGTTCGCCTTGAGCGTGCAGATGATGCGCAGTTTTATCCGCTTTCGTTTTGAAACCCGGACCCAGACCGAGCTGCTGCTCGAAGTGCTCGAGGGCCGCTGGCGCGATGCCGATGACATCCAGCAGCGCGCCCAGCGGCTGGGCATCAGCTTCAGCACCGCGCAGCAGATGATCATCGTCGACTACGGCGCCAAGGCCCGGGAGGCGAAGAACCTGCACCACAACGTCGCGCGCATCCTGCAGCGTGCAGGGATGCAGGCCACGGTGATCATTGTCGACAACGGTTTGGTGTGCCTGGTGCCGGCGGAAGGCGAGCGCTTGAGCAAAATCAAACGGCAGATTACCGATGACCTGGCGCACTACCTGGGTGCCGAGCCGATCCTGCTGGCCAGCGGGGTGTGCCGGGCGCTGGCGGATTATCCTGCCGCGTGGGAGCGCTGCCGGCGGCTGATCGAGATTGCCCGCTCGTTCGGCCGCAGCGGGCCGATCTCCGATCAGGATTTCGGGCCGATCCCGATCTTCGTCGCGGCCGTGGGCGGAGAAGACATCCGCACCTTCGTCAACGACAGCGTTGGCGCCATGCTCGCCCATGACCGCAAGCACCAGACGCCGTACCTGGAAACCCTGACGGCGTATCTGCGGGAGAGCTGCCGCAGCCAGGCATGCGCGGACGCGATGGGGGTGCATGTGACGACGCTGCGCTATCGGCTGGCGCGGATCCAGGAGTTGTTCGGGATTGATGTGGAAACGCCGGAACGGCGGTTTGCCACGGAGTTGGCGATTCATTTGCAGCGGGTGATTGATAGCTGACGGGTAGCATTGCTCCACTTAATAGGAAGCATTACTATTCACACCCCGCCTCCCCAGTGCTTCCTTGATGACTCCTCAGCCGCCCCGCAGAACAGGCTTTTTCGAGCACTACGAAGAGTTGATCGGGACCTGGACGCGCCGCCTGAGAAACCGTCAGCAGGCCGAAGACCTGGCCCACGACACTTTTGTGCGGGTGCTTGAATCCAGCGCCACCAAGGTTGAGCAACCTCGCGCCTATCTGCATCAAACGGCGCGCAATATCGCCGTTGACGCCTATCGCCGCGAGGACCGGCGGGAGGCGATGGCCCTGGAAGCCTTTGATCAGAGCTCGCCCCACAGTGGCGACCCGGAGCATTTCATGCACGCGATCCAGCTGGCGGATTCCATCGAGCGAGCCCTGGCCGAGCTGCCGCTCAATTGCCGCAAGATTTTTATCTGGCAGAAAATCGAGGGCCTGACCCAGCAGGAAATCGCCGAACGCCTGGGCCTGTCTAAAAACATGGTGGAAAAGTATATGATCCGCACCCTGCGGCATCTACGTGACCGCCTGGATGCGATGGCACCATGACCAATGCCCGCTTTGAAACAGGATCTTCCATGATGGATACCCGTGAGTGTGCCTGCGGCAGTGCGACGGCCCGCGACGAGGCGGCGCAATGGTTTGTGCGTGTGCAGGACAGCCCATTGAGCGCAGAAGAACGCGAGCGTTTTGATGCCTGGCGTGCAGAGCATGCCGAGCACCAGTACGAATTTGATGTGCTGCAAGGTTTGTGGAGTGCCACCGACCTGGTGCCCAAGGCGCGCTTGCAGGCGTTGTGCGACGCCCCGCAGCCGCGTGCGAAGCGCCGGCCCGTGCTGCGTTATGCAGTGGCTGCAAGTGTGCTGGCGGTGGCCCTGGGCCTGGGGTTGTTCAGTGGCCTGGATCATCCGGCGACGTATAACGCCGAGTTCCGCACTGCATTGGGGGAGCACCGGCAGGTGGCATTGCCCGACGGCTCGCTGATGGACTTGAACAGCCGCAGCGTGGTGGCCGTGCACTATGTAAAAGGCCAGCGCGGCATCGAGCTCAAGCAGGGCGAGGCCATGTTCAGCGTCGAGCACGACACCAGCCGGCCCTTCGTGGTGGACGCCGGGGCAGGGCAGGTGACGGTCACCGGTACGCGTTTCGACGTGCGCCGCGATGACGACCAGACCCGCGTGGTGGTCGAGGCCGGTACGGTCAAAGTGCAAGGGCGCTCATCCGATGACATCGTGATGCTCACGGCCGGCCGGGGCACCCATGTGGATACCCGGGGCCAGGTGGCGGCTGCCTACGCCGTCAACCCTGAAGAGCTCACGGCCTGGCGCACCGGCAAACTGGTGTTCAACAACGCCACTCTCGGCGAAGTGGCTCGGGAGGTCTCACGTTACCGCGAGCAACCTTTGCGGGTCAGCGCGCCCGCGGTGAGCAACCTGCGCTTGACCAGCGTGTTCAAATCCACCGACACCGACGCTTTGCTCAAGGCCTTGCCGCACATTCTTCCGGTGGCCTTGCGCACCTTGCCGGACGGTAGCCAGGAAATAATTTCGCGATAGATTCAGGTTTTTTTCGAGTTCTTCGTCTTCTTGTGCAACTGCAACTGGTTTGCATTAACAGCCGCACTCTCTTGCGATCACAGGACTACGTTCGACGTGAAAAAACTCGCCATGAAAAACAATAAATCATCCCGCTGGGCACCCCTCGCCCTGGCGCTGGCCGTCAGCGCCGCACTGCCGGCGGCCTATGCTGACGATGGCATTCATATCCAGGCCCAGTCCCTGGGTTCGGCCTTGAGCCAATTGGGTCAGCAGACGTCGCTGCAAGTGTTCTTCAGCCCCGACATGGTGGCCGGCAAACAAGCCCCGGCCGTCGACGGCAACCTGTCGCCCGAACAAGCGCTGCGCCAGTTGCTGCAGGGCAGCGGCCTGGATTACCAGATCGATGCGGGCTCCGTGACCCTGCGCCCGCTGGGCAAGGGCACCGGCGAAGCCGGTTCGCCGCTGGAGTTGGGTGCCACCGACATCAAGGTGGTCGGCGACTGGCTCGGCGACGCGAATGCCCAAGTGGTGCAGAACCACCCGGGGGCGCGCACCGTGGTGCGCCGTGAAGCCATGGTGGAGCAGGGCGCGATGAACGTCGGTGACGTGCTGCGGCGCATTCCCGGGGTGCAGGTGCAGGAGGCCAACGGCACCGGTGGCAGTGATATTTCCCTCAACGTCGGGGTACGCGGCCTGACCTCGCGTCTGTCGCCACGCTCCACGGTATTGATCGACGGCGTACCGGCAGCGTTTGCACCCTACGGCCAGCCGCAGTTGTCGATGGCGCCGATTTCCTCCGGCAACCTCGACAGCATCGACGTGGTGCGTGGCGCAGGCTCCGTACGTTATGGACCACAGAACGTCGGCGGCGTGATCAACTTCGTCACCCGGGCCATCCCGGAAAAATTCTCCGGCGAAGTCGGCACCACCTTGGAAACCGCGGCCCACGGCGGCTGGAAACACATTGAAAACGCCTTCATCGGCGGCACCGCCGACAACGGTATCGGTGCTGCGTTGCTGTATTCCGGGACCAAGGGCGATGGTTACCGCGACCGCAACAACTCCAACGACATCGACGACGTGATCTTCAAGACCCATTGGGCGCCGACCGATCAAGACGATTTCTCGCTGAATTTCCACTACTACGACGCCAGCGCCGACATGCCCGGCGGCCTGACCCAGAAGCAGTACGACGCCAACCCGTATCAATCGGTACGTGACTGGGACAACTTCAATGGCCGGCGCAAGGATATGTCCTTCAAGTACATCCGGCAGATCGACGACCGCACCCAGGCGGAAGTGCTGACCTACTACTCCGACAGTTTCCGCGGCAGCAACATCGCCAACCGCGACCTGAAGACCCTGGGTTCCTACCCGCGCACCTACTACACCTTCGGCATCGAGCCGCGTGTGTCCCATGTATTTGACCTGGGGCCGAGCACCCAGGAAGTCAGCGTCGGTTATCGCTACCTCAAGGAAGGCATGCACGAGCAGGCCACCAGCCTGGCGCTGGTCAACAACGTGCCGACGCCCGTGGGCCAGAGTGACGGCCACGTGTACCAGGACCGTACCGGTGGCACCGAGGCCAACTCGTTCTATATCGACAACAAGATTGATATCGGCAAATGGACCGTCACCCCGGGCATTCGCTTTGAGCAGATTCGCACCGAATGGCACGACCGTCCGGTGGTAGGCCTCAATGGCGCCACGGTTCAGGAGAAACGTCGCGAGATCCACAACAACGAACCGCTGCCGGCCTTGAGCGTGATGTACCACGTCTCCGATGCCTGGAAGCTGTTTGCCAACTACGAAACCTCCTTCGGCAGCCTGCAATACTTCCAGCTGGGCCAGGGCGGTAACGGCGACCAGACCGCGAACGGCCTGAACCCGGAAAAAGCCAAGACCTACGAAATCGGTACCCGCTACAACGACAGCGTCTGGGGCGGCGAAGTGACGTTGTTCTACATCGACTTCTCGGACGAGTTGCAATACGTCAGCAACGATGTGGGCTGGACCAACCTCGGCGCTACCAAGCACGAGGGCATCGAAGCGTCGGCCCATTACGACCTGTCGAACCTCGACCCGCGCCTGGACGGCCTGACCGCCAACGCCGGCTTCACCTACACCAGGGCCACCTCCGAAGGCGACGTTGCCTTCAAGGGCCGCGACTTGCCGCTGTACTCCCGTGAAGTGGCCACCCTGGGGCTGCGTTACGACATCAACCACTGGACCCACAACCTGGACGTCTATGCCCAGTCCGGCCAGCGTGCGCCGGGCACCGGTACCACCTACATCACCCAGCCGACTGCTGATGGCCAGTACGGGGATATTCCCGGCTACGTCTCGGTCAACGTGCGCAGCGGTTATGACTTCGGTGCGCAACTGTCGAACCTGAAGCTGGGCGTCGGGGTAAAAAACGTGTTCAACCAGGAACACTACACCCGCTCCAGCGACAACAACTCCGGGATCTACCTGGGTGAACCGCGCACGTTCTTCGTGCAGGCCAGCGTCGGCTTCTGATGCGTGCCTGATCCCAGGTATCGACAGTGACGAGGGGGCGCAAGCCCCCTCGCCATAGCCCTTCTTCCTACTCTTTTTCTAACGATTTTCTGCGTCCGCAGGAACTGAATCCGACAGGTCTACCACACAAGGAGGTGCCCACTTTCCATGGGATACCTTGTATCGCCGAGGTGTCTTTGAGCCGGGAGTGAATCGTGTCAATACGCCGAACTGGAGATGCCTATGTCGGTAACCTTATCCAACTCAACTGTTGCCAACCCCTCTGATAACGCCGCGCAGCCGCATACTGATGCCGCCACATCGACGCAGTCACGCTCACGCTCCGGGCAGGGGTCGATCCACATCAGCTTCAACGTGCCACAGAATGGGATCGGCCCGGGATATTCGAATTGGACGACGACGCAGAGCACGATGGATCGCCATGGTGCCGCCAACAACTCATTCCGGGCGTCCTATGCAAACTCGTTCCTGGGCGGGCTGATCGGACAGCTTCAGGACTTTCTGCATAAACTGTTGAATCCGTTCCGGCCTCACCCCGGTTATGGTCGTCCTGATCCTTCCATTCCACTCAGGCCTCTTCCCGGACACTGCCGTCCGACCCCCTGCAAGCCTGACCCGGGATACGGTCGCCCGGACCCACACTTTTCGAGGCAAACCCCCGATCAACTGGGGAACCTCCTCAAGAACAAATTTGATGCGTTCACGGTGCCGGGCCAGCCCTTCATCACAAAACAAAGCCTGGAGGAGATGGCGGGCAGACGGTTGACCAACGACCAGGACCGTAATGAGAACATTCTGTTGGCCCGGGAACTGCTGCGACGCCCAGACGTAATACAAGCCTTTGACCGAGCCGGCAGGACCGGTGATCTGGATGGTCGAATCTCCCGGCGGGACCTCAACGCCGTGCTCGACTCCGGCAACGCCTTGAAGTACAAGACCGACAAACAGCTCGCCGAACAGATGTTGAAGGACTTCGACGCCCTGAAGGGTATCTGGAGCCGCTCCATCAGTATCAAGGATTTGAAAAAATTGGCCGCATCGTCGTCGAGCGACCCAAAGCAACAGCGGCTCATCGAGTTGGCCAAGGAAGTCACTCAGCGCTCAAGCCTGTTAACGCTGATGGACTCTCTTGACCGGTATGACGGCAAGATCGGCAGAGCCGCCCTGCGCCACCTCTCTCTGAACCTGTTTTAGCTCGATCACGCCGCGACCCTCTCGCGGCGTGATGACCTGCCTTGCTCAATTCGCTGCTTTCAAACTCTCAGCCAGGGCTCAGACATGGCTACACCTTCGTGTGGATCGCACAATCCTGGCTATCAGCCAGCCTGTCTTGCGCCGACGGGCAGCGATACCCTGCAACCGCCCCCCGTTGCCGCACCGGGCAAACGGTGCGAAGAGGGCGCCGAAGCCCGGCGAGTGAAGAACTTCACCGGGCAGCACACGTTCCAGGCGCCGGCGGCTGACGACTTCATCAAAGGCATGTTGCCGCACGGGCAGTTGCCTGCCTCCCACGCGCCTGGGTTACGCCCGTTGCGCGCGGTGATGGGCGCTATGGTCGCAGCGATCAAAGACCTTTGGCAGGAGACAAAACCGACCTCGCCAGGGTCTCGAAAAGCCGACTGATTCTTCGGTTTTTACATGTTGTCATTGGAACGCTGCTCTATCTCGGAACCATTGCCACCGGCACACCACACACCTTTGGCCTGTTTTCACCTGAGCGATACGGCGATTGCCGGGATGATGACCAGGTCAATGTGGAACCGGAAAATGGTGGAGATGAATCATGACAATCAACGGCGGGTCGGTCTGCCAGCACCTCGGTGCTACACCCTGTATTGCCCCGGCACTGGACGGCGGTACACGGGCAATTCACGCCGCTTCAAGTGAACCCGGTGAGGCTGCGCGAAAGCACAGCCATCAATCCGGCGGGGCGCCTGTCCGCTCATCAGGCTATCGGCCTCCTTTGCGGGGGGAGAGTCACTGCAGGAGTCTGCTGCAACACCTGGGGCTTCAGAACGAAGTGGCCAGCCGCCTCCGCGGGCCCAATCCCTACATTCGTTTGCCGGACAGCGATTTGGTGAGCGCGGCGAACGCCCAATTTGCCATGCTGAAAAAACTCCATGAGAACTGACGGACTGAAGCTGTCTTCACTGCAACGAATCGCCAGTAAAAAGCTCGGTGCCAGCCGAGAGGCCGACAGCGCTATCCTGCTTGCCAAGGCGATCATCCAGCGCCCGCGCCTGATCGATGCGATCCTCGACCAGGACGGCTACATCACCCGCGAAAGCTTGGCACAGGCCGAGAACGTCGTGTTCGGCAACAGCGATCCCAGTGCCTTCAGCCCGGACCCTTTCCACACAAAAAACAATGCCGATCTCGTCCGCCTGTTCAAGGAAATGTTCACCGAGTTACGGGACCGGTCGCGGGACCGCATGGGGTTTTTCGAGCAGATCTGCTACGTCAATATCGAGGTGCTGGCGATGATGAGCAAAGACCCGGATGAGCTCGACAGCCATGGCCAAGTTGTACTGGACCCGGCCACGGGGCTACCGAAGAAGAAATACGACGAACAGCAGGTGTATATGGCGAAAAACCTTGTGGACCGGCCGGGCTTGTTGCGGTCGCTGGAAAACACCGCCGACAGCGGTCGGCGAATTTTCGGCAGCCATCACCAGGCGGGCTGGCTCAGCAACAAAACCCTTGATCGCTGGCTGGAACTCCAGAAAGCCAAATGACCCCGGGTTGACGCCTCAATGTACGAGGCGTGATGGGGCTGGGTGGTCAGACCCGCAGTATTTTCCCGCTGATCGCCACACCGATCAGCAGTACGGCAATCAGCACAAAGGCAGTGCTCAAGCTGCTGCCATGGGCGATGAAGCCGATCACCGCAGGGCCGGCGAGAATGCCGGTGTAGCCCAGGGTGGTGATGGCGGGCACGGCAATGTGTTCCGGCATGACGGTCTGCTTGCCGACGGCGGTGTACAGCACCGGTACGATGTTCGAACACCCGGCACCGACCAATGCATACCCCAGCAGGGCGGTTTCCCACGCAGGGAATAGCGTCGCCAACAGCATGCCGCCGGCGGCGAGCGCGCCGCCGAATACAATCACCCGGGTTGCGCCCAGGCGGCGAACTATCCTGTCGCCGGTAAGGCGCCCGACGGTCATGGTCAAGGCAAAGGCTGCGTAGCCAAGGCCCGCATAGGCTTCGTCAAGGCCGCGCTCGGCGCTCAGGAACACCGCGCTCCAGTCCAGCACGGCGCCTTCGGCAAGAAACACGATGCAGCACAGGCAGCCGATAAACAGCACCACGCCGTGGGGCACGGCAAAGGCCGGCCCGGAGCTTTCACTGCCGTAAGGCAGCAGGTGTGGCCCGGCCTTGAGCAAGGCCACTACGATGACGACGATCACCGCGAGGGTGGCCTGCAACGGCGACCAGCCCAACCCCAGCAGCCCGCTGACACCTGCCGCCCCGACGATCCCGCCCAGGCTGAACAGCCCGTGGAAGCCCGACATCATGGTCTTGCCGCTGGCCCGTTCGACCATCACCGCTTGCAGGTTGACCGTGGAGTCCACCGTGCCCAGGCCGGCACCAAACACAAACAGCGCGGCCATCAGCAAGGGAATCGAGGTGACGGTGGCCAGCATCGGCAGGCCCAGGCAGATCAGGAGGGTGCCGCCGGTGGCCACTCGCCGGATACCGTAGCGCGACGCCAGGGCCCCGGCGACCGGCATCGCGATCATCGAGCCCACCCCCAGGCACAACAGCAAAAGGCCGAGGGTGCCCTCATTGAGTTGGGCGCGGGCCTTGGCATAAGGCACCAGTGGTGCCCAGGCGGCGATGCCGAAGCCGGCGATGAAAAACGCGATGCGGGTCGACATTTGTTCCAGCCGCCCGGGTACCACGGGCGCTGGGGTGCTGATGGCGGTCATGAAAAATCCTTGGTTTTGCGTTCAACGAACGATGTGCAGCGCAACATCCTTGCACATCAGGCCGTATCGAGCGAGCCGGGTTCCCTTGGCATGCCTGAACACAGGGCCAAACATTTTTTCCAGGATCATGGAACGCGACGGGCCTTTCCAACCACTATCAGTTCGTAGGACAAGTAACCACTTGAGGTGCGAGGTGGCCTGGAAGGTGCGTAATCCCCGCGAGAGCTGGTGAACCCCGGGCTTCCAGCGACGGATTACCACCTTCCAGGCCGATCCTCTCACTTCAGCAGCCGCGCCAGTTTCGCATCCCGCACCTGCAACACTTCAAACAAGCCCAGGGCCTGCAGGGCGGGGAGGGCTTGCAGGATGTCCTGTTCGGCCAGCAAGCGCTGCTCGTCCGGGGTGGCCGGATCGCACCAGGTTCTGGCGTTGGCGAGGAATGCGCCCACCGTGCCCTTGCGCACGGTCACGCCATTGAATTGGCCTTGGTCGAGATGGTCGGGAAGCACGTCTTCTGCACGCATGGCGGAGCCCTCAATGAATGAATCCGCAGTCTGGGCGTGCGCAAATGGCTACACTGCCTTATCCAGGTCATTCAATACGGTAAAGCTGCCATATGCCGTCAACACTCGTTTCAGCCCAGCTCGCCAATGCGACCGGCGGTCCGTTGCTGGTGGCGACGTTGCGCAGCAGTCCGGTAGCACGCACCACGGCCCTTCATCAGCATGCCCGCGGGCAATTGCTCGGAGCCCAGCGCGGGTTGTTGTCGGTGCAGGCGGCGCACCAGCATTGGGTAGTACCGGCCACCCACGCGGTGTGGATTGCCCCCGATTGTTCCCACGCCTTGCGTTCCCACGGGCCGTTTGATGGCTGGAGCGTGTATGTCGAACCCCAGGCGTGTGCAGGGCTGCCCCGACAGACGTGCGTTATCGCCACGTCGGCCTTGTTGCTGGAAGCCGTCAGGCGCGCGGCAACCTGGAGCCAGCCGCTGCTCGAGCCGCCTCAGTCACGGATCGCCCAGGTGATCCTTGATGAAATCGCCGGGTTGCCTCAGGAGCCATTCGGCTTACCGCTGCCCCGGGACCCGCGCCTGTTGCGCATCGCCCAGGCGCTGGCCGACAGTCCCGACGACAACCGCCTGCTGGAACACTGGGCGCAGTGGGCCGGTGTCTCGCCGCGCACCCTGGCCCGGCGGTTTGTTGCCGAGACCGGGTTCACCTTCAGCCAGTGGCGCCAGCGCGCGCGATTGTTGCGCGCCCTGGAGTTGCTGGCGGCGCATGCACCCGTGACCCGGGTTGCGCTGGACCTGGGTTATGAAAACGTCAGTGCCTTTATTGCGATGTTCCGGCGTACGTTCGGGACGACGCCGGGGCGGTACTTCACGGATGGCGCAAGCGACTACGGGCATATACCGCCACAATCACGAAACACCCCATAGGCAACAGGTAAGCCAGCGCCACTGTGCTGTTGTCCGCCACCTTGCCCATCAAGTAGGGCATCAGGGCGCCGCCGACGATCGCCATGATCATGAACGAACTGCCGCGCTTGGTGTGCGGCCCGAGGTTCTTCACGCCCATGGCGAACAGCGTCGGGAACATGATCGACATGAAGAAGAACACCGCGATCAGCGCGATCACCGAGATACCTTCCAGGCCGATCACCACCAGGCCGCACAACGCGATATTGATCAGCGCATAAATCAGCAGCAGCTTCTGCGCGCTGACCCGGCCCATCAGCCAGGTACTGAAGAAGCGCCCGAACATGAAGGCCAGCATTGCGATCGACAGCAGGTAGGCGGCTTGCTGATTGCCCATCTGTGCCCAATGCTCGGTGACGTAGTTGATGAAAAATGCGCCGACTCCGACCTGGGCCGCCACATAGAAAAACTGCGTGATCACCCCACCGACGAACTCCCGGTGCTGCCACAGACCCTTGTCGGCCGTCGGTTGCAGTGCCTGTTCCTGCGCGCGCAAATCCGGCAGCGGCGTGCGGGCGATCAGCAGTGCCACCAGCAGTACCAGAACCGCGATCACCACGTAGGTGGTCTGCAACGAACTCATGTCCGAGGCCGGTGTGCTGCCGGCGCTGAAGAACATCGCGCCGCCAATCAGCGGGCCGAAGAACTGGCCAAGGCCATTGAATGATTGCGCCAGGTTCAACCGCCGCTCGGCGCCCTGGGGTTCGCCCAGCACGGTGGCATAGGGGTTGGCAGCGGTCTCCAGGCAGCCCAGGCCGCAGGCGATGACAAACAGCGCGAACAGGAAAAACGGAAAGCTCGCCGCCGCAGCCGCCGGCATGAACAGCAGCGCGCCCGCCGCATACAGGCACAGGCCCAGCAGGATCCCGGCCTTGTAGCCGTGGCGGTCCATCAACAACCCGGCCGGCAAGGCAATCAGGAAGTACGCGCCGAAATAGGCGCTTTGCAACAGCCCGGACTGGGCCTTGCTGACGTGCAGGACTTCCTGGAAGTGCTTGTTCAGTACGTCGAGCAAACCGTAGGACAAGCCCCAGAGGAAAAACAGACTGGTCACCAGCATCAGCGCCCAGCGATAGGTCGGCACGGCACGGGTGCCTGGCAGGTGTGTATCTTTGCTTAACATGACGCTTCTCCTGTTGTTTTTATGGGATCAAGGCGTGCGATGCAGCGGGTATCAGGGTTGGTCGGTAAGGCAGAAAATCTGCTCCAGGGGCTGCCATTTGCCGCCGGGGTCAGTCCACGGCGTGGGGGCCTGGAAGCGCCACATCAGGGTTTCCCAGGCTTGCACGTCGGGGTTGGCGCGTGCAGCGTGGTCCAGCCCTTCGAAGCTGAACCCGGCCGCGGTGTCCATGACCATGAACAGCCGCGTGCCCAGGCGCCAGATCTGCATTTCCAGGATTTGCTGGCTGCGCAGATGCTCTGCCACGGCAGGCCAGATGCGTCGATGCAGCTGCTGGTACTCGGCGATCAATGCCGCATCGTCGATCAGGTCCAGGGCCAGGCAGTAACGTTGGCCGCTCATGTCAGCGCCCGGTCGAGGTGGGTGTAGCCTCCATCCACCACCAGCCACTGTCCGGTGGTGTGGGAGGCGCGGGGTGAGAGCAGGAACAGCACGCTGTCGGCAATTTCCTCGGGAGTGGTCATCCGTTTGCCCAAGGGGATTTTTTCGACGATGGCGGCGAGCTTGGCCTCGGGGTTGTCGAAGCCGTCGATCCAGCGTTGATACAGCGGCGTCAGCACCTCGGCGGGCACCACGGCATTGACCCGGATGCCGAACTCCAGCAAGGAGGCGGCCCATTCCCGGGTCAGTGACAGCTGCGCACCTTTTGCGGCGGTATAACCGCTGGTACCGCCCTGGCCGGTGAGGGCCGTCTTGGAGCTGATATTCACGATTGCCCCGCGGCTGGCCTGGAGGGCATCGAGGCACAAGTGGGTCATCAAGTAGTAATGAATCAGGTTCTTTTCCAGGGATTCGACGAACGCTGCACGGCCCGCATCCAGGCCCACGCCGTCGTTGACCCCGGCATTGTTCACCAGGCCGTCGATGCGTCCGAAGCGTTGCAACACTTCGTTGACGGCTGCGCGGCAGGCGTCCTCATCGCGCAACTCGACACGGATGAAGTGGCTTTGACCGTGCTGCTCAAGCTCGGCCGCGAAGGCCGGCGACAACGGTTGATGGCCGAAAATTACCGGGATTGCGCCTTCGGCAATCAATCCCAGGGAAATGGCGGCGCCAATCCCCGAGCCGCCGCCGGTGACGATGATCACGCGGTCCTGCAAATGCAGATTCATGGGCAGTTTCCTTCAAGGTGATAGACCCGCTGGGCCGTGCCGCCCCAGATGGCCTGCTGTTCATCGGGCGACAGTGGGCCGAGGGTTTGTTGCAGCAATTGGCAGGTGCCCTGGTATTCCCCGGCCAGCAGGCACACCGGCCAGTCCGAACCGAACATCAGGCGCTCGGCGCCGAACAATTCCAGCGCCAGTTCGATGTAGGGGCGCAGGGCTCGGGCGTTGCGTTGCTCGGGCCCGGCTTCGGTGAGCAGGCCCGACAGCTTGCAACTGACGTGGGGCAGGGCGGCCAGTGGCGCCAGGTGTTCGGCCCAACCGACGGGGCCGTTGGCGATGTCAGGTTTGCCCAGGTGGTCCAGCACCAGATGATGCCGGTCGTGGCGCTGGCACAGGGCTGTCGCGGCGTCGAGGTCGGCGCAGCGGATCAGCACCTCGTAGACGTAGCCTTGTTGCTGCAGGTGTTGCAGGCCACGGGAGAACCTGGCATCGGCCATAAAGCTGGCAGGCGTAGGCTCATCCTGAATCTGATGCCGAAAGCCCTTGAGTCCCGGTGCGTCGCGCCACTGTTCCAGGTGCTGTTCCAGGCGTGGGTCGCACAGGTCGACCCAGCCGACGACGCCGAGTATCCATGGGTGCTGCCGCGCCATTTCCAGCAGCGCGTCGGTTTCCTGCTCACCGGCGCGGGCTTGCACGGCAATGCAGCCATCCAGGTCGGCAGCGTCGAGCAACGGCCGCAAGTCCTGTGGGAGAAAGTCCCGCCGCAGGTCAGCCTCAGCCGTACCGATCCACGGATAATCAGCGGCCCGGTAGCGCCAGAAATGCTGGTGCGCATCGAGCCTCAAAGGTGATGGGGACGACATTGTTATTGTGCTCCGTCCATTCAAATTGCGGTTCAGCTCACGGCCGGTGGCGGTATTGCTCCCGGGACGCGGCTTTCATCTGGATCGAAAAGCCCGGCGCCTTCGGCGGCAGATAGGCCGCACCGCGCACCACGCAAGGTTCCTCGAAATGCTCGTGCAAATGGTCGACATACTCGATCACCCGGCCTTCGTGGGTGCCGGCAATGCACAGGTAGTCGATCATCGACAGGTGCTGCACGTACTCGCAAAGCCCGACACCGCCGGCATGCGGGCACACGGGCAGGCCATATTTGGCCGCCATCAGCATCACTGCCAGCACCTCGTTCACCCCACCCAGGCGGCAGGCGTCAATCTGCACCACGTCGATGGCTTCGCGCATGATCAATTGCTTGAAGATGATCCGGTTCTGGCACATCTCGCCGGTGGCGACCTTGACCGGCGCCACCCCCTGGCGAATCTTGCGATGGCCCTCGATATCGTCGGGGCTGGTGGGTTCCTCGATGAACCACGGCTTGGCAAACGCCAATTCGCGCACCCAATCGATGGCGGTGTCGACTTCCCACACCTGGTTGGCGTCAATCATCAATTGGCGGTCCGGGCCCAATACTTCGCGGGCGATGCGTACGCGCCGCAGGTCATCCTGCAAGTCGTGGCCGACCTTGAGCTTTACGTGGTTGAAGCCGGCATCCACCGCTTCCTGGCACAGCCTGCGCAGCTTTTCGTCGCCGTAACCGAGCCAGCCGGCGGAGGTGGTGTAGCAGGGGTAGCCATTGGCTTGCAGGTCGGCCAGGCGTTCAGCCTTGCCTTCGGCGCGTTGGCGCAGCAAGGCCAGGGCTTCGCTGGAGGTGATGCAGTCGGTGATGTAGCGGAAATCGATGCAGCGCACCAGCTGTTCCGGGCTCATGTCGGCGACCAGGCGCCACAGGGGTTTGCCTTCGGCCTTGGCCCACAAGTCCCACGCGGCATTGACGATCGCGCCGGTGGCCAGGTGGATTGCGCCCTTGTCCGGGCCGATCCAGCGCAACTGGCTGTCACTGGTGACATGCCGCCAGAAGCGGCCCATGTCTTCGGCGATCCATTCCAGGGTCAAGCCCACCAGTAGCGGCTGCATGGCCTGGATCGCCGCGCAGCAAATCTCGTTGCCACGGCCGATGGTGAAGGTCAGGCCATGGCCTTCAAGGGCCGGGTTGTCGGTCTGCAAAATCACATAGGCGGCCGAGTAGTCCGGGTCCGGGTTCATGGCGTCGGAACCGTCCAGGGACTGGGACGTAGGAAAGCGGATATCTTCGACGCGAATCGCGGTAATGGTAGTCATGAACGGCTCCTAGTCTCTTGTCAGGCGTCGACCGTGGTCTGGTTCTGTTCGCCGAGGCCTTCGATACCCAGGCGGATTTTTTGCCCGGGCTTGAGGTAGACCGGCGTGGGCTTGATCCCCAGGCCGACACCGGGCGGGGTGCCGGTGGAAATCACATCCCCCGGTTGCAGGCTCATGAACTGGCTGAGGTAGCTGATCAGTTTGGGGATCTGGAAAATCATCGTGCGGGTGTTGCCGTTCTGGTAGCGGTGGCCGTCGACTTCCAGCCAGATCGACAGTTGGTGCGGGTCGGCGATCTCATCGCGGCTGACCAGCCAGGGGCCGAGCGGGCCGAAGGTGTCGCAGCCCTTGCCCTTGTCCCAGGTGCCGCCGCGTTCCAGCTGGAACTCGCGCTCGGAGACATCGTTGATCACGCAGTAGCCGGCCACGTGCTGCATGGCCTGGCTTTCCTCGATGTAGCGGCCACCCTGGCCGATCACCACGCCCAACTCCACTTCCCAGTCGGTCTTGGTGGAGTGGCGGGGGATTTCGATGGTGTCGTTGGGGCCGACGATGGCGCTGGTCCACTTGTTGAAGATGATCGGTTCGTCAGGGATGGGGGCGCCGGTTTCGGCAGCGTGATCGGCGTAGTTCAGGCCGATGCAGATGAATTTTCCTACCTGGCCGACACAGGCGCCCAAACGCGGATTGCCCGGTACCAGGGGCAGGCTCGCGGGGTCGAGTTCTTGCAGGCGAGCGAGGTTGTGCGGGAGCAGGGCGTCACCGGCGATATCACTGATGTGGGCGGACAGGTCACGCAGACGACCATCAGCGTCCAGCAGGGCCGGGCGTTCCTGACCTTTTTCACCATAGCGCAGCAATTTCATGAGCAATCCTCTTATTGGAAGTGGGCGGTCAGTTGCTCCAGCCGCCGTCAATGATCTGGGTGGTGCCGGTGGTAAACGCGCTGGCATCGGAGCCAAGGTACAGCGCCAGCTGGGCAATTTCCTGGGGCGTGCCCAGGCGTCCCATCGGCTGGCGCGCAGTGAAGGCGGCGTACACCTCGTCCTGTTGACGGCCTTCATGGCGGGCTTGTTCGACGATGCGTTGCTGCAGCGAAGGCGACTCCACGGTGCCCGGGCAGATAGCGTTGCAGCGGATGCGCTGGGTAACAAAGTCGGCCGCGACGGATTTGGTCAGGCCGATGACGGCCGCCTTGCTGGCGCAATAGGCAAAGCGGTTGGGCACGCCCTTGAGGCTGGAGGCCACCGACGACATGTTGATGATCGAGCCGCCGCCCGCCGCCAGCATCCCCGGCAGAAACGCGCGGATCATGCGGTACATGGCGGTGACGTTCAGGTCGAGGGCAAACGTCCAGTCGCTTTCCGGGCATTCGAGAATATTGCCGGCGTGCACCACGCCTGCGCAGTTGAACAGCACATCGAGCGGGCCGATCTCGGCAGCAAGGCGTTGAATAGCGCTGGCGTCGGTGACGTCGAGCAAGACCGTTTGCGCGCCCGACAAGTCAGCGAGCGCCTGTTGATTGATATCGGCTGCAATCACTTCGGCCCCTGCCGCCAGATAGGCTTCGACGCTGGCGCGGCCAATGCCCTGGGCGGCGGCGGTGATCAGCACGCGTTTACCGGTGAGGTCCATGACAGACTCCCTTGATTATTGTTATTGGCTCAATGGTCAGGCCATTGAGGGCGTGAAACACCTGCATCTGCGGCATAGCGAACCCTGGTGGGTTTGCTATGATCAGCACACTGGAAACGATCCAATGGTCAGGCCATTGATCCAATTTTTAGCATGGGTCATCCCGGTCAACAAGCGGCTTTTTTGCGGGTTGATCGCTTTGACCGTGCTGTGCATGAATCGAGCTGAGCCTAGATGCCATTTCAAGTAATTGATAACCAACGTCTTTATCGACAGATTGCCGACCAGTTGCGGGCGTTGATCGACAGCGGAGAATTTCCGCCGGGCAGTCGACTTCCCGCTGAGCGTGAACTTGCCAAACTGCTGGGCGTGAGTCGCGCTTCCGTGCGTGAGGCGATGATTGCCCTGGAGGTGATCGGCCTGGTAGACGTGCGGGTGGGCAACGGCGTGCTGGTGTGCGAACCCGTGCAACCGACAGTCAGCCAGGAACCGGTGATGGCCCAGGCCACCCGGGATCAATGGAAAGAGTTCGATCCGGAACTCAACCTGCACGTCGACTTCAATGCCGAGATTCCACCGTTTTCCCTGCTCCAGGCCCGTCGCCTGATTGAGCCGGAAGCCGCCGCCCTGGCCGCCAAACATGCCACCGACGAAGAGCTGGCGGGGATCCGCGAGGCCTTCGAGCGTAATGTGCAGGACAACCGCGACGGCTCCCATACCCATCCGGGCGATCGCCTGTTTCACATTCGCATCGCCCAGGCCTCGGGCAATCCGGCGTATGCGTTGATGATTGCGCACTTGCTGGGGCATCGTTACGGCAGCATGTTCCAGCGGTTGCAGGCGCATTACACCTCGGACGACATGCCCCATCGCTCGGAAGACGAGCATCGCAAGATCCTCGATGCACTGGAACAGCGAGACGTGGAGGGGGCGCGACAGGCGATGCGCAAGCACCTGGAAGAGGTGGTACGAATCTTTATGCGGACTGCGCAATGACCCTGTTCTACGACGCCCGCGGGAATATCTACGGGGTGGTAAGCCCGGCGCGGTTACGCAGCAAGGGTATCGACGTGCCGGACCGTGCCGACTTGGCCGCTGGCACCCGAGGTGTTTGGGCATTGGCGGCGATTGCCGCCGAGTGCGGTTGGGATGAGTTGCCGCGCCCGGCAGAGGCCAAGGCGCATCGTTGTGACGGTTTGTTGGTGGGGCCGTTCCAGGCCGCGCCGCCTTTTGACCTGTTGATCGTCAACACCGACGGTTCCCTGGCCGAACGCAGTGGCAATGGCCTGACGATCTTTGCCCAGTCGTTGACCGACCAGGGATTGATGGCGCAAGGCTGTGAGTTGCGGGTGCATCACGACAAGACAGACGCACTGTCGCCGGTGGTTACGCGGGTTGAGCCGGCGGAGTACGAACAGGTGCAGGGCTTTTGGCTGGCGCTCGGGCGTCCCGAGTTCGGGCCTTTGGCGGTAGGGGCTGTTGGTGTGGGCGCGGTCTCGCTTGAGGGAACTGAGGTGAGCCATGTTTCGCCACTGGCTGCGCTCAACCCCGAGTGGAATCACAGCCAGTTTGTGCGTGTGGGCAACCCGCATTGTGTGACGCTGGTACAGGACGCGTCAGCGTTGCCGGACAACGCCCAGCTGCATCGATCAGCCTGGTTCGATCCGCTGAGGGCGATTGCTTTCGCACCACCTGCCGGGGCCGGCCAACCTTGTATTTCCGGGGTCAACCTGCAATGGGTCGCCCGGGATTCAGGCAATCGCGTGATCGCGCGGGTGTTTGAGCGTGGTGAGGGGCCCACGGCGTCCTCCGGGACCAGCGCCAGTGCGGTGGCATGCGCCGCCTGGTCTGTAGGATGGGTGACGGCGGGTCAGGTGGCGGTGGTGATGCCGGGCGGTACCGCACCCGTACGGTTGCAAGCAGGGCCGGGTGAGTTGCCGAGCGTTAGCCTGTTCGGGACTGCGCGGCTGCAGGAAGTTTGAAAAAGGCAGTGGCGGGCTTAATCATCTTTGTCAGCTGTTTCTCTATTAATAAGCAGCTCTGGTGAATGGTGGTGTAAGAGTATTCCCGTTGGTCAGTACTGGCTGTTTAACTGCATTTCTGTATTTATAAAAGACCCTTCCAATATCAATGTACGACTCTTCTTTTTTATTTTGAGGCGGCCGAATTTCGCCTGAAATCGCTAGTATTCCTGGGCTTCAGGCACTTTTTATCGGCTTCGAATTGAGTGGCTTTATCTGCGTTTTACGGGAGAAGTTATTTCAGCTCGACAATGAATGGCGGGTAACAACGGATGTTCAATACGCTTGTTTCGTCACGTTTCAAACTGGTCGTTGCAGGAATGAACCAGGCATTTCAGGTGCTGGCTTTTAAAGGCAGCGAAACGATTGACCAGCCTTTTTTCATTGAAGTGCAGTGGGTCAGTGAAAACCCCAGCCTGGATCTGGAGAAGTTACTTCACCAACCGGCCTATCTGGATTTTGGCGAGCCCGGTGAAGGCCTGCACGGGCAAATCTACAGCATTGGCCGGGAAGGCCCGGGGCAGCGGCTGACCCGCTACCACCTCACCCTTGCGCCGCGCGTGGCGTACCTGGCCCATCGTTGCGACCAGCGGATTTTCCAGCAGCGCAGCGTGCCGCAAATTATCGCGGCAGTGCTTGAGCAGCACGGCATCCTTGCTGATGCCTATACCTTCGAACTGGGGCCGGTGGTTTACCCACCGCGTACGTTCTGTGTGCAATACGCGGAAACCGACCTGCACTTTATCCAGCGGCTGTGCGAGGAAGAGGGCATTCACTACCACTTTCGCCACAGTGCAGACGCCCATGTATTGGTGTTGGGTGATGACCAGACGGTGTTTCGTCGTTTGCCGGCGCAACGCTACTGCCCGGCCGGAGGCCCGGCTGCCGAGACGCTGGTGATCCAGCGTTTCGATGTGCGCCTGGCCACGCGCAGTGCTCAGGTTGTTCTGCGTGACTACGACTTCGAACATCCGTCGCTGCGCTTGCAGGAGCAGGCCGGATCTTTCCCGGCACTTGAAGACTATCAATACCCTGCGGGATTCACGGGGCATCTGCGAGGTTCGCAGTTGGCCCGGCGTGGCCTGGAACGTCATCAACGCGACCGTCATCGGGCCCTGGGCCGCAGTGACCAGCCGGCTTTGCGCAGCGGGCATTTCCTGGAACTGCGCGGCCATCCGGACCGCACCTGTAATGACTTGTGGCTGATCACCGGCGTGCGTCACGAAGGCTATCAACCGCAGGTGCTGGAGGAGGCGGTGGTGGATGTCGAGGCATTCCACGGCTACCGCAATCGATTTACCGCAACGCCCTGGCGCGCTGCTTACCGCCCGCCGCTCAAGCACGTCAAACCGCGTATCAGTGGCAGCCAGACCGCAACCGTCACCGGGCCCGAGGGTGAAGACGTGCATTGCGACGCTCACGGCCGGGTGAAAATTCGCTTTCATTGGGACCGCCTGGACCAGCACGACGACAAGAGCAGTTGCTGGGTGCGTGTGGCGTCCGGATGGGCGGGTGACAGCTATGGCGCGGTGATGATCCCGCGTGTGGGCATGGAGGTACTGGTGACGTTCCTGGAAGGTGATCCAGATCGGCCAGTGATCAATGGTTGCCTGCCCAATACCTTGCAGCCTGTTGCCTATCCGTTGCCCCAACACAAGACCCGCAGTGTGCTACGCAGCCGCAGTTCGCCGGGCGGGGCGGGGGCCAACGAGCTGCACCTCGAGGACCGCAGCGGCCAGGAACTCATCTACCTGCGCGCCCAACGCGATCTGGAGCAGCAGGTCGGCCACGACAGTCGGCTGGAGGTGGTGGGCGAACGTCGGGAAACCATCCACGGCTTGAGTGCCACCACCCTGGAAGACGAGGAACACCGCAGCATCGCCGGCGACCGCAAGGTTCGGCTTGGGGCTGATGATCACTTGCACGTGCAGGGCAACAGCCAGACCCTTGTCGGCCAGACCCTGGTGATCGAAGCGGGGCAACAGGTCCATCTGAAGGCGGGGGCCAATCTGGTTATCGATGCCGGTGCGCAGTTGAGCTTCAAGGCCGGTGGTGAGCATTTGCTGATTCAGGCCGGCGGGATTTTCAGCAGTCGGCCGATCACGTTGGGCGGTGCGCCTGCCGTGATTCGCACAGCCAACCCAGTTGGACCGGGTGACGTGGCTGCTTCGTCCGCATTTGCAGCGGATGGGCCGAAGGTTTCGGTTATCCAAGGCGCAGTCATGGAGCTGGCCAGAAGACTGGATGCGGACTTCTGTCCAGTGTGCGAGCGCTGCCGTGAAGGCCTGTGCGAATCCACGGGGAGGGCGGCTTGATGGAGATCGCGCCTGGCCAGTGGATGGCTGAACAGCAGCAGGCAGGGCGCCGGCTGTGCCTGGTTCTACAGGGTGAAAGCGATGCGCGTGGGGTACTGCTGGCGACACGCACGGTCGCTGAGTATCGCTGCCTCTTTGGTGAAACCGTCGCATCGGAAATGGCAGCGGATGGGCCGATGCTCCTGTTGCTCGACCATGTCAGCGAGCCCGCATTGGTGGGTTTGCTGCAAAACCCCCAGCGTAATTGGGGCTGGTTGGGCAGCCTGCCTGGTGATGATTTATCGGGTGTTACCCGGCACTGGCGCGACAGGTTGGTGGTGGGAGCGGCGGGCAGTCAGGCGCTGTACCGCTTCCACGATAACCGCACCTTGGCGCGGGCCTTGGTTCACCTGCCTGCTCGGGACTGGCCTGTTTTTCTCGGGCCGCTGATCGGCGTGTGTTACTGGCAGGGTGAGCGTTGGAGTTGTGTCGATAACCCGGCTCCGGGGGCGTATCCGGTACCCGATCCTGCGCCGTGGCTGGAGGTGCCCAATCCCCAGGCGGGAGTGATTCTGCAAGCCAATATCCTGCGTTACCTGCTGGCCGAGTACAGCGAGGCGTTGAGCGCACTGGTTGAATTTCAAGACCCGAGAATCTGGTTGGCGCAGGTGCTGGAGCAAGCGCGGGCCTGGCAATGGGACAGGCCGGAACAGCTGGAGTTTTTGGTCGTGCGGCGGTTGTTGGAAACCACTGGGGACGTGCTTATTCGATGGCAGCCGATGCGTGGGGAAGTGGCGGAGGATCATTTTCAGCGGGTGGTTGGGGAGTGGCGTCGGGTGGAGCGGGAGCAGCAGGATGCGTAGGGGATTTATGTCGGGCGTGTGGCGAGGGCTGTTCGTTTGTGGCGGGCTGGCTGTTTCTGGCTGTGCGATGAAGCCGGCGGACAGTTTCATCCTGGAAGTCGATTTGCCGGCAAATTTTCGCTTCAAGAGTGATGCGGCTTACCGGCCCGCAACGGGTGAGACCTGCACCCTGCCCAAACGACGGGGCAAGCGGCCGGAGGACAAGGTTTTTGAAGCCCTCGGCAAGCCGGTCGCCAATCGGGTGAGCTTTGAAGTACCACTGACGGAAGTGGTGGATGGGTGCCCGTTGGTGTTACGCAGTATTACGTTTGATATGTACGCGAAGTGGGGGGAGCGGTCGGCGGATGTCGGGGGGGATTTCGCAATTATTAATGTGCGGGATCGGTTGGAAGAGGGTATGGCCGGAATGCCTGAACCGGGTGTTCAGGAGTTATGGGGGCGGTGTCAGTGGTTTTTCAGGACGATCGGACCGCTGCATGCGATCAGGAAAATCCTTATGTGTAATTCGTTGGACGCCATTGGACAGCCGAGTAAGTCACGAGCAGGAGGCTTTGTACAACGGGATCAGTTAGAGGGGAAAACACTGAGGATGGTGCTGGCAGTAGCAAGCGAGGAGCTACCCGCTGTAGACGACAACTGGGTTGCCGTTCCGGGAGGCTGGAGACGCTGTATGGGGGAAAGCTTGGGCGATGTGTTTGCGTATTGCCGTGGGAATACTACTGATTTCAAAGCTATCAAAATGCCGGATGGACGCGTATGCGACGTCTATCCAACGTGTACAGAATAGGAGGCTTATTCATGAAACAGGATGCATGGAAGCAACCGTTTTTTAGCGACAAGGCACCTGCTTGTTCGTTAAGAGGACATTGGGCAAGTTTCTGCCTAGTAGATGAGTTTGGGGACGGAAAGGCCTACGGCGGTCTGCCTTACACATTTTATGACAGTGCGGGGCGTGAGTACTTCGGTCGTTTGGATGGTGAGGGCTTTGCCAGGCGAGATGATTTTTACTGTGGTCCGCTCGTCATTAAGTTGGATGAACACTACTCCGGTTCAGAAAAGCCTTATACCGATTTGATGACGCGTCTGGCTTACAAGCTACCCATCACCGAGCTCCAGGTTCGTGCGGAACAAACCCGCTTTCTCCGGGCCGATGGCCAGCGTGTCGAACGAAGCCTTTCGAAGAATCAGACGGACCTGTTCTATCAGGTCGAAGTACGTGATCTGGTCCGATACGCCGCTCACTTGCCACGCATCGTATCCCGTACTCATCGGCCCCCGCGACATGCACTAAAAATGATGGCCGACCTTGGATTCGGGCCACCCCAGCCGACGTTGGTTGGTGTCGTTTTATTTCCCAACCGGCACACAGTACTTGAGGTTCGCCCATTGCGAGCACTGCGCCCTATGCTGTCCATCGAGGATCAATTCTGTGCCTTGAACCTCTATCAGTTGGCACTTATGTCCACGTTGAGCTATTGCGATTTTGGACAGGAACCCCCAGCAAAACCAATAGACCAAGTCAGCTTTCAACGGGACCCTAGCGTCGGTCATTTCTTTGCCGACAGACTATCGGGCTATCAGGAACCCTGGAAGGTCGATGCTAAGCAAGTACAACACTTTTATCCGTTATTGGAAGAGGTACCGTATTCCCTGCGTTTCGAAATTTTGCCCTTCGATCCTGAGTTGTATCAGCAAAATCGCTCCGAGTTGGGTGAAGAGCAGGAACATCCAGCACGTCTGCACTTTTTCGACGACGAAAAGGATGGCACTGATACTCAGGCATTTATCAGTCATCACGATGAAGTGATCATTATTGCCGTAAGGGGCACGGCCAGCGGAGTCGACATACTGAGGGATGTAAATGCCCATCAAGTGAATTTCATTGATGGTGTCGGCAAGGCTCATGAAGGCTTTTACCAGGCTTATCAAGCCATGCATGATTTTGTACGGCGCTACCTTGACCAATTTTATACAGGGCAGCGCATCGTGATTTGCGGGCACAGCCTCGGCGGTGCGATTGCCTTGTTACTGGCTGAGGGATTACGTCGAACCGAAGATACCCACTACAACATCCTCCTATACACCTACGGAGCCCCCCGAGCTGCCGACTCCGAATTCACCGACGGTGCCTCCGCTCTGGTGCACCACCGCATCGTCAATCACAGTGACCCTGTCCCGAGTGTGCCTGCGCCCTGGATGAACACCACCGCCAAAATCTGGATTCCTGGCGCCGTGGTGCTATTCAGTAACCCTGCGCCCGGGGGCCTGCTGTTTGCCTTGGGCCTGGTACGGCTGACCGGCAACCCTTACCAGCATCACGGCGCGCAGCAGCACTTCATGCCGATACTCCTACCGGACGGTACACGGTCCTCCGTTTTGTGGACCCCTGGCTGTGAATCCATTGAGGACGCAGCCTGCAAACGCGCATTGAGGCTCAATGGCGATATGCCGGATCGCGCCAACCTCATCAAACAGCTTGTTCAGAGTGCCCATCACTCCATGGTCGTCAGCTACATCCCCGCCGCCTGGGCCACGTTGCGCCGCTGGCAACAAACACTCGACACCCATGGCACCCTCGTAACTGCCCGTGAGTTTGAACTGATCGACGAAGCCCTATTCACCATGCAGCACCAGCTACGGGAGCAACGAAAGAAACTGGATCTGCATCGCCCTGCCAACCAGCGTGGCTACGAACACCACGACCCCTTGAGCCAGGAAGTCGACCGGCTGAAAGACAGTCGCGACCGCCTGGCAACCCTCCGCTGGCGCCGCCTCCAGGCCCGCGACGTCTACGGCAGCCACGCTTCATCCCCATCCCTGCAATCCAGCCTGAAACGCTGGTTCGCTCACCCGCAAAATCGCGTACTCACCCAAGTGGCGAGCATCCCGCCACAGTCGGATGATGGCTGGGGAAAGCCACAAACCCTCGATATAGATTCAATCGTATGAGCCTACAAAAACTCCACCTGCGCCGGCCGGCGTTTCATCAACACTTTGCCCGCGCGAATCGAATACAACGGCAAGCCCTGGCTGCGAATCACTTCATAGTCGCTGTCTGCAGACAGGATCAACAGGTTCGCCGGGCGTCCCGGTTCCAGGCCATAACGATCCCCCAGAGCCATCGCCCGGGCGCTGTTGTCGGTGACCAGGTCGAGGGCACTTTGCAGGTTGCGGTAGCCAAGCATGTGGCAGATATGCAACCCGGCTTCCAGCACCCGCAAAATGTTGCCGTTACCCAAGGGATACCAAGGGTCGACGATGGAGTCCTGGCCGAAGCAGACGTTCATGCCAGCCTCCAGCAGTTCGTTGACCCGGGTCACGCCGCGGCGTTTGGGGAAAGTGTCGAAGCGGCCCTGCAAGTGGATGCTTTCGGTAGGGCAGGAGACAAAGCTGATGCCCGAATGCCCCAGCAGGCGGAAGAGTTTGGCGCAGTAAGCATTGTCGTAGGAGCCCATGGCCGTGGTGTGGCTGGCGGTCACGCGGGCGCCCATGTCACGGCTGCGGGCCTCTTCGGCCAGCACTTCAAGAAAGCGCGAGTGTGGGTCGTCGGTTTCGTCGCAGTGCACATCGACCAGGCAACCGGTGCGTTCGGCCAGGTCCATCAGGAACTTCACCGAACTCACCCCTTGGTCACGGGTGTATTCAAAGTGCGGGATGCCGCCGATCACGTCGGCGCCCAGGCGAATGGCCTCTTCCATCAGCTCGCGGCCATTGCGGTAGGACTCGATGCCTTCCTGGGGGAACGCGACGATTTGCAGGTCGATCAGGTGGCCGCTTTCCTCGCGTACTTCAAGCATGGCCTTGAGCGCGGTGAGGTCCGGGTCGGTGACGTCGACATGGGTGCGCACATGCTGGATGCCATGGGCGGCCAGGGTCTGGATGGTTTTTTTGGAGCGGGTCTTGGTGTCTTCCAGGGTGATGGTGGCCTTGCGCTCGCCCCAGCACTCGATGCCTTCAAACAGGGTGCCGCTCATGTTCCAGCGCGGCTCGCCGGCGGTCAGGGTGGCATCGAGGTGAATGTGCGGCTCGACGAAAGGCGGGACCACCAGGTTGCCGGCGGCGTCCAGGTCGTCGGGGCCTGCCAGGGGGGCAGCGCCTTGTTGGGTGATGCTGGCGATCCGGCCGTGTTCCAGGTGCAGATCATGCAGGCCTTCACGGTTGCGCAGGCGGGCGTTGATGATGTGCATGGGCAAGTTCCTCTTGGCAAAAAACAGTCAGGCAGACAGCCGCCAGATCATCAGCGCGATGCCGATGTCCAGGCGGTCATAAGCATTGTCCAGCGTCAGCCCGCACAGGGCTTCGATACGCTGGACGCGATGCGTCAGGGTGTTGCGGTGAACCGCCAGCCGTTGGGCTGCGGCCACAAGGTTACCATTCTCGTGGAACCAGGCCTCCAGGGTCGGCATCAGGCTTGGGCCATGGTGCAGGTCGTGGCGCAGCAGCGGCCCCAGGCGTTCGTTGAGGAACTGATCGAGCAGGGCGCGATCACGTACGCCACTGAGCAGCTTGAGCACGCCCAATTCATCGTAGACACACAGCCCGGCGCGTTCACTGAACCGTCGCGCAGCGGCCAATGCCTGGCGCGCCTCATCCAGGGCCTGGGCCAGGCGCGCGGGTGGGTGCGCGGCAGCACTCAGGCCGATAAACAGTTTCAACGGTGCCAGGCGCAGATTCAGTGCCTTCAACCAACCCGCCAACAACTGACGGTTGGCCAATGCCGCACCCGCGTCTATCGCAGGCAGCAGCAACGTCCATTGTCCGGCACGCCCCAGCACGGGCGGGCGCGACGGATGCTGCGCAGAAAACTGGCGCAGACGGCGGGTAATCGCATCGTGTTGTCGGGCAAGCTGCGCCTCGACCACTGGCGCCTCACCTTGGGCAAACAGCGCGTCGCTGCCGTCCAGTTGCAACTGGACGAGTTGCCAATGGCCGGCCAGCGGCATGTCCAACTGCGCAGCGCGGTGCAGCAGCAAATCCAGGGATTGATAATCACCGGCCAGCAGGCGCTCCAGCACATCGTGTCGCGAGCGCCCCAACTGCTGCGACTGGATCAACGCCGAACCGATGGCCTGGGTCACCAGTACCATCTTCAACGAGTAAGGCTGTTCGATCAGCGGCATGCCCGCCGCTTGCGCCGCTTCCAGCAAACGCTGGGGAATCGCCTGGATATAGTCCAGCCCCGTGAGGATCACCAGGCCGGCGACCTGGCGCTGACAGGCTTCGTCCAGCAGCACCAACAGATTGGCCTCGTCCCGTGGGTGATTGATGCCGCTGACGAACACCAGTTCGCCCCCCAGCACCCATTCGGCAATGCCGCTGTTTTCTGCGACATAGGGCCAGCGCACCGTGTTCTCCAGGCCGGCTTCCCCGGCCCGCAGGCACATCGATTCAAGGCCGGGCAAGGCCAGCACGTCGGCGACTGTCAGGCTCATGCCTGGACGTCAGCCAAAGGTGCCCGCACCCGCAATACGCTGGTCAGCACGATGTAGGTCAGGGACGCCGCCACGATCCCCACCAACGGCGCCACCCAGGGTGAATGAAAGGCCAGCACCGTACCCACGGCATAGGCGATCAGCCCTGGCCAGTTGAAGGCCGGCAGGCGTGTATCGGCCAGGCGCGGATAGTGGCCGCGGTAGCGATAGAAGAAATCCGCCATGATCACCCCGCCAATCGGTGGGATCACCGTGCCCAGCAGGATCAGGTAGGGCACCAGCATGTCGTACATGCCCAGCAACGCCAGCAGGGTGCCGATCACCGCACCGGCCAGGGTCACCGTTTTGCGGCGCTTGGTGCGCAGCAGGTTGCAGCCGGCGACGGCGAAGTTGTAGATGGTGTTGTCCTGGGTGCTCCAGATATTCAGCAACAGCATCGCCATGGCCGCCATGGCGAAGCCTTGCAGCAGCAACACTTCGACCACGTCGGGCTGCTGGTAGACGATGGCGCCATAGGCACCGATCAACACCATCAAGCCGTTGCCGATAAAGAAGCCGATCAGGCTGGCCAGCACCGCGACCCTGGCCGAGCGTGAGAACCGCGTCCAGTTGGTGGCCTGGGTCGCGCCGCTGACAAAGGTGCCGAACACCAGCGTGATAGCCGTGGACATGTCCAGCTCACCGGTCGGCACCACCGCCAGCAGTCCATCGAGCCCGCCGACCTTGACGGTGGCGACCCACATCGACAGAAACAACAAAATACCCATGGCCGGCACGGCGATGTAGGACAGAATCTCCAACCCGCGATAGCCCACGTAGGCCGTCGCGCAGAACACCATGCCAAACAGCACCATCAGCCCGAGTACGCTGCCCTGGCTCAACTCGAAATACTTGCCCAGTACTACGGCTGCGGTGGCGGTGCCCCAGGCGTACCAGCCGATCTGGGTAAAACCGAGAATCAAGTCGCTGAGTTTGCTGCCCACTTCACCGAAGCAGAAGCGCCCCATCAATACTGAATTCAAACCGCTCTTGAACGCGATGTAACCCAGGCCTGCGGCGTAGATACCCAACAGCAGGTTACCCAGGGCCACGACGCCGAGCATCTGGGTAAAGCTGAAGGCCACCCCCAGCTTGCCGCCGGCGAACATGGTCGCAGTAAAAAAGGTAAAGCCCAGCAGCACCATGGCGGTGGAGGCCAGGCCTTTGCGGGCATGCATGGGCACCTCGCTGAGAGGGTAGTCATTGCCCGGTTCGTTCTGCGTCATGTGCCGTTCTCCCTGAATGAGTGACGCAGGCCTATTGCACCCGTCGTGCCAAGTGCCAGGCAGTGACGGGCGCACGGTCAGGACTGTGCAGGTTGCACAGTATTTATAGCCAAACAGGGGAAACACGCAGGCGGGATTGGTCTTTCTGCCCACTCAGGCGCGAAAGCGGTGCAGGGTGATACAAATTGGATCACCCGTGATTCAATCGAACAGGGTGTGAGTGGTCTGCCCGCGATGAAAGGCAAAAGCGGCCTCAAGGTCGCTTTCAATGGTGCGGCCACGGGACAGCGGCGGCAGATCGTCCAGGCTGAAGAAGCCAACTTCGGTGGTTTCGAAACCGGCCGCCGGCGCCAGTTGATAAACCCGTTCGCACAGAAAGTAGAGTTTGTAGAAGTCCCGGATATCCGGCCGGTACAAGCCTTTGGCCTTGTGGGTGACGCTGTACAGCGCCTTGGCCGTGACCGTCAGCCCGGCCTCTTCGCGAATTTCCTTGACGATGTTTTCAGCCGCCGACAAACCAATATCCGCATAACCGCCGGGCAATGCCCAGCAGCCATCCGTGAGCTCGCGGACCAACAGGATCCGGTCACCGTCAATCACTGCGCCCCGCACATCAATCATGGGCGTCGAATAACGTTTGGCAAAATCCGGCACCAGCCCGGTGATGCGCTCCAGCGGTACTTCGCCCAATTGCGCCAGCATGCTATGGGCAATCTGGGCGATTTCCTCAAGGCGCTCGCGCTCGAAGTCATCGGTGCAGAAGTGCAGCCCCGTGGAGGCCAATGCTTGCAGGCGCTTGGCCTGGGCCAGCCAGGTGTTTTCCATGGGAGCTCCTTCAGTGCGAGGCGGTGAGGTCTTTTTGCATGTAGACCCGACGCAGGCCGTTTTCCTCGGCCCGGTGGGTTTCCACATAGCCTTTGCGGGTGTACAGCGCGATGTTTTCGGTCATCGCTTCATTGGTGTAGAGACGGATGGAGCCATGCCTGGCCTGGCGTTCCGCGAAGCCCAGCAACAGGCGCCCGTAACCCAAGCCCTGGGCACCGGGGTCGACGGCCAGGTTATCCAGCAGCAGGTACTCATCGTGATGAATCAGTACGACAAAGCCGTGGACCTGGCCCGCACTCTCCAGCACATGCACCCGTTCGGCAGCGACCTGCTGGCGATAGTCATCCAGCATCGGCCCTGGCTTGCGCCCGATTCGCTGGATGTAAGGGGAGTAGGCGGCGTGGACGATCGCTTCAATTGCGGCGATATCGTCGACGGTAGCGGGGCGGATATGGGTTGGCATCGCAGCGCTTCCTGTACAAGAGGCCACGACTGTAAGGGAGTCACCGGCATAAAAAAACCACCGCAAGGGTGGTTTTTTACATCGCCGGCTTATTCGCCGCGATAGATGCAGCCGCTGGTGCAGGTCTCATGGATGCGAATCGCGCTGAGTTCCGGCAACAGCGGTTTCAGTTCATTCCAGATCCACTTGGCCAGCACTTCGCTGGTGGGGTTTTCGAGGCCCGGGATGTCGTTGAGGTAGTTGTGGTCGAGGCGTTCGTAGAGCGGCTTGAAAATCGCCTTGATCTCCGAGAAGTCACGGATCCAGCCGGTGTGCGGGTCGAGGTCGCCGCTGAGGTGGATCGCCACCTTGAACGAATGGCCATGCAGGCGCCCGCATTTGTGGCCTTCCGGAACATGGGGCAGGCGGTGGGCGGACTCGAAGGTAAACTCTTTGAAGATTTCCACAGGGTTTTTCAGCTCGGTGAGGTGTCTGGCAGGCGGCGAGTTTAACAGTTTGTCGCGGCCGCGCGCATACCGCGTAGCAGCTGTCGAGCCATGGCGAGGCTGCGTTTGCGATTTGTCTGACAAACCGAGGTGCTGCCGACGCAGCCTCGCTTGGGCTCGACAGCTGCTACGGAGAGGGCGCTAGAGAGCCAGCAGGCGTTCGCCCAATTGGCCATTGTCGGCCAGTTGCAGAAACTCATCCCCCAGCCGCTGGCTTTCGCTCATTGCGGTTTGCCAGTACTTGTTGCGGCCCGGGTCATCCCCCATGAAGCGCTTGAAGTCACTGCGGTCCGGCAGTTTGCCGTGGGGCAGGCGGGCCAGGTATTCCTTCGACGGCGCCAGCAGCAGGACATCCTGCAAACCCTGTTGATTGGCACGGCGCCACGGCAAGCCCTTGTCGAACCAGCCGGGAATGACCCGGTCGGTGAAGTGCGGGTACAGCACGATGTCATCGCCGTGGTAGGGCAGGTCGAGGTGATAGTCCAGCAGGCCGCCATCGCGGTAAGTGCCTTGGCCTGCACCCGGCAGGTCGCGTACGCCTTGCATCACCATGGGGATCGAGCCCGACGCCAGCAAGGCCTGGCGCAGGTTGCCCAGTTCCAGATCAAGGAAGCGCGACGGGAAATCCTTGAGCGCATGCAGCGGTGGCGCCTGGCGTGGATCGTGGACGATCAGCCGTTCGAAGTGCCGGGACAACCGCGCGCGGCCCCTCAGGTTGTCGGCGATCACCGAGGACAACCCCAAACCAAGCCGACCGCGATGATCGTCGGCGAGCAGGCCATGGCTTTTGACCACCATGATGTTCAGCCGGTAGTGCGGGTTGTCGAGCACGCGGGCATCGCGGCCGGCCAGCAAGTCATCGAGCATGCGCACGCAGCTCTGGCTGACTTCGGCCATGGTCACGCCTTTGGCAAAGCTTTGTGCGTTGTACAGCCGGCCCAGGTCGAGCAGGCCTTGCACCGGGTCGGGCAGGCACGCACTGGCAAACCGCCAGGAGCCTATCGAGGCGCCGATCAGCGCACGCTCGCGGGGCGCCCGGGGCAGCCAGTCACCAAACAGCGCCAGGTCCAGACCCTGGATGCCCAGCGCCTTGGGCCCGCCGGCAGCGCCGGGAAGGATGCCGACGTCCGCAGGCGCAAGCCCCTGCTCACGAATGCGTGCAAAAGCGCGTTTACCGGCCTTGAGGGTCAAGGCGGGGAACTTCATATGGATAGCAGTCATACCGGTCTCATTTACCGCGAGCAGGGCAGTATAGAAAATCTTGCCCGGTTGCAGGCAAAGGTCTCGCAGAGAATTGCCATGGTGGCAATTCAGTTTCAGTTAAGTTGGATCCAGTACCGTGAGCCCCGTAGGCAAAATATCCCGAAACGGAGACTCACCATGAAAACCCTCACAGCCTTGATCGCCAGCAGTATCATCGCCCTCACCGCAGGCGTCGCCCAGGCTCGCGACCTGGGGCCGGACGAAGCACTGAAGTTGCGCGACGCTGGTACCATTGTGTCTTTCGAGAAGCTCAACGCCACGGCGTTGGCCAAACATCCCGGCGCCACCGTGCATGAAACCGAGCTTGAAGAGGAATACGGCAAATACCTTTATCAGGTTGAACTGCGCGACGCCCAGGGCGTCGAGTGGGACCTGGAATTGGACGCTGTCACCGGCGCCGTCCTCAAGGATCATCAGGATACGTAATGAAGGTAAATCTACGCACCAGCGTTCAAGTGGCGCTGGTGCTCCTGGCATTTTGCTCAGGCCTGGCCGCTCGGGACCTGGGCCAGGATGAAGCGCTGCGCCTGCGCCAGAAGGGCGTGATCGCGCCGCTTGAGCATCTGCTGGGCCCGGCTTTCGAGCGCTACCCGGGCGCCAAGCTGCTGGACGCCGAGCTTGAAGAGCACAAGGATCGCCCTGTGCGCTATATCTATGAAATCGAACTATTGACGGTGGAAGGCGTGGTGCGCGAGATCGAACTCGATGCCAACACCGGTCAACTGCTCAAAGACAAGGAAGACGACTGATGCGCCTGCTGCTGGTGGAAGACCACGTACCCCTGGCCGATGAGCTGATGGCCGGACTCAATCGCCAAGGCTATGCCGTCGACTGGCTGGCGGACGGGCGCGATGCGGTGTACCAGGGGCGCAGCGAACCCTACGACCTGATCATCCTTGACCTCGGCCTGCCGGGTTTGCCCGGGCTTGAGGTGTTGACGCAATGGCGTGCCGCCGGCCTGGCCACGCCGGTGCTGATCCTCACTGCCCGCGACTCCTGGGCCGAGCGCATCGAAGGGCTCAAGGCCGGGGCCGACGACTACCTCAGCAAACCGTTCCATCCCGAAGAGCTGCACCTGCGTATCCAGGCCTTGCTGCGTCGTTCCCATGGCCACGCCAATCAGCCCACCTTGCAGGCTGCCGGCTTGCACCTGGATGAGGGTCGCCAGTGTGTGATGCGTGATGGCGAGGAGATCCAGCTGACCGCGGCCGAGTTTCGGCTGCTGCGTTACTTCATGCTGCACCCCGAGCAAATCCTTTCAAAAAGTCACCTGGCCGAACATTTGTACGATGGCGAGACCGAGCGTGACTCCAATGTGTTGGAGGTCCACGTCAACCACCTGCGCCGCAAGTTGGGCCGCAGCGTGATCGAGACCCGGCGCGGCCAGGGTTACCGGTTTGGTGCCAGCCCGGCATGAAGTCGATCCAGCGGCGCCTGAGCCTGGGGCTGATCAGTGTGATGGTGATCGTCGGTCTGGTGCTGGCGCAGACCAGCCTGTGGCTGTTCGAAATGGGCCTGCAACGTTACCTGGAGTCCGGCTTGCGCAACGACAGCGAGAACCTGCTGGTGGCGCTGGTGCGCGGGCCGGCGGGTGTGCAACTGGATGAGCAGCGGTTGTCTCCTGCGTACCAGCGTCCGTTTTCCGGGCACTATTTCCGTATCGATTTTGCCGACACCCATTGGCGTTCCCGCTCGCTGTGGGACCAGGAACTGCCGCAGTTGCCCCACGCCGGGCTGAAGGGCAACCTGCAGTTGGGGCCGGAAGGCCAGCAGTTGTTGGTACTGCGTTCGGACTACAAACGGTTTGGCCAGTCGATTTCCATCAGCGTGGCCCAGGACTACACACCCGTCAGAGAAAGCTTTCGGCTGATGCGCCAGATCGGCCTGGTGCTGGGGCTGGCGGCGCTGTTGCTGATCCTGATTCTGCAACGGGTCACCGTGCGCCGCGCCTTGCGCCCGCTGGAGACCGCGCGCAACCAGATCGCCCAACTGCAGCAGGGCCAGCGCTCGCAACTGGATACCCAGGTGCCGGTGGAGCTGGAGCCGCTGGTGGCGCAGATCAACCATCTGTTGGCCCACACCGAAGACAGCCTCAAGCGCTCGCGCAATGCCCTGGGCAATCTCGGCCATGCCTTGAAAACCCCGTTGGCGGTGTTGCTGAGCGTGGCATCCAGCGAACAGCTCAAGGACCATCCGCAACTGAGCAAGCTGCTGCGGGAACAGTTGGAGCAGGTGCAGCAACGGCTTAATCGTGAACTCAATCGTGCCCGCCTGGCCGGAGAGACACTGCCGGGTGCCTTGTTCGATTGCGACGGCGAATTACCGGGGTTGCTCGCGACCCTGAACATGATCCACGGCGAACACCTGGATTTGAGTTACCGCGTGCCGCCCGGTTTGCAATTGCCGTGGGACCGCGAAGACCTGCTGGAACTGTTGGGCAACCTGCTGGACAACGCGTGTAAATGGGCGGACGCGGAGATTGTGTTGAGCATCGGCGAAACCCCGGAAGGCTTTCGGTTGGCTGTCGAAGATGACGGGCCGGGGATTCCCGAGAGCCAGCGTGATCAGGTGTTCAGCCGAGGCACGCGGTTGGATGAGCAGACTGACGGGCATGGTCTGGGGCTGGGGATCGTGCGGGATATTGTCGAGGTGTGGGGTGGGGTGCTTCTGTTGCAGGAGAGCGAGCTGGGCGGGTTAAAGGTCATCATCGACCTGCCACGCCGCCATTGAAAACAAACCGTAGCAGCTGTCGAGCCTCGCCAAGGCTCGACAGCTGCTACGGGATACTCGGGCTGATTGCCGGAGTATCCCGCAACTCATCAAACCCTGAACTGATCCATCAGGCCCTGCTGCTGATTCGCCAGGCTGTTCAACGCCTGGCTGACCCGCGCCGATTCATTCGCTTGCTCGGACAACGACTCCGTCACATCGCGAATCGTCGCCACGTTGTTGTTGATCTCCTCGGCCACCGCACTTTGCTCTTCGGCGGCGCTGGCGATCTGCAGGTTCATGTCGCTGATTACCGTTACCGCATCGCCGATCTGGCGCAAGGCGGTCACGGCCTGGCCCACTTGTTCGACGCTGCCCTGGGCCTGGCGATGGCTGTTGCTCATGGAGCCGACCACTTCCTGGGTACCGCTTTGCAGTTGCTCGATCACCAGGCGGGTTTCTTCCACCGACTCCTGGGTACGTCGCGCCAGGTTGCGCACTTCATCGGCGACCACCGCAAAACCACGACCGGCTTCACCCGCGCGGGCGGCCTCGATAGCGGCGTTCAGTGCCAGCAGGTTGGTCTGCTCGGCGATTGCACGAATCACTTCCAGTACCGAACCGATCTTCTCGCTGTTGGCCGCCAGTCCTTCAACCTGGGTCATCGCGGTGCTCATATCCGCCGCCAGGTGGCCGATGCTGGTGGTGGTGCGGTCGATCACGGTCAAACCTTCCCGCGTCGCCTGATCGGCATCGCGGGCAGCCTGGGCGGCTTGCGCGGCACTGCGGGCGACGTCCTGGGCGGTGGCGCTCATCTCGTGGGAGGCGGTGGCCACCTGGTCGACCTGACGGTATTGCTGCTCCATGCCGGCACTGGTTTCAGTGGCGATGGCGGCCGACTGGTCGGCGGTGCCACGGGCGTCCTGCACTGAGCGTTTGACCTGGGCAATGATCGGCTGCAGCTTGTCGAGGAAGCGGTTGAACCAGCCGGCCAATTCGCCGAGTTCGTCGTGTTTGTCGTAGGCCAGGCGGCGGGTCAGGTCACCTTCGCCACTGGCAATGTCTTCCAGCATGCGCGCCACACCGAGGATCGGCCGGGTCACGCTGCGGGCCATCAGCCACACCAGCAACAGGCCGACGATTGCTGCCAGCAGGCCCAGGCTCAGTTCCAGCAGAGTGCCCTTGGCGTTATCGGCGTCCAGTTTGGACTTCAGGGCTTCAGCCGGAGCCACCAGGACTTTTTCCGGAACATCCAGCAACACGCCCCACGGCTTGCCATCGGGGATCGGCTGGAACGGCGCGAGCACCTTGAGTTGGTGGTCGGTGCGCACGCTGCGGGTCTGGGTGCTGGTGGAAAGCGAACTGATCAATTGCGCGCCGTTGGCGGTGTCGACGGCATCCAGGCGCTGGCTGAGTTTGCCGGCGTCCGGACTGTAGCCGGCCAGCAGGCCCACCGGGCTGATGATGCTGACGCTGGTCTGGCCGTCGTATAGTTTCTGGCTGGCGCCCTGGCTGACGGCTTGCAGGCTGTTGAGGTTGATGTCCACCGACAGCGAGGCGATGACTTTGCCGTTGACCATCAGCGGAAAGACGATGCTGGTCATCAGCACCTTTTGCCCATCGATCACATAGAAGTACGGCTCGATCACGCAGGGCTTGAGTGTGGTGCGCGGGCAGGTGAACCAGGCGTTGGCTTTTTCGCCGCTGGGTCCGACGCTGGTGTCGGACATGTCGCTTTCGGGCAGCGACATTGAAGTCAGCTTGCCCGCAGTCGGCTGGGACCAGTACAGCGCAAAGCGGCCCTTGTCGTTGCTGCCCAGCTCTTGCTGGTTGGCGAACAGTTCGTCCTTGCCATCCAGTGCGTTGGCCTCGAATACCAGGGACAGGCCCAGCAGGTCAGGGTTGGCCTGCAGCGCGGCCTTGACCTGCCGGGTCAGGTCTTCGCGCAGGTCGAAGGCATCCAGGAAGCGTTTCTCGGCCTGTTCGCGCAGGAACAACACCTGCCGGGAAAAACCGTGGCCGTATTGATAGGCGTCCATGAACTGCTGGCGAATGCCCAAGGCCTGGACCTCACCCTGGGCTTCGATGCGCGCCTGGGCGGCTTCGTCGAGCATTTCCATACTGGAAGCCTTGACCAGGTCGGAGCTCTGCGCCATGCGGTACAGCGAGAGACCTACCAGCAAGGTCACGATGCCCAGCAGGCAAAGACCGGCCAGCAGGGTAATTTTCCATTGAATGGACAGCTGTCTGAGCGACATGGAGCCTTCCTTAACCTTTCGATACGACAGAGACGATCTGCCTGTATCGGCCGCTCGGAAATTTTCTTTATTCAAACGATCAATTTAAACCTGTTTGTGTGGCGAGGGGGCTTGTCCCCCGTTGGGCTGCTTAGCGGCCCCAAGAAAAGCGGGAGCGCTGCGCACTCCAACGGGGGACAAGCCCCCTCGCCACAGACAAATCCCCTAACCACTGACAAACCTTCTCCCCACTTTTTTGACAAGGCAGGCCGGGTGCTGCAAAGTGCGCGCCCTCTAATAAAACTCCCTTAAAACCTGGTTTGCGGCAGCCGTTCCCGACAGCAGCCCGGGCAGGTGCGTGCTTTTTTCATGTTTTCTGTCTTGAGGTAACGATGATTAATGCAGTAATCGCCGCGGTCGGCACCATGCTGGTGCTCAGCTTGTCCCGCGTGCATGTGGTGATCGCGATCATTGTCGGCGCCCTGGTGGGTGGCCTGACCGGCGGCCTGGGTATCGACGCGACGCTCAAGGCGTTCAACAGCGGCCTGGGTGGCGGTGCGACGGTGGCGTTGTCCTACGCGCTGCTCGGCGCGTTCGCCGTGGCGATTGCCAAATCCGGCCTGGCCCATGCGCTGGCCGATAAAGCCCTGCTGCTGGTGGATCGGCAGGAAGCCACGGGCGGCAGTCACGTCAAATGGCTGCTGATCGGTCTGCTCTGGGTGGTGGCCATCGCCTCGCAGAACATCCTGCCGATCCACATCGCGTTTATCCCGCTGCTGGTACCGCCGCTTTTATACGTGCTGACCAAACTGCAGCTGGACCGCCGTCTCATCGCCTGCGTCATGACCTTCGGCCTGATCACGCCCTACATGTTTCTGCCGGTGGGCTTCGGCAACATCTTCCTGAATCAGATCCTGCTGGCCAACGTGGCCAAGAGCGGTGTCGACATCAGCCAGGTCAATGTCACCCATGCCATGGGCCTACCGGCGCTGGGCATGGTGGTCGGTTTGCTGGTGGCGGTGTTTGTCAGCTACCGCAAGAAGCGTGTGTACGACCTGGAGAAGATCGAGCGAGTCGAGCAGGTGGCGGTGCACTACAACCCGCTGACCCTGCTGGTGGCCGGCCTGGCCATTGCGGCGGCGTTCATTATCCAGCTGTGGCTGGACTCGATGATCATTGGCGCCCTGGCCGGGTTCCTGATCTTTTCGGTGTCGGGCATCGTGCGCTGGCGCGACACCGATGACCTGTTCACCGAAGGCATGAAGATGATGGCGATGATCGGCTTCATCATGATCGCCTCGTCAGGCTTTGCCGAAGTGCTCAAGGCCACCGGTGAAGTGCAGACACTCGTGCAAGCCTCCGCGGCGTTTATCGGCCATAGCCGCGGTGTGGGCGCGCTGCTGATGCTGCTGGTGGGCTTGCTGGTGACCATGGGCATCGGCTCGTCGTTTTCCACGGTGCCGATCCTGGCGGCGATCTTTGTGCCGCTGTGCGTGCAGCTGGGCTTCAGCCCGCTGGCGATCGTGTGCATCGTCGGCACGGCCGGGGCATTGGGTGATGCCGGCTCGCCTGCGTCGGACTCCACCCTGGGCCCGACTTCCGGTTTGAACATCGATGGCCAGCACCACCATATCTGGGACACCGTGGTGCCGACCTTCCTGCACTACAACATTCCGCTGCTGGCGTTTGGCTGGTTTGCCGCGATGACGCTCTGACGGGATTGTCCTACAGATTTATTGTAACTAGCCGTTAACCTCTTGAGTTGTCCCTCAAGAGAGAAGAGCCATGCGTCTGAGTCTAAAGGCCAAAGTACTGTCCCTTGCTGTCCTGCCCGTGTTGTTGTTTGCCGTGATCATCAGCCTGACCACGGTGTGGATCCTTCGGGAGCAGGCCCGCAACGAGGTCGAAGAAACCCGTCAGAACCTGCTCAACGACGCCAAGACCACCTTGCGCGGCTACGTCGAGGTGGCGATGACCACCATCAAGCCGCTGTACGACGCTGCCACCCAAGGCGATACGGCCGCACGGGCGCAAGTGGTCAAGCTGCTGTCCAACATCAGCTATGGCAAGGACGGTTATTTCTTCGGCTACGACTCCGAGACCATTCGCCTGTTCAAGGGCAACAGCCCGGACGGCGTCGGCAAAAGCTTCAAGGACAACCGCGACCCGAACGGCGTCTACGTCAACCGCGACTTGGTGAAAGTCGGCAAGGACGGCACCCACTACTTGCAATACAGCTCGACGCAGCCCGGCCAGACCGAGCTGGTGCCCAAGCTTGGCTACACCGAATACTTGCCCAAGTGGGACATGGTGATCGGTACCTCGGTGAACCTGGACGGCATCGACGCCCAGGTTGCCGAGGTTCAGGCCAAGGTGGAGAAACGCATGGAAGGCGTGGTGCTGAGCATCATCGGCATTGCCGTGGTGGTGCTGTTGGTGATTGCCGCCGTGGGCATGCTGGTGGCCAATACCATCCTGCGGCCGTTGCACCTGATGAAGATCAACCTCGACGACATCGCCGCCGGTGAGGGTGACCTGACCCGCCGCCTGGCCATCACCAGCCAGGACGAGCTTGGCGAACTGGCAGGCTCTTTCAACCGCTTTGTCGACAAGATCCACAGCCTGGTACGCCAGATCACCGAGATGACCTCCCAGCTTACCGGCCTGGTGAGCCAGGTCGCCGAGCAAGCCAACCGCTCGGAAAAGGCCATGGAGCGCCAGCGACACGAGACCGACCAGGTGGCTACCGCGATCAACGAAATGTCCTCCGCGGCCCATGAAGTGGCGCGCAGTGCCCAAGGCGCAGCCGTCGCTGCGCAGCAAACCGACGCCGAAGGCCAGGCCGCGAAAAAAGTCGTGGATGGCAGCATCGCGCAGATTCACGCGCTGGTGAACGACATCCGCAGCAGCGGCGTGTCCCTGGACAGCTTGCAGCAGGATGTGTCGTCGATTGTCAGCGTGCTTGGCGTGATCCGCTCGATTGCCGAACAGACCAACTTGCTCGCCCTCAACGCCGCCATTGAAGCCGCGCGGGCAGGGGAGGCCGGTCGTGGTTTTGCCGTGGTCGCCGACGAAGTACGGGCGTTGGCCAGCCGCACCCAGCAAAGCACCCAGGAGATCCAGGGCATGATCGACCGCCTGCAAAAAGGCACCGAAGCCGCCGTGGAGTCCATGCGCCGTTCCAGTGACGCCGGTGACGGCACATCGGCCCAGGCCAACGAAGCCGGAGCGTCCCTGGACACCATGGCGCAGCTGATCGGCACCATCAACTCGATGAACGCGCAGATCGCCAGCGCGGCGGAAGAACAAACCGCCGTGGCCGAAGAGATCAACCGCAGCGTGCATCAGATCGCGGTGGCGGTTGACAGCGTGGCCGATGAAACCCAACAGGGTGCCGAGACCTCTCGCAGCCTGGCGGACCTGGGGCAGCGGTTGGGTCAGTTGGTGGGGCAGTTCAGGATTTGATTGCAGGCTTGAGCCATCGGCAACGTCCCGTTGCCGACGGGCTTGGCTGGATTGATCGATCAGGTCAACAGCGCCAAACGTTCCACCGTCTCCGGAAACTTCGACACCAGCCGAATCAAGGTTGCCGCCTGAGCATTGGGTGTGGCCCGGCCTTGCTCCCAATTTTCCAGGGTCCGGGTGTTGGTGCGCAGGTACATCGCAAACACCGAGCGCGACAGATTGAGTTGTTGACGCACAGCGACTACTTCGTCGGCAGTGAGCGGTGCCAGCTTGCTCAACTGCACCTTGTGGCTGCGCAGCGTTACCTTGCCTTCTCGTTCATCTGCCAGCGCGTCGAAGCCTTCGACCAGTTCGGAAAAGATGTCACGTTTCATAAGATTTTCTCGCTTTGATTTCCCTGTCCAGCAGGTGTTTGAGCGCCGTTTTGTGTTGAACGCTCAGGTCGTCCTGTTCGTGTTTGCCATAAAGGGTGAACAGCCAGAACTGCGTACCGCCCGACCACCAGTAATAGATGACTCGCAGGCCACCCCGTTTGCCCTTGTTGCGTCGCTCGTCGACAAAGCGCACCTTGCGTAACCCGCCGGTTCCCTCTATCACGTTGCCCGCTTGCGGGTTTCTCATCAACTCTTGTTGAAAGCCGTGAAATAACTCATCACTCAGATAATCCCTGCGGTGCCGCTCAAAGGCTGGCAATTCGATAAATAGAGCATCCATGTTCTGTACGTAGCCTGCGTATAGTTTGGTGGCCCATCTGCGGTGGGTCAAGTGACCCTGCTGTGGGATGTTTCCTAAAACGCAACCACGATACGAGCGACCCAGGCAGGGTGATGCCGGAAGGGGAGGCATCTCGACGAGGAAAATTCCCTTTGTGTGTCAGACAACAAATTAATACGCCAGAAACGCAAAACGGCGCCCGAAGGCGCCGTTTTGCTTGCTGCGTTTAACTAAGCGATCAACCCGCCATCACCGCATGCTGCACCAGGGTGAGCAACGGTTGTGGGTACACACCCAGGAAGAACGCCAGCAGGGCGATTGCCAGCAGCATCACGCCGCCTGCTTTCTGTTCCCAGTGCAACTCGGCGTCCACACGGCGCAGGTTTGGCTCGATCAGGTACAAGGTCACCATCACGCGCAGGTAGTAGAAAACGCCGATGGCGCTGCCCAGTACCAGGGAAGCAACCAACCACCATTCGTGCGCTTCAACACCGGTGGCCACGATGTAGAACTTGCCGATGAAGCCCGCAGTCAGCGGGATACCCGCCAGGGACAGCATCATCACGGTCAGTACGGCGGTCAGGTACGGACGGCGCCAGAACAGGCCGCGGTATTCGTACAGGGCGTCGGCGTCGCGGCCTTTGTAAGGCGAGGACATCAGCGTGATCACACCGAATGCACCCAGGCTTGTGATCACGTAGGTGACCAGGTACACGCCGATGGCTTCCATCGCCAGGCCCTTGCTCGCCACCAGGGCGATCAGCAGGTAACCGAAGTGCGCGATGGACGAATAACCCAGCAGACGCTTGAGGTTGTTCTGGGTCAGCGCCAGCAGGTTGCCGAACAGGATCGAAGCGATGGCGATGATGGTCAGCACGTTGCTGAGTACACCGGTGTTGGCCGCAGGGGAGATCTGGAACAGACGCACCATCACGGCAAACACGGCGACTTTCGACGCGGTAGCCAGGAAAGCAGCCACCGGCGCCGGGGCGCCTTCGTACACGTCCGGGGTCCACAGGTGGAACGGCACCAGCGACAGCTTGAACGCCAGGCCGATCAGCATCATGGCCAGGCCCAGTTGGGCAATTGGCGCAGGGCTGCCGGAGGCTGCCAGGGCGTGACCGATACCGCTGAAGCTCAGGCTGCCGGCTTCTGCGTAGAGCAGGGCCATACCGAACAACAGGAATGCCGAACCGGCAGCCGACAGCACCATGTACTTGATGCCGGCTTCCAGGGAGCGCTTGTTGAAGAAGGCATACGCTACCAGGCCGTAGACCGGGATCGACAGCAGTTCCAGGCCGATGAACAAGCCGGCCAGGTGCTGCGCGCTGACCAGCACGATACCACCGGCCGCAGCCAGCAGGATCAGCAGGTACAGCTCTTCGCGGTTGCCCGGGTAGCCGGTGCCGCCTTCGCCGAGGTAGGCGTGGGCGAGCGTGACGCAGGCCAGGGTGGCAACCAGGATCAGCGCGATATACAGCAGCGCGAAGTCATCGACCATCATCAGCGGGGTCACGGCCAGTGGCGCGACCTTGAGTGCCGGGATAATCGACAGCAGGGCCAGGTTCAAGCCCGCACAGGACAGCAGGAACGTTTGCGAGTGATTGCGGCGCCAGGCGATCGCCAGCATCACCACCACGATGGTGAGGCTGGTGATCAGCAGCGGCGCAAGCGCGATAAAGTGTTGGATCGTGAATTCCATAGCGCTCTTACCGGGCCGAAGCGAGTTGAGAGAAGGCGGTGCCGAACCACTGCTGCACGCCATGCATCGTTGCGGCAGAAGTATCCAGGAACGGTTGCGGGTACACGCCGATAAACACCAGCAGTACCGCAAGGCCGAGCACCATGATCAGTTCGCGACCGTCCATGCCGTGCAACACGGTGTCGGACTTGGCCGGACCGAAGTATGCGCGGTGGATCATGATCAGCGAGTAGACCGAACCGAACACCAGGCCAGACGTAGCGATCGCACTGACCCACGGCGTATGCACGAAGGCACCCATCAGGATCAGGAACTCGCCGATGAAGTTGCCGGTACCCGGCAAGCCCAGGGATGCGGCGGCGAAGAACAGGCTGATGGCCGGCAGGTAGGCGATACGTGACCACACGCCACCCATCTCGCGCATGTCACGAGTGTGCAGGCGCTCGTACAGTTGGCCGCTGAGGATAAACAGTGCCGCTGCCGACACACCGTGAGCCAGCATCTGGATCACTGCGCCTTGCAGCGCCAGTTGGCTGCCGGAGTAGATGCCGATCAGTACGAAGCCCATGTGGGAAACGGACGAGAAGGCAATCAGACGCTTGATGTCGGTTTGGGCGAAGGCCAGGAACGCACCGTAGAAGATCCCGATCAGACCGAGGGTCATGGCGATCGGCGCGAACTCGGCCGAGGCATTCGGGAACAGCGGCAGGGCGAAACGCAGCAGGCCGTAGGCCGCCGTCTTCAAGAGGATACCGGCCAGGTCGACGGAACCCGCAGTCGGCGCCTGGGCGTGAGCGTCAGGCAACCAGGAGTGGAACGGCACCACCGGCAGCTTCACCGCGAACGCGATGAAGAAGCCCAGCATCAGGATGTACTCGGTGGTCAGGGACATCTTGGTTTTCAACAGGTCGGCGTAGTTGAACGTGATCACGCCCGTGCTGTTGAAGTTGACCAGTACCAGGCCCAGGATCGCCACCAACATGATCAGGCCGGAAGCCTGGGTGAAGATGAAGAACTTGGTCGCCGCGTAGATCCGGGTTTTCTTGCCGTCCGAAGAACTGTGACCCCAGAGCGCGATGAGGAAGTACATCGGCACCAGCATCATTTCCCAGAAGAAGAAGAACATGAACAGGTCGAGAGCGAGGAACACGCCGACAACGCCGCCCAGGATCCACATCAGGTTCAGGTGGAAGAAGCCCACGTGACGCTGGATCTCTTTCCAGGAGCAGAGTACCGAGAGGATACCCAGCAGGCCGGTCAGCAGGATCATCAACAGCGACAGGCCGTCGAGGGCCAGGTGCACGTTGATGCCGAAGCGCTGGATCCACACGTGCTTGAATTCAAGCGCGAAGGTGGGATCGACACCCGGTGCCGGAGCAAATGAATAGTCGCCATGGGCCCACAGCCAGAGGCCGAGCGCGAGTTCCAGGGACATGGTCAGCAACGCAATCCAGCGGGGGAGGGTGGCGCCGAAGCGTTCACCCATCCAGCAGAGCAGGCCGCCGATAAAGGGGATCAGGATTAGCCAGGGCAGAATCATGACGGGCTCGTTTCCTTTCGCAAGTTCGCAAAGTTCGCAATGTGCATAGTCAGACCGCGACCACGATGATGGCGCCGATTACCAGGACGGCACCGGCCGCCATGGAAGCTGCATACCAGCGCAATTGGCCGGTCTCGCTGCGGCTCAGGGCGGTGTGACCGGCCTTGGCGGCACGCGGGATCAAACCGATGGTCTGGTCGAGCGGGTCTTTGCGCAGTACGTGGCTGATCGCAAGGTACGGCTTGACGAACAGTTTGTCGTAGATCCAGTCGAAGCCCCAGGCAGCGAACCACCAGGCCGAAAGGAAGCGGCCAATGCCACTGTTGGCGATGGCGGTGACGAAGCGGCGCTTGCCGAGGAACAGCAGGGCCGCCAGCAGGATACCCGCGATGGCGATGGCGCCCGAGGCGATTTCCAGGCTGTGCTTGGCTGCACCACCGGCATGGCCGGCGCTTTCCGGCAAAACACCGGCCAGTGGCGGGGTGATCATGGCGCCGACGAAGGTCGACAGGATGATCAGCACCGACAGTGGCAGCCAGTGGGAAATGCCATGGCCTGCGTGGGCTTCAGTCTTGGCTTCACCGTGGAACGTGATGAAGATCAGGCGGAAGGTGTACAGCGAGGTCATGAACGCACCTACCAGGCCGGCGTACAGCAGGCCGTGGTTACCGCTGGCAAAGGCTTCCCAGAGGATTTCGTCTTTCGAGTAGAAACCTGCGGTCACCAGTGGCAGGGCCGACAAGGCCGCGCCGCCGACGATGAAGCTGGCGTAGGCCAACGGCAGTTTCTTCCACAGGCCGCCCATCTTGAAGATGTTCTGCTCGTGGTGGCAGGCAACGATCACCGCACCGGAAGCAAGGAACAGCAGGGCCTTGAAGAAGGCGTGGGTCATCAGGTGGAAGATCGCGCCGTCCCAGGCGCCAACGCCCAGGGCCAGGAACATGTAGCCGATCTGGCTCATGGTCGAGTAGGCGAGGATACGCTTGATGTCGGTCTGAACCAGGGCAGCAAAACCTGCCAGTACCAGGGTCACGCCACCCACCAGGCCCACCAGGTGCAGAATCTCCGGCGCCAGGGTGAACAGGCCGTGGGTACGGGCAATCAGGTAGACACCGGCGGTTACCATGGTCGCGGCGTGGATCAGTGCCGAAACCGGGGTAGGACCGGCCATCGCATCCGCCAGCCAGGTTTGCAGCGGCAGTTGCGCGGATTTACCGACCGCGCCACCCAGCAGCATCAGGGTCGCCAGGGTGATCCAGAAGTCGCCGACCTGGAATTTCTGCGGTGCCAGCACCAGCAGTTCCTGGATGTTCAGCGTGCCCACCTGTTGGAACAGGATGAACAGGCCGATGGCCATGAACACGTCACCGATCCGGGTCACGATAAAGGCTTTGAGTGCGGCGTTACCGTTGTTGCGGTTGCTGTAGTAGAAACCGATCAACAGGTACGAGCACAGGCCCACGCCTTCCCAGCCGAAGTACAGGAACAACAGGTTATCGCCCAGCACCAGGAACAGCATGCTCGCGATAAACAGGTTGGTGTAGGCGAAGAAGCGCGAGTAACCGGCTTCACCGCGCATGTACCAGGACGCGAACAGGTGGATCAGGAAGCCCACACCCACCACCACGCCGAGCATGGTGATCGACAGGCCGTCGACGTAGAGGGCGAAGTTGGGCTTGAAGCCCTCCACCGACATCCACTGCCACAACACCAGGGTGTAGTGACCGCCTTCAGGCGGTGCGACGTTGAATTGCCAGATGACGTAGGCGGCGACAATTGCCGACAGGCCGATGGAACCCACGCCGACCAGGGCCGAGAGGTTTTCCGACCAGCGTCCACGGGAGAACGACAGCAGCAGGAAACCGATCAGGGGAAATACGAAAGTCAGAAAGATCATGTTCATCCGCGCATCTCACTGGCAGCGTCGATATCAAGCGTGTGGAAGCGACGATACAGTTGCAGCAGGATCGCCAGGCCAATACTGGCCTCGGCGGCTGCCAGGCTGATCACCAGGATGAACATCACTTGTCCATCCGGCTGGCCCCAACGGCTACCGGCCACGATGAACGCGAGTGCCGCGGCGTTCATCATGATTTCCAGGCTCATCAACACGAACAGAATGTTGCGGCGAACCATCAGGCCGACCAGGCCAAGGCAGAACAGGATGCCGGCGACCGCCAGACCATGCTCCAAAGGGATAGCAGGCATCGTCATTGCTCCTTGGCTTCGTTGCGGCCCAAGTGGAAGGCGGTGATGGCTGCAGCGAGCAGCAGCATCGAAGCCAGTTCGACCACCAGCAGGTACGGGCCGAACAGGCTGATGCCCACGGCTTTCGCGTCTACGGTGGTGTGGCCGATGGCCTGGCCGCTCTGGTGAGCGAACAGCACATACAGCAGTTCACCCAGCAGCAGGGCTGCCAGGATCACCGGGCCGAGCCAGATGCCGGGCTTGAGCCAGACGCGTTCCTGGGCGACAGACGCCGGCCCCAGGTTGAGCATCATCACCACAAACACGAACAGCACCATGATGGCGCCGGCGTAGGCGATCACTTCCAGTACACCGGCGAACGGTGCGCCGAGGCTGAAGAAGGTCATGGCCACGGCGATCAGCGAAATGATCAGGTAGAGCAGGGCGTGCACGGGGTTAGTGTTGGTGATCACGCGAAGCGTGGACACCACTGCAATACCCGATGCGAAATAGAAAGCGAATTCCATCTTTCTTCCTTAAGGCAGCAAGCTCTTCACGTTGATCGGCTCGGCTTCGTTTTGTGCGGCGCCTTTCGGCTTACCGGCAACGGCCATACCTGCAACACGATAGAAGTTGTAATCAGGGTTTTTACCGGGACCAGAGATCAGCAGATCTTCTTTCTCGTACACCAGGTCCTGACGTTTGAACTCGGCCATCTCGAAATCCGGTGTCAGCTGGATCGCGGTGGTCGGGCAAGCTTCCTCGCAGAGGCCGCAGAAAATGCAGCGCGAGAAGTTGATGCGGAAGAAGTCCGGGTACCAGCGACCGTCTTCGGTTTCAGCTTTCTGCAGCGAGATGCAACCCACCGGGCACGCCACGGCGCACAGGTTGCAGGCCACGCAGCGCTCTTCGCCGTCGGGGTCGCGGGTCAGGACAATGCGGCCGCGATAACGCGGCGGCAGGTACACCGCTTCTTCCGGGTATTGCAGGGTGTCGCGTTTGCGAAAGCCGTGACCGAACACCATCACCAGGCTTCGCAACTGGGTACCGGTACCCTTAACGATGTCGCCAATATATTTGAACATGGGTCAAATCCTCACTGAACCGCGCCCGCTGGCGTGTTCAACAACACAACGGCAGCAGTCACCAGCAAATTGATCAGGGTCAGCGGCAGGCAGAATCGCCAGCTGAAATCCATCACCTGGTCATACCGTGGACGCGGGATGGAAGCGCGCAGCAGGATGAACAGCATGATGAAGAACGCGGTCTTCAGGAAGAACCAGAAGAACGCCAGCTGCGGCAGGATGCCGAACGGACCGTGCCAGCCGCCGAAGAACAGCGTGACCAGCAGGGCCGAGATCAAGATGATGCCGATGTATTCACCAACGAAGAACATGCCCCATTTCATGCCGGCGTATTCAATGTGGTAACCGTCGGCCAGTTCCTGTTCCGCTTCCGGCTGGTCGAACGGGTGACGGTGAGTCACGGCGACGCCAGCGATGAAGAACGTACAGAAGCCGAAGAACTGCGGAATGATGAACCACAGGTTCTGCGCCTGGTACTCGACGATGTCGCGCATGTTGAACGAGCCCACCTGCACCACGATGCCCATCAGCGCGAGGCCCATGAACACTTCGTAGGACACGGTCTGGGCCGAAGCCCGCAAGCTGCCCAGCAGGGCGAACTTGTTGTTGCTCGACCAACCGGCGAACAGCACCGCGTAGACCGACAGGCCGGCCATGGCGAAGAAGAACAGCAAGCCGATGTTCAGGTCCGCCACGCCCCAGGTCGGGGTGATCGGGATGATTGCGAAGGCAATCAGCAAGGCGCTCATGGCCACGACCGGTGCCAGGGTGAAGATCACCTTGTCGGCAAACGGCGGGGTCCAGTCTTCCTTGAAGAACATTTTCAGCATGTCGGCGGCGATCTGGAACATACCAAACGGGCCAACGCGGTTCGGACCGTAACGGTCCTGCCACCAGCCCAGCAGGCGACGTTCGACGAAGCTGAGCAGGGCGCCCGCCACGACCACGGCCAACAGGATCACGATGGCCTTGACCACCGCGATGATCACGTCGATCACTTCAGGGGTGAACCAGGTCATTGAGCTGCCTCCTGCAGACCGTCAACGGTAAGGCCGAAGATCGCCGGAGGAATCCCCGCGAGGCCTTTTGGCAATGCAACCAGGCCAGCACCCAACTCTTCGTCGATGCGCAGCGGCAGACGCAGGGTCTTGCCGGCGACGTTCACGCTGAGCAGGGCACCGTCGTTGACGCCCAGGCGGTCGGCTTCGGACTTGGCTACGGACACGTAGGCGGCTGGAATGCGCTCTTGTACCGGCGCGGCTTTGGAAGAAGTCTCTTCGCTGCCGAACAAGTGGAAGAACGGCACAACCTGCCAGGTACCCTGGGCCGGGTTGAACGGACGCGGAACGCTGGCGAACCAGTTCAGCGAGTCACCGGTGCTTTCGATCAGGCGGGTGCCCGGGTCGCCGGCACGGATGTGGCCACCGACTTCGTCCTGGAACTTGTTCCAGGCCTGCGGCGAGTTCCAGCCCGGCGACCAGGCGAAAGGCACCTGCTGACGTGGCTCGACCGAACCCGAGTAACCTTCCATGGAGAAGGCAAACGCGGTGTCGTTGTCTTGCGGTGTACGTGGCTCATGCACGCTGATGTCAGCCCGCATGGCGGTACGGCCGGAGTAGCGCAACGGTTCACGGGCGAGTTTCATGCCCTTGATGCGGAACGCGGCGGACGGTGCAGCGTCGACGATGCGCGCCAGTTGCGGTGCGGCTGCGGCTGTGGCGGCAGTCACGTGGTCGAGCTGGGTCCAGTCGATCGGCTGGTTCAGCAGGGTGGCGCGCAGGGCATGCAGCCAGCGCCAGCCTTCGTGAACCAGGATGCTGGCGTCCATGTACTTCGGATCGAATACCTGGAAGAAGCGCTGGGCGCGGCCTTCCTGGCTGACCAGGGTACCGTCGCCTTCAGCAAAGCTGGCGGCGGGCAGTACCAGGTGGGCACGGTCGCTGGTGGCGGTTTTCTGGTGGTCGGCAACGATCACCACTTTGGCCGCGTTCAGCGCTGCGTCGACCTTGGCCGAATCAGTGCGGGTGTACAGGTCGTTTTCCAGCACCACGATCGCGTCGGCACTGCCGTCGGTCACGGCTTGCAGAGCGGCGTCGAGGGACTCGCCACCGAGCATGGCCAGGCCAAGGCTGTTGGCTTCCGGCACGATCAGGCTGATGGAACCGTTCTTCTCGCGCAGCTTCAAGGCTTTGGCAATGTTGGCAGCGGCTTCGATCAGCGCCTTGGAACCCAGCGAGGTGCCGGCGATGATCAATGGACGCTTGGCGGCCAGCAGGGCGTCGGCGATGCGCTTGGCCAGTTCAGCGGCTTCAGCGTCCAGGCCTTCTACGGCAGGCGCACTGGCGTCGAGGGCGTGGGCCACGGCGAAACCGATGCGGGCCAGGTCGTCAGGCGCGGCGTGTACGCATTCTTCTGCGATGTCGTCGAGCTTGGTGGCGGTCAGGCTGGCGATAAACAGCGGGTTCAGCGCGTGCTGGCCGATGTTTTTCACCGCAGCGTCGAGCCATGGCTGGACGCGCATGGCGTCGGCCATGTCTTCGGCCTTGCCTTTTACCGACTGGCGCAGGGACAGGGCCACGCGTGCAGCGGTTTGGGTCAGGTCTTCACCGAGGACGAAGATCGCGTCGTGGTCTTCGATGTCGCGCATGTTCGGAACCGGCAGCGGGCTGTCGTTCAGAACTTGCAGCACCAGGCGGATACGCTCCAGCTCACCGGCTTCGATACCCGAGTAGAAGTGTTCGGCGCCTACCAGCTCGCGCAACGCGTAGTTGCTTTCGAGGCTGGCGCGGGGTGAACCGATACCGACGATGTTGCGACCGCGCAGCAGGTCAGCGGCTTTATCCAGTGCTTCGTCGAGGCTCAGCTTGGCACCGTCGGCCAGCAGTGGCTGACGCGGGCGGTCTTCGCGGTTGACGTAGCCGTAGCCGAAACGGCCACGGTCGCACAGGAAGTACTGGTTGACCGAACCGTTGAAGCGGTTTTCGATCCGACGCAGTTCGCCGTAGCGTTCGCCCGGGGAGATGTTGCAACCGCTGGAGCAGCCATGGCAGATGCTCGGCGAGAACTGCATGTCCCACTTGCGGTTGTAGCGCTCGGAGTGAGTCTTGTCGGTGAACACACCGGTCGGGCAGACCTCGGTGAGGTTGCCGGAGAATTCACTTTCGAGGGTGCCGTCTTCAACGCGACCGAAGTACACGTTGTCGTGGGCGCCGAACACACCGAGGTCGGTGCCGCCGGCGTAGTCCTTATAGAAGCGCACGCAGCGGTAGCAAGCGATGCAGCGGTTCATCTCGTGGGAGATGAACGGGCCCAGTTGCTGGTTCTGGTGAGTACGCTTGGTGAAGCGATACCGGCGCTCGTTGTGGCCGGTCATCACGGTCATGTCTTGCAGGTGGCAGTGGCCGCCTTCCTCACACACAGGGCAGTCGTGCGGGTGGTTGGTCATCAGCCATTCGACGACGCTGGCGCGAAACACTTTCGCTTCTTCGTCTTCGATGGAGATCCAGCTGCCGTCGGTGGCAGGGGTCATGCAGGACATCACGATACGACCACGGGTGTCGTTCTCGTCGGTGTACTGCTTGACCGCGCACTGGCGGCAAGCGCCAACGCTGCCAAGGGCGGGGTGCCAGCAGAAATATGGAATGTCGAGGCCTAGCGACAGACACGCCTGTAACAGGTTGTCTGCCCCATCGACTTCGAGCTCTTTGCCGTCTACGTGGATAGTGGCCATGGTTCAAAGTTCTTCGTTGGCCCGGTGTCAGCGGGCGTGGCTAATGGAATCTTGTTATTCATGTGCATCAACACAGCCTTGAAGGCGTCAGCACATGAGAAGGCGAAGGGCACGGACCCTTCGCCTTGTTAAGCGTTACGCGCCGACTACAATCGGCCTCGCCAGAGGCGGGACGGCGGCGCTGGTAGGCGCGATGCCGGCTTCGAACTCCGAGCGGAAGTATTTGATCGCGCTGCCCAATGGCTCCACGGCGCCCGGTGCGTGAGCACAGAAGGTCTTGCCTGGGCCGAGGAAACCGACCAGACCCAGCAGGGTCTCGATGTCGCCCTCACGGCCTTCGCCGTTTTCCAGGGCCATCAGCAGCTTGACGCTCCACGGCAAACCGTCGCGGCACGGGGTGCAGAAGCCACAGGATTCACGGGAGAAGAACTGCTCCATGTTGCGCAGCAACGACACCATGTTCACGGTGTTGTCCACGGCCATGGCCAGGCCGGTACCCATACGGGTGCCCACCTTGCCGATGCCGCCGGCGTACATTTGAGCGTCCAGGTGTTCTGGCAACAGGAAGCCGGTACCGGCGCCGCCTGGCTGCCAGGCCTTGAGGGTGTAGCCATCGCGCATGCCGCCGGCGTAGTCCTCGAACAGCTCGCGTGCGGTCACGCCGAAAGGCAGTTCCCACAGGCCCGGGTTCTTGACCTTGCCGGAGAAGCCCATGAGCTTGGTGCCCATGTCTTCGCTGCCTTCGCGGGCCAACGATTTGTACCACTCCACGCCGTCGCCGATGATTGCCGGCACGTTGCACAGGGTTTCAACGTTGTTCACGCAGGTCGGCTTGCCCCACACGCCCACGGCGGCAGGGAAGGGCGGCTTGGAACGCGGGTTGGCGCGGCGGCCTTCGAGGGAGTTGATCAGTGCGGTTTCTTCACCGCAGATATAACGCCCGGCGCCGGTGTGCACGAACAGTTCGAAGTCGAAACCCGAACCAAGGATGTTCTTGCCCAGCAGGCCAGCGGCCTTGGCTTCTTCCACGGCACGGTTCAGGTGCTTGGCGGCGGTGGTGTATTCGCCACGCAGGAAGATGTAGCCACGGTAGGTTTTCAGCGCGCGGGCACTGATCAGCATGCCTTCGATCAGCAGATGGGGCAGTTGCTCCATCAGCATGCGGTCTTTCCAGGTGTTCGGCTCCATTTCATCCGCGTTGCACAGCAGGTAGCGGATGTTGATGGATTCGTCTTTCGGCATCAGGCCCCACTTGACACCGGTGGGGAAGCCTGCACCGCCGCGGCCCTTAAGGCCTGCGTCTTTCACGGTCTGGACGATGTCGTCCTGGGCCATGTCGGCAAAGGCTTTGCGCGCGGCCGCGTAACCGTTCTTGGCCTGGTACTCGTCAAGCCAAACAGGCTCGCCGTCGTCACGCAGGCGCCAGGTCAGCGGGTGAGTCTCGGCCGACCGCTTGATGCGGTTGGCAGGACCGAAGGAAGTCAGGGTCATGGGTAGCCCTCGAGCAATTGGGTGACGCCAGCAGGCTGCACGTCGCCGAATGTGTCGTCGTCGATCATCAACGCCGGCGCCTTGTCACAGTTGCCCAGGCAGCACACCGGCAGCAGCGTGAAGCGCCCGTCCGGAGTGGTTTGGCCCAGGCCGATGCCCAGCTTGCTCTGGATCTCGCTGACCACGGACTCGTGGCCACCGATGTAGCAGACCATGCTGTCGCACACGCGAATGATGTGGCGGCCGACCGGCTGGCGGAAGATCTGGCTGTAGAACGTCGCCACGCCTTCAACGTCGCTGGCGGGGATGCCGAGGATCTCGCCGATGGCGTAGAGGGCGCCGTCCGGCACCCAGCCACGTTCCTTCTGGACGATCTTCAAGGCTTCGATCGACGCCGCGCGCGGGTCTTCGTAGTGATGCAGCTCGTGCTCGATGGCCGAGCGCTCGGTTTCACTCAAGGTGAAACGGTCTGTCTGGATAAGCGTGCTATTCATGCTTAGCGGTCCACGTCGGCCATAACGAAATCGATACTACCCAGGTACGCAATCAAGTCCGCGACCATTTCACCTTTGATCACCGAAGGGATCTGCTGCAGGTGCGGGAAGCTTGGCGTACGAATCCGGGTGCGGTAGCTCATGGTGCCGCCATCGCTCGTCAGGTAATAACTGTTGATACCCTTGGTCGCTTCGATCATCTGGAAGGATTCGTTGGCCGGCATTACCGGGCCCCACGAAACCTGCAGGAAGTGCGTGATCAGGGTTTCGATGTGTTGCAGCGTGCGCTCTTTCGGCGGCGGCGTGGTCAGCGGGTGATCCGCCTTGTACGGGCCTTCCGGCATGTTGCGCATGCACTGTTCGATGATCTTCAGGCTCTGGCGCATTTCTTCGACGCGCACGATGCAGCGGTCGTAGGCATCGCCGTTGGCCGCCAGCGGGACTTCGAATTCGAAGTTCTGGTAGCCGGAGTACGGGCGTGCTTTACGCAGGTCGAAATCGCAACCGGTGGAACGCAGGCCAGCACCGGTGACGCCCCATTCCAGGGCCTCTTTGGTGTTGTACTGGGCGACGCCGATGGTCCGGCCCTTGAGGATGCTGTTGTCCAGGGCGGCTTTCTGGTATTCGTCCAGACGCTTGGGCATCCAGTCGATGAATTCCTTGACCAGGCGTTCCCAGCCACGTGGCAGGTCGTGGGCGACGCCGCCGATGCGGTACCAGGCCGGGTGCAGGCGGAAACCGGTGATGGCTTCGATGACCTTGTACGCACGCTGACGGTCGGTGAAGGTGAAGAACACCGGGGTCATGGCGCCGACGTCCTGGATATAGGTACCCAGGAACAGCAGGTGGCTGGTGATCCGGAAGAACTCGGCCATCATGATGCGGATGGTGTCGACCTTGTCCGGCACCTTGATGCCGGCCAGCTTCTCGACCGAGAGCACGTACGGCAGGTTGTTCATCACGCCGCCGAGGTAGTCGATACGGTCGGTGTACGGGATGAAGCTGTGCCACGACTGACGCTCGGCCATCTTCTCGGCACCACGGTGGTGGTAGCCGATGTCCGGTACGCAGTCGACGATTTCTTCGCCGTCCAGTTGCAGGATGATGCGGAAGGCACCGTGAGCAGAAGGGTGGTTCGGGCCCAGGTTGAGGAACATGTAGTCCTCGTTGGTGCCGGAGCGCTTCATGCCCCAGTCTTCCGGACGGAAGCGCGCAGCCTCTTCTTCAAGCTGTTGCTTGGCGAGGGTCAGGCTGAATGGATCGAATTCGGTGGCGCGGGCAGGGAAGTCCTTGCGCAGCGGGTGACCTTCCCAGGTCGGCGGCATCATGATGCGCGACAGGTGCGGGTGGCCCGGGAAATCGATGCCGAACATGTCCCACACTTCACGCTCGTACCAGTTGGCGTTGGGCCAGATACCGGTCACGGTCGGAACGCTCAGGTCGCTCTCGGAGAGGGCCACCTTGATCATCACGTCGCTGTTACGTTCAAGCGACATCAAGTGGTAGAACACGGTGAAGTCGGCGCCGCTCGGCAGCCCCTGGCGCTTGGTGCGCAGGCGCTCGTCCACGCCATGCAGGTCATAGAGCATGACGTACGGCTTGGGCAGGTTGCGCAGGAAGCTCAGGACTTCGACGAGCCTGGCACGCGCCACCCACAGCACCGGCATGCCGGTGCGTGTGGCCTGGGCGGTGAAGGCGTCAGGGCCAAAACGGTTGTTGAGTTCGACGACCACATCCTGGTCGTCTGCCTTATAAGGCGGGATGTACAGAGCACTGCCTGTAGTCATGGTTTTTTATCGCTTTCGGTCAACGTAAAGAATGAAGCCAGGTTTTCGTTCTATAAAAGAAGCGGTTCTGGATCAGACTTCGTCGGGGCTGCGCAGGTTGGTTACCTGAATACGCTGTTCGCGGCGCTGTTCCTTTTGTGACGGCATCTCGGCGCGGTATACGCCTTGATCTCCGACAACCCAGGAAAGTGGGCGACGCTCCTTGCCAATCGATTCCTGCAACAGCATCAAGCCTTGCAGAAATGCTTCAGGGCGGGGCGGGCAGCCAGGCACGTAGACGTCCACGGGCAGGAACTTGTCCACCCCCTGAACCACGGAGTAGATGTCGTACATGCCACCGGAGTTGGCGCACGAACCCATGGAGATAACCCACTTTGGCTCGAGCATTTGCTCGTAGAGACGCTGAATGATCGGCGCCATCTTGATAAAGCAGGTACCGGCGATAACCATGAAATCCGCCTGACGCGGCGATGCCCGGATAACTTCGGCGCCAAAGCGCGCGATGTCGTGGGGCGCCGTGAAGGCGGTGGTCATTTCCACGTAGCAGCAGGACAGACCGAAGTTGTACGGCCACAGGGAGTTCTTACGTCCCCAGTTGACCGCGCCACTCAGCACGTCTTCCAGCTTGCCCATGTAGATGTTTTTGTGGACTTGGTCTTCTAACGGGTCGGAAACGGTTTCCCGTTCGCCGATTGGGTACTGCTCGTTAGGAGCATCCGGGTCGATCCTGGTGAGATTGTATTGCATCGCCAAAGCCTCATTGTTTCAGCTTCGCTTGCCGCTTGCGACGAGCTTCCGGAGCCCAGTCAAGGGCGCCCACTCGAAATAGGTAGACAAGGCCTGCCAACAGAATTGCTATGAAAACGAGGGCTTCGACGAATCCGGTCCAGCCGCTTTCGCGGACGGACACAGACCAGGCAAAGAGAAAAAGGGCTTCGATGTCGAAGATCACGAAGAGCATCGCGACCAGATAGAATTTGGCTGAGAGCCGCAAGCGGGCGCCACCTGTAGGTAGCATGCCGGACTCGAACGGTTCGTTTTTGCTGCGGCCCCAGGCTTTTGACCCGAGGAGGCTGGAGACGCCAAGCATGAAGGCGCAAAGGCCGACTACACCGAGGAGGAAAATGGCAAAGCCCCAGTTGTGGGCCATGAGTCCTGTCGCTTCGGTCATGCTGGAAATCCTTAACAGAGAGCAAAGGTCTCTGAGCTCGAAAAAGTAACGATGCAGTGACGATATGTCGCAGCGCAATCAATCGCGGTGATTTTATGGCTAAACACCGGGCAAGTAAAATTCCTATAGCGAAATTATTCGATGGAATAAGCACATAGTGCACCTTCTTGGGGCTGTAGCCCTTGTGCTGCGGGCATTAGCGGGCTTTTCACGAATTGTGTTTTGTTTAACCGGTAAAGAAGTTTTCATGCTCTAAATGATAATGAATATTGTTTGCGTGGGGTTTAAGCGAATGTTTCTCGTGTGGCGGGGGAAGTTGCCGTTACTTGCTAGATTGTCGCTTAGTTGCTGACGGAGATCTTTTAACCGATCTGGTTGATGCAGATACCGCTCTAGATCAATGTTTTGCACAAATTTTCAGAATGCACACATTCCCCTTGTGGGAGCGGGCTTGCTCGCGAATGCAGTGGGTCAGCTAATGAATCTGTTGACTGATACACCGCATTCGCGAGCAAGCCCGCTCCCACATTTTGATCTGTGTTGTGTCAGGCAGGGTTTCATCAGTGCAAAAAAAACGCCCCGAACCAGTCGGGGCGTGATTGCTGTGCGGCACTGCGGTTAGGTCTTCCGTGGGGCCGCAGTGGCCGTGTACTCAGTACTTAGTGGAACTGCTCTTCTTCGGTCGAACCGGTCAGCGCAGTCACGGACGAGGTGCCGCCCTGGATCACGGTGGTCATGTCGTCGAAGTAACCGGTGCCCACTTCCTGCTGGTGCGCCACAAAGGTGTAACCCTTGGCAGCATCAGCGAACTCTTGTTCCTGCAGCTTCACGTAGGCAGTCATGTCGTTGCGGGCGTAGTCGTGCGCCAGGTTGAACATGCTGTGCCACATGTTGTGAATGCCGGCCAGGGTGATGAATTGATGCTTGTAGCCCATGGCAGACAGTTCACGCTGGAACTTGGCGATGGTCGCGTCGTCCAGGTTCTTCTTCCAGTTGAAGGAAGGCGAGCAGTTGTAGGACAGCAGTTGATCCGGGTATTCCTTCTTGATGGCTTCGGCAAAGCGGCGAGCTTCGTCCAGGTCCGGCTTGGCAGTTTCGCACCAGATCAGGTCGGCGTACGGCGCGTAGGCCAGGCCGCGAGCGATCGCCTGGTCGAGGCCGGCGCGCACTTTGTAGAAGCCTTCCTGGGTACGTTCGCCAGTCACGAACGGCTGGTCGTACGGGTCGCAATCCGAGGTCAGCAGGTCAGCCGCGTTGGCATCGGTACGGGCCAGGATGATGGTCGGAGTGCCAGCAACGTCAGCAGCCAGACGAGCAGCCGTCAGCTTTTGAACCGCTTCCTGAGTTGGAACCAGTACCTTGCCGCCCATGTGGCCGCATTTCTTCACCGAAGCCAGCTGGTCTTCGAAGTGAACGCCGGCAGCGCCTGCCTCGATCATGCTCTTCATCAGCTCGTAGGCGTTCAGTACGCCACCGAAACCGGCTTCAGCGTCTGCAACGATCGGTGCGAAGTAGTCGATGTAGCCTTCATCGCCCGGGCCTTTACCGGCTTTCCACTGGATCTGGTCGGCACGGCGGAACGAGTTGTTGATGCGCTTGACCACGGTTGGCACGGAGTCCACCGGGTACAGCGATTGGTCGGGGTACATGGATTCAGCGGAGTTGTTGTCCGCTGCCACTTGCCAGCCAGACAGGTAGATCGCCTGGATACCGGCTTTGACCTGTTGAACCGCTTGGCCGCCAGTCAGGGCGCCCATGCAGTTGACGAAATCTTTTTCGGGACGGAAGGACGGCTTGGCACCCTGGGTGACCAGCTTCCACAGCTTCTCGGCGCCGAGTTTTGCAAAGGTGTGCTCAGGTTGAACCGAGCCACGCAGGCGGACGACGTCAGCAGCGGAATAAGCGCGGGTCACGCCTTTCCAGCGTGGGTTTTCAGCCCAGTCTTTTTCAAGGGCTGCAATTTGCTGTTCGCGTGTCAGTGCCATGGGGAAAAACCTCGTCGCATAGGTCTAGGTGGAAAATTCCATTTGCCAGCCACGTAATCAGTGCGTGGTTATGGCTGCTCGCTGACCAGAAGCTTAGGCGGTCAAGTCAGGCTTGGCGGGGAAGGCGACGGGATGAACGAGTGGCTCAAGGGGGAGTTGAGCAGGTAAGGGCGAACTGCGAACAGTCTTCGGGCGTCGTGGGCCTTTGTACGATCCATCAGTGTGTTGCCGGGTTACCTGGTTAGCTTCCGTCCCTCGGGACAACTTCGTTCCAGTCGCAACCTCGTCAAACACACCTTGTGGGCGGTACAGACACGAATCGGCTCAGGTGGGTGGCTTTGAGCGACGATCCGAAGGCCCTTGCCAGGGCCCCTGATTAGCGGGAGCGAGGCCATCATGCCCATGCTTTTTTGGATCGTCAAATGTTTTGTAGTGCTTTTTTTAAAGCACTACATCTTTAGTCTAATACGACTCGCCAGTCAGTTTTTGGTGCTTCAGTTCAGCGTGTCGACTTTGACCCGCAATGTCAGGTCATCGCGCCCTTGAGTAGAGTAGCTACGGGTTGTAGTACTTTTGTCGGCCTGGGTCTGACGGTTGATCCCGGCCAGGGTGATCCACTCGCCCAGGCGTCCGCTGACAGTTGTGTCGGTACTTTGCACGTTCACTACATCGGGACGTTCCTGGCTCATGCGGTCACGATTGGTACTGATGCTCAGGTGAACGGTCTCGCCGGTGACGCTGGCCGTCACGTAGAAACCCTGGGTTACGTTGCGATACTGGGTCTGGTTCTGCGGGCGGCCGTAGGCATCGGGCTGGGTGGTGGTGAGGGGCACGCTCTGGCCGACCTGGATCAGCGCAGGCACGCCTTCGCTGGCCTGGATCTGCTGGATCCCGCCGTCACGGCTTTCGGTGCTGTAGGTGATGACCTGTGTTTGATTGTTGCCGTTGCTCTGCTGGTTGTTTTCGTTGGTGTCGACGGTGATCAACAGGCGTTTGGAAGGCGTATCCAGTTGCGCGAGCAGGGCGCGCAGGCCCTGGATCTTGTCGGGCTCGGCATTCACGATCAGTTGGTTGCCGTAGGCGCTGACGGTGCCGTCCTTGCCGATAAAGTTCTGCGCCACCGGCAGCAGGTCGGCGCTGGTGCGGTTGCTCAGGGGCACGACTTCGGTGGCGGCCATCACCGAGAAACTGGTGGCCAGGAGCAACAGGGTGAGCAGGGTGCGTAGGGACATGTCCGTTATCTCTGCGAGTCATTTAGGCTAGATATTGCCAGTTTGTCGGCCTGGCGGGGTGCAAGTTGAATCCTGGACGGCAAAAGGCCCTGGCATCGGGGGATGGCAGGGCCTTTTGAGGTGTTGCTGATGGCGCCTTCGCGAGCAAGCCCGCTCCCACATTTGACCTCATTCCAAAGGATGTACTGGATCGAATGTGGGAGCTGGCTTGCCTGCGAAGGGCGCGGCGCGGTCTCGGATCAGCCCTCGCGCACCATATCAACGTGAGGAATCCCGACTTCCAGGAACTCATCGCTGACAATCTTGAAGCCCAGGCGCTCATAAAACGGCGCCGCATGGACCTGTGCACTGAGGATCTGCCGGGTCTGGCCGCGTTTCTCGGCCACGCCGATCACCGCTTCCATCAGCTTGTCGCCGACCTTCAGGCCGCGCCAGTCCTTGAGAACCGACACGCGGCCGATCTCGCCGGTAGGCAGCAGGCGTGCAGTACCGATGGGAAAGTCGCCTTCGAACGCCAGGAAATGCACGGCACTCGCGTCGTCTGCATCCCATTCCAGCTCCGGTGGAACCGATTGTTCAGCGATAAATACCGCTTCACGAATGCGCCGTATCTCGGCGATATCCTTTTGCCAGTCCGCGACACTTACGTGAATCTTATTCATCGGCAAACCCCAGGCTCCCTTGCTTGACCAGTTCCCACAGCAGGGCGCAGCCATCTTCATCCGCCAGCCATGGGCCGAGGTTGTCGATGTGCAGGGCGTCGGCGGCGCACACCAGCTTCAGCAGTTCCCGCAGCTTGCCCGGCAACAGGCGGCTCTGGCCGCTGGCGAACAGCAGCAGGTCGTCGTCGACTTCGGACCAGGCCAGGCGGGCGCTCGGGTTGCGGATCAGCACGGCGCCGTTTTCCAGGCTGCCCAGCAGGTCTTCTTCTTCCACTTCCGGGCCGGCGACCAGTTCCGGGTAGCGCGGCTCGGTCATGAACTGGCCGAACCAGGTCAGCAGCATGCGCTCGTCGCTCATGTGCTCGGCCAACAGGCTTTTCAGGCGGTCGAGGGCGTCGCCCTGGATCTGGTGCGGGTCGCTGACCGGCTGGGCATCGGCGTCGGTGTAGCGCTCTTCGTCAGTCAGGTACTGGCTGAGGAAGTCGGTGAAGTGGGTCAGCACTTCAGCGGCGCTCGGGGCGCGGAAGCCTACGGAGTAGGTCATGCAATCATCCACGGCCACGCCGCAGTGGGCCAGGCGGGGCGGCAGGTAGAGCATGTCGCCCGGTTCCAGCACCCATTCGGCGGTCTCTTCGAATTCAGCGAGGATGCGCAGGTCCGCGTGTTGCAGCAGCGGGCTTTCGGAGTTGCACATCTGGCCGATCTTCCAGTTGCGCTTGCCGGAACCTTGCAGCAGGAACACGTCGTAGTTGTCGAAGTGCGGGCCCACGCTGCCACCCGGGGCGGCGTAGCTGATCATCACATCGTCAATGCGCCAGCTTGGCAGGAAGCGGAAGTTTTCCAGCAGTTCGGCCACTTCCGGCACGAACTGGTCGACCGCCTGCACCAGCAGGGTCCACTCGCGCTCGGGCAGGGTGCTGAAGGCATCTTCGGCGAACGGGCCGCGGCGCAACTCCCACGGGCGTTCGCCGTGTTCGATGATCAGGCGCGACTCGACTTCTTCTTCCAGCGCCAGGCCGGCCAGTTCGTCGGCGTCGATCGGGCTTTCGAAGTCAGGGATGGCCTGGCGGATCAGCAGGGGTTTTTTCTGCCAGTAGTCGCGCAGGAATTCCCGTGCCGTGATGCCGCCCAGAAGTTGAAGAGGAATGTCAGGATTCATGTGTAACCTATTGAAAAAAAGCACTTTTCAGACGGGAATAAAAACGCCCGGCGCTGCCGGGCGTCTCAAAGGGTCAAGCTTCTATCAGATGCGTTTGGCTTGGGCCACAGCGTTGCCGATGTAGTTGGCCGGGGTGAGCAGTTTCAGCTCGGCCTTGGCGGCGGCTGGCATATCCAGGCCGTCAATGAAAGTTTGCAGCGCTTCGGAGGTGATGCCCTTGCCGCGGGTCAGCTCTTTGAGCTTCTCGTACGGGTTTTCGATGTTGTAGCGGCGCATCACGGTCTGGATCGGCTCGGCCAGGACTTCCCAGCAAGCGTCCAGGTCAGCGGCGATCTTCTGCTCGTTGAGCTCCAGTTTGCTGATGCCTTTGAGGCTGGCTTCGTACGCGATCACGCTGTGGGCGAAGCCCACGCCGAGGTTGCGCAGTACGGTGGAGTCGGTCAGGTCGCGCTGCCAGCGGGAAATTGGCAACTTGCTGGCCAGGTGCTGGAACAGGGCGTTGGCGATCCCGAGGTTGCCTTCGGAGTTTTCGAAGTCGATCGGGTTGACCTTGTGCGGCATGGTCGATGAACCGATTTCGCCGGCAATGGTGCGCTGCTTGAAGTAGCCCAGGGAGATGTAGCCCCAGATATCGCGATCGAAGTCGATCAGGATGGTGTTGAAGCGCGCAATCGCGTCGAACAGCTCGGCGATGTAGTCGTGGGGTTCGATTTGCGTGGTGTACGGGTTGAAACCCAGGCCCAGTTCGTCTTCGATGAAGGCGCGGGCGTTTTCTTCCCAGTCGATCTCAGGATAGGCTGACAGGTGGGCGTTGTAGTTGCCTACGGCGCCGTTGATCTTGCCCAGCAGTGGTACGGCTGCAACTTGAGCGATCTGGCGCTCCAGGCGGTACACCACGTTGGCCAGTTCTTTCCCCAGGGTGGTCGGCGAAGCCGGCTGGCCGTGGGTGCGCGACAGCATCGGAACGTCGGCGAAACGGATCGCCAGTTCGCGGATGGCGTCGGCAGTCTGGCGCATCAGTGGCAGCATCACGTCATCACGGCCTTCGCGCAGCATCAGGGCGTGGGACAGGTTGTTGATGTCCTCGCTGGTGCAGGCAAAGTGGATGAACTCGCTGACCTTGGCCAGTTCCGGCAGCTTGGCCGCTTGCTCTTTGAGCAGGTATTCGATGGCTTTAACGTCGTGGTTGGTGGTGCGCTCGATCTCTTTGACACGCTCGGCGTGCTCCAGAGCGAAGTTTTCCGCCAGGGCGTTCAGCACAGCGTTGGCTTCGGCAGAGAACGCCGGCACTTCGCTGATGCCAGGGTGAGCGGCCAGGCGCTGGAGCCAGCGCACTTCAACCAGAACACGAGCACGGATCAAGCCGTATTCGCTGAAAATAGGGCGCAGGGCCTGGGTTTTGCCGGCGTAGCGGCCGTCAACAGGGGAAACCGCAGTGAGCGAAGAAAGCTGCATGGGGTGTTCTCGGACAGTCGGGCAACGAAATGGGGCGCGTATCATACATGAAAAAATCCGCCGGTCCGTTGCCAACTGACCGGCGTATTACGCGTGGGGCTATAAAAAATCGGTTGCTGCGACTTATTCGTTGCGCATCAACGGGTAAAGCTCTTTCAGCAATTTGCGTCGGCTGACCACCAACTGCCAGCGATGACCGCCCAGTTGGCGCCATAACCGCGCCGAACGAATACCGGCCAACAGCAGGGCGCGGATTTTCGAGGCGTTGTTTGGTTGTTGCAGGTTGCGCATATCGCCGTGCACCTGGATCCGCTGGCGCAAGGTGCTCAGGGTGTCCTGGTACAGGGCGCCACAGGCTGCGATCACGTTTTCGTGGGCCGGGCCAAAATGCTCGACCTGGGACTGGATCTGCGGCAGGCGCTTGCCGATGGTGTCCAGCAGGTCGTCGCGCTTGGCCAATTGACGCTCCAGGCCGAGCATCGACAGGGCGTAGCGCAGCGGCTCGCGCTGCAAGGTGCTTGGGTCGCGCTCGAGGGCGCCGACCAGTGCGCGATAACCTTCGCGCAGGGCCAGGTCGTCGCCGCCGTACACTTCCAGGGTGTCCTTCGGGTCGCGGATCAGCAGGCTGCCGAGCATGCAGGTCAGGCCTGCCTCGGTGACCTGGCCGGTCTTGGCGATCTTGTCCACCAGCACCGCGGCGAGAAATACGCCGCCCAGTGCCGTCAGTTGCTCCTGGGTCGGGCTCATGCCTGGCTGCTCCAGGGTTCGGCAACTTCGATCACACCGCCCCCCAGGCAAATCTCTCCGTCGTAAAACACTACCGATTGGCCCGGTGTTACGGCGCGCTGCGGGTCGTCGAAGGTGGCGCGATAGCCGGTGGCGGTTTTTTCCAGGGTGCAGGGCTGGTCGCTTTGGCGATAGCGCACTTTGGCCGTGAGGCGGCGCGGGCTGCTGAGGTCCACCGGGTTGACCCAGTAGATGTCCGAGGCCAGCAGGGCGCGGGAGAACAGCCATGGGTGGTCATTGCCCTGGCCCACGATCAGCTCGTTGTGCTCCAGGTCCTTGACCAGCACGTACCACGGCTCTTCGCCGGCGTCTTTCAAGCCGCCGATGCCCAGGCCCTGGCGCTGGCCGATGGTGTGGTACATCAAGCCGTGGTGACGGCCGATGATCTCGCCTTCGGTGGTCTTGATCTCGCCCGGTTGCGCCGGCAGGTACTGCTTGAGGAAGTCGCTGAAACGGCGCTCGCCGATAAAGCAGATCCCGGTGGAATCCTTCTTCTTGGCGGTGGCCAGGCCGTGTTTCTCGGCAATGGCGCGCACTTCGGGTTTTTCCAGCTCGCCCACCGGGAACAGGGTCTTGGCGATCTGTTCGCCGCCGACGGCGTGCAGGAAGTAGCTCTGGTCCTTGTTGGCGTCCAGGCCCTTGAGCAGTTCGGTGCGGCCATCGATGTCGCGACGGCGCACGTAGTGGCCAGTAGCAATCAGATCGGCACCGAGGATCATCGCGTAGTCGAGGAACGCCTTGAACTTGATCTCGCGGTTACACAGGATGTCCGGGTTCGGCGTGCGACCGGCCTTGTATTCGGCCAGGAAGTGCTCGAACACGTTGTCCCAGTACTCGGCGGCGAAGTTGGCGGTGTGCAGCTTGATGCCGATTTTGTCGCAGACGGCCTGGGCATCCGCCAAGTCGTCCATGGCGGTGCAATATTCCGTTCCATCGTCTTCTTCCCAGTTCTTCATGAACAGGCCTTCCACCTCATAACCCTGCTCCATGAGCAGAACGGCGGAAACGGAAGAATCCACGCCGCCGGACATACCGACGATGACGCGCTTCTTTTGTGTGTCAGAAGGGGCTGGATCACGCATAGGATTTCAACGGGAGTCTTTAAAAAGGACGCGATTCTAGCAGGCTCGCGTCTGCAAGGCTAAAGAGAAGGGCGGATCAATTCGAGGCTGTGGCGCTGGCCGGCCAGATAATCGTCGATGCAGCGGATAATCAGCTCGCTGCGCCAGTCTTCGCGCAGGGCCATCAATTCGTCACGGGTCAGCCAGCGGGCGCGCAGAATACCGTCGTCCAGTGGGTAGTCCGGGTGGTGTTGCAGGGCCTTGGCGATGAAGCATACGCGCTGATAGGTCACGCCATTGCTGGGAGCGGTGTACAGGTAAATCCCGACAATCCCGGTGGCTTCGACGTCCCAGCCGGTCTCTTCGAGGGTTTCGCGCACGGCGGCCTCGGTCAGGGTTTCGTTCGGGTCGAGGTGACCGGCGGGCTGGTTGAGCACGGCGCGGCCGCCCTTGAGTTCTTCGACCATCAGGAAGCGGCCGTTGTCTTCGACGATGGTGGCGACGGTGATGTGGGGGAGCCAGGTCATAAAGTGCCTCGATTCAAGGTGTAACGCTGTCTTCAGGCGCGATTGCATTCAGTGTGGGAGCGGGCTTGCTCGCGAATACGGCGTGTCAGTTAAAGAGGTATTGACTGATCCACCGCATTCGCGAGCAAGCCCGCTCCCACATTTTGATTGGGTTTCTTCAATAAAAGCGCCATGTCCAGAAACAGAAACCCCGGCACAGGGCCGGGGCTTCTTTGCATCCTTACAACCTTACACCAGCGCAGCGATTGCCGCGTTGAGGGTGGCGCTTGGGCGCATAGCCTTGCTGGTCAGCTCGGCGTTCGGTGCGTAGTAGCCACCGATGTCCACTGGCTTGCCCTGGACAGCGTTGAGCTCGGCAACGATGGTTGCCTCATTCGCGGTCAGGGTCTTGGCCAGTTCGCCAAACTGCGCTTGCAATGCAGTGTCTTCGGTCTGGGCCGCCAGGGCTTGAGCCCAGTACAGCGCCAGGTAGAAGTGGCTGCCGCGGTTGTCGATGTTGCCGACTTTGCGCGATGGCGACTTGTTGTTGTCGAGGAACTGGCCGGTGGCCTGGTCCAGGGTCTTGGACAGTACCAGGGCTTTCGGGTTGTTGTACGTCACACCCAAATGCTCGAGGGATGCGGCCAGGGCGAGGAACTCGCCCAGGGAATCCCAGCGCAGGAAGTTCTCTTCAACCAGTTGCTGCACGTGCTTCGGAGCCGAGCCGCCAGCGCCGGTTTCGAACAGGCCGCCACCGTTCATCAGCGGCACGATCGACAGCATCTTGGCGCTGGTGCCCAGTTCCATGATCGGGAACAGGTCGGTCAGGTAGTCGCGCAGAACGTTGCCGGTCACCGAGATGGTGTCCAGGCCCTTGCGGGTGCGCTCCAGGGTGAACTTCATCGCGTCGACTGGCGACATGATGCGGATGTCCAGGCCTTCGGTGTTGTGGTCTTTCAGGTAAGCCTGAACTTTCTCGACCACGACGCCGTCGTGCGCGCGCTGTGGGTCCAGCCAGAAGATGGCCGGGGTGTTGCTGGCGCGGGCGCGGTTGACGGCCAGTTTGACCCAGTCCTGGATCGGCGCGTCTTTGGTCTGGCACATGCGGAAGATGTCGCCGGCTTCAACAGCCTGTTCCATCAGCAGGTTGCCCTTGCTGTCGGTGACGCGGACTACGCCGTCAGCCTTGATCTGGAAGGTCTTGTCGTGGGAGCCGTACTCTTCGGCTTTTTTCGCCATCAGGCCAACGTTTGGCACGCTGCCCATGGTGGTTGGGTCGAAGGCGCCATTGGCCTTGCAGTCTTCGATCACTGCCTGGTAGATAGTGGCGTAGCAGCGATCCGGGATCACCGCCTTGGTGTCGTGCAGCTGGCCGTCGGTGCCCCACATCTTGCCGGAGTCACGGATCATGGCAGGCATCGATGCGTCGACGATGACGTCGCTCGGCACGTGCAGGTTGGTGATGCCTTTGTCGGAGTTGACCATCGCCAGGGAAGGGCGAGCAGCGTATACCGCCTGGATGTCGGCTTCGATCTGCGCTTGCTGATCGGCCGGCAGGGCCTTGATGCGAGCGTACAGGTCGCCGATGCCGTTGTTCAGGTTGAAGCCGATCTGCTCCAGCACCACAGCGTGCTTGACCAGTGCGTCTTTATAGAACTCGGCAACGATCTGGCCGAACATGATCGGGTCGGAAACCTTCATCATGGTGGCTTTCAGGTGAACCGACAGCAGCACGCCTTGTTTCTTGGCGTCTTCGATTTCAGCGGCGATGAAGCTGCGCAGGGCTTTCTTGCTTAGCACGGCGGTGTCGATGATCTCGCCAGCTTGTACGCTGGTTTTTTCCTTCAGGACGGTAGCGGTACCGTCCTTGGCGATCAGTTCGATCTTGACGGCATCAGCGCCTTCGATCTGAACGGCTTTCTCGCTGCCGTAGAAGTCGCCGGTGCTCATGTGGGCAACGTGGGACTTGGAGTCGGCAGCCCAGGCGCCCATTTTGTGCGGGTGCTTGCGAGCGTAGTTCTTGACCGACAGCGGGGCGCGGCGGTCGGAGTTGCCTTCGCGCAGTACCGGGTTCACGGCGCTGCCCTTGACCTTGTCGTAACGTGCACGGGTTTCTTTTTCCGCGTCGGTGGTTACGGTTTCCGGGTAGTCCGGCAGGGCGTAGCCCTGGGCCTGCAGTTCCTTGATCGCAGCTTGCAGCTGAGGGGTCGAGGCACTGATGTTCGGCAGCTTGATGATGTTGGCTTCAGGGGTAACGGCCAGGTCGCCCAGTTCGGCGAGGTGGTCCGGCACGGCCTTGGCGCCCAGTTGCTCGGGGAAGCTTGCGAGGATGCGCGCGGCCAGGGAAATGTCGCGGGTTTCCACGGCAATATCAGCGGAAGCGGTGAAGGCCTCTACGATAGGCAGCAGTGAATAGGTGGCGAGGGCTGGGGCTTCGTCGGTGAAGGTGTAGATGATCTTCGAGCGGGTGGGCATATTCGGATTAACTCTCTTCTTTGCTGAAAGCATGCGCAGAAACTCGAGATGCGCCGGGTAAAGCGCGTTCGTTCAAAGTCATCCATGAGCGAAATGTCGAAGTTTCTTCGCGGTGATGTTGGGTTGCATCAGTCGAGCGTCAAGCGGGTGAGCTACTGTAGTAGCTCGGCTTTTCTGGCGGAGGGCGTCTGTCTAGAGCGGTCGGCCGTCGTGACTCTTTGGTCAGCGGCGGCATTATACATAGGTCGCTATGCTTACGCCGAGCCTTCATACAAAAGGTGTGTCGTCCATTGGTCTAAAGGTCGCAGGCAGCGGGTTGCGCCTAAAGTCGCATGATGTGCTCAAGATTGGCGCTTTTCCCTTTGCTTTCAAGCTTGTAGGCCGCTAAATGTGCTGTTTTCGACGCAAATGTGCAGGGCCTGAGGTTTCAGTCCTCATTTATCTGGAGTAGGCTCGAACGCAGCCAGATGTTCAATCCATAGATGGAGTTCAGCATGGGATACAAGAAGATTCAGGTTCCGGCAGTCGGCGACAAAATCACCGTCAATGCAGACCATTCTCTCAATGTTCCTGACAACCCGATCATCCCCTTCATCGAGGGTGACGGTATTGGCGTCGACATCAGCCCGGTGATGATCAAGGTGGTCGATGCAGCTGTTAACAAGGCTTATGGCGGCAAGCGCAAAATCTCCTGGATGGAGGTGTATGCCGGCGAAAAGGCCACCCAGGTTTACGACCAGGACACCTGGCTGCCCCAGGAAACCCTGGATGCGGTCAAGGACTACGTGGTTTCCATCAAGGGCCCGCTGACCACCCCAGTCGGTGGCGGTATCCGTTCGCTGAACGTGGCCCTGCGCCAACAGCTCGACCTTTATGTGTGCCTGCGCCCGGTACGCTGGTTCGAAGGCGTGCCAAGCCCGGTCAAGAAGCCAGGCGATGTGGACATGACCATCTTCCGCGAGAACTCCGAGGATATTTACGCCGGCATCGAGTGGAAAGCCGGCTCCCCGGAAGCGATCAAGGTCATCAAGTTCCTGAAGGAAGAGATGGGCGTCACCAAGATCCGTTTCGACCAGAACTGCGGGATCGGCATCAAGCCGGTGTCCCTGGAAGGCACCAAGCGTCTGGCGCGCAAGGCCTTGCAGTATGTCGTGGATAACGACCGCGACTCGCTGACCATTGTGCACAAAGGCAACATCATGAAGTTCACCGAAGGTGCCTTCAAGGAATGGGCCTACGAAGTGGCGGCCGAAGAGTTCGGCGCGACCCTGTTGGATGGCGGCCCGTGGATGCAATTCAAGAACCCGCGCACCGGCAAGAATGTGGTGGTCAAGGACGCCATTGCCGACGCCATGCTTCAGCAGATCCTGCTGCGCCCGGCCGAATACGACGTGATCGCCACCCTTAACCTTAACGGTGACTATCTGTCCGACGCCCTGGCGGCGGAAGTGGGCGGTATCGGTATTGCGCCGGGCGCCAACCTGTCCGACACCGTGGCGATGTTCGAAGCCACCCACGGTACTGCGCCGAAGTATGCCGGCAAGGATCAGGTCAACCCGGGTTCGCTGATCCTGTCGGCGGAAATGATGTTGCGCCACATGGGCTGGACCGAAGCGGCGGACCTGATCATCAAGGGTACCAACGGCGCCATTTCGGCCAAGACGGTGACCTATGACTTCCACCGCTTGATGGACGGCGCCAAGTTGCTGTCGTCGTCGGCGTTCGGGGATGCGCTGATTTCGCATATGTAAGCTGATACAGGGGCGTAAAAAAACCGGCCTGATGGGCCGGTTTTTTTTAGAGCGTTTGCTCAGTGGCTGATCAGGCCAGTTGTCTTTTTGATTTTTGAGCGACGCCCTCTTTGGGGGTAGTGGCGCTGACTGGAGCGCTGATATTCACTGCGTGCAAGCCCTTGGGTCCCTGAATGATGTCGAAGGAAACCGGTTGCCCTGCCTTTAGTGTCTTGTAGCCATCCATTTGGATAGCCGAGTAATGCGCAAATAGGTCGTCAGTCTTGTCGTCTTCGTTGATGAAGCCGTAACCCTTGGCATTGTTGAACCACTTGACCTTACCGCTCGCCATGCCCATATCCCTCTGCACCAGACTCCATCACTGGAGTATCATCCAGTTTATCCGTCCTAACCCGAATAAATAAGGTTGACTGCGCGGACCTTTTTTACCCACTGTGGGTTCTATTGGTTGTAACACTGATTTGCCGATAGTCAAGGCGACCAGTCGGTCAGAGTTGAAATTCTGACAGGTCGCCCCCACCACTGTATTTGAACCACTGACGAACCTTTCTTTCCATGCATGCAATCAGCCAGATTCGACTAACATTCAATCAGGATCGCCCGGATCATCAAGAAGACGACGACGGTTCTGCAGGCATTGCTGTCCAGGAGGCCAAGCCTGCTTTACAGGCGCCGCCGATGTACAAGGTGGTTTTGTTCAATGATGACTACACACCGATGGATTTCGTCGTCGAAGTACTCGAGGTGTTTTTTAACCTGAACCGCGAGTTGGCGACCAAGGTAATGCTGGCCGTTCACACAGAAGGACGGGCAGTATGTGGAGTGTTTACCCGCGACATCGCCGAGACAAAGGCCATGCAGGTCAACCAGTACGCCAGGGAAAGCCAGCATCCGCTACTCTGTGAAATCGAGAAGGACGGTTAACTCCGACCACTTGGGTATGAGGTGAAGCTATGTTAAACCGCGAGCTCGAAGTCACCCTCAATCTTGCCTTCAAGGAGGCCCGTTCGAAGCGTCATGAATTCATGACCGTCGAGCACCTGCTGCTGGCACTTTTGGATAACGAAGCTGCCGCCACCGTACTGCGTGCGTGTGGTGCCAATCTCGACAAACTCAAGCATGACCTGCAGGAGTTTATCGACTCCACCACGCCGTTGATCCCCGTTCATGACGAGGACCGCGAGACCCAGCCAACCCTGGGCTTCCAGCGGGTACTGCAGCGTGCCGTTTTCCACGTACAGAGCTCCGGCAAGCGCGAAGTCACAGGGGCCAATGTGCTCGTGGCGATCTTCAGCGAGCAGGAAAGCCAGGCTGTGTTCCTGCTCAAGCAGCAAAGCGTTGCCCGTATTGATGTCGTCAACTACATCGCCCATGGCATTTCCAAGGTGCCGGGGCATGGCGATCACTCGGAAGGTGAGCAGGATATGCAGGATGACGAGGGCGGTGAGTCTTCTTCTTCGAGCAACCCGCTGGACGCTTATGCCAGCAACCTCAACGAACTGGCGCGCCAGGGGCGGATCGATCCGCTGGTGGGGCGTGAGCTGGAAGTTGAGCGCGTGGCGCAGATCCTGGCGCGTCGCCGCAAGAACAACCCGTTGTTGGTCGGTGAGGCAGGCGTGGGTAAAACCGCGATTGCCGAAGGCCTGGCCAAACGCATTGTTGATAACCAGGTGCCCGACCTGCTTGCCAACAGCGTCGTCTACTCCCTTGACCTGGGCGCATTGCTCGCCGGGACCAAGTACCGTGGCGATTTCGAGAAGCGCTTCAAGGCGTTGCTCGGCGAGCTGAAAAAACGCCCGCAGGCGATCCTGTTCATTGACGAAATCCACACCATCATCGGTGCCGGTGCGGCTTCCGGTGGCGTGATGGATGCGTCGAACCTGCTCAAGCCGCTGCTGTCTTCGGGCGATATCCGTTGCATCGGTTCGACCACGTTCCAGGAATTCCGCGGGATCTTCGAAAAAGACCGCGCCCTGGCGCGCCGCTTCCAGAAAGTGGATGTGTCCGAGCCTTCGGTAGAAGACACCATTGGCATCCTGCGCGGGCTCAAGGGGCGCTTTGAAGCGCACCATGGCATCGAGTACACCGATGAGGCGCTGCGTGCAGCCGCCGAGCTGGCATCGCGCTACATCAATGACCGGCACATGCCGGACAAGGCCATCGACGTGATCGACGAGGCGGGTGCCTACCAGCGCCTGCAGCCGGTAGAGAAGCGTGTGAAACGCATCGACGTGCCTCAGGTCGAGGATATCGTGGCGAAGATCGCGCGGATTCCGCCAAAACACGTCAACACCTCCGATCGGGAGCTGCTGCGTAACCTGGAGCGCGACCTCAAGCTGACCGTGTTTGGTCAGGATGCGGCGATCGACTCGCTGTCCACCGCGATCAAGCTGTCCCGCGCTGGCCTCAAGTCGCCGGACAAGCCGGTCGGTTCGTTCCTGTTCGCCGGGCCTACCGGCGTCGGCAAGACCGAAGCGGCGCGGCAATTGGCCAAGGCCATGGGGATCGAGCTGGTGCGTTTCGACATGTCCGAGTACATGGAGCGTCACACCGTGTCGCGCCTGATCGGTGCGCCTCCGGGCTATGTCGGCTTCGACCAGGGCGGCCTGTTGACCGAGGCGATCACCAAGCAGCCACATTGCGTACTGCTGCTCGATGAAATCGAGAAGGCGCACCCGGAAGTCTTCAACCTGCTGTTGCAGGTCATGGACCACGGCACCCTGACCGACAACAACGGGCGCAAGGCGGACTTCCGCAACGTGATCGTGATCATGACCACCAACGCCGGTGCCGAAACGGCCGCGCGGGCTTCCATTGGCTTTACTCATCAGGATCACTCTTCCGACGCCATGGAAGTGATCAAGAAGAGTTTCACGCCGGAATTCCGCAACCGCCTGGACACCATCATTCAGTTTGGTCGCCTCAGCCATGAGGTCATCAAAAGCGTGGTGGACAAGTTCCTCACCGAGCTCCAGGCGCAGTTGGAAGACAAGCGCGTGCAGCTGGAAGTCTCGGACGCGGCGCGCAACTGGCTGGCGGAAGGTGGCTACGACGCGGCAATGGGCGCTCGGCCAATGGCTCGCCTGATCCAGGACAAGATCAAGCGCCCACTGGCGGAAGAGATCCTGTTTGGCGAACTGGCAGACCATGGTGGCGTGGTGCATATCGATCTGAAGGACGGCGAGTTGACCTTCGACTTCGAAACCACGGCTGAAATGGCCTGATAGCTGACGCAACAAAACAAAAAGGCGCCGAGAGGCGCCTTTTTGCTGTCTTGAAACCGATGCAGATCAAATGTGGGAGCGAGCAAGCCCGCTCCCACAAGGGATTGCTGGTTTCAGGTAAATCGCGCGCACACAAAAACGCCCGGCATAACCGGGCGTTTTGTATTGACTTGATTAACGGGCGCGGTAAGTGATGCGCCCTTTGCTCAGGTCATAGGGCGTCAGTTCGACGCGCACTTTGTCACCGGTAAGAATACGAATGTAGTTCTTGCGCATCTTGCCGGAGATATGCGCGGTTACGACGTGCCCATTTTCCAACTCCACACGAAACATGGTGTTGGGCAGGGTGTCGACGACAGTGCCTTCCATTTCGAAGCTGTCTTCTTTCGACATGCAGTAAAGCCCTCGGTATCCAGTGAATGGCCCGGTGCAACTGCGCCAGGCAAAAGCGGCGTGCATTGTGCCCGAAAAAGGGTGTTTAAGCCAAGAGGTTCTAGTTCAACGTGACCCATCTTTGGTTAATTAGCAGCTCAATGGGCCGATATTGGGTCTTGTAGTTCATCTTTTTGCAGTTTTTTATCCAGTATCCGAGGTACACCGCCTCCAATTCCAGGCGCAAGGCTTCACCGATCTGCCACAGGATCGCAAAGCGTCCCAGGCTGCGCCGTTCCTCGGCGGGCTCATAAAAGGTGTAGACCGCCGACAGGCCATTGGGCAGCAGGTCAGTCACGGCGACCGCCACCAGTCGTCCCTCGAGCCGAAACTCATAGAAGCGCGAGAAGGGCAGGTCGCGCACCAGGAAGGTGGAAAACTGGTCGCGGCTGGGCGGGAACATGTCGCCGTCGGCGTGGCGCTGTTCGATGTAGCGTTGGTAAAGGTCGAAATATTCTTCGCTGAAGCCGGGTTTGGTGGCGGTAACGGTCAGGTCGGCGTTGCGCTTCAGGATGCGTTTCTGGTTGCGGTCCGGAAGGAACTGCGCCACCGGGATGCGCGCCGGTACGCAGGCGTTGCAGTTCTGGCAGTGCGGCCGGTAAAGGTGGTCGCCGCTGCGCCGGAAGCCCATTTCCGACAAATCGGCATACACATGCACGTCCATCGGCTGGCTGGGGTCGAGGAACAGCGTGGTGGCCTGCTCATCGGGCAGATAGCTGCATGAGTGGGGTTGAGTGGCATAAAACTTCAAACGCGCCAGCTCGGTCATGATCAACCCTCGGATAAGCTTTGAAATAAGTGTAAGCCAGGTGCGGGGAAGTCGCCTAGGAAACCCACTGAGCAGAGCTGGTTTGGTCCAAATGGTCGCGCAGGTAGTTGGCGAAGTCGCTGCGGGGAATGGCGCGGGCGCCGAGGCTGTGCAGGTGATCGGTGGGCATCTGGCAGTCGATCAGCACAAAGCCCCAGGCCTGTAGTTGCCGAACCAGGGTGGCAAAGCCGTATTTCGAGGCGTTGTCGGCGCGACTGAACATGGACTCGCCGAAAAACAACTGGCCCATCGCCAGGCCGTACAGGCCGCCCACCAGTTCGCCCGCGTCCCACACCTCCACCGAATGCGCATAACCGCGCTGGTGCAGTTGCAGGTAGGCGTTCTGCATGGCTTCGGTGATCCAGGTGCCATCGGCATAACTGCGCGGCGCCGCGCACGCCTGGATGACCGCAGCGAAGTCCTGGTCGAAGGTCACTGTGTAACGCTGCTGGCGCAACAATTTGCCGAGGCTGCGGGAAACGTGCAGCTCATCGGGGAACAGTACGGTGCGTGGGTCGGGCGACCACCAGAGGATGGGCTGGCCTTCCGAGAACCAGGGAAAGCAGCCGTGGCGGTAGGCCTGGATCAGGCGGTCGGCCGACAGGTCGCCACCGGCAGCGAGCAGGCCATTGGGTTCGCGCATGGCCTTGGCCAGCGGTGGGAAGGTCAGGGTGTTGCGTTGTAACCAGGTCAGCATGGCATCCAGGCTTACGGAAGGGGAGGGCGGTAACGGCGATGTTGTCCGTTGCAAGAGCTGTGATTATTGTCGACGAAACGCTCTGGGGCTACCCCGAACATGGGATCGATGCAGATAAGCATGAACGGGTGTTTCTGCAACTCTATGCCGGGGGCGTGGTCGTAATCGCGTACGTCGGTCGGCAAGCTAGCCTGGATTGGCAAAAACAGCTCATAAGCCTTTGTCAGTAAAGACAATGCATGCTCAAATTGAACGTTATGAAATTGAACATTGGCTATGCTGTGTAACGTAGGGGCAAGTGCGTGGCATCGCGCACACAAACCCGTACAATGCGGCCATTGGGGCGTTATCGCCGTTTCATGAATCAGTAGCAGGGTGTTAAAAGTAGCTCCACTGGCACTCGTTCATTTTTTACCTGCCCGGATTGGGCAGTGTTTTGCAGTCATTCAACAGATGGACGCGCTAAAGGCGCAGGAAAAGACCCGTTTTGAAGAAATCCGCCGCAACACCTAAAGCCGCAGTCGTGCCCGCCTGGCGCCAGCACCTGCACTACCGACTCAAGGAAGGTGCACTGATCGCCATCGGCGCGCTGTGCCTGTTCCTGATGATGGCCTTGCTTACCTATGGCAAGGACGATCCAGGCTGGAGCCACAACAGCAAGATCGAAGACGTGCAGAACTTCGGTGGTCCGGCCGGCTCCTACAGCGCCGACATCCTGTTCATGGTGCTGGGTTACTTCGCTTACATCTTCCCGTTGCTGCTGGCCATCAAGACCTGGCAGATCTTCCGCCAGCGTCACGAGCCGTGGCAATGGAGCGGCTGGCTGTTCTCCTGGCGCCTGATCGGCCTGGTGTTCCTGGTGTTGTCCGGCGCGGCCCTGGCCCATATCCATTTCCATGCACCTACCGGTCTGCCGGCCGGTGCCGGCGGCGCTCTGGGCGAAAGCCTCGGCGATCTGGCCCGCAGGACCCTGAATATCCAGGGCAGCACCCTGATGTTTATTGCGCTGTTCCTGTTCGGCCTCACCGTGTTTACCGACCTGTCCTGGTTCAAGGTCATGGACGTGACCGGCAAGATCACCCTCGACCTGCTCGAACTGTTCCAGGGCGCCGCGAATCGCTGGTGGTCGGCCCGGGTGGACCGCAAACGCATGGTTGCGCAACTGCGCGAGGTGGATACCCGCGTCAACGAGGTGGTAGCCCCGAGCACGCCGGACCGGCGTGAGCAGGCCAAGGTCAAGGAACGCCTGATCGAACGCGAGCAGGCCCTGACCAAGCACATGTCGGACCGCGAGAAGCAAGTGCCGCCGGTGATTGCCCCTGCGCCGCCGAAGGCCCCCGAGCCGAGCCACCGCGTGCAGAAAGAGAAACAGGCGCCGTTGTTTGTCGACAGCGCCGTGGAAGGCACCTTGCCGCCGATCTCGATTCTTGATCCTGCGGAAAAGAAACAGCTCAATTATTCCCCTGAATCCCTGGCGGCCGTCGGCCACCTGCTGGAAATCAAGCTCAAGGAATTCGGCGTCGAAGTCTCGGTGGATTCGATCCACCCGGGGCCGGTGATTACCCGCTACGAAATCCAGCCGGCTGCCGGCGTCAAGGTCAGCCGCATTTCCAACCTGGCCAAGGATCTGGCGCGTTCGCTGGCCGTGACCAGCGTGCGGGTGGTGGAAGTGATTCCGGGAAAGACTACCGTCGGTATCGAGATTCCCAACGAAGACCGGCAGATCGTGCGCTTCTCCGAAGTGCTGTCGACCCCGGAATACGACAACTTCAAATCGCCGGTCACCCTGGCCCTGGGCCACGACATCGGCGGCAAGCCGGTGATCACCGACCTGGCGAAAATGCCTCACTTGCTGGTTGCCGGTACCACCGGTTCCGGTAAGTCGGTGGGTGTGAACGCGATGATCCTGTCGATCCTGTTCAAGTCGGGCCCGGATGACGCCAAGCTGATCATGATCGACCCGAAAATGCTTGAGCTGTCGATCTACGAAGGCATTCCACACCTGTTGTGCCCGGTGGTGACCGACATGAAGGATGCGGCCAACGCCCTGCGCTGGAGCGTTGCCGAGATGGAGCGGCGCTACAAGCTGATGGCGAAGATGGGTGTGCGTAACCTGTCGGGCTTCAACGCCAAGGTCAAGGAAGCCCAGGACGCCGGTACGCCGCTGACCGACCCGTTGTACAAGCGTGAAAGCATCCACGACGAAGCGCCGCTGTTGACCAAATTGCCGACCATCGTGGTGGTGGTCGACGAATTTGCCGACATGATGATGATCGTCGGCAAGAAGGTCGAAGAGCTGATCGCCCGTATCGCCCAGAAGGCGCGGGCCGCCGGGATCCACTTGATCCTCGCGACCCAGCGTCCGTCGGTGGACGTGATCACCGGCCTGATCAAGGCCAACATCCCGACCCGCATGGCGTTCCAGGTGTCGAGCAAGATCGATTCCCGGACCATCATCGACCAGGGCGGCGCCGAGCAACTGCTGGGCCACGGTGACATGCTCTACATGCCGCCGGGCACCAGTTTGCCGATCCGTGTTCACGGCGCGTTCGTCTCCGACGATGAGGTGCACCGTGTGGTGGAGGCCTGGAAGCTGCGTGGCGCCCCGGAATACAACGACGACATCCTCGCCGGCGTCGAAGAGGCCGGCAGCGGCTTCGACGGTGGCAGCGGCGGTGGCGACGATGATGCCGAGACCGATGCGCTCTACGACGAAGCGGTGCAGTTCGTGCTTGAAAGCCGCCGCGCCTCGATCTCCGCCGTACAGCGCAAGCTGAAGATTGGCTACAACCGCGCTGCCCGCATGATCGAAGCCATGGAAATGGCCGGCGTGGTCACCTCGATGAACACCAACGGCTCGCGCGAAGTGATTGCGCCAGCGCAGATGCGTGACTGATTACGTGCCGCGTGGCAACACGCGGCACGCCTTGCAACCGAATCTAAGAGGACTCCCATGCGTCTTATCCGCATGCTGTTGTTGCCTGCATTGGCCCTGACTGCTGTTTCGGCTCATGCTGACCCGGCTTCCGTCGCCAGCCTGAAAAACCTGTTGGACAAATCCCAGACCCTGACCGCGCGCTTCTCCCAGCTTACGCTGGATGCCGGTGGCACCCAGTTGCAGGAAACCGCCGGCGAGATGGCTGTGCAGCGCCCAGGGCTGTTCTACTGGCACACAGAAGGCAAGGCCGAGCAGACCATCGTCTCTGACGGCCAAAAAGTCACCCTGTGGGACCCGGACCTGGAGCAGGCGACCATCAAGAAGCTCGACCCGCGCCTGAACCAGACGCCAGCGCTCTTGCTGTCGGGCGATGTGTCGAAGATCAACGACAGCTTCGACATTACCTCCAAGCAGACCAGCAACGTGATTGAATTCACCCTTAAGCCGAAATCCAAGGACACGCTCTTTGACACGCTGTCCCTGTCGTTTGGCAACGGCGTGATCAACAACATGCGTCTGATTGACAGCGTCGGCCAGCGCACCGATATCCTTTTCTCCGGGGTCAAGGCCAACCAGCCGGTACCGGCATCCAAGTTCAAGTTCGACATCCCGAAGGGTGCCGACGTGATCCAGGAATAAACTGCCCAGAGGTTTCAAACGCTGCCCATGGACCTGTTTCGAAGTGACCCGATTGCTCAGCCTCTGGCGGCGCGCCTGCGCTCGACCAACCTGGACGAGTACGTCGGGCAGGAACACCTGCTCGCCCGCGGCAAGCCTTTGCGCGAGGCCCTTGAGCAGGGTGCGCTGCACTCGATGATTTTCTGGGGGCCGCCGGGCGTGGGTAAAACCACCCTGGCGCGGCTCCTGGCAAAAGTCTCGGATGCACACTTTGAGACGGTCTCGGCGGTGCTGGCCGGGGTCAAGGAGATCCGCCAGGCGGTGGAAGTCGCCAAGCAGCAGGCCGGGCAGTACGGCAAGCGCACCATCCTGTTCGTCGACGAAGTGCATCGCTTCAACAAGTCGCAGCAGGATGCGTTCTTGCCGTATGTCGAAGACGGCACGCTGATCTTTATTGGTGCCACCACCGAAAACCCGTCTTTTGAGCTGAACAATGCCTTGCTGTCCCGGGCGCGTGTCTATGTGCTCAAGAGCCTCGACGAAGCCGCGATGCAGAAGCTCTTGCAGCGTGCGCTGAACGAAGACAAGGGCCTGGGCAAGCGCCAGTTGAGTGTCAGTGAGGAAGGCTTCAAGATCCTGCTGACTGCTGCGGATGGCGACGGTCGACGTTTTCTCAATCTGCTGGAAAACGCTTCCGACCTGGCCGAGGATGGCAGCGAAATCGGCGTCGACTTGCTGCAGAGCCTGTTGGGCGACACCCGCCGGCGTTTCGACAAGGGCGGCGAAGCGTTCTACGACCAGATTTCCGCGCTGCACAAATCTGTGCGCGGCTCCAACCCCGACGGCGCGCTGTACTGGTTTGCGCGGATGATCGACGGCGGTTGCGACCCGCTGTACCTGGCCCGGCGCGTGGTGCGCATGGCCAGCGAAGATATCGGCAATGCCGACCCGCGTGCGCTGAGCCTGTGCCTGGCCGCCTGGGAAGTGCAGGAACGCCTGGGCAGCCCGGAAGGCGAGTTGGCGGTGGCCCAGGCCATCACCTATCTGGCCTGCGCACCGAAGAGCAACGCGGTGTACATGGGCTTCAAGTCCGCCCTGCGTGCTGCCGCCGAACATGGTTCCCTGGAAGTGCCGCTGCACTTGCGCAATGCGCCGACCAAGCTGATGAAGCAACTCGGCTACGGCGATGAGTACCGCTACGCCCACGATGAACCGGACGCCTATGCGGCTGGCGAAGATTACTTCCCGGATGACCTTGAGCCGCAGCCGTTCTACCAGCCGGTGCCCCGCGGCCTGGAGCTGAAGATCGGCGAAAAGCTCAATCACCTTGCCCAACTTGACCGGCTCAGTCCGAAACAGCGGAGAAAGTAGTGCTCAGAACGATTCTTGCCGTGTCCGTAGCCGGCATCGCTGGTACATTATTGCGTTTCGCCACCAGCACCTGGGTCAGCGCCAATTGGCCGAAGCATTTTTATGCGGCGACCCTGGCGGTCAACCTGGTGGGCTGTTTGATCATCGGCTTGTTGTACGGGTGGTTTCTGCTTCGCCCGGAAGTGCCGATTGAGATTCGTGCCGGCTTGATTGTCGGTTTTGTAGGCGGTCTGACGACCTTTTCATCCTTTTCACTGGACACGCTACGCCTGCTGGAAAGCGGGCAGGCACCGGTCGCCTTCGGGTACCTGGCCATCAGCGTGTTCGGCGGGCTGCTCGCCACTTGGGCTGGCCTGTCCTTGACCAAACTTTGATAAACGAGAGACCGACATGCTCGATTCCAAACTGTTACGTAGCAACCTTCAGGACGTAGCGGACCGCCTGGCATCCCGTGGCTTTGCCTTGGATGTTGCGCGCATCGAAGCGCTGGAAGAACAGCGCAAGACCGTCCAGACCCGCACCGAAGCACTGCAGGCTGAGCGTAATGCGCGTTCCAAATCCATCGGTCAGGCCAAGCAGCGCGGCGAAGACATCGCGCCGTTGATGGCGGACGTCGAGCGTATGGCTGGCGAGTTGGCTTCCGGCAAAGTCGAACTGGACGCGATCCAGACTGAGCTGGACTCGATCCTGCTGGGTATCCCGAACCTGCCACACGAGTCCGTGCCGATTGGCGAAGACGAAGACGGCAACGTCGAAGTCCGTCGCTGGGGCACGCCAAAAACCTTCGATTTCGAGATCAAGGACCACGTCGCCCTGGGCGAATTGACCGGTGGCCTGGACTTCGAGACAGCGGCCAAAATGTCCGGTGCGCGCTTTGCCTTGCTGCGTGGCCCGATTGCACGCATGCACCGCGCCCTGGCGCAGTTCATGATCAACCTGCACACCGGCGAGCACGGCTACGAAGAGGCTTACACCCCGTACTTGGTCCAGGCTCCGGCGCTGATGGGCACCAGCCAGCTGCCGAAATTCGAGGAAGACCTGTTCAAGATCAGCCGCGATGGCGAAGCCGACTTGTACCTGATCCCGACCGCCGAAGTGTCGCTGACCAATATCGTGGCCGGGGAAATCCTCGACGCCAAGCAGTTGCCGATCAAGTTTGTCGCCCACTCGCCATGCTTTCGCAGCGAAGCCGGTGCATCGGGCCGCGACACCCGCGGCATGATTCGCCAGCACCAGTTCGACAAGGTCGAGATGGTGCAGGTTGTCGAGCCGTCGACTTCCATGGAAGCGCTGGAAGGCCTGACCGCCAACGCCGAACGCGTCCTGCAACTGCTGGAGCTGCCGTACCGCGTTCTGGCGCTGTGCACCGGCGACATGGGTTTCAGTGCCGTGAAGACTTACGACCTGGAAGTGTGGGTGCCGAGCCAGGACAAATACCGCGAGATTTCGTCGTGCTCCAACTGCGGTGATTTCCAGGCCCGTCGCATGCAGGCGCGTTTCCGTAACCCGGAAACCGGCAAGCCCGAGCTGGTCCACACCCTCAACGGTTCGGGCCTGGCAGTAGGCCGTACCCTGGTGGCCGTGCTGGAAAACTACCAGCAGGCTGACGGTTCGATCCGCGTGCCTGAAGTGCTCAAGCCGTACATGGCGGGCGTTGAGGTCATCGGCTAAATGGAATTTCTGCCGCTGTTTCATAACCTGCGCGGCAGTCGTGTGTTGGTCGTCGGTGGCGGGGAGATTGCCTTGCGCAAATCCCGGCTGCTGGCCGACGCCGGCGCGTTGTTGCGGGTGGTTGCTCCCCAGATTGAAGACCAGTTGCGTGAACTGGTGCAGGGCAGTGGCGGTGAACTGATTTTGCGTGGTTATCAGGAGGCCGACCTCGACGGTTGCACCCTGATCATCGCGGCGACCGACGACGAGCCGCTGAACGCGCAAGTGTCCAGCGATGCCCGGCGTCGTTGCGTACCGGTCAATGTGGTGGATGCGCCGGCCTTGTGCAGCGTGATCTTCCCGGCGATTGTCGACCGTTCGCCGTTGGTGATCGCAGTGTCCAGCGGCGGCGATGCGCCGGTGTTGGCACGGCTGATCCGGGCCAAGCTGGAAACCTGGATTCCGTCGACTTACGGCCAGTTGGCCGGGCTGGCGGCGCGGTTTCGCAGCCAGGTCAAAGGCTTGTTCCCGGATGTGCAGCAACGTCGCGCGTTCTGGGAAGACGTCTTCCAAGGCCCGATTGCTGATCGGCAACTGGCCGGGCAGGGTGATGAAGCCGAACGTTTGCTGGTGGAGAAAATCAACGGCGCACCGCCGCACGCACCGGGCGAAGTCTACCTGGTGGGCGCAGGCCCGGGTGATCCGGACCTGCTGACATTCCGCGCCTTGCGCTTGATGCAACAGGCCGACGTGGTGCTCTACGACCGCCTGGTGGCGCCGGCGATTCTTGAGCTGTGCCGTCGCGATGCCGAGCGGGTGTATGTCGGCAAGCGTCGCGCCGACCATGCGGTGCCGCAGGACCAGATCAACCAGCAACTGGTGGACCTGGCCAGGCAAGGCAAGCGCGTGCTGCGGCTCAAGGGTGGCGATCCGTTCATCTTTGGGCGTGGCGGTGAAGAGATCGAAGAGCTGGCGGCCCATGGCATCCCGTTCCAGGTGGTGCCGGGTATTACCGCGGCCAGTGGTTGCGCGGCGTATGCCGGTATTCCGCTGACCCACCGCGACTATGCGCAATCGGTTCGCTTCATTACCGGGCACTTGAAGGACGGGACTTCGGACCTGCCGTGGAGTGACCTGGTGGGCCCTTCGCAGACCCTGGTGTTCTACATGGGCTTGATCGGGTTGCCGATCATCTGCGAACAGCTGATCAAGCATGGTCGTTCGGCGGATACGCCGGCGGCGTTGATCCAGCAGGGCACCACGTCCAACCAGCGGGTGTTTACCGGCACCCTGGCTGACCTGCCACGCATGGTGGCGGAGCATGAGGTTCATGCGCCGACACTGGTGATTGTGGGAGAAGTGGTGCAGTTGCGTGAGAAGCTGAAGTGGTTTGAAGGCGCTCAGTCGCAAGTCTGACACGTCTCTTGTGGCGAGGGAGCTTGCTGTGGGGAGGGAGCTTGCTCCCGCTGGAGTGCGAAGCGCTCCCAGGATTTTGGGGCCGCTGCTCAGCCCAGCGGGAGCAAGCTCCCTCGCCACAGGGTTTGTCAGCTCAAGATGCCTTTTCCGCTCAGTCTCGCGCGGTCATGCTCCGCCTCAAACGTCTGCAACGGCCCCTTCGGCACAATCCCCGTCGGATTAATCGTGCGGTGACTGGCGTAGTAATGCCCCTTGATGTGAGCAAAATCCACCGTCTCGGCAATCCCCGGCCACTGATACAACTCCCTTAGCCAGTTCGACAGGTTCGGATAATCCGCAATTCGCCGCAGGTTGCATTTGAAGTGGCTGTAGTACACCGCATCAAACCGGATCGCCGTGGTGAAAAGCCTTATATCGGCTTCAGTCAGGTATTCTCCCGCCAGGTAACGATGCTCACCCAAGTGCTGCTCAAGGTGATCCAGTTCGGCAAACACATCATCAAATGCGGCCTCATAAGCCTTTTGTGACGTGGCAAAGCCTGCGCGGTACACACCGTTGTTCACGGCGGGATAGATTCGATCGTTCAGTGCATCAATGGTCGAGCGCTGGGCTTCGGGATAGAAATCCAGTTGATTGCCGGTCAGTTCATTAAACGCACTGTTGAACATGCGAATAATCTCCGCCGACTCATTGCTGACAATCCGCTTGCGCTTCTTGTCCCACAACACCGGCACCGTGACCCGCCCGGTGTAGCTGGCGGTGTCGGCGGTGTAGCGTTGGTGCATGAAGGTGAAGTCGTCAAGCTTGTCGCCGCTGGAGCCATGGGCCTTGTCGAAGGTCCAGCCGTTTTCCAGCATCAGCCAACTGACCACCGACACGTCGATCAGGCTTTCCAAGCCTTTGAGCTTGCGCAGGATCAATGTGCGGTGCGCCCAGGGGCAGGCGAGGGATACGTATAAATGGTAACGACCGGCTTCAGCCGCGAAACCGCCTTCGCCGGTCGGGCCGGGTTCACCATCGGCGGTCACCCAGTTGCGGCGTTGCGCCTGCTCCCGTTGGAAGGCGCCGTCTGCGCTACTTTCGTACCACTGGTCATGCCAGCGTCCTTCGATCAGCAAACCCATGACTGACTCCTTGGCTAATAAGCGTTGGAGTGCAGTCTAAAGGTCTGAGTTCGAACAAAAAGCGCAAAGGCTGGGGGTTAATGATCGACTAAATCGATTTGTCCCGGGCATCCCAGTACTGTTGGGCCAGTTCGAACGCCTGTTCCCGCGGGTGGCCGAGGCCGCGCAAGGCCAGGGCCATGGTGGCGATCAGTGCCAGTTGCGGGTAGCTGTCCTGCACCTCACCGCGCCATAGCGCCTTCAAATGCTCGGGCTCCAGGGCCGCAGGCTTGACGTGGCGCTGGGCGGAGAGGGCGGGCCACTCTTCATCCCAGCTTTCGCCGCCGGTAGTGCCGTACAGGTGGCTGATGGTGTCCGGGTTGATCTCGATCTCGCCGCCGTCGCCCTTGATCACGATGCTGTTGTCGCCAAGCAGGCCGCTGGCATCGCGGTGTACGCCCTGGTAGCCCGGGTGGAAGATGCTTTGCAGGCCGCAGCGGGCGCTCAACGGGTTGAGGATGCGCGCCAGTGAATGGATCGGCGAGCGCAGGCCCAGGGTGTTGCGCAGGTCGATCATGCGCTGCAGTTGCGGCGCCCAGTCCCCCAGGGGAATAAACGCCAGGTTGCCCTGTTCAAGGGCCGCTTCCACCTGTTGCCAATTGCGGCACAACGGAATCTGCAAGCCATCCAGCAACTGCTCGGTGTAGAGCCGGCCTGCCGTATGCGCGCCGCCGCCGTGCATCAGGATACGCACGCCGTTCTGTGCCAGGCACTTGGCTGCCAGCAGGTACCACGGCAGGTGGCGTTTTTTACCGGCGTAGGTCGGCCAGTCGACATCCACATTGAGCGACGGTGCATTCAGGCGCTCGCGCACGGCTTCGGTGAAGCCTGCGAGTTCTTCCGGGCTTTCTTCCTTGTGCCGCAGCAGCATGAGGAAGGCGCCGAGCTGGGTGTCTTCGACCTTCTCGTCCAGCAGCATGCCCATGGCTTCCCGGGCTTCCTCACGGGTGAGGTTGCGGGCGCCGCGCTTGCCTTTGCCGAGGATGCGCACGAACGGCGCGAACGGATGCTCAGCAGGGGTTTCAGTGATCAACGGGGCAAAATCAGTCATAAGCAATTCGTCGGCCTGGGCAGGCCCGCCAGCTTGGCGGCGAGTTTGGCGGGAGTGCCTTTGAACAGTCGGTTGAGGTGCAGGCTGTTGCCCTTTTCCGGGCCCAGCTTCAAGGCGGTGTACTTGATCAGCGGGCGGGTGGCGGGCGACAGCTGGAATTCGGTATAAAAGCCGCGCAGCAGTTCGAGGATTTCCCAGTGTTCCGGGGTCAGCTCCAGCGCTTCGGCGGTGGCGAGGGCGTTGGCCACGTCGCTGGACCACTCGGTCAGGTCGACGAGGTAGCCGTCCTTGTCCAGTTCGAGGGTGCGTTCACCTACGGTCAAAGTGTTCATAGCCAGGTATTGACCTTGTCATAGTCGATCGACAGCTGGACGAACGCCGGGTAATCGACACTGCCGGCCCATTCAGGCACGGCGAGGTTACGCGCCTGGCTGTCTTCGGCCAGTACAAACACTTTCACGCCCCTGGCCTGCAGGGCCTGGCAAGGCGCGCTGGCGGGTTGCAGGGCGTAGGCGCCGTCGCCGCACAGCAGGATCGCATCCTGGGTGCCACAGAGGCGCAGGCAGCTGTCCAGCCGGCTGTCGGTAAAAGGCGAGTGGGATACCACATGCAAGGTCGACATCAGAGGGTAATCACCTGGTCGTAACGGTCAATCATCTGTGAAATTTGTTCACTGCTCAGCGGCTGTGCGTTGCCGGAGGTGGCCAGCCCGCGCACGGCGAGGCTATGGCTGCAGGCAAACACCTCTTCGACGCCAAATAATTCCAGGGCCTGGAGGTTGGCGCTCAGGTCTTTCTGTTGCACGGCCCTGGCGTCCTGGCTCGCGGCCAGTTGAAACACGCCGTCATCCAGAAACAACAGGCCAATCGGCAAATCAAACGCGCCGCCAGCCAATACGATATCCAGCGCTTCACGGGCGCTGGGGCCGGACCACGGCGCCTGTCGGCTGATCACCAGCAAGGATTTCGACATGTCACGGCCCTCCGAAGCAGATCAAGCGGTCAGCGGACTGGGCGGCGTCATGCAACTGCCCAAGCCCGGACAATGCCCAAGGCGCGTCCAGGTTCACTGCGCTGCGCTGATAACGGGTGGCCTCTTCGGCATTCAGCACGCCACGGCGCAGGGCCGCGGCGATGCACACCACGCCATCGAGTTGATGCTCGCTGACAAACTCGCGCCACTGACGGGCGATATCCTGCTCATCCTGCGGCGCAACAATGTTAGTGGACGCGCTGTAGACGCCATCCTGATAAAAAAACAGCCGCACAATCTCATGTCCACCCGCCAGCGCCGCCTGGGCGAACAGCAAGGCACGGCGCGAGGAGGGCGCATGGGCGGCGGAAAAAAGCGCAATCGCGAACTTCATGGAACACTCTGAAGGCAAAACCTGTGGCAATGATAAAGCCGCAGGCAACAAAAAGCCCGCCGAAGCGGGCTTTTTGCATGCGGCTGCGATCAGTCGTCGCGGCCCATGATGCCGAAGATCTGCAACAGGCTGATAAACAGGTTGTAGATCGATACATACAGGCTGATGGTGGCCATGATGTAGTTACGCTCGCCACCCTGGATGATTGCGCTGGTCTGGAACAGGATGCAGGCCGAGGAGAACAGCACGAAACCTGCGCTGATCGCCAGTTGCAGGCCGCTGATCTGGAAGAACATGCCTGCCAGTACCGCAGCCAGCAACACGAAGAAACCGGCGGTGATGAAACCACCCAGGAAGCTCATGTCCTTGCGGGAGATCAGCACGTAGGCCGACAGGCCGCCAAATACCAGGGCAGTCATGGCAAATGCCGAGCTGACCACTTCCGCGCCGCCGGCCATGCCGAGGTAGCGGTTAAGGATCGGGCCGAGGATAAAGCCCATGAAACCGGTCAGGGCAAACGCCGACACCAGGCCCCAGGCCGAGTCGCGCAGCTTGTTGGTCAGGAAGAACAGACCGTAGAAGCCGATCAGCACGACGAAGATATTCGGGTAGCCGACGCGCATTTGCTGGGCTACGAAGGCCATCACGCCGCTGAACGCGAGGGTGAGAGCGAGCAAGCCGTACGTATTGCGCAGGACGCGGCTAACTTCTAGCTGCTCAGCCTGCGCGTTTCCATTCACTGCGTAATTTTGTTCGCGCATGGCGACACTCCTTCAGTTTTGAAACATTCAGTCGCAAGGATCATAACAGACGCTCTGTAACAAGCTATGGCGAGAGTTTGACAGTGTGTTTCATTCGGGTATTATGGCGCCCGCTGAGGCAGGATGAGCTACGCTAATCCTGTGTTGCACAAGGGAAATTGGCAGAGTGGTTGAATGCACCGGTCTTGAAAACCGGCGGACGTTAATAGCGTCTCCAGGGTTCTTATCTAAGGCTATCTCCAGTTGCACCTTGCAGTACCGCTTCATCGCGTCATCGGAATACACGGGAAATTGGCAGAGTGGTTGAATGCACCGGTCTTGAAAACCGGCGAACGTTAATAGCGTTCCCAGGGTTCGAATCCCTGGTTTCCCGCCGCGAACTCAACAAAATCAAGGGCTTAGGTTAATTCTAGGCCCTTTTTTTATGGCTTTTTGCACCGATCTCTCGTAAGGAGCTTCTCTCCCTTGCGACACCATCATAAAGGCGCAACAACCTAGATGCGCCTTATGACGCGTGATCCGTTCTCAGAGAGAACGATCCTGGCAATTGCAGCTTTCCGACGTCTCTCTGATATCCGCTCCCCTACATTCCTTGCGCACAGCGGTGACGGGTGGCGCTTACGATGTGCGCGCGCGTCCTCATCCTAAGCCTTAGGAAATCATAAAAACTGCTCAGTCAGCGGATGTCTGAGATCTCTCATCGGGCATTCGCAAGCTAATCGTTTATAGGTGGATGCCAACGTTTTGCGAACGTGATACCTCACCTGGCCGGGAAGTTCTGTGCTGCGAACCCTCCGAGCTCACCCTTGGCCATCATGATCGAAAGCTAGCTTGCTTACTCAATGTTGAACGATTCAGCTAGCCCCATAGCTTCCCATCTTCTTCAGCGTCTCGGCGTTCTGGTCGTCTCCACGCCTTGCTCCGCGCTCAACTGTAAAGCTCTTGCGCCTGGGGGGAATGCTCTTAAGGTCGTAAGTGTTAGGTGAGGGTGGTGATTGTCCAACGGTCTCAAGTCTTTCGAAGCCTTTCAGCAGTGGGGGAGCAACGCGGGGACGCGATCATTCAGCAAGTTGTATCTTTAATTGGCGCTGTCACAGCGTGATAGCTCCTTGGCCGCCATTCTGGGGCAATTGCTTTGGGGTACAGCGGCGGAGGTCGATATCGAATGTAAGGTACCAATGCGGCCGATCTAGAATCGGTATGCTACGAGCATACTCTAAGATGCAATAAAGTTTGTTGCACCTTGTTGATCAGCTGTTTTTAGTGTGGCAGGATGCGTGCCACTTTAGCGTCAGTAATCGCTGAAACTGCACAGAAGGATTGCAACTCTGAACAGAGTATATTTGCATCAGGAAGTTAGCGGATTTTATTGACTGCGCGCTAGGCCGATAAAATTACGATGCTAGTTGGAAAGTTTAAGATCTTTCAGCCCTGACTCCGCAGTTGATACGTTAATGATCCGCCCTTTCTCGAGGGGTGTGACGCACTATATGGTCGGCATCCTGTGTGAAAAATACGCTGTCGAATGCCAGTGCCTGATCTAAAGCTTAGAAGAAGACGAAATTAAACAGGATGGTATAGTGAATTCGAAATCAACTGAAAGACTTCAGGTGCGTGTTGATGTTTCAAACAAGGATATGATCCTTTGAATGCGGTCGTCTCTTTACGTATGAACCATGTCGAGCTGTTTGAGACGACACGCAATGGGACTCTTACGTTCCGAATGATTTGTCCTGATTACACGATGACAGAGTTCTTCGATGAGTGGGCGTATCAACTTGAATCGCCCCTAGTTTCGTAGACACCTCCAAGCCTTAAAATGAGGCCCATTAGGAGGTGCCATGAGCAACCAGCGTTATCCCGAAGAATTCAAAATCCAGGCGGTCAAGCAAGTGACCGAAAAGCAGCTTCCTGTCTCGGAGGTGGCTGCACGATTGGGTGTGTCCGTGCACAGCCTCTATGCCTGGGTTAAGCGCTACACCAAGCCCCAGGAACAGCGCGTTGAAGAGGATGATCAGAGCGCAGAGGTTCGTCGTCTACGTGCCGAGCTGAAACGGGTCACGGAGGAGCGAGACATCTTAAAAAAGGCCGCCGCGTACTTTGCCAAGGAGTGCGGCTGAAGTACGCCTTTATTAAGCAGCAAGCGGATCACTACGCGATTCGACGGCTTTGCCTGACGCTCAAGGTTCATCCCAGCGGCTACTACGCGTGGCTATCAGAACCAAAATCTGCGCGAGCCAAGGACGATCAGCGACTGCTTGGGTTGATCAAACACTCCTGGCTGGAAAGCGGTGGTGTTTATGGCTATCGCAAGATCCATGATGACCTGCGAGAGGTTGGAGAGAGCTGTGGCCGTCACCGGTGGCTAGGTTGATGCGCATTGAAGGTTTACGTTCTCAGACTGGGTATCGACGGAGGCCGGGAAAATATGGCGGTAAACCAGCCGTTGCCTCACCGAACTTACTGAAGCGCCAATTCGATGTCAGAGAACCCAACAAAGTCTGGGTCACAGACATTACCTACATCCGAACATATGAAGGCTGGTTGTATTTGGCCGTGGTGCTCGATCTGTTTTCACGCCAGATCATTGGTTGGTCAATGAAGTCGCAGATGACCAGCGACGTAGCGATTGATGCACTGCTGATGGCGGTTTGGAGACGCAAGCCGAAGCAAGAGGTGATGATCCACTCGGATCAAGGAAGTCAGTACAGCAGCTCAGACTGGCGAAGCTTCTTGAAAGCTAACAACCTGGTAGCCAGCATGAGTCGTCGAGGTAACTGCCACGACAACGCTGTGGCAGAGAGCTTTTTCCAGTTGCTAAAGCGGGAACGGATCAAGCGTAAAATCTACACTACACGCCAGGATGCTCGGGATGATGTGTTCGATTATATCGAGATGTTTTACAACCCAAAACGACGCCACAGTTTCAACAATCAGCTGTCACCGGTAGAGTTTGAAAAGCGTTACGCAGCGAGCCTGGGGAGTGTCTAGAAAACCCGGGGCGATTCAAGTACCCACAGATCTGACTTTGTCGTGCTGTACCTGGGCCAACTCTCGTGCAACTGCGATACGGGATTTTTTGCATTCAATCAACACCGTGAATTCGGCGGCTACAAAACACTGGATTTAGCAAGCATATCGATCCGGTAGGTTGAGGCGTAGCTCTCGATCATCGCGTCTTGGGGCACCAAAACGTTGATTGTGTCACTCGGGTGTGGCTTGACTGCCCAGCGCGGTATCATTGTCGGACGTTCATTTCCAGATAAAGGTTCTTTGCCGGCTGGATATGAGCTTTAGATAGGCTCACCAACGACTCTCGATCTTGCCTTTCCAGTGCGTCGATCATTGCTTCATGTTCTTCAGTCACTCGCGCTAAGAGTTTGGAGCTAGAAATGCTGAAAGAACGTATTGCGTGTGACTTCATCTGAAAAATCTCTATTGCCTCAACTAAATCTGGCACCTCGCAAAAGCTGAAAAGTTTGCGATGGAAAGCTAGATTCTCTCTGAAGACTTTTTCCAACTCGCCTTGATGCACGGCCTGACGGTGTCTTGCTTGAATATCTCTCAACACCTGGATCGATTCAATTGGCACCGGGAAAGGGATTATTTCGAGGGCTTTCGTCTCAAGTAACTCTCGTACCATGTAAAGGTCTTCAATTTCTTTAGCGTTAAAATCCCGGACGATCGCACCTTTGTTCGGTGGACGTAACACCACCCCCATACTCTCCAGCTCCAAGAGTGCCTGCCTTACAGCATTGCGTTTGACGCCAAACCTCAACATCAGCTCACCCTCCACCAACCGCTCACGAGGTTTAAGGCGACCCAAGGCGATATCTTGTTCTAGCTGTCTAGTCAGGGCGATCCAGCCGTCAAGCCCAGGCGTCGGATCTACATCTGTATCACGTTTCGATTCAGTCAATTCCTAGTCCCCACCAATCCGATAAGACCCCGGTACCGCAAAAAATAGCACATTTCTCATCGATTTTGTTGTTGATTAGATTATCGATAATCTTGTTGACATCATTTTTTTCTTGGAGCAGATTGAAGACACAACAAACACAACGGAGGCACTCATGCCTAAGATCGCATCTATCTCTGTAACTGCGGCGCGCGTTCCGCTCGACAACGTTACCTATCTCTCCAGCCGCACGGTTTCTCACCGCGATTACGGGTTGGTCAAAATTTGCTCTACCGATGGTATCGAAGGCATCGGGTTTTGCTACGTAGGCAATCGCGCAGGAGAAATTCTGCCTGTGATAATCGAGCATCTCTTGGCACCGCTACTGATTGGCCGCGATTCGCTCGAAGTTGAAGGGTTGTGGAAAGAGATGTACCAGGAAGCGTTGCTGCAAGGGCGAGCTGGTACCGTCATGCGTGCTATCAGCATCCTTGACACGGCGTTGTGGGATTTGAACGCCCGCACAGCTGGCCTCCCGCTCCATAAATATTTGGGTGCGGTCAATGCTGACAAAGTCCCGGCTTATGCTAGCGGTGGTTACTATGTCGACGGAAAGACGCCTGACGATTTGGCTGCTGAGATGGCTCACTATGTTTCTTTAGGTTTCAAAGCCGTCAAATTGAAGACTGGTCGCGGCACGCCTGCGCAGGAAGAAGACCGTCTGCGGGCAGTACGCGAGCGGGTTGGTTACGACATTGAGGTCATGCTCGATGCGAATAACGCTTGGAGCGACGTGACAGAGGCTTTGCAAACGGTTCGACGCTTTGAAAAATATGCTCCTAGCTTCATTGAAGAACCGTTTTCACCTGACGACATTGATAGCCACGCCAGGCTAGCCAGGGCAACCTCGATTCCAGTGGCGACAGGTGAAATCGAAGCTGGCCGCTGGCGCCATAAGGAGCTCCTGGATAAAGGCGGAGCGGCAATCTTGCAAACGGATGCGCTGGTATGTGGTGGTATTTCCGAGTGGCGTCGCATTGCAGCCATGGCCGCTGGTTATGGCGTGCCTATGTATCCTCACTGGTTCCATGACCTGCACGCACCGCTGGTTGCGGCTACTCCGAATGCTCGTTTCGTGGAGTTCTTCTGGGACAACCAGGTTCTGAACTTCCGAGAGCTGATCGACCGTCAGCTTGATCATGAGAATGGCGACGTAATCCTGCACCAAACTCCAGGCTTAGGTTTTAACTTTGAAGAAAGCGTTGTTGCCAAACGCTCTTTGGTCAAAGGAGCTGAGGGGCCGTGGTTGGTTCTTGAGTAAATTTTACTTTTAGTGCGCTATGTTGGACGCATTGTATTCGCCTTGACGCACAGTTTAGAAAATTCATCCAGTCGGCGCTAGCTCGCCAGGCTGGATGAATTAAGTTTACGCTGTAAAGCCCGAACAAAATAAACATAAATTAGTTTCGGAGTACATATGGAACAGCCTAACGAAAAGTTAATCATGCGCAAGGTTTTCTGGCGCTTGATACCGCTCTTAATGATCCTATACATAATTTCCTACATCGACCGAATTAATGTTGGTTTTGCTGCGCTCACTATGAATCAAGATATAGGACTTTCGTCTTATGCATATGGTTTGGGTGCAGGTATATTTTTTATAGGCTACTGCCTTTTTGAAATCCCCAGTAATTTGTGCGTAATGCGTTTCGGAGCCCGTCGCTGGATCGCCAGGATTCTCATAACCTGGGGCGTACTTTCTTGCGCAATGGCTTTGGTGCAAGGGCCCACCAGTTTCCTAATTCTCAGATTTTTGCTCGGCGTTGCAGAGGCTGGCTTTTTCCCTGGAGTAATTCTTTACCTTACCTTCTGGTTCCCTTCTCATTACCGAGCCCGCATCATCGCAACGTTCAGCTTAGCGATTCCGTTGGCGATTGCGATCGGGGCTCCACTTTCGACCGCGCTGCTCCAGCTTGATGGTCTTCTGGGTATTAAAGGGTGGCAGTGGCTTTTCATTATTGAAGGATTGCCGGCAGTCATTGGCACCTTTTTCGTACTACGACTCCTCACGGATCGCCCTGATCAAGCGACGTGGCTTGCGCCAGAGGAAAAAAACTGGCTCATAAACAAGCTAGCTGAAGAGTCGAAGGCGAACGAGGGACACAGTGTTAGTGCGCTGAGACAGGCTTTTACCAATCCAGCAGTTTTGACGCTGGCCGCTATCTACTTTTGCGCCATCAGCGCGAATCTTGGTCTTTCCTTTTTCCTGCCGCAGATTCTCAAAAGCCAGGGGTACGACACGCTGCACGTGGGCTTGATCACAGCGATACCATACATCGCGGGTTGCGTCGGGATGATTGTAATTGGTCAACTTTCTGATCGTTTTGCCGAGCGCCGTGGCTTTTTGGCCCTCACCATGTTGCTAGCTTCAAGCGGTCTCGCAATGGCTGGATACCTTGGAGCTTCACCTTGGTCGATCGGGGCGTTGAGTATTGCTGCCATTGGTATTTTGGGATGCAAGGGGCCTTTCTGGGCGCTGCCTTCTATGCACATGAGTGGCACAGCCATGGCCGGAGGTATCGCATTTATAAACGCAATCGGAAATCTGGGTGGCTTCGCAGGGCCTTACATCGTGGGCAGCCTCAAAAGTAATTCAGGCGATTACGCTAGCGGTTTGTATGCACTAGCAGCGCTAAGTGCAATCGCAATGATGCTGACCATTATTTTTGTAAGAACTCGAAACTTGCACACCTCTAGTGCTCAGCAGCTTGCCGGCTGAAGCCTGGCGAAGCGTTGGTCGAAGATCATCAAATCTGCAACAGGAGAAGCATATGCTCACTCGCAGACAGGCACTGACAGGCGCTCTCGCGCTCGGAGTATCTAGTGGATTGGCAGGGCAGTTTAGTTTCGGTCAACTCTTGGGTTCATCTTCCCCAACTGTGAAAACGCCAGTTTCCTTTTCGGTGCCGGATGGCGCATGCGATTGTCATGTGCACATCCTTGTACCTGAGCGATTTCCATATTGGTCGGGCCGTAGCTATACGCCGCCAAGCGCAAGTCCCGATGATCTCATGATGTTCGAAAAGTCGATGCACATGGATCGAGTTGTCATCGTCACCCCGAGCGTTCTTGGTTCAGATAACCGCTCCACTATTTACGGAATACAACAGGTTGGTATCGATCGGGCTCGAGGCGTCGCGGTTATCAGTCCTGAGATGTCGGCCGCCGAGCTCAGAGGGCTGGCTGACACAGGAATAGTTGGGGTTCGTATAAATCTTGAAACAGCCGGAGTTTTTGACCCGAAAGCTTCTGCTGAAAAACTTGAGGCCACGGTAAGGCAAATCGCTGGGCTGCCCTTGCACATCCAGATTTACGCTCGACTCTCCGTAATTTCGGCATTGAAAGACGTACTTGCTGCAGTCCCAGTACCCTTGGTTTTTGATCATTTCGCCGGGGTTAGAACTGGCACTGATCAACCTCATGACGATTTCAACGCCGTGCTCGATCTGGTTCGCTCCGGCAAAGCGTATGTAAAAATTTCCGGGGCGTATCGGGCATCGGCTCAAGCACCCAACTACTCAGACCTGGTGCCTTTTGCCCAGTCACTCATTGATGCCAACCCAGACCGAATTCTGTGGGGGAGCGACTGGCCGCATACAAACAGCGAACCAGTAATAGGGCGTAAGCCATTTGATCCCGCCATCCCGTTGCCTGTCGATGACGGGAATGTAGTCAACCAGCTTGTACGCTGGGCTCCTGACGAATCCCTGCGCCGGCGAATTCTTGTCGAAAATCCCAGCCGATTATATGGATTTTAAAGGGCTTTCCTGAAGTCAATATGATTTTCCCAGCGCACAAAAGGGCCCTGGACGGGCCCTTTTTGCATTTCATTCGCGAGGTGCGGTTGAGTTGCCTCATTCGCGATTGGCACAAGCGTTGCTCGAGAGGGCATGGATCTTTTTCAGTGAAAAACAGCAAGATAAGGCTCTCGTCCAGACGCGTTGCCCACCTCGCTTATGGCGGAAGCCAAGCCCGTTACCCCCATTAGCAAATCTCACCGCGGCCATTACAAGGTAAGATCTCCTGAGCACGCCATTCTTTAATAAGCTGACGCCGGTTACGAACGTAGCGCTGGTCGAGTACCTCTAGTTGTGCGATATCTTCCAAGGAAATTATTCGAAATTGATCGTCTGCCTCGCACCAAGCCGCTAGAAAGCGTTTTGAATCAATAAAACCAAGCATGATCGGCCATATATATTGTTTGTCTGAGGGTGCATGGGCTATCGACAAAGTAATCAGGAGTTTACGTTGTTCACGTAGTGCCAACCGGACTTCACTTAGATCGATTGAAACGGAGGGGGGGGAGAGGGCGCCTACGTAGAATGTCTCATCTTCGAAGGTGTTACGCATATCCAAAGGCAAAACGGCGTTAATTTTTGCCAGCGCGTTCTTCACAGCGAAGGCAAATTTATCGTCTGTCTGACGACTGACCCACTGGGCTCCCACTACGAGTGCCTGTATTTCTTCTTCTGTGAATGACAGTGGGGGGTAAAAGAAAGCCCGGCTTCAAAATATAACCGAGCCCTGGTTCACCTTCGATGTCCGCACCCATCCCCTGTAGCGTCAAAACGTCGCGACGTATGGTGCGAAGTGACACCCCAAGCTCCTGAGCAAGTGTTCGGCCCGATACCGTTCTGCGATGTCGGCGGAGCACTTGCATCAGCTCAAACAATCGGTCACTTCTGGCCATGCCTATTCCATCTCAATAACGGCCTTACCGCCGAGTTTTTGGCCTTCTTCGAGCTCCCCGATCACTTGAATTGCATCGATTAGGGAAACGGTTTTTACTACCGGGATCCTGAAGATCCTTTCACTGGCAGCTTTTGCAAGCTTATCCAGAATGTCAGCGCGCGGCGACCCGATAATTGGTTTAAGTCTGCGATCAAAAATAGCCCGAATAAACTTGCCGAGATCTGGATTCAGATCTAGAAATACGCCTCCCGCTCGCAACATTGCAATGCCTGTCGAGACCGGTAGCGTCGCTGCAGTGTCGTAGACCACATCGAATCGGGTGGTGATACTTGATACTGAATCGCCCCGGTCTTCCTAGATATGTCAAAGTCTAAAAAAGGCGCGAGCCGAGGAAAAGTTCAATAAATCCGCTTATGGTCGATTTCTGCCGGCGGCGACAGGTAGAAAACGAGCCATAGCTGACATGGATCCAGCCATGAGCCCCTGAAGAGGGAAGCGGCCAGTAGCGTCAGTTGCCTGCAGCCCATTCGAACTCAAAAGCTCGGCACTACAAGGGGTCAGCCGTAACAACTCGTACATCACATTTATTTTCAGGTGCATTGAAGCTCGCATCGACTTGATAGAAATAACCAGGGGCGAGTTCCAGTTCCAAATGGCTCGAAGCTTGTCGAACGGTTTCCCGTGTAACGTCACGGCAAGTAAAGGTCAGGGTCTGACGGCCTGAGGGTAGTACGGCTTCTAACACACCATTAGGTCTCACTCCCGAAACTGATCCCGGTACATGGTCCAAACGAATTTCGGGCCCGAAAGCCTTGCCACGTACCGTCGCGTGTTGTTGGAGGCGCAACCCGCATGCCTGATCATCAAAGGGTTCAAGCCTATACAAACGACCGGCCTTTACCTTTATGGGAAGTGTTCCGGCCAGGCCTGTTTTAGCGTCCAGACAATTGAGCCCCAAGACGTGTTCACCCGCAGCAAGCTCGAAATTCAAATAGGCTTTTTCTGCAACGCCATCGACACTGACAACGTGCACCGGACTCTTCATCTCAAGCGTCCTGACCCTGGCCTTGCCAGGCGCCGTTTCCGGCAAAGGCCAAGCGAAATCGCCACCATTGTGGGGTTTGCAGTCACAAGGTACCGCTTGATCGTTCCAATAACAGCGGTTCTTGTCCTCCCCACAGACTTTGCAAACGCCACAGGAAGCGAGTTTAAATGATGCTGCGTCGGCACCGGCAATACGGTAGCCGCTCAGATAGACATTGCTGCGGTCCTTGGCAAACCAGTCATTAATAACCTTGAGCGAGCCTGATTTCGCCCGTTCCGTGCGCTTCCAGCCATTGTTCAGGGCGGAATAGACGGCGTTTTTATCGACATACCAATCATCGCCAACGCGCTGGAAAGACTCAAAATCACACTCATCGCATCGATCAGAAGCGCGATAAATCGACTTCGCGTCACGACCCGTCATAGCGTCGATAACACTGAACGATAACGGGTCTGCACCCTCGACCACCTCCTCACCGAAGAAGACGTGGCGTGCGTCTTTCGCAAATAAACCGCCAATGGGGCGAAAGGTGGTCACATCGGCTTCCGATACAAAATTTGGGCCCCGACGTGTATTAAAAACGACGTGATCCCCACTCACTTCATAGCGACTGGTTGGCCCGCAACCGGCAATAATGGCCGAGAAGCAAACAATCAAGAGTAATACCCTCATTGCGTGCTCCAGCGCTGAGGCGTCAACCATGACCTAAAAAAAAATACCGAATGGTCGTTAACACTCCCTGTCGCCCTCACTGACCAAACCCCGTTTATTTCAGTTATGCCAAATATATGGCTGAAGTGTCCAATATGGAAGTGAGGCCCTAATCACTTGACAGGCTTTCGAAGGGGCATCGTTGACGTTAATGAATCTTCACCCATTTATCGCCTGTCCGCTTCTGGCCGATTTCTGCCCTTCGTGAACGGCAGCTTTGGACCGGTCAGGCTCGGCCAGCGGACTGGTCAAATCCGATGCAAACGACTGGTCAAGTCGAATGCAAATGGGTGGTCAAGTCCATGCAATTACTCACAGGTCGAGAAGGGCGTTTTGACAGTCGTTGGCGACAAGCGCGAAACCGAGAAAGCAGTCACTTATCTGCACCAGGGCATCGCGCAACGAGCATTTCGGCTGTCGTTCCGGCTGGCAGATCATATCGAGGTGCGCGGTGCTTCGATGAACAACGGGCTGTTAAGCATCGACTTGCTGCGCGTGGTTCCTGAAGAGGCCAAGCCCAAGCGCATCACGATTGGTAGCGGGAAAGAGCCCGAACTGCGTCAGGTTAGTTTGCAATAAGTCAGCGGTAACAAAAAAGGCGCTCTTGATAGCGCCTTTTTTTGTGTGTGGAATCAAAACGCCTACCGATCAATACCTGGCTACGCAGAGTACCCGGTAGATCCATCAACCGGGCACTCCCGCCTGTTTAGAAGATATTCAACGGGTACTCGGTAATCAGGCGTGTCTGTACCAGATGCCCCCCGGTGGAAGCATCGCCATCGTGCCAGGCTTCCCGCAGGCGGAAGGACAGCTTCTTGGCCGGGCCACTCTGCACGACGTATTTCACTTCGGCGTCGGTTTCGTGTTCCTGGTCGTTGGCGCCATAGAACCCGGTGTAGGCCGAATTGCCGGGGGTATGCGTACCGTCGATGCCAGCACCGCGAATATGGCGGGCCATGAAGCTCAGGCCGGGGGCGCCAAAGGCTCCCATGTCCAGGTCATAGCGCATCTGCCAGGACCGCTCGCCCGGGCCGTTGAAGTCGGAGTATTGCACCGAGTCAGCCAGGTTGATCGAGTTGCCGTAGCGCCCGGCACCGACGCCGGCATTGGTCTCCCCAAAGCCGACGTAGTCGAACGGCTCGTCACCATGCACTTTCTGCCCGGCCAGGGTGAAGGTCTGTGCACCCAGGGTGTAGGCAGCCGCCAGCGAGGCTGCGGTGGTGTCGATGGTCCCGGCCTTGGCGCTGCCGTCGTCCAGTGTGCGATAGAGGTTGAAGTCCAGCGCGACGGATTGGTCATCGGTCAGTGGATGAACAAGGTTCAGGTTGACGTAGTACTGATTCCACACGTCTTCCAGGTGTGCTCCGTACAGCGACGCGGTGAATTCCTTGCTGAACTGGTATTTGCCCCCCGCGAAGCTGGCCGACGACGCTTCCACGCCTGCATAGCTGGCGAGAATGTCGCCGCTGCGCGAGGTGGTGGTGGTACCGGTGCCGGAGGTGTAATGGCCGGCCTCCAGGTTCAGGCCGGTGATTTCATGGCTGTCGATCTGGAAGCCTGTTGCGGTCTGTGGCATCAGGTAGTTATCGGCGGTGGCGAACACCGGCGACGTAGGCTGCAGGTCGCCGACCTTGAGCGTGGTATTGGAAATACGGAACTTGACGTCACCACCGGCCTTCGCGAAGCCATGATCCGGATTGCCATTGGCGTCGGACGGTATGTTCGGGCCACCGGCGCGGTCGGTGTCCCCGTCGATGCGCAACGCCAGGTCGGCAAACGCATCAATGCCGATGCCAATGGTGCCTTGAGTGAAGCCCGAGCTGTAGGTCGCCATCAGCGCCTGGCTCCAGTCACGGGTGTGGGCGCCGTTGCCGTTCTGGTTCCAGAACAGGTTGCGGTTGAGGATATTCAAGCTGCTGTCGGCGACAAAGCCCTTGGAGTCGGACTGATCGCTGGCATAGCTCATGGCCGGCAAGGCAAATGCCAGCGCCACGGCCAAGGTATTGAGCTGAAGTAACGGTTGACGTTTTTTCATTATATTTTGCTCCTGTGCACGAGTTCGTGTGGGAGCATTAAGGCGACAGCCCAGGCCATCAACAAATGAAACTGGATGAAGGTTTTGATATCCCTTTTACCAAATTCCAGGCAAAGAAAAGCCCGCGATGGGGAGTGCGGGCTTAAAGGTGTTCACTTAGGAGCTGGAGTGACGATAAGCGCTCGAGTGTGAAAGGGATGTGAAAGGTTGTTGGGTGCGTAGCGTATTTATCACGAGTGATCCTCTCCTCGCACAATCCTTCCGGCCTTCACCTCATCCGCGTACCCGCTGAGCTTTTCCTGCTGAGCCGCGAGCAGTGCACCCATCTTCATCAGGGCGACTGCTTCGTCGGGTGATTTGGCGACCCCGGCGATAGTGGCCAATTGATTGACCGACCAGGCGATAACGGCCGTCGCATCTTCGAGGTCGTAGAACAGTTCCTGCTGTGCGGTCCTTGGGCCGTCGAGCCTTTCCATCAGTTCTGCCATTTACCCGTGCTCTCCAAAAAAGTGGTTCAGTGCGATCAGCTCAAGCACCGTTGCGCCAATCCTCCTGTAAGCCGGCGGACACGGCAATCGCGATTTTCCCTTGAATGCCGTTGTTGGGGCTTTCCAGGCGGGAATGGGCGAGCGGGATGTCGGCAAGGGAATAGACCGCGCCAACGTGTGGCCGCAGTTGACCGTTGGCGATCAGTGCGCTCATTTCATCCAGCTTGCCGCGGTTCTGTCGTGTGAAGACGAAGTGATAACTCGCGTTCCTGCCCCAGGCCTGGACGAGGTTCTGGGGGTGCGCCGTGTCCACAATCGTGACCACGCGACCCAGTTGCGCAAGCGCGTCCGGGCTACGGGACAATGTGGTGCCGCCGATGGTATCGAACACCACATCAACGCCACGGCCACCCGTTTCCCGCAGGATGGCGTCGACGTAATCTTCCTTTTCGTAGTCGATGATTACGTCCGCACCCAGGCTTCGCGCGAACTCGACATTGACGTCGCGTACGGTGGTGAACACCTGGGCGCCAATGGCTTTCGCCAGTTGGATCGCCACATGGCCGACGCCGCCCGCGCCGCCGTGCACCAGGATGCTTTCTCCCACCCTGAGGGCTGCACGCACCACCAGCGCTTCCCAGGCGGTGCCGCCGACCAGGCTCAGGCTTGCCGCTTCAAGGTGACTCAGGGCAGGGGGCTTCTTCCCGATAATGCCTTCGGCCGCCACGTGGTATTCGGCATAGCTGCCGGGTCCGTCAAATATTTGCGGGGTGTACCAGACTTCGTCGCCTGGCGCGAAGGACGTAACCCCCGGCCCGACTTCCTCAACGACCCCCGATACGTCATGCCCGGTAATCGCCGGTAGCGGCACCAGGTCAGCGTAGTCGCCACGTCGGACCTGGTAATCCAGCGGGTTGATGGAGGTTGCGTGTACGCGGACCAGGACTTGCCCCGTGTGCGGAACGGGCTTGGGAACGTCGCGAAGTTCAAATGATTCCGGGCCGCCAAATGACTTGAGTATCAACGCCTTCATTGCATTTCCTCGTTTCGACAAAAAGGGATATCGCGAAATCTCGATATTATGTGATAAAAAAACTACAAATCTTTCCCTATGATCTCGGCAAGCCTGCGGATGGTGGCTTCATTGCGCTTGTAGTAAGTCCACTGGCCGATGCGCCTGACTTCGACCAGGCCCACCCGTTGCAGCGTTGCCAGGTAACCAGACACCGTCGACTGCGAGAGCCCGATGCCTTCCTGAATACTGCTGACGCACACGCCCACCGTGTGAACGTCCCCTTCATCTTGTGCAGGGAAGTTCTTCTCGGGGTCCTTCAAACCTTTCAGGATTTCGAGGCGTGTCTGGTTTGAGAGGGCTTTGAATATTTCGAGTAAGTCCATGGCGCGATCATATCGATAATTATCGATATGTCAATGTATGTCAGACATAACGGGTAGTCAGTTTCAGGCCTCACCGGAGGCGGCGACCAAGGACCTGTCGCGCTGCGGGCCTCTGAGCTATAACAGTGTAAAAGCACAAAAAACAAACGTGTTTCCGGGCTGTTTTCAGGAGAGAACTCATAAGTGCCATGGACGCGGGGCAGGTGGTGCCTGGCTACGTAACCTTCGTCGGGCGTGAGGCATCGTGGGCCGGACGCCAGTTCATGAGCTTCAGCTATAGCGTCAATGGGCAGCACTTTCACAAGTCTCTCAACGAGACGGTTGACGCTTGGTCAACGACGGCGCTTCGTAAAGCCTCGTATGGCTTGCGAGTGGGAGACCCGGTGTCTGTCTGGTGTTCTCTCACCGACCCGGAGGTGTGTTGCATTGGCGAAAAACCAGCAGAGAAACCCGCGATCCTGCGGTGGATAGAGTCTCTCGGAGCGTTAGGGCCGTTATGAAATTGATCCCCACCGTTCGTCCATCGGCCGGCACTCGCGACGCCGCATCGTTTCTCATGTTCAAGCACGGACATCCCGCGCTAGAACGGAGAGCCAGCATGGAAATTGACGAGAAGGCCCCTGGAAACGTATCCCAGCAGGGCGTAACGCGCGGTACAGACAATGAAACCGGGCATGATCCTCGGCGCGATCAACCTGAAGCGCCTCTACCGCCGGACGATGACGCCCCTCTGGAAGAGGATATGTCGGATGTGGATGCGGCTGATTCTGTCGCGAGTGAACACCCCGACAACTGAAGCATCCGAATCAGCCCGACGCACACTGCTTCGGGCTTTTCGGTGTCAAGCGACGATTACGGCATCAGCACCGAATCAACCACATGAATCACGCCATTGGACTGCATCACATCCGCAATGCTGATGCTGGCCTTGCCACCCTTGGCATCCACCACCCACAATTTGCCGTCATGCAGCTTGATCGTCAGCGATTCACCCTGCACGGTTTTCAACATCACGGTACCGCCGTTCTTCTTGGCGTCGGCCATCAGTTGTGCAGAGGTATGAGTGCCAGCCACCACGTGATAGGTCAGGATTTTTGTGAGATCGGCTTTGTGCTCAGGTTTCACAAGCGTATCCACGGTGCCTGCGGGGAGCTTGGCGAAAGCTTCGTTGGTCGGTGCGAATACGGTGAACGGGCCTTTGCTGTTAAGGGTATCCACCAGTCCGGCTGCCTTGACCGCCGCCACCAGAGTGGTGTGGTCCTTTGAGTTGACTGCGTTTTCGACGATGGTTTTCGTCGGATACATCGCCGCGCCGCCCACCATTACGGTGTCGGCGGCAAAACTTAGGGATGTGGTGACGGAGAGGATCGTAAAGCAGGCAACGGCAGCAATTTTTTTGTAGATGGCGTGCATGATGTATCTCCTTGGTGCTTGTGCCCTCCGGGTGAGGGTATTGAATCTACGTACCAAGGATCAAAGTGGATGCACCTCTGGAAAAATTATTGGTTTGCCGCCCTCACTGCACTTTTTCCCGTTCTTCCGATCTATCTCTGTCCCGACCACACTAATTTCCGGCGTGGACAGCAGACCCAGACCTGGTGCCGATGGATCGCACGTTACCTGTTTTTATCACCCGATGGATGCGTCAGCCGCTGTGGCTGGCTGCGGTTTTGATGCTTTGCGCCAACGGTTGCAGCCAGCAGCAGGGGCGCGATATTGCCACGCAGTTCAGCAACGGCAAGCCCGATGAATTCTTCCAGACCAGCGTTGATCGCATGGCCACCCTGAGCATGCGCGACAACCTGCAAAGCCTGTATCTGCTGATGAGCAAGCTCTACCTGCGCAACCCCAACCAGTGGCGTCAATCGGGTTACACCGACGCGGTGACCGCCGCCCGGCAAATCCGCCAGGCCATCGAACTTCGCCAACCACTGCCCGCCCTGGGCGATCGTCGCGACCTGGCGGCGCTGAGCTATTCCCTGAGCCCGGAGTTTCGCGGCGACCGGGTAGGCGCCTTCATCTACGCGATCGGCAGCATGCTGGTGACGGCACACGGCGGGCGCACCGAGTTTTATATAACGGACTCGATCAACCCGCAGTTCGTCAGCAATGCCGCACGCAATATCGAGAAGGCCACCTGGCTGCTCAGTCAGCGCCAGGATGCCAATGGCTCGCTGTTGCTGTTCTCCAACGAGATCTCGGAGGCGGGCAGCAACCTCAGCTTTGCCGTGGAGTTCGGCAAGATCGTCGCGCGCCTCGACCTGTTGACCCAGATGCTCGACGAACGCTACCGGCGCATCGGGCTCAACTACGCGCAAAGCTTGCTGCTGATGAATTTCCTGCCGGTGCAGTGACGATGCGGGCCTCCCTCACACCTCGGTTTGCGCTTTGCCGCGGGCAACGGTTTTCTTCGGCGCGCGCATCAGCAGTGGGCCGAACGTCGCGAGCAAACCGAGCATCACCAGCGGGAAGAACATCAGCTTGCTCAGGCCGAAGTTGCTGACGATGACGGTGATGACGGCGGGGCCCACCAGCATCCCGGAAAATCCGATGCAGTTGACGATGCCGATATTGCGCCCGGCATGTGCCGGGTCCCGGCGCCCGGCGGCGGAGATCATCAACGGTGCGATGCACGAAAGGCCGAGGCCAAACAGCGCGAAGCCGACAACGCCGGTCACGGCCGTACCGCCCAATATCGTGGTGATCATGCCGAGGACGCACAACGTACCGCATCCAAACACCACCTGCGCATTACCGAACGCAGCGGCCAGGCGGTCGCCAAAAAGACGCCCCACGAATGACGCACCGACGAACAGTGAGACCGCCATGCCTGCGGTCGAGGTGGTGGTCGCGAACTCCCGGCGAATGTATTCCTGGCCCCAGTCGGCAATTGCGTTTTCGCCCATCATGCTGCCCAGCAGCAAGGTGCCGAGAGCGATCATCACCAGCAGCGTCTTGGCCGAAGGGCCCTTGCCGGTTTCGTCCCGGGACTGGGTGCCGGCTTGCCAGTCGTCGAGCTGGGCGTCGGGCACATCATGCTTGCCCAGCAACCATCGGCTGAACACACAGCCCAGAATAAACATCGCCAGGCCCAGTACGGTGTAAGGCACCAGCACGCTGTCGGTGTAGAACCGGGTCAGCCAACTGCATGCCATGCCCAGCAGGAAGCCGCCCAGGGAATAGAAGGCATGGAAGCCGGACATGATCGAGCGTCGATAAAACCGTTCAACCTGCACGCCGTGGGCATTCAAGGCGGTATCCAGGGCGCCGCGCAACAGCCCCAGCACAGAGCCGAAACACAGCGCAAACCAGAAACCGTTGACGAAGCCCAGCGGGATAATCGAAAGGGGATAGGCGAGGGCGCCAAGGGTAATTACCGGCTTGGCGCCGAAGGTGTCCAGCAGCCGCCCGACCAGCAGCGCACCGGCTGCGGAGCCGACCCCGACCCCGAGGGCAATCAGGCCGAAACTCGAGTCCCCGAGTTCTCCCGTCAGGCCAAGCTGGGTCCTGAACACGCTTACACCGGTGGACCAGATGTACATCATGGCGCCGATCATCATGAAGCCGAGAAAGGTGGCGATACGTGCCTTGCGAATACGCGGGGGGATCGGGGTTTTCTGGAAAGTGCTTATCACGCTGCATGGTCCCTTTTGTTTTTGTGGGGTGGTTATGCAATTTTGGGTTATACGAATAACCTTGCGGAAGTAAAACCTGCACCCTGTGGGCTGTCAATGCTTTATCAATCCAGAATATGTAACAGTAACAAGGCAGTGGCTGGCGCTTGAGTTTTAAGTTATACGTATAACTCCAACTGTTCAGGTATTGGGGTTTCCGTGTCGTCTCAAGAGTTGTTATTGCCGTGCTCCACGCCGCATATGTCGGCCTACCGCTTGACGTTTCTGCTGTCCGGCCTGTGCATGGGCGCCTGGGCGCCGCTGGTTCCCTATGCGCGCAGCCGGGCCGGGGTGGACGACGGCGCATTGGGCATCCTGTTGCTGTGCCTGGGCCTCGGCTCACTGGTGATGATGCCGCTGGCGGGCATCCTGAACGCCCGCAAAGGTTGCCGCTTTACCATGCACATCGGCATCGCCCTGGTGTTTCTGACGCTGCCTCTGCTGGCGACCACACATTCATTCTTGGGCTTGATGTTTGCCCTGACCGTGTTCGGTGCAGGGTGCGGCGCAGTGGATGTGACGATGAACGTACAGGGCGTGATGGTTGAGCGTGCGACCGGGCGGTCCTTGATGTCGGGTTTTCATGGCTTGTTCAGCCTGGGCACGATTGTCAGTGCGGCGGGGATCACCGCGCTGCTCTGGCTGGGCGCCACGCCGTTGCTGGCCAGCAGCGCGGTGATGGCGGCACTGGCTGCGTTTGTCCTGAGTTACGGGCGCCAGATGCTCGGGCGCAGCGGCGAAGAGGGCAGCCCGATCTTTGTGCGGCCCACGCGTAAAGTCCTGGTGCTGGGGGTGCTGTGCCTGTTCGCGTTTCTGGCCGAAGGTGCGATTCTCGACTGGAGCGCGGTGTTCCTGACCCAGGTGCGTGATGTCGAGCCTTCCATTGCAGGCCTGGGCTACGCCTGCTTCGCCGTGATGATGGCGTTGGGGCGCTTGAGTGGCGACCGGATTCTGCTCAGGCTCGGCGCCCGGCTGGTACTGGTGGGCGGTGGCCTGATTGTAATCCTGGGCTTTCTCACGGTGGTGCTCGCGACGAACTGGCAGGTGAACCTGGTGGGGTTTGCGGTCATCGGCATCGGTTTGGCCAATATCGCGCCGGTGTACCTGTCGCTGGCGGGCGCGCAAAAGACCATGCCGGGGGAACTGGCGATTGCCGCTGCCACCAGCCTCGGTTATCTGGGTATCCTGATGGGCCCGGCGGTGATCGGCTTGTTCGCCCACGCGACGGATCTATCCTGGGCGCTGCTGGCGGTTGCCTCGCTGATGGTCGCAATCATGTTCAGTGCCACACGACTGGTTCCGAAGGTTTCCCCTCAACGGGTACACTGAGCGCCTGTTTTTTCATGACCTCGCATGAGGTTTCAAAAGGATTGGGAAGCAAGCGATGGCCGTTTCAATGAAAGACGTAGCACTGGCGGCAGGGGTGTCCCAGCCTGCGGTGTCTTACGCCTACAACCGACCTTCCAAACTGTCCCCGGCCCAGCGCGAGCATATCCTCGAGGTGGCCGCTTCATTGGGCTACCCGGGCCCCAATGTGCTGGGCCGCAGCCTGCGCTCGGGCAAGATCGGCGCCATCGGGTTGATGATGATGGACAAGTTGTCCCTGGCCTTTGCCGACCCGTGCACCATCGCCATGCTGCGCGGCATCAGTGAAGTGGGCGAGTTGGAAAATGTCGCACTGACACTGTTTCCGCTCAACAACAACCGCCTGGTGGGCCGGGGCCCGGCGGCGAGCCACGGCAGCCTGGCCCTGCGCGGGCTGGTGGATGGCCTGATTATCTCGACCCTGCCCGATGATCACCCGGCGGTGCTGGCGGTGGTGAAGCACAGTATTCCGTTCGTGGTGATCGACTCGCCGCTGGTCGAGAATTCGTTTTTTGTCGGCATCGACGATCGCGGTGCGGCTCGCACGCAAATGCAGCATCTGCTGGACCTGGGCCACCGCAAGATCGGCGTCATCATTGACCGCCTCAACCCGGATGGTTACCGCGGCCCGATTGACCTGCAACGCTTCAAAAGTGCCAGTGAGCGGATTGTCCGCGAACGCCTCACCGGTTACGTGGAGGCGGCCACCGCCGCGGGCCTGGCGTTTGAAGACCTGAGCGTGATCGAGGCCGGTGGGCTGGATTCCACGTCCGGCCAGGCCGCAGCGTTCACATTGCTGACCTCCAACGACGTCACGGCAGTGGTGGCGTGCTCGGATGTGATGGCGATTGCCTGCATGAAAACCGCCCACGCCCTCAGTCGCCAAGTCCCGCAGACGCTTTCGGTGATCGGCTTCGACGATATTCCCGAGGCGGTGCAACTCGGTTTGACCACCATTGCCCAACCCATGGTGGAGAAGGGCGTGTACGCCGCACGCATGCTGACCGAGCAATTGAATGCTCCGGCTGATGCGCCGCTGGCGCCCGAGCAAAAGATTTTCGCCACCAAGCTGGTGGTGCGTACCTCGACCCGCAGTATCCAGCAGGCAGACGCCTGATCCCGTTGGTAAGGGATCGCTGTAGGAGCTGGCTTGCCTGCGATGGCATCGACTCAATACCACTGACAGACCGAGTCGACTGCATCGCAGGCAAGCCAGCTCCCACCTTTACCCGGGCTGCCCCTTGAAGTGTGCCGCTACTCTGAGGGCATTCGCTGCGATGGTCAGTGCCGGATTAACCGCCGCCGACGACGGGAAGAACGAGCTGTCCACCACCCATACATTCTCCAGGTCATGCAGCTTGCAGTTCAGGTCCAGCACGCTGGTGGTAGGGTCCTTGCCCATCACGGCAGTGCCGCACTGGTGGGAGTTCGTCGCGATGCCCATGCGCGCCTTGAGGATCAGCGGATACCCTGCATCACGCATGGTTTGGGTGGCCTTGCTCACCAGTCCTTCATGGGCCTTGAGGTTGTTCGGCGTCCAGTGAACCTTGATCGCACCGCGCTGTGTGTCGTAGGTGACGCGGTTGTCCTGGGTCGGCAGATCTTCCGAGGTCAGGTACAGGTCGACGCTGTGGTCAGTGATATAGCGTGAAGCGAATTTCGGCAGCCAGGGCCGCATGGCACTGATCATCGGCTCGCGGATTTTCCCCAGCATCTGCACGTTACCCAAGGGGAATGCGTTGTGCGGGCTGGCGCTGTACCAGTCGTTGATGGCCAGGGTTTTCTGGAAGGTCACGTTGTTCTTGCGTCGCGGGTCCACCGCCAGCATGAAGGTGCTGTTGTGCACCATGTAGTTACGCCCCAACTGCCCAGAGCTATTGCCCAGGCCATGAGGATGTTGAGCGTTCGCAGACTTGAACAGCAATGCCGCACTGTTGACTGCGCCGCACGCCAGCACGAAGCGTTTGGCACGCAGTGTCACCTCGCGTCCATCGAACAGCCCCCGCGCTTGAGTCACGGTTTTGCCATCGTTATCGGTGTTCAGCTGCCTGATCGTGGTGCGAGTCATCAGCCGAATGCTGCCACTGCGCAGGGCGGGCCTGAGCGCAGAAACTTCAGCGTCGGCCTTGGCCTCCACCAGGCACGGATAGCCATCGCAGGTTGAGCACAATACGCAATCGCCGCCATCGCCATAGTCCACCGCCGCCGGCATCACGAACGGCTTGAGTCCGGCACGCTGCATGCTTTGCTCCAGCGCAACCAGGGCCGGGTCGTGCTTGAGTGCCGGTTGCGGGAAGGGTCCTGAACGCCAGGGTTCGCTTGGGTCAATGCCGGCCTGGCCATGCACGCGGTAGAGCTTTTCCGCTTCGGCGTACCAGGGTTCAAACTCGGCGTAGCTGACGGGCCACGCAGGCGACACGCCCTCGGCATGCTGGATCTCGCCAAAGTCCGCCTCGCGAAACCGTGGCAGCATGGCGCCGTAGAATTTGGTGTTGCCGCCGACGTAATAAAACACCCCCGGCGAAAATGCTTGGTTGGCCTGGTCCAGCCACGGTTCGGCATTGCGATAGCGTCCTTGGCCGAACACCGCTTCAGCGCTCCAGTTCTGGATTTCCCGGGGCAGGAAATCCCCTCGTTCGACGATCACAATATCCAGCCCGCTGTCACGCAGGGCATGGGCGAAGGTCGAACCGCCCATGCCCGAGCCGATAATCACCACGTCACAGTTGATCGTGCCATCTGCATCAGGTGTCACCACGTCGAGGGCGCGCGGTTCGCGCGGCGCCCCCGGTTGTGGATTCAGCTCTGCATGATGCGAAATCAATGCATCACTCATGTGAGCCGCTCCGGCATTTACAGGTGTTGTTCGGAATTACGGATTTGCCAGTACTCATCCTGGCGTTCGTCGGTGATGTATTCCGGAATCGGGAAGTCCCACCAGCCGGGCACCCAAGGGCCAGCCGCATCGCGGTCGGTGGGTACTTCGATCAGCACCGGCACATTCAAATCCAGCGCTTCCTGCAGGATAGGCTCAAGGTCTTCCGGGCGCTCCACACGGTAGGATTTGAGGCCGAAGGCTTCGCCCACCGCCTTGAAGTCCGGGCTGTAGGGCGTGCCGTCCGGGTGGTTGAACTCAGTGCCGATATGGCGGCTGGTCTGCTTGCGCTGGCCACCGCGAATCGACATGTAGCCGGCGTTGTTCTGGATCAGGAACACCACAGGGATATTGTTGGTCACGCAGATCGCAATTTCCTGGGAGGTCATCAGGAAATCGCCATCCCCGAGGATGCACACCACCGGCTGGTCAGGCGCCGCCAGCTTCGCACCGATGGCCGCAGGTACGGCCCAGCCCATGGACGAGAAGCCGCCGGAGGTCAGGTGGGTACGTGGCGTATAGACCGGGAAAGTCTGCTTGACCGCGCCCTGGGTGTTGCCCGAGCCAACCACCACGATGGTGTCCCGCGGGAACACTTTGCGCAGCGCGCCGAGGGGGCGTTGCGAGGTGAACGGAAAGCGATCGGAGTCACGACGGCCCGCCAGTTTGGTTTCCCATTCTTCCTGATAACCGCGCAGGTCGCTCAGGTACTCTTCGCGCTCAACCGTCTCGCCTTTCAGGCTTTCGACAATGGCGGCGAGGGCGTATTTGGCGTCGGCACAAATGCCCACGGTCACCGGGTAGTTCTTGCCGATTTCATGCGGGTCGATGTCGATGTGGATCAGCTTCGACGGCGGGATCGCGAAGGTCACGCCCTTGGCGTAGCTGGACGACGACCAGTCGGTGAAACGGCAGCCCACGGCGACGATCACGTCTGCGGTGGACGCGACTTTATTGCCGCACAGGGTGCCGGTCTGGCCGACACTGCCGGCGAACAACGGGTGATCTTCCGGGAAGCCGCTCTTGCCGTTCCAGGTGGTGACCACCGGGATCTTCCAGGCTTCGGCCAGGGCGAACAATTCCGCGCTGGCTTCGCCGGTAATCACGCCGCCGCCGATCACCAGCACCGGGCGCTTGCTCAGTTTCAGCTCTTCCACTGCGCGTGCGGTGGCTGCCGGGTCCGGGAAGCATTTGCCGATCGGGGTGCGCTCTTCGAGGGCATGCAGGGTCACTTCAGCGGCCTCGGCCTGCACATCCATCGGGATTTCCAGGTGCACCGGCCCGGGGCGTCCGGTGACCATTGCGCTCCAGGCGCGGTGCATCATGAACGGCAACTCTTCAACACGGGTCGCCACCCAATGACGCTTGGTCACGGCCTCGGCGATTTTCGGGAAGTCGTTGTCGGTGTAGCGCTCCAGCTCCTGCAGCAAGCCATGGCCACGCATGTGAGTGGGTGGCCCGCCGGTGATCAGCATCAGACTGGTGGAGTCGGTAAACGCGGTGGCCATGCCGATCACCGTGTTGGCGGCGCCGGCACCGATGGACGTCACTGCCGCCATCGGCTTGCCGCTCACCCGGTAGTAACCGTCGGCGAGATGCACCGCGCTCTGCTCATGGAACACCTGGATGAACTTGAGCTTGGAGTCTTCTTCGAGGAAGGCGTCGGTCAGGGTCCAGATACCGTGGCCGGGAATACCGGCGACGTATTCGACGCCATAGTTTTTCAGGGTTTGAGCCACGATCTGGCTGCCGGTCAATTTAGTCATGACAGGACTCCTTGGGTTGATGAAACGGAGGGGGTTGCCTCGGCGGTACTGGCTGCACGCCCGCGTGTCGCCCAGTTCAGGCCTTGCTTGGTCAGGCGGCGGATATTCGGGTCGGCGAGGTTGCTGGTGTCGTGCCCGATGGAGTGATAGAACACCCGCCCCTGGCCCCACTGGCGCACCCACGCCACCGGGCTGCGATGGCCGTTGAGCCAGGGGAAGGGGTTGCCGTCGAAGGTGGTTTCAGCCAGCACATGAATGTTCGGGTCGACCTGCATGTAGTACTGCTCGGACCGTACCTCGAAATCCTCGACGCCCTGGGTCACCTCGTGGCTGTGGTCGATGACGTTGACCTGGTACGGGTGGGGAAAGCCTTCGCCCATCGGGTGTTCGAGGAATGAGCCGCCGAGCACCCAGTGATATTTGAGGCTGGCGCGAAACGCCGCGCCTGCGCCGTGCCAACCCACCAGGCCGGTGCCGCTTTCGATCGCTTCCAGCAGGCGGTTTTCCTGGGACGCGGTGAGCGTCTCGGTAGTGACGGCGTTGTTCCAGCCGATCACGATCAGGTCATAACCGGTCAAGTCCCTGTCCAGTGTGAAGATGTCGGTGGACTCTTCGACCTCGAAATCCAGTTCCTGGAAAACGGTGCGCGCCCATGCCGCAATTTCGTAGGGGAAATGGCCGGGCCAGCCACCGAATAGATACAAGACTCGACTCACGGTTGATCACCTCTTTACGTTGGGTGTGATTGTTAGGTTATACGTATAACCGCTTATTTAACCTATCACTCCGAATCCCTAAGTCAATGGGGCTTACATGTTTTTCATCGGGGGTTATACGAATAACGTCAGCAGCCCGCCGCAGTGCTTCAACACTGCGTCTGTGTTGCGTCAGGTTGCGTCACCAATAGGGAGGCTGCGAAATTGCCCGGGGCAGGGGGGTAGGAAAAGATGGTTGCCAATGCCGGGGGCATGTCGCGTGCCCTCAAGAACCACCTGGAGCCACTGATGATTCGTTACCTGAAAACGCCTAAACCGGTCGAAGCCCAAGCCGAGATTGCCGCCCAAGTCCGCGATACCGTTGAGCGCATCATCGCCAACGTCGCCCGTAACGGCGATGCGGCCGTACGTGAATACTCGAAGCAGTTTGATCAGTGGTCGCCTGTATCTTTCCGGCTGAGCGACGAAGAAATTGCCGCCTGCGTGGCGAGCCTGTCCGAGCAGGAAATCGGCGATATCACCTTTGCCCAGGCCCAGGTCCGGCGCTTCGCCGAGGTGCAAAAAGCCTCGATGCACGATGTGGAAGTCGAGACCTTGCCTGGCGTGATCCTTGGGCATCGCAATATTCCGGTGAACTCGGTGGCTTGCTACATTCCGGGCGGCAAGTACCCGTTGCTGGCGTCGGCGCATATGAGCGTGCTGACGGCCAAGGTGGCCGGGGTGAAGCGCGTTGTTGCGGCCGCGCCGCCGTTTGATGGCAAGCCTCATCCGGCCATTGTGACGGCGATGTATTTGGCGGGTGCCGATGAGATCTATTGCGTGGGCGGGGTGCAGGCGATTGCTGCGTTTGCGTTGGGCACCGATACGTTCAAGCCGGTGGATATGATCGTTGGGCCGGGTAATGCGTATGTGGCCGAGGCCAAGCGTCAGTTGTTCGGCAAGATTGGTATCGACTTGATTGCCGGGCCTACAGAGACACTGGTGATTGCTGATGACAGCAGCGATGTTGAAATCATCGCTGCCGATTTGTTGGGGCAGGCGGAGCATGGGGTTAATTCGCCTGCGGTGTTTTTGACGAACAGTGCGGAGTTGGCGCAAACCCTGCCGGCGGAGATCGAGCGGCAGTTGGCGATCCTGTCCACCGCACCGGTTGCTTCTGTCGCCTGGCGCGACTATGGCGAAATCATCCTGTGCGACAGCGTCGACGAGCTGGTGCAGGAAGCCGATCGCATCGCCTCCGAGCACGTGCAGGTGATGACCCGCGATCCGTTGTATTTCCTGGAGCACATGACCAATTACGGCGCGTTGTTCCTCGGTGAGCGCACCAACGTTTCCTATGGCGACAAGGTGATTGGGACCAACCACACATTGCCTACCACCGGGACTGCGCGGTACACCGGCGGGCTGTGGGTCGGCAAGTTCATCAAGACGTGCACGTATCAGCGGGTGCTGACGGATGAGGCTTCGGTGTTGGTAGGGGAATACTGCTCGCGGCTTTGCGGGATGGAAGGGTTTGCGGGGCACAAGGAGCAGGCGGATATTCGGATTCGTCGTTACAAGAAGCACGGTTGAGGGTACATATCCGTTGTTTGGGTAACGGCGACTATTGGTTCCGCTCTTACAGCGGCTCACTTTTGAAGAGCGCAAAAGTAAGCAAAACGCTCTTGCCCCACCACTCGGCACCTCGCTTAGGCTCGGTGTGCCCTCACTCCGGCTTTGGACCGTGGGCCGCCGTCATGGGCCATCCTTGGCCCAGGACGGCTAACCCGGCGTCCTGCCGGGTTACCCACGCTCCAAAGCCTGCGTTCGGCCAGCGTGGT
>NZ_JACAPJ010000021.1:0-9084 GCF_013385765.1 Pseudomonas sp. C8002
CCAGGCCATTGGCGTTCCAGGTCCGCTCAATCAGCTCAAGCTCATGACCGCCCAGCAACGACAGCTCGGCAACCGGCCGCGTGTGATCCGCGACAATGCTGCACAGCAGGTTTTGCCAATGGCCGGCAAGACGCTCGACCGTCGCCGGCGCAAACAGATCGGTGGCGTAGGTCAGCGTGGCGGCCAACTCTTGCCCGGTTTCAAAGGTATTGAGCACCAGGTCGAACTGGGCCGTGTGGCTGGCCCACTCAAGGCTTTCGATGGCCAGGCCCGGCAAGCGCGTCGCCTGCTGTCCGCGCGCCGCCTCGCTCTGATGGTTGAACATCACCTGGAACAGCGGGCTATGACTCAGGCTGCGCTCAGGGTGCAACGCTTCAACCAACTGTTCGAATGGCAGGTCCTGGTGAGCCTGGGCTTCAAGGGCGGTCTGCCGGACTTGCTGCACGACATCCGCGAACGCCAGGGTCGGTTTCACATCGGCCTTGAGTACCTGGGTATTGACGAAAAAGCCGATCAGGCGCTCGGTCTCAACCCGGTTGCGGTTGGCAATCGGGACCCCGACCCGGATGTCGGATTGCCCGCTGTAGCGATGCAGCAACGTCTGGAATGAGGCAAGCAAGAGCATGAACGGCGTCACACGCAGTTGCTGGGCCAGGCCGAGCAGCGAAGCGCCGAGCCCGGGTTGCAGGACGATTTCCAGCTGCGCCCCCCGAAAGCTTTGTTCGGCCGGGCGCGAATAGTCCAACGGCAATTGCAACGGCTGGTCACCGGCCAGTTGCCGGGTCCAATAAGCCAGTTGGCGCTTACGCTCACCGGCCTCCATCCATTGACGCTGCCAGGCGGCATAGTCGGCATATTGGATCGGCAATGGCCTGGCCTCAGGCGCGCGGCCGCTGCTGAAGGCGTCATAGAGCTCAACCAGTTCCTGCACCATCAGTTGCATGGACCAGCCATCGGAGACGATGTGATGCTGGGTCAGCACCAGCACGTGATCATCATCGGCCAGGCGCAACAACTTCACGCGTAACAAGGGCCCGGTCTGCAGGTCGAACAACGCCTCGGCATGGGTCTGCACATAAGCGGCAATCCCGGCGTGCGGATCAGTGCCGGCGTCAAGGGTGTCCACGACAATCGCCATTGGCACTGGCGCATGGATCACTTGCAGGGTGCGCTGATGGTCCTGGACAAACGTGGTACGCAAGGTTTCATGACGCACCAGCAACTCGTCAAAGCTGCTCTGGAGCGCTTGGATATCCAGCGCGCCTGCGAGGCGCAAGGCCGTCGGTATGTTGTAGGCACCACTCAGGGGATCGAGCTGCCAGAGGAACCACTGGCGCTCCTGGGCATACGACAACGGCAATGCCGAGCCACGATCAACCACGACAAACGCGGGGGCCTGCTCGGCGGGTTCCTGGTTCAATACCCGGGCGAATGCCTGCAGGGTCGTGTGCTCGAACAACGCCTTGAGCGGCACGTTCAGCTCAAGACCATGACGCACCCTCGATACCACTTGGGTGGCCAGCAACGAGTGACCGCCGAGCTCGAAGAAATCGTCCTGGCGACCGACACGCTCAACCCCCAGGACCTCTTGCCAGATTAGCGCCACCTGTTGTTCCAGCTCACCGCACGGCGCTTCATACGACTGCTGTTGCAGCTCAGGCTCTGGCAGCGCCTGGCGGTCGAGTTTGCCGTTGACCGTCAACGGCAGGCTCGGCAGAAAGACCACATGCGCCGGAATCATATAGTCCGGCAGCTCGGCCTTGAGCGACTGGCGAATGGTCTCGCGCAGGCCATCATGGGTCTCTGCGTCGAAGACCGGTGCGGCCGGCACGATATAGGCCAGCAACTGCTGGCCGCCCACGCCGGGCCGCGCCAACACCGCAACTTCACGCACGCAAGCCAACTTGAGCAGTTGCGCCTCGATCTCACCCAACTCGATACGAAACCCGCGAATTTTCACTTGATGGTCGATCCGCCCGACATATTCCACCACCCCGCCCGCACGCAAACGCGCGAGGTCGCCGGTACGGTACAGGCGCGCGCCGTCAGCACGGAACGGATCGGGAATAAACCGGCTGGCGGTCAGATCGCCACGGTGCAGGTAGCCTCGGGCCAGGCCCGCCTGGCCGACATACAGCTCGCCGATGCAACCTTCAGGGACCGGGTTGAGCTGAGCGTCCAGCAGGTACCAGGACAGGTCAACGATAGGCTCGCCGATCGGGCTGCTCGCCTCGTTCGCCAAGTCGGCCCGGGTGATGGGTCGATACGTCACGTGAACGGTGGTTTCAGTGATGCCATACATGTTGATCAGTTGCGGCGAACGATCACCGAAATGCTCAAACCACGGCTGCAATGCCTTGACCTCCAGTGCCTCACCGCCAAACACCACGTAGCGCAAGTGCTCAAGGCCTGCGGCCGGGTGAGCGCAGGCGACCTGCACCAACTGCTTGAACGCCGAAGGTGTCTGGTTGAGCACGGTCACTTGCTCACGGCAGAGCAAGGCGTAGAAGTCTTCGGTGGAACGGCTGACGTCATGGGGCACAACCACCAGGCGCGCGCCGTATGTCAGCGCACCGAACAGCTCCCACACGGAAAAGTCGAAGGCACAGGAGTGGAACAGCGTCCACACATCCGTCGCGCCAAAGCGGAACCAGTCATCGGTGGCACTGAACAGGCGCACCACATTGCGATGGGGCAGCAGCACGCCCTTGGGCTGTCCGGTAGAGCCCGAGGTGTAAATCACGTATGCCAGGTTGTCAGGGTTGACCGCCACCTGCGGGTTGCCCGACGGTTCCTGGCCTGCGCCGACGACGTTATCCAGTGCCAGCACACGAATCGACGGTGCTGGCGCCAAGTGTTCAAGCACAGAGGACTGCGCCAACAGCAACGCAATGCTGCTGTCCTGCATCATGTAATGCAAACGATCCTGTGGATAACCAGGGTCCATGGGCACATAGGCACCACCGGCCTTGAGCACCGCCAGCAGACCGACCAGCATCTCCAGGCTGCGCTCGGTAGAGAGCCCCACCAACACATCAGGGCCGACACCGGCCTCGATCAGCCGATACGCCAACAGGTTGGCATCCGCATTCAACTGACCGTACGTCAGGTGCTGATCTTCGTAGCTGATGGCAAGGGCATCGGGGGTACGCTCGGCCTGGGCTTCGATCAAATGGTGCAGGCACTGGTTCACGTCGAATGCCCGCAGGTTCGGGTTCCACTGCTGGAGGATGCGCCGGTGTTCGTCCGCCGCCAGCAACGGCAACTCCCCTACCGCCTGGTGCGGACTGGTGATGATTGCCCGCAACAGATTTTGCCAATGCTGCGCCAGGCGTTCGATTGCCTCGGCGGTAAATACATCGGTGGCATAAGTCAGTGCGGCTGACAGACCGCGTGCCGACTCCGCCGTGTCCAGGGTCAGGTCAAATTGCGCCGTGCAGGTTTTCCAGTCCAGGCCTTCGACGGTCAACTGCGGCAGGTTCAATACGGGCTCGGCACTGGAGCCGCGACCTTCGCTCTGGTGGTTATACATCACCTGGAACAACGGGTTATGCCCCAGGCTTCGCTCGGGGTGCAGCGCCTCGACCAACTGCTCGAAGGGCAGTTCCTGATGCTCCTGGGCGCCCAAGGCTGCCTGCTTGACCTGGGCCAGCAAGGCCCGGAACGACATCTGGCCGTCGATCTCGGCCTTGAGCACCTGGGTGTTAACGAAAAAGCCGATCAGGCCTTTGGTTTCCGGCCGGTTGCGGTTGGCCACCGGCACCCCGACCCGGACATCCCGCTGCCCGCTGTAGCGGTGCAGCAGTAACTGGAACGATGCCAGCAACACCATGAACAGCGTCACCCCCTCACGCTGGGCGAGGGCTTTCAAAGGTTGCCCCAGGCTCGCATCCAGGACAATTTCCAGGCGTTCGCCACGGTAGCTCGGTTGCAAGGGACGGGGCTTGTCGGTGGGCAGCTCCAGCACCGGCGGCAGGTCGCCCAACTGCGCGGTCCAGTAAGCGAGTTGACGATCACGCTCGCCGGCCTCCATCCAGTGTCGCTGCCAGATGGCGTAGTCGGCGTACTGGATCGCCAGCGCCGGCAGTTGCGGAGCGTGGCCCTGGGTGAAGGCGGCGTAGCATTGCACCAGTTCCTCAACCAGCACTTGCATGGACCAACCATCGGACACGATATGGTGCTGGGTCAGCACCAGCACATGCTCGTCCGGCGCCACGCGCAACAGGCAGACCCGCAGCAACGGGCCTTGCTGCAAATCGAACAACTGACGCGTCTGTGCTTCGACGAATGCACTGATGCGCGCCTCAAGCCCGGCCGCATCGCCAGGCTCCAGGGTGTGCACCGGCAGGTTAAAGTCCGCCGCCGGGGTAATCACCTGCAACGTCTGCCCGGCATCCTGGACAAAACGCGTACGCAAGGACTCATGACGCTCGATCAACACCTGAAAGCTGCGCTGCAAAGCCTCGACATCCAGCACACCCCGCAAACGCAGGGCAGCAGGTACGTGGTAGGCCGCGCTCTCGGGCTCCAACTGCCAGAGAAACCACTGGCGGTGCTGGGCATAGGACAACGGTATGGCTTCAAACTCATGGCGGATCATCGGCACAGGCAGTTGCCCAAGGCTCATGCCCTTGCTGGCCAACTTTTCAAAAAAGGCCTTGCGCTGAGGCAGCGCCAGCCTGATGAAACGTTGAACCAGCTCGATGTTATCCATTAACGCCATCTCAATTTGTCTCCAGCTCGGTGAGGAAGTCATGCATATCGCTCAGGTCCTGCTCAAGGTTGCTGTTCAAGCAGCCATCAACAGCACTTGCGTAGTCACGCAAGGTGCTTGCCTTGAAGATCAGGTCCAGCGCGACGTTGGCTCCCAATTGCATCTGCGCCATCGCAGTCGCTTGCGTCGCCAGTAATGAATGCCCACCCAACTCGAAGAAGTTGTCCTCCCTGCCCACTTGCTGCACGCCCAGGACGTCCGCCCAGACAGCGGCCAGGGTTTGCTCCACGGTGCCTTGCGGGGCGGCATAAATGCGCTGCATGAAGCTGGCGTCGGGCACCGGCAGTGCACGGCGATCCAGCTTTCCATTGGGGGTCAGGGGCAACTCTTCGAGGAACACCAGATAGGTAGGAACCATGTAGCCCGGCAGAATCTCTTTAAGACGAACGTTGAGCCGCTCACGCAATTTAGTCCGCGCGCCCGATACCTCCTCGTCTGCTGCAGTGACGGCAGTCACCACATAGCCCACCAGTTGCGCCCCGTTCACGCCCTCTTGCGCCAGCACCACGGCTTCCTGCACCTGCGGTTGCTCCTGCAACCGAGCCTCGATCTCCCCCAACTCGATACGGAAACCACGGATTTTTACCTGGTGGTCGATCCGGCTCAGGTAGTCGATCACCCCGTCGGCCCGCTGGCGAACCAGGTCGCCGCTGCGATACAGACGGCCACCGGAGCCAGCGAACGGATCCGGTACAAAGCGCTCGGCCGTCAGCGCCGCACGGTTAAGGTAACCACGCGCCACCCCTTCCCCGCCCAGGTACAACTCACCGGCCAGGCCCTGGGGCAGCAACCCGCCGCCGGCATCCAGTACATAGGCACTGCGGTCACCGATACGGCTGCCGATCGGCGCGTAGGCGGCGCCGCACATCTGGTCTGCCGCAGCCTTCCAGATCAGCGGCGTAACCACGGTTTCGGTCGGGCCATAGCCGTTGATGATGTGCTGCGGCTTGAGCGCACGCTTGACCAGCTCGAACGACGCCTGGGGCACCGCATCACCGCCAAAGCAGTAGATGCGCACGGCCGGAGGGTTGCCATGCTGGTCGGCGTAGTCGGCCAATTGCTGCAAATACACCGGCGGGAATGCCGCGACGGTCACACCGTGACGGTGCATGGCCTGGTACGTCTGCTCCGGCGTCCAGAGGCTGGAGTCGCGAATCAACAGGCGGCCACCGTGGCTCAAGGTGGTCAGCCAGCGTTCATGGGCACCGTCGAACGCGAAGGACATGAAATGCAGCTCGCAGTCCTGCTCGCTCATGGCATAGCGCTCGCCGATAGCCAGGCAATGCATGGCCAGGGCGTCATGGGCAACCGTCACGCCCTTGGGCTGGCCGGTGGAGCCCGAGGTGTAAATCACATAGGCCAGGTTTTGCCCGTGCAGGTCGACCACCGGTGGGCTGTCGGGCATTGCGTCCAGCGCCAGCCGGTCCAGCTCCAGGCGCGTGATCCCGACGGGCGTCGGCAGGCGCTCAGCCAGGCGCGAATCGGTGAGCAGCAGTCCGATGCCACTGTCCTGCATCAGGTAGGCCAGGCGTTCACGCGGGTATTCCGGGTCGAGCGGCACATAGGCCGCGCCCGCCTTGAGAATCGCCAGGAGCCCAACCACCATGCCCAGCCCACGTTCCTGGGCGATGCCCACCAGAACGTCCGGCCCGGCACCCTGATCGATCAGTTTGTGGGCCAGGCGGTTGGCACGCCGATCCAGTTGCCCATAGGTCAGTTGCTCCTCGGCAAACATCAAGGCCACGGCATCCGGTGCACGCAGGGCCTGGGCCTGGATCAACTGATGGATCGAAGTGGTGGTACTGAAGCGCGTATCACGGCAGTTCCAGTCATCCACCAATTGCTGGCGCTCGATGGCCGTCACCAGTTGCAACTCGCCGACTGCGGCACCCGGAACCAATGCCAGCATGTGTTCCAGCAGTTGTTCCAGGTGCAGGCTGATCTGGCGTACATGCTCGGCGGCCAGAGACGCGCGCAGGTAGCTGTAGTGAATCGCCAGGGTCTCGCCGGTCGCCACCGCCAGGGTCAACGGGTAGTTGGTCCGCTCCTGGCTGTCGACAGGGCCGAAGCTCAGCTCGGGCACCGCCGCCTGGCGCAACGCTTCGGAAGCCGGGTAGTTCTCGAATACCAGCAGGCTGTCGAACAGCGAATCGGCGGCACTGCTGGCCCAGCGCTGGATCTCGAATAACGGGGTGTACTCGTGCTCCCGCAGCATCAGGTTTTGTTGCTGCAACACCTGCAACCACTCACCCATCGGCTGCTCGGCACGAACCTCGGCGATCACTGGCAAGGTATTGATGAACAGCCCGACCTGCTGCTCGATATCGCGAATATCGGCCGGGCGCCCCGAGACCGTGGCACCGAAACATACGGTCTGCTGTCCGGTGTAGCGTTGCAACAACACCAGCCAGGCGGCCTGAAGCACGGTATTGAGCGTGACCTTGTGCTGACGGGCGAACTCGTTCAGGCGATGGGTACGGGCGGCGTCGAACAGTTGCTGGTAGTCACCGTAGGCAGGCTCTGATTGCACCGGCACAGGCGTGGCGCCGAACGCCTGGATCAGCCGGGTGGGCTCGCTCAGAGGGCGTAACTGAGCCTTCCAGAACAGCTCACTGCGTGCCGTATCCTGGGATGCGAGCCACGCCATATAGTCACGATAACGGCCGACCGGCGCCATCGCATGTTGACCGCTGTAGCGTTGCAGCACCTCACCCAGCAACTGCGAGTTACTCCAGCCGTCCATCAGGATGTGGTGGTGGGTGTAAATCAGATGATGACGCTGCTCGCCCGTACGAATCAGGGTCAAGCGCAGCAACGGCGCCTCGCCCAGATCGAAACCCTGCGCCTGCTCGGCAGCGGCAGCAGCGTCCAGCGCCGCCGCCAGCTCGGGACGAGTACGCCAGTCGTGCTCGACAAAACTCAGCGGCGCCTGCCTGCGAATGATCTGCAGCGGATGGTCCAACTCCCCCTGCCAGATAAAACCGCTGCGCAGGCTGTCATGGGCATCCACCGCCGCTTGCCAGGCGTCGCGGAAACGCGCTGTGTCCAGACCATCGATATCCAGGCGCATCTGGTTGATGTAATCACTGGCGTCCTGCTGGTAAAGGCTGTGGAACAACATGCCTTGCTGCATGGCCGACAACGGGAAGATGTCCTCGATATCCCCTGCGGGTACAGGCAACCCTTCCAGTTGCTGCTGGGTCAACTGCACCAGGGCGAAGTCCGAAGGGGTCACACCCTGGGTGGACGGCAGGCAGCAATGTTCGATCAGCGCTTGCAACTCACCGGCATAGTCATCGGCCAGGGCCTTGAGGGCTTGTGCATCGAACATGTGCGGGCTGAAGGTCCAGCTCAAGTCCAGCTCGCCGTCGTACACCTGGCCGTTGATTTCCAGCCAGTTGCCCAGTGGCGCTTCAGGACTTTGCTCGGCCCCGGCAGGCTCGCGGCCTGGCATGAACAACGCGTCCTGCGCCTGGAAACTGCTATCGAATTGACCGAGGTAATTGAAGGTAATACGCGGTGTCGGCAACGCTTCAAGCACCGATTGCGCGTGGGCATCCCCCAAGTAACGCAGCAGGCCAAAACCCAGGCCCTTTTCAGGGATCGCCCGCAGTTGCTCCTTGATCTGCTTGATGGAACCCGCGATATCGGCCGCCGGGGTGAGCTTCGCCGGGAATACGCTGGTGAACCACCCCACGCTGCGGGTCAGGTCCAGCTCGTCGAACAACTCCTCGCGGCCGTGCCCCTCCAACTGCACCAGCACCGAAGGCGTCTGCGCCCAACGGCTGATGACCCGCGCCAACGCCGTCAACAGCAGGTCGTTGACCTGAGTCCGGTACGCCGCCGGAGCGTGCTGCAACAGCTGTCGAGTCAGCGTTTTGTCCAGATGCGTGTGCACCACCTGCGCGTCACGATTCAATTGTTTACCGTGAGGGTTATCGCACGGCAGTGCTGCAGGTACGCCCTGCAACGCTTGCTGCCAGTAATCCAGCTCTTGATGCATCTGCTCGCTGCTGGCGTGACGCAGCAGCCGCTCGCCCCAGGCCTTGACCGACGAAGTCTTGGCCGGCAGTGCCACGACACGCCCCTGCTGCAGTTGCTCGTAGGCGGTTTGCAGGTCTTCGAACAGGATGCGCCACGAAACGCCGTCCACCGCCAGGTGATGGATCACCAGCAGCAGCCGCTGACTGCCATCGGCCAGGGTCGCCAGCACCGCGCGCAGCAGTGGGCCATTGCCCAGGTCCAGGCTGCCCTCTGCTTCGTCGCCCAGTTGCTCCAGCGCCGAAGCGTCGACGATGCTGCGTTGCCAC
>NZ_JACAPJ010000022.1:0-50888 GCF_013385765.1 Pseudomonas sp. C8002
TTTTCGCTCTGGTCTTTGCTTTTGCTTTTAACACTCAAGCCGGCCGGGAGGCCGCTGTGCTCTTGCTTTTGATTTTGATCTGCGGGCCCCGTCAACCACGATGGCCGCAAGTAGGCACGGTGGAGCGGGTAAATCGGCAAGGATGCCGATTTAGCCGCGCCGGGCCATGGATGGCCCGTCGCGGCGGCCCGCGGAACCGGGCCGGAGTGCGGGCATGCCGAGCCTAAGCGAGGCACCGAGTGGTGGGGCAAAGACCTTTTGGTTACTTTTGGCTGGGCCGGCATTCCGGGCGTTTGCCAAAAGTGACCCGCTGTAAGAGCGGAACCATAGGTGGCCGTTACCTAAATAACGGATATGTACACATACCCAGAAACAATTCCCCCCGCACTCCGCCGCTACCAAAACTGTTCCCATGACGCGCACGTAACCCTCGCCTGTGACCTTTCTCTACGGCAAGGTGCCATCACCGCAAATGCAGTTACCCGCCTACACACTTAAACTCGGAAAAATCACGCACCTTTTTCGCGCATGCATTTCCTACACTGCCCTTTCCTGGATCAGAATCCACGGCGAAACCACCACCGCCCACAAACTCGGGTCCCGCTCAACCAGGTCCAATGCCCGCGTCGCAGACACCTCGCCAAGACTCCCCGCAGCCAGCCAGGCAGCGACTTTCTCACGGTTGTCCTCAGCCATGCCCTCGGCGGCCTCGATCAAATCCAGCCCGGCGTCGACCCACAATAGGGCACCCTTGGCAAAGAACGGCTCAAGCTCCTTCCAGGAAATTTCGGCAGTTTCACCAAGCAGCTTGGCATAGAGGGTGCTAGGTTCTTGCGTCATGGGAGTTCACCTGAAGAAAAAATCGGCGCAATCATACCGTCGAGCCCCAGGCAGAAAAACCCAGTTGCAAATGAGGCACCGAACGAAAGTGTCAGGAAAGCCAAGGATTGCCCGAAACTCTGGCATCACCCCGCCGCAATTCTGTCTTTTTCTTTCATTTAAGCGACATACCCGGGTTTTGCCCCCAGCAGCCAGCTTTTCAAGCGATCAACCGGCGCTCTACACTGTACCGGTACAGTTGCCAGGCCGCTGCCGGGGGATATCCGAGATATCTGATCCGGTTCTGCAGCTCACAAGGCCGCTAGAACTATAAAAAATACAACAGTAAGAGTGGAGCACTATGAATAAGGCTACTAAGCAGATTTCCAAACTGTTTGCCGCTATGGTCCTGGCCGGGGTTGCCAGCCATTCGTTCGCAGCTGACACCATCAAGATCGGTATTGCCGGCCCTAAAACCGGCCCTGTGACCCAGTACGGCGACATGCAGTTCATGGGTGCCAAGCAGGCCATCGCCGACATCAACGCCAAGGGCGGCGTAGATGGCAAAATGCTCGAAGCCAAGGAATACGACGACGCTTGCGATCCAAAACAAGCCGTGGCCGTAGCCAACAAAGTGGTCAACGACGGCGTCAAGTTCGTGGTCGGTCACCTTTGCTCCAGCTCCACTCAGCCAGCATCCGACATCTACGAAGACGAAGGCGTGATCATGATCACCCCAGCTGCCACCAGCCCGGAAATCACGTCCCGTGGCTACAAGCTGGTCTTCCGCACCATCGGCCTGGACAGCGCCCAGGGCCCAGCCGCCGGTAACTACATCGCCGACCACGTGAAGCCGAAAGTCGTAGCCGTTATTCACGACAAACAGCAATACGGTGAAGGCATCGCCACTGCCGTTAAACAAACCCTCGAGAAGAAAGGCGTGAAAGTTGCCCTCTTCGAAGGCATCAACGCTGGCGACAAAGACTTCGGTTCGCTGATCCAGAAGCTCAAGCAAGCCAACGTCGACTTCGTCTACTACGGCGGCTACCACCCTGAGCTGGGCCTGATCCTGCGCCAAGCCAAGGAAAAAGGCGTGAACGCCAAGTTCATGGGCCCTGAAGGCGTCGGCAACGACTCCATCTCGCAAATCGCCCAGGGCGCTTCCGAAGGCCTGCTGGTTACCCTGCCGAAATCCTTCGACACCGATCCTGCCAACAAGGCAATCGTTGAAGAGTTCACCAAGAACAAGCAGGACCCAACCGGTCCGTTCGTGTTCCCGGCCTACTCGGCAGTTGAAGTGATCGCCGGCGGTATCGCTGCCGCGAAGAGCGAAGACACCGCCAAGGTGGCAGCGGCCATCCACGCCGGTACCTTCAAGACCCCGACCGGCGACCTGAGCTTCGACGCCAAGGGCGACCTGAAGGACTTCAAGTTCGTGGTCTACGAATGGCACTTCGGCAAACCAAAAACCGAAGTTTCCCCTCAGTAAGCCAGGCGTTACTGGTCAACAAGCCCACTGTGCAAGCAGTGGGCTTTGTTTTACGAGGTTTATGGGCCTGTCACCCGCGATCCGGGAGTGGGTTCACCTGAAAATCTTAAAACCGTCACCAGCGGTTCGCTGGCAAACGCTTTGTGCAACCTGATCACAGAACAGGGCACCGAGCCGGAAATTGACTCCACCAGTGAAATGCGTATCGGGTTTTTAGGAGCGCTGTAATGCCTGAGATCTATCATTTTTTCCAAACGCTGGTTAACGGCATGACCGTTGGCAGCACCTATGCCTTGATAGCCATTGGCTACACAATGGTTTACGGCATCATTGGAATGATTAACTTCGCCCATGGCGAGGTGTACATGATTGGTTCCTACGTGGCCTTCATCGCCCTTGCCGGGCTGGCCATGCTGGGTATCCATTCCCTGCCGCTGTTGATGACCGCTGCATTCCTGGCGTCCATCGTCGTAACCAGTGCCTATGGCTACAGTATCGAACGCGTTGCGTACCGCCCCTTGCGTGGCAGCAACCGCTTGATCCCGCTGATCTCTGCGATCGGCATGTCGATTTTCCTGCAGAACACCGTATTGCTGTCCCAGGATTCCAAGGACAAATCCATTCCCAACCTGATCCCGGGGAGCTTCTCCTTCGGCCCAGGTGGCGCACAAGAAGTGCTGATTTCCTACATGCAGGTCCTGGTCTTCGTCGTCACCCTGGTGGCAATGCTCGGCCTGACCCTGTTCATCTCTCGCTCCCGTCTGGGGCGCGCCTGCCGGGCCTGCGCCGAAGACATCAAGATGGCCAACCTGTTGGGCATCAACACCAACAACATCATCGCCCTGACCTTCGTCATCGGTGCCGCACTGGCGGCCATCGCCGCTGTATTGCTGAGCATGCAGTATGGCGTGATCAACCCCAACGCCGGCTTCCTGGTGGGCCTCAAGGCCTTCACCGCGGCGGTATTGGGCGGCATCGGCAGCATTCCGGGCGCGATGCTCGGCGGGCTGGTGCTGGGGGTGGCTGAAGCCTTTGGCGCCGACGTATTCGGTGACCAGTACAAGGACGTGGTGGCATTCGGTCTATTGGTTCTGGTGCTGTTGTTCCGGCCGACCGGCATTCTGGGCCGTCCGGAGGTTGAGAAAGTATGAGCAGATATCTTAAATCGGCGTTTTTCAGCGCCTTGCTGGTCTGGGCCGTGGCCTTCCCGGTACTCGGGCTCAAGCTGAGCATTGTCGGGATCAACCTCGAAGTGCATGGCACCGGTCCCGTGACGTTGACCATCATTGCCCTGTGCTCGGTGCTGATGTTCCTGCGCGTGCTGTTCACCCAACAGGTCGGTGCGCTCCTCAAGTCCAACCGTGGCCCGTTGGTATCGCCCAAGGTCAGCCAGTTCCTGACCCTGCCGCGCACCCAGCGCTACATCATCATCGGCCTGATCGTGGCCGCGTTGATCTGGCCTTTCTTCGGTTCCCGTGGTGCGGTGGATATCGCGACGCTGATCCTGATCTACGTGTTGTTGGGCCTGGGCCTGAACATTGTGGTGGGTCTGGCCGGCCTGCTCGACCTGGGCTATGTGGGCTTCTACGCGGTGGGTGCCTACACCTACGCGCTGCTCTCGCATTACCTGGGCTGGGGCTTCTGGATCTGCCTGCCACTGGCCGGCATGGCGGCTGCCACATTTGGCTTCCTGCTGGGCTTCCCGGTACTGCGCTTGCGCGGTGACTACCTGGCGATCGTGACCCTGGGCTTCGGTGAAATCATCCGTCTGTTCCTGCGTAACCTCACCGATATCACCGGCGGCCCCAACGGCATCAGCAGCATTCCCAAGCCGACGTTCTTCGGGCTGACGTTCGACCGCACCGCGGCCGAAGGCATGCAGACGTTCCACGAGTACTTCGGGATCGACTACAACCCGGTGAGCAAAGTGGTGTTCCTGTACCTGGTGGCCCTGCTGCTGGCACTGGCGGCGCTGTTCGTGATCAACCGCCTGCTGCGCATGCCGATCGGCCGTGCGTGGGAAGCGCTGCGCGAAGATGAAATCGCCTGCCGTGCACTAGGCATGAACCCGACCGTCATCAAGCTTTCGGCATTCACCCTCGGGGCCACCTTCGCCGGTTTTGCTGGCAGCTTCTTCGCCGCTCGCCAAGGTTTGGTGACGCCGGAGTCGTTCACCTTCATCGAGTCGGCAATCATCCTCGCCATCGTGGTACTGGGCGGCATGGGCTCGCAGCTGGGCGTGATCCTCGCGGCGATCGTGATGATCCTGCTGCCGGAAATGATGCGTGAATTCAGCGAATACCGCATGTTGATGTTCGGCGCCATGATGGTGCTGATGATGATCTGGCGACCTCAAGGCCTGCTGCCCATGCAACGTCCCCACATGGAGCTGCGCAAATGAGCCGCGAGATCCTGAAAGTCGAAAACTTGAGCATGCGCTTCGGCGGTTTGCTGGCGGTCAACGGCGTGGCCCTGACCGTGCAAGAGAAACAAGTCGTGGCCCTGATCGGCCCCAACGGCGCCGGCAAGACTACGGTGTTCAACTGCCTGACCGGCTTCTACAAGCCGGCTGGCGGCACCATCCTGCTGGACGGCCAGCCGATCCAGGGCCTGGCCGGCCACGAGATCGCCCGCAAGGGCGTGGTGCGGACCTTCCAGAACGTGCGGTTGTTCAAGGACATGACGGCGGTCGAGAACCTGTTGATCGCCCAGCATCGCCACCTGAACACCAACTTCTTTGCCGGCCTGTTCAAGACGCCGTCGTTCCGCAAGAGCGAGCGCGAGGCCATGGAATATGCAGCGTACTGGCTGGACAAGGTCAACCTCACCGAGTTTGCCAACCGTCCTGCCGGCACCCTGGCCTACGGTCAGCAACGGCGCCTGGAAATCGCCCGCTGCATGATGACCCGCCCGCGGATCCTCATGCTCGACGAACCGGCCGCCGGCTTGAACCCGAAGGAAACAGAAGACCTCAAGGCGCTGATCAGTGTGCTGCGTGAAGAAAACAACGCCACCGTGCTGCTGATCGAACACGACATGAAACTGGTCATGAGCATTTCCGACCATATCGTCGTGATCAACCAGGGCACGCCACTGGCCGACGGTACGCCGGAGCAGATCCGCGACAACCCGGAAGTGATCAAAGCCTATTTGGGGGAAGCGTAAAATGCTGCAATTCGAAAACGTTTCCACTTTCTACGGCAAGATCCAGGCGCTGCACAGCGTCAACGTGGAAGTGCGCCAGGGCGAAATCGTTACCCTGATCGGCGCCAACGGTGCCGGTAAATCCACGCTGCTGATGACCCTGTGCGGTTCGCCCCAGGCTCACAGCGGCAGCATCCGCTACATGGGTGAGGAGCTGGTGGGCCAGGCCTCCTCCGAGATCATGCGCAAGAGCATTGCCGTGGTTCCGGAAGGCCGCCGGGTATTTGCCCGCCTGACCGTGGAAGAGAACCTCGCCATGGGCGGGTTCTTCACCGACAAGGGCGATTACCAGGAGCAGATGGACAAGGTGCTGCACCTGTTCCCGCGGCTCAAGGAACGCTTCAGCCAGCGCGGCGGCACCATGTCCGGCGGCGAACAGCAAATGCTCGCCATCGGCCGCGCGCTGATGAGCAAGCCCAAGCTGTTGTTGCTGGACGAACCGTCTCTGGGGTTGGCGCCGATTATCATCCAGCAGATCTTCGACATCATCGAACAGCTGCGCAAGGACGGTGTGACGGTGTTCCTGGTGGAGCAGAACGCCAACCAGGCGCTGAAGATTGCCGACCGCGCCTACGTGCTGGAAAACGGCCGCGTGGTGATGCAGGGCAGCGGCGAACAACTGCTGACCGATCCGAAAGTACGTGAGGCTTATTTGGGCGGTTGATGCCCATCTGGTCAATGTATGAGCGGGCTTTTGTGGGAGCGGGCTTGCTCGCGAAGGCGGTGGATCAGCCAACTTGTTTGGTGACTGACCCACTGCCTTCGCGAGCAAGCCCGCTCCCACATTTGTTTGGTGTGAACCAAAGACTTTGGCGAAACCTGAAATTATTTTCCCCGGCTTTGTAACGAATCCCTTCCCCCTTTCTCTAGTGGTGTAAGCAGGCGAACATGCTTGCCAACTCAACCCACTGCTGGAGATACACCATGACTACCAAAACCCGCTCGCTGTCCGCCGCCACCCTCGTCCTGGCCCTGGGTTCGGCCCTGAGCCTGTCCGCCCTGACCACCACCGCCCACGCCGCCGATGACATGCAGAAATGCTTCGGTGTAGCCGAAGCCGGCAAGAACGATTGCGCCGCAGGCGCCGGCACTTCCTGCGCGGGCACCTCGAAGGTCAAGGATCAGGCCAACGCCTGGAAACTGGTCCCGGCCGGTACCTGCCTGAAAACCCCAAGCACCACCTCGCCAACCGGCTTCGGCCAGGAAGCTGCCTTCACCGCCAAGTCCTGAAACCCTGCACAGCCTGAGTACTGACGATGACGCTCTCATTCACCCACTCCATCTCCCAGGCTCAGGCGCCCGGCCTCCCCCGTCGGGCCGGGCTGGGGCTCAAGAACGAGCACTTCAGTGAAGTGCTCGAGACGTCCCCCGATATCGGTTTTTTTGAAGTCCACGCCGAAAACTACATGGTGGCCGGCGGGCCTTTCCATCACTACCTGGGCTTGATCCGCGAACAGTACCCTCTGTCGCTGCACGGTGTAGGCCTGTCCATTGGCGGCGAAGGTCCGCTGAACGACGAGCACCTGGCGCGCTTGGCCACGCTAATCGAACGCTATCAACCCCACTCCTTTTCCGAACACCTGGCCTGGTCCAGCCACGGCCCGGTGTTTCTCAATGATTTGCTGCCGCTGGCGTATGACGATGAAACCCTGAAGCGGGTGTGCGAACACATCGACCAGGTACAAACCCGCCTGCAGCGGACCATGCTGCTGGAGAACCCGTCGACCTATCTGCAATTCCAGTGCTCCACCCTGGAAGAGACCGACTTCATCAGCGAAGCGATTCGCCGCACCGGCTGCGGGCTGCTGCTGGACGTGAACAATGTGTATGTGTCGTGCATCAACCATCAGCAAGACCCGCTGAAGTACATCGAGGCCTTGCCGTTGCACGCCGTGGGCGAGATTCACCTGGCAGGGTTTGCCGAAGACACCGACAGCCTCGGCGACCGTTTGCTGATTGACGATCACGGCGCCCCCATCGACAACGCGGTATGGCAGCTCTACCAGCACGTGCTCAGCCGCACCGGGCCGGTCGCCACGCTGATCGAGCGCGACAACCAGGTGCCGGCGTTCAGCGTGCTGCACGCTGAAGCACGCGAGGCCGACCGGTTTCTGCTGGAGGTGCGTGCATGAGCCGCCAGGACGTCTTTAGCCGCGCCCTGCTGTCCCCCGAGGAAAACTGCCCGCAAGGCTTGTTCAGCCGCAACGGCGCCGATCCGGCCGGTCGTTTTGCGGTGTATCGCAACAATGTCCATAGCTCGCTGATCAACGCGCTGGCCGCCGGCTACCCGGTCACCCTGCAACTGGTGGGCGATGAGTTTTTTCGGGCGATGGCCGGTGTGTATGTCCAGGGTTTCCCGCCGACAAGCCCTCTGATCAATGAGTACGGCAGCGACCTGGCGGACTTTATCCAGGGCTTCGCGCCCGCCGCCAGCGTGCCTTACCTGGCTGATGTGGCGCGCCTGGAGCGATTGCGGGTGAGGGCCTACCACGCGGCAGACGCACAGCCACTGGATCAACAGGAGGTCATCGCCACCCTGCAACAACAGTCGGACCTGGGCGAACTGCGCCTGCAACTGCATCCATCCCTGGCCACCCTGAACTCGGCCTACGCCGTGGTGGCTTTATGGGCGGCGCATCAGACCGGCGAATCCCTCGCCACCCTCGACCCCTTCCATGCCCAAAGCGCGCTGGTACTACGCAATGGCCTGCACGTGCAGGTATTTCACATCGACAGCGGCTCAGCGACGTTTATCAACAGCCTGAACAACGGTTGGCCATTGGAAATGGCCGTGGCCTACGCCCTCGATGCGGCCGCCGAATTTGACCTGCACCAATGCCTGGCCCTGCTGATCGGTCACGGCGCCATCACCCACTTGCACACAGAACCCAAGGTATCGCCATGAACACCACCGCTCCGGGGCTGATCCAACGGATCATCCAGTGCTTCGAGAAAATCCCCTACAGCCTGATCGCCTTTGTCGCACGCTTCTCTATCGCAGCGGTGTTCTGGAAATCCGGCCAGACCAAAGTGGAAGGCCTTGCCGTGGACCTGATCGGCGGGACCTTCCAACTGGGCTGGCCGCACTTGGCGCCGTCCACCCTGCCGCTGTTTCGCAGCGAATACCACGTGCCGCTGCTGTCTGCGGAAGTGGCGGCGCACATGGCTGCGTTCGCCGAGCATTTCTTCCCGGTGCTGATCCTCGTGGGGTTTGCCACGCGATTCTCGGCGCTGGCGCTGCTGGGCATGACACTGACCATCCAGCTTTTCGTCTACCCGGACGCCTACCCGACCCACGGCACCTGGATCGCATTGCTGCTGCTGTTGATGGCCAAGGGGCCGGGCAGCTTCTCGATTGATCATCTGATCGCCCGGCGCTACCGCTAAAGGCGATCGAGGGCTTCGCCGCTGCGCTTGAACCAGCCCACCAGATAATCTGCGAGTACCTGGGTGCGGCGCGGCAGGCCGCCCTGATACGGATGGACCAGGTACATCGGCATGCTGCGGGTCTGATAATCCCGCAGGAGCCAGCGCAGGCGACCGTCAGCCAATTCCGCGTGCAGCACGTAGGACGGCAAGCGCGCGATGCCCGCCCCCACCAGTGCAGCCTTCTTCAACAAGTTGTAATGGTTGGAGGCAAAGGTCCCGGATACGCGAACCCGCAGCAGCTCATGCTGCTGGTGATACAGCCACTCTTCACGACCACTGTAGTGGCTGTTCAGCAAGCAGTTGTGGCCCACCAGTTCCGCCGGCGTCAGCGGCTCGCCGTGCTGTTCCAGGTAAGCCGGGCTGGCGCAGGTCATCTCGTGCCAGGCGAGCAACGGCTTGGCGACCAGACGCTCGTCGTTGGCGACCTCCGAACGTACCGCCAGGTCGAAGCCATCCCGCGCCAGGTCCCGGTACTGGTTGTTGAGTTCCAACTCGATCTGCACCTGTGGGTACTCCCGGGAAAACTCCAGCAACAGACCGTCGAAGAAGGTTTCGCCCAGGGACACCGGAACCGTCATACGCACCGGGCCGACGAGATCATCCTTGAGCCTGGCCAACGCCTGACGTGCCCGCTCCACCTGGACCACCAACGCCTGGGCTTGCGGCAACAGCGCCGCACCCGCCGCCGTCAGGCTCAGGCGGCGGGTGGTGCGATGCAACAACACCACCGAAAACTGCGCTTCCAACTGGCTGATGCGCTTGGACAGTTGCCCTTTGCTGCAGCCCAGTTGCTGGGCCGCCAAGGTAAAGCTGCCGGCTTCGATCAACACGGCAAACGCGGCGAGGTCATCCATTTCGCTCATGGATTGTTTCCAATTGAAAACCAAAGGTTGCCTATTAGTGCACTTATCCGCGCAAAAAATCACTCTAGACTGAAACCTCACCTACACATCTGGAGGAAGGCACGATGAAAATCCTGTTGATTGGCGCAAGCGGTACCGTGGGTTCGGCGGTGAAGGCAGAACTGTCCCAACGGCATGAAGTGATCAGCATCGGTCGCAAAAGTGGCGACTTCCAGGTCGATATCAGCGACAGCGCCTCGATCCGCAAACTGTTCGAACAGACCGGCAAATTCGACGCACTGATCTGCGCCGCCGGCAGCGTCAACTTCGTGCCCCTGGGCGACATGAGCGAAACCGATTTTGACCTGGGCCTGCAAGACAAGCTGATGGGCCAGATCAACCTGCTGCTGATTGGCCGCGAGTTCGCCAATGACGGCGCGTCGTTCACCTTCACCAGCGGCATTCTCAACCGCGATCCGATTCGCACCGGTGCTTCGGCTGCCCTGGTCAACGGCGCGCTGGATGCATTCGTGAAAGCCGCTGCGATCGAACTGCCCCGCGGCCTGCGCATCAACTCGGTCAGCCCTACCGTCCTGCTGGAAGCCATGGGCAGCTACGCGCCGTACTTCCGTGGGTACAAACCGGCTCCGGGTGCAGACGTGGCGCTGGCCTACGCGAAAAGCGTGGAAGGCTTGCAGACCGGGCAGACGTTTATCGTTGGTTGACCAGCCTGAAAAGCCGTCACCGTTGAACCCAGGGCATCCATTTACGGAGCATGTCCTGGGGGACGGAAAACTGTATTTCTCGTGTGTTCAGCACACCCATGACAGTGGCGCCATCACTCACGTTGTAGCCGTCTACGTATGTCGAAACCTGCTTGTTGTAAGCCAGTAAAGTAATTGCAGCCGTGCGGGCCCTGGCCTCCGGGCTCAGCGTGACATTGACCGAAATAAAGTCCGGGCTACTGTCAGGCGTCCTCTTCACGGTGATCGAGATCTCGGTAAAGTCAGTGGCAGAGGAGTACTCCAGCCGCGCCGGTTCACTGCCCAGTGCAGAACCCGTCACCAGTAACAGCCCCCACAGATTCCATCGAATAGTCATCGCGGCTTTCCGAATAAAAGAGAAAGACGTTCCCATGACCGTTCACATCCCTCTATAGGAAAAGTCCCAGCAGGGATGATCGCCCCCGGCACACCTTATTCAACCTGTGTCCCGGGCTTGTGATGCACCGCCAGCCTGCGTAACGTGGCGGCACTTATCAGGAGACCCGATGATGCGTGCCGCCCGTACCCTAGCCTTGTTTGCCCTGCTGCCCCTGTTCGCCGCCTGCCAGATGTTCGATAACGAGCCGGCCAAGCCCTCTCTCGCCGGGATGACCCGCATGCAGGGCGAGTTGACGGCCCAGGGTGACAAACTGCTGTTCCAGCCCTGCAACGACAAACGCAACTACGTGGTCAACGACACCGGTGGCACCAGCATCCTGCAGGAGGCCGCCTCCCTGGCCGGCCAGCAAGGCGCACTGTTTGCCGACCTGCGTGGCAAGTTCTCCGGCGTCGCCAGCGGCACCCAGGGCACGGTGGACCTGCAACAGGTGTACCGCGTCGAGCGCTCGACCTCGGCCTGTGATGACCCGGACTTCAAGCGCATGATCCTGCGGGCCAACGGCCACAAACCGGCCTGGGCGATGAACGTCACCGCCAAGGGCATGGTGCTGGAGCGTGAAGGCCAGCCACCATTGGCCGTGCCGTATGTGGAAGAGCAATCGGGCGACGGACGGTTCAACCTGATGACCGAAGCGAATAACCAGCACATCGAACTCTGGGTGGCCCCGCAACGCTGTGTCGACAGTGCCAGCGGCAGCCTGCAGCACATGTCCGCTGAGCTTCGGGTCAACGGCCAGGTGCAACGCGGTTGCGCGTCGTTCGGCGGTTCGCGAGACGACTGATTGCGCCCTGCGCTGTTTTAGCATGACGGGAAACCGCTGTTGGGGCTTATAATCGCCGGTTTGCAAAACAGCCGGCCTCTTTGCCCGCCGCCTACCGGATTCCTGTCATGTTACGAATCACCGAACTCAAGCTGCCCATCGACCATCCCGAAGAAGACCTGCGGCCTGCCATTGTGCAACGCCTGGGCATCGCCAGTGATGACCTGCTCGATTTCACCCTGTTCAAACGCAGCTACGACGCCCGCAAGAAATCGTCGGAGCTGTGCTTCATCTACACCATCGACCTGGAAGTCAAAGGCGAGGCGGCCCTGCTGCTCAAGTTCGCCGACGACCGCAACGTCAACCCGGCGCCGGACATCAGCTACAAGGTCGTGGGCCATGCGCCGGAAGGCCTGACCGAGCGGCCGATCGTCGTCGGTTTTGGCCCGTGCGGGATCTTCGCCGGGCTGTTGCTGGCACAGATGGGTTTCAAGCCGATCATCCTCGAGCGCGGCCGCGAAGTGCGCCAGCGCACCAAGGACACCTGGGGCCTTTGGCGCAAGAATGTGCTGAACCCGGAATCCAACGTGCAGTTCGGTGAAGGCGGCGCCGGGACCTTCTCCGACGGCAAGCTCTACAGCCAGATCAAGGACCCGAAATTCCACGGTCGCAAGGTGCTGCACGAGTTCGTCAAGGCCGGTGCGCCAGATGAAATCCTCTACGTCAGCAAGCCGCACATCGGTACGTTTCGCCTGACCGGCGTCGTGGAAAACATGCGCCAGCAGATCATCGCCCTGGGCGGTGAAGTGCGCTTCGAGCAGCGGGTCACCGACGTGCTGATCGAAGACGGCCAGTTGAATGGCGTGGTGGTGGATGGCGGCGAGCAGATCCTGTCCAAACACGTAATCCTGGCCCTCGGCCACAGCGCCCGCGATACCTTCCGCATGCTGCATGGCCGTGGCGTGTACATGGAAGCCAAGCCGTTCTCGGTGGGTTTCCGTATCGAACACCCGCAGTCGCTGATCGACGCTGCACGCCTGGGCAAGTACGCCGGCCACCCGAAACTTGGGGCCGCCGATTACAAACTGGTGCACCACGCCAAGAACGGCCGTTCGGTGTACAGCTTCTGCATGTGCCCGGGCGGTACCGTGGTCGCGGCGACATCAGAGCCGAACCGCGTAGTAACCAACGGCATGAGCCAGTACTCCCGTAACGAACGCAACGCCAACTCCGGGATCGTGGTGGGCATCACCCCGGAAGTGGATTACCCGGGCGGCCCGCTGGCCGGGATCGAGTTGCAGGAACGCCTGGAATCCCACGCGTTCATCCTCGGCGGCAGCAACTACGAAGCACCGGCGCAGCTGGTGGGTGATTTCATCGCCGGCAAGCCGTCCACCGCCATCGGTACCGTGGAGCCATCCTACAAGCCCGGCGTAGCCCTGGGTGACCTGGCGCTGGCGTTGCCGGAGTTTGCCATCGAAGCCATCCGCGAAGCGTTGCCGGCGTTCGAGAAGCAGATCAAGGGCTACTCGCTGCACGACGCGGTCCTGACCGGGATCGAGACCCGCACTTCATCGCCGCTGCGGATTACCCGTAATGAGTCGATGCAAAGCTTGAACGTGAAAGGCCTGTTCCCGGCGGGCGAAGGTGCCGGTTATGCCGGTGGGATTTTGTCGGCGGGTGTCGACGGGATTCGGATTGCCGAGGCGCTGGCGCGGGATATGTTGGGTATCGAGGCTTAACCACTGCGCTGAAAACGCAGCAGATCAAATGTGGGAGCGGGCTTGCTCGCGAATGCGGTGGATCAGCCGAATGATGTATTGGCTGACACACCGCATTCGCGAGCAAGCCCGCTCCCACATTGGTAATGCGGTGTTTCAAATATTGGCGCGCAGGATGCTTTCCGGCAACGGTTGCCCCCGCTCGACACTCGCCGCAACGGCCGCAATCAAACCCTCCAACTCATACCCCTGCCCTGCCAGCCAGGCCTGATCGTAATAGGTCGTGGCATAGCGCTCACCGCCGTCGCACAAGATCGCCACGATCGAGCCCGACTCCCCTGCCGCCTTCATCTGCTGCGCCGCGATCAACGCACCGATCAGGTTGGTGCCACTTGAGCCGCCTACTCGCCGCCCCAAGCGCTGCGCCAGGTAATGCATGGCCGCCAGGGACAGCGCATCCGGCACCTTGACCATCGCATCAATCACTTTCGGCAGGAACGACGCCTCAACCCGTGGCCGGCCAATGCCTTCGATGCGCGAGCCACAGTCCAGGCGCAGGCTGGCGTCGCCGCTCAGGTAGTAGTCGAAAAACACCGAACGCTCCGCGTCCGCGCACAACACTCGGGTGCAGTGCTGGCGATAACGCACATAACGCCCCAACGTCGCCGTGGTGCCACCCGTGCCGGGGCTGGAAATCAGCCAACTCGGCTCCGGATAACGCTCAAAGCGCAGTTGCTGGAAGATCGATTCAGCGATGTTGTTGTTCGCGCGCCAGTCAGTGGCACGTTCGGCATAGGTGAACTGGTCCATGAAATGGCCACCGCTTTCCTGCGCCAGGCGCTCGGATTCGGCGTAGATCTGCGTCGGATCCTGCACCAGATGGCTCTTGCCCCCGTAGAACGCGATCTGCGCAATCTTTTCCTGGGAAGTGGTGGCCGGCATCACCGCAATAAACGGCAAGCCCAGCAGCCTGGCGAAGTACGCCTCGGAAATCGCCGTGGAACCGCTGGAGGCTTCGATCACCGGTGCACCGGGCTTGAGCCAGCCGTTGCACAACGCATAGAGGAACAACGAACGCGCCAACCGATGTTTCAGGCTGCCGGTGGGATGGCTGGACTCATCCTTGAAATACAACTCGATACCTGGCAAACCCTGCATTGGCAAGGGGATCAGGTGGGTGTCGGCGCTGCGCTGGAAGTCCGCTTCAATAATGCGAATGGCTTCGCGGGCCCATTGGCGGTTGTCGCTCATGATCGGTTTCTCTAAGGATTTCAGACCTGATCTTAGGATGTTTCCTACACTCCACACAGATACAGTCATGACTCAATTGGACACACAATTTTCGGGGTCTGGCGCGCAACTGATCAGACCGATTCCTTATAACAAATAAGAATATAACTTTTGTTTTAACAACTAACGGTACGGGTTAGGGTACCCACCTATTGAACTTTGATTGGAGAGCATCCCTTGCCTCTGCGTAGCACTTTCACCCGTTTCTTCCAGCTGGAAGCCGCCAGCGGTCTGCTCCTGATCGCTGCTGCCGCTTTGGCGCTGATCATCAACAACTCACCGCTGTCGCACCTCTACGCGAGTTTTCTCGACGTGCCGGTGGTCACACAAATCGGCGCCCTGAAAATCGCCAAGCCGGCGCTGCTGTGGATCAACGACGGCCTGATGGCCCTGTTCTTCCTGCTGATCGGCCTTGAGGTCAAACGCGAGTTGCTCGACGGCCAACTGTCCAAGCCTTCGCAAGTGGTACTGCCGGGAGCGGCAGCCATCGGCGGCATGGTCGTGCCGGCGCTGATCTATTGGGCGCTGAACAAGGACAACCCGGCCGCCCTGGGTGGCTGGGCAATCCCCATGGCCACCGACATTGCCTTCGCCCTGGGCGTATTGGCCCTGCTGGGCAAGCGCGTGCCGGTTTCGCTGAAGTTGTTCCTGATGACCCTGGCCATCATCGACGACCTTGGCGCGATCATCGTCATTGCACTCTTCTACTCCGCCGACCTGTCCGGGGCGTCATTGGCCGGCGCAGCGGCGTGCCTGATCGCCTTGATTGCGATGAACCGGCTGGGTGTGGTCAAGCTGGGGCCCTACATGATTGTCGGGCTGATCCTGTGGGTCTGCGTGCTCAAGAGTGGCGTGCACGCCACCCTGGCGGGCGTGACATTGGCCTTCTGCATCCCGCTGCGCACCAAAAACGCCGAGCCATCGCCGCTGCTGACCCTGGAACACGCCCTGCATCCTTGGGTGGCTTACGCGATCCTGCCGCTGTTTGCCTTTGCGAATGCCGGCGTCTCGCTGGCTGGCGTCAACCTGGAAAGCTTCACCCACCACGTGCCAATGGGCATCGCCGCCGGCCTGCTGCTGGGCAAGACCGTTGGCGTACTGGGTTTCACCTGGGTCATGGTAAAAACCGGCCTTGCCGCACTGCCCGCCGGCGCCAACTGGGGCCAGGTGCTCGGCGTGGCGGTCCTGTGCGGCATCGGCTTCACCATGAGCCTGTTTGTCGGCTCCCTGGCGTTTGTGCCGGGCAGCAGTGAATACGCGGGTATGGACCGGATGGGCATCCTGACCGGGTCGATACTGGCGGCGCTGATCGGGTATGCAGTGACGGCGATGGCCAGTCGCAAGCAGGCGCTCGTTCAGGCGTAACCGCTTTTGGAGCCGGCTTGCCGGCTCCAACCTCCTCTAGGCCCATTCGGCGCCATCTCACAGAACCGTCCTACATCCACCCTCCGCTGCTTGCCATAACGTCATGCTCCCGGCTCCAACGCTGGATGTCGTTAGGCAACACGCCAGGAGGGCACGATGGCAAACAACAAGGATATACCCCAAGTCTGGCGATGCTACGGGACCGGCACGGGGGGTTACCGACGGCTCGAGAACATGAACGAGCGCGAGTTGGCTGAGCGTGAGGCCAGGCAGCAAGCATATGAAGCCATGCTTGCCCGCCAGGAAGCGTACGAGGCCAGGCGTAAAGTGGAGCCGCCGCCAACGCCATTGCCCATGGTCGGCTGCGTATTCGCAAAGTCCTGCAATCTGCCGGACGCCCTCATCGACTACAACAATCCGTCCGGTTACTTACCGCTTGATCGCATAGGGGACTATGGCGAACACGTGCTGCTTGGTGGCCGTGAAACCGACAGTGAGGGGCTACTGCCACTCAAGAAGATCAGCGGCAGCGCCCTCCCGGCCGGGCTCGGAACATTGGCACTGGGCGGTTCCGCGATCGGCGGGGCATCAAGCGTCGCAGCCGGTGCTGGAACAGTCGCCGCAGGCCTGATGCTTGGGATTGCAGCACTTATCTGGCCCTCCAGCTTGGGCGACAGCGCGCTCTACAGCGACCGTCAACTGCGCTCAATGCCACGAGCGCGTACACGGGTTCGCCTGCACGTCGAGCAATTAGCTAACGGCACCCTCAAGGGATACGCCTTCTACACAGGGAAAAATCGCGACTGGGAAATGATCGATGTCGTGAAGTTTGGGCTGCGAGGCACACATCAGGTCGCGGACTTGGGCGACGGGATTGAGCTGATCTGGACGCCTGCCATCGATCCCGCTGGCACCCTCGGTATTCCTGCGCTGGAAGCTGCGCCGCAGGCACCGCAAATCTGGGTGTACCCACCGACCGAGAAGGCCGCTAGCATCATCGTTGACCCGATTTACCCGCCGGAATACAGGGATTTCATTCTGGTGTTTCCGGTGGATTCGGGCATTCGGCCTCTGTATATCGTTGTAAGCCTGAAGTATGAGGACGCCCCCTATCACGGAAAAAAAGATAGCTCTGTCAAAAGCAAAAAGCCGACTAACGGCTTAGATGCTCTTAACAACTCAGTGGAGCTGAATCCGCCAAATTCACGTAGACGAATAGGTATTGACCCACACACAAACGAGTTTGTGGTGATTGATCGCACCTCAGAAGGTCTTTACCACGGTCATGTGAGGCGGTGGAGTGAGTTAAGACAAGAGATGAAAAACGCTTTAATAAAAGCGAATAAAACAGATCGAAAAGGAAAAATTCTAGGAGCTGAAAAATGAGTATGCGTTATCACGACCCGTCTTTGAGCCACGATGAAGCTATAAGCCTTCTAGCCACCAACGACCTAAACAAGATCACAGAAGCCCTGATATCCATTGGCCTCAACGAGACAGACGCTACGTGGGCACAAGAAACCTGCCTCCGGTATGTGAGCAATGATGACGAGAACATCGCGTCAGCTGCCATCATTGCGATAGGCCACATCGCGCGACGCTTCGGTGAGCTTGACATGGCGAAAATTTCGCCAGCACTGCAACAAGCAAAAACAAAATCACCGTTTCTGAGTGGTGCCGTACAAGACACCCTTGACGATATTCATATGTTCACCTGATCCCGCAAAACATACGTCCAACAAAAAACCCCAACCGGCCACCCGGTTGGGGTTTTTCTTTTCCTGCAACCTTACCCTTAGCGAGTAACGCGGCTGGTTCCGTCCACCGTCATGATGCGAACGCGGTCGCCGATGCGGAAGATTTCGTTCTCTTGAACCGCCTGGACGTAGGCGCGCATGCTGCCATCATCTTCGCGGACGGTGATTTCAACACCCTGGGTGCGGGTCAGGCCTTCCTCGGTGGCCGAGCCCAGCAGGCCGCCGGCGACTGCGCCGATAACGGCGGTCACGATGCTGCCACGGCCGCCGCCGATGGCGCTGCCGCCAACGCCGCCGATGACTGCGCCCGCAGCGCCGCCGATTGGGGTCTTGGTGCCTTCGATTTTCACCGGACGCAGGGATTCGATGGTGCCCATGCGAACAGTCTGTACACGACGAGCTTCGTCACGGGAGTACGAGTCGCCGGTCAGACTCGAGGCGCAGCCACCCAGCAGCAGCGACAGGGTGGTAAAGCAGGCAACTAGTAAAACGGACTTACGCATAGCATCAACTCCAAAGGACAGGTATCCATTAAACCGCTGTGGCTTGCCGCCTGTCACGGCATGCCGGGCAGAAAATTGTTTTCATTCAGCCTTAGTACAGAGAACCTGTACCGAAAAACTCGACGAACGGTAGCAATCCCACCTCCCTCAGGATCTTGATGGACGCTGTCATCATTGTAGCTAACGGCCGCATAACGCAGCGCAGCGCTACCCATCCAAGGCCTCTGACTAGAGACTTCGGCGTGCAGCGCTACATTCAGGCGAGGTGACGAAAGGTGGGCTCAGGGCGCCAGGCGCTCACGGGTCCAGTCGGCCCCCTGCAAGCGGAAGTTCAAGCGGTCGTGCAAACGACTCGCGCGGCCTTGCCAGAACTCGATGCGCTCCGGCAGCAGGCGGTAACCACCCCAGTGTTCGGGGCAATCAGGCTGGGTATCGCTGAAGCGTTGTTCGGTGGCCTTGAGCAGCGCCTGCAACTCTTCGCGGTCCCTGATTACCCGGCTTTGCGGTGAAGCCCAGGCACCCAGGCGGCTACCCAGGGGACGGACCTGGAAGTAAGCATCCGACTCCTCGGGCGAGACCTTGACCACCCGACCTTCGATGCGCACCTGGCGCTCCAGGGTCGGCCAGAAGAAGGTCATGGCGGCAAACGGTCGCGCCGCGAGTTGTTCGCCCTTGGCGCTCTGATAATTGGTGAAGAAGGTAAACCCCTGTGTATCCAGGCCCTTGAGCAGCAGAATCCGGCAGTGCGGGCGACCGTCCTGGTCCACCGTAGCCAGGGTCATGGCATTGGCCTCCACCGGTGGCTGTTCGGTTTTCACCGCGTCGGCGAACCACTGGTGGAACAAGGCAAACGGTTCATCCGGGGCCTGGGCCTCGCTCAAACCGTCCCGTGTGTAGTCACGGCGCATATCGGCCAGTGCCTGGGTCATGCGGCTTTATCCTTCTTGCTCAAATAATCAGTTCTTCGCCTGGTCGTTGGTAGCAGCTGGAGCGGCGGCCTTGGCAGGTGCTGGCTTTTTAGCAGCAGGCTTGGCCGGGGCCTTTTTGGCAGCCGGCTTGGCGGCAGCTTTCTTGGCGACGGTTTTTTTCGCCGGAGCGGCAGCTTTTTTGACCGGAGCAGCGGCTGGAGCAGGAACGTCCTGCACAGCGACCATTTCAGCCTTCGGCGGATTGGCCGAGTTGTACTTGCTCAACAAGGCCAGCATGGTGGTGCGCTGGGTGAACATGATTTCCATGCGACGGTTCAGGGCGCGGCCCTGGTTGCTGTCGTTGGCGGCACGCGGCATCAGGTCGCCCATGCCACGCAGCATCAGGCGGTCCTGCTTCAGGCCGCTGAGGCTGAAGATCGAAGCGATGGACTGTGCACGTTCCTTGGTCAGGGCCTGGCTCACCGGCTCGGCACCCGAGGTATCTACATGGCCCAGGACCAGTACGGCGGTCTTCGGATCGCCTTCAACGGCCTTGGCAACACGGGTGAACGGACCCAGGGTCACCGGCAGCAACATCGCCGGGCGTTTCGGGTTGTAGGAGCCATCAACCGGGGCAATCACCACCAATACGTTGTCACGGCGTTCCAGTTGCAGGTTGCTGTCCTTGATCGCGAGACGCAGGCGTGGCTCGTAGTCGTCCAGCCAGGCCTGGGTGATTTTTGGATCAGGCATCGGGATGTTGGCGACGTCGACCTTGGCCAATGGCTTTGGCTTGCTTTCGAACGGCCACCACCATTTGGTATCGGTATCCGTCTTGGCAACGGCAGGTGCAGCGGCCGGTGCATCAGCCGGGGCGCCGGAGGCAGGCGTTGCCGCCTTGAGGTCGGCCTTCAGGTCTGCCTTGGCGTCGTCGGCTTTCGACGAGAACGGCCACCAGCTGGAGCCGGTATCCGCCTTCGCAACCGGTGCAGGTGCAGCAGCCGGTGCTACCGGCGCTGGCGCCTTGGCCGCGACCGCCGGCTTGGCATCCGGTTTGGAGTCGGCCTGGCTCACTGCGTCCTTGGTAGCAGCCTTATCGGAGCCAAATGACCACCAATGCCCGCCCTCGGCATCATTTTGTGGGGTTTGTGCACAGCCAGTAATAGTGAGGCATAGCGCCAGTGCCAAGGACTTGTTCGATAACATGAGATATCCACAAAATGAGAAAAAACCAGGGGCCTGAATGACCCGTTAAACAGACGCTTTTGGAACATTAAAGTTACAACATTTTGCCTAGCGTCTTTTTGTATGTGCCTTTGTAACAAAAAAACGCAAGACAGCAAGCTATTTACAGACAACCGGCCAATATTCTTACCAACTTTTGCGCCCGCGGGTCCATAAGTACATAGGGGCCCAATGTATTGGTCACGAAACCAAAGGCTACATCATGTTCCGGATCGGCAAACCCCACCGAACCACCGGCCCCGGGATGCCCAAAGGCCCGTGGGCCAAGGCCGAACGTGGCGTTTGGCACGTGCGGTTGATCCAACATGCAACCCAGCCCGAACCGGGTTTGTGTCAATAAGGTTTTATCCGGGCCGATACTGTGTTCGCGGGTCAACTCTTCGAGCATATCGGCTTCCAGCAAACTACCGTCGAGCAGCCCACTATAAAAACCCGCCAGACTTCGCGCATTACCGTGACCATTTGCCGCTGGCTGCTGCATACGCCGCCATTCGGGTTTATTAGTGCTGGTCAGAATAGACGGTGGATTGGTAAATGCACGGGTAGTCATCGCCGTCGGCTCGCGCATCGTTACTTGAAGTAAACGTTGTGCCGCCTCATCGCCAACATTGCCCTTGCCTCGGGCTATATGGGCAACTCGATAAAACTCTTCATCTGCCAACCCCACATGAAAATCCAGGCCCAGTGGCCGTGCAACCCGGGCCACGATGGACTCGCCCGGCCCACGACCGTCGGCGCGGCGCAGCAACTCGCCCACCAGCCAACCATAGGTAATCGCCGCATAACCGTGCCCTTCCCCGAGCTTCCACCATGGCGCTTCGGCGGCGAGGGCGTCGACCATCATCTGCCAGTCGTACAGGGCTTCGGCGGGCAGCGTTTCACGCAGGGCCGGCAACCCGGCCTGGTGACAGAGCAGATGGCGCAGGGTGATGGCTTCCTTGCCCGCGGCAGCAAACTCCGGCCAGTACTTGGCGACCGGCGCATCCAGCTGCAACTTGCCTTCGGCCACCAGTTGCAGCGCCGTGACGGCCGTAAAGGTCTTGGTGCAGGAGAACAGATTGGCAATGGTGTCGCTGTGCCAGGCCTCGGCACCGTCCTTGTCGGCGGTACCGGCCCACAAGTCGACGACGGTTTCGCCGCCAATCTGGATGCACAGCGCGGCACCACGTTCCTGAGGGTCGTCGAACAGCGCGGCGAAGGCTTCACGCACCGCTTCGAATTGAAGCTCGTAATGACCCTGAATCTGCACCTAAGCCCCCTTGGAAAAGTACTACAGTAAGTGGCCGACATTGTTCCAGCCATTGAGCGATTTGTGAACCCGCTCTCGTCGATCAGCCCCCATCAATGACCTTTGCCGGAATGCCCGCCGGAATGCTCTGCACCCGGCGCGGCTGCATTGCCTTCACGCCCGGGCTTGCCGCCCTCACCGGCGTGGACCGCTGCGGCAGCCTTGGCCTTTTCGGCCTCCTTGCCCAGCTGATCGACGGCAGCCAGGTTACTTTTGCGCACACTGTCGACAAACCCCTGGAACGGCACATCGGTGATGCCGACCAGGCCGAAGTGGCCGTTTTCGCCGTCAAGCAAACGGCCGGTAACCGGCTGGTCCAGGTACTGGAACCAATGCACGCCGACGATCGACGGCTCGGCCATGGCCTGCTTCAGGAAGTTGGCGTAGGCAACCCCACGATCCTCTTCCCGGGCCAACTGCGTCACGCCGCCCCAGAACGGGCCGCGGTCCGCCGAGCCGAAGTTGAATTCGGTGATCAGCACCGGCTTGTCCAACGTCCGCAGGGCCGCGAAGTCGTAGCCGTCCTGAGGCTTGAGGGTGTACATGTTGAAGCTCAGCACATCGCAATATTGCGCGCAGGACGCCACCGCTTCCGGCGTGCTGACCGCGTATCGGCCACCCAGCAACAGCTGGTTGGGCGCATGCCATTTCAATGCATCGGAGATGGTCTTGAAGTAGGCGTCGGCAAAGGTCTTCTGGAAGTACTTGAAGTCCGCTTCGATTTCCGGGTGCTCCGGGCTTGGCATTGGCGGCACAAAGCCCGGGTCTTCCATCAGTTCCCAGGCGGGCAGCTCGATGCCCCAGGCCCTGGAAAGCCCCTCCTGATTGCGGTACTTGTCGCGCAATTGCTTGAGAAACGCGCGCTTGGCCGGCACGTCGGTGGTCATGCGCAGGGTGCCGTAGGCCAGGGCGTAGCGGGATTTCGCATCATCACCGGGACCGGCCCAGGCCAGTTCGTTGTCGGCAAAGAAGCCGATCAGCCACGGGTCGTCGCGATGGTCACGGGCGGCAATTGCCACCGCACGCTCGGTGGCCATGGCGAAGCGCGGGTCGAACGGGTCGGGCATGCCGCCCCACCAATCGGTGCCGGTGCTGATGCTCGCGTAATCACCGACGATCGACAGTGGCAAGGTGTAAGGCACGCGGTCGGCGGTCGCCAGCTGCGGCGCACTCCAGTTGCCGACAGTATTGAAACCCCAGGCCCGCAGGCGGTCGAGGGTGTGGCTGACCCAGCGTTTCTGGTCGAAACCTTCCGGAGCACAAGGTGCCGGCGGCACGCACGGCTGGCCATAGGTACGCTGCAGGTTGGCGCCATAGAAGTCGTACCAGCGGCCGACATTAAAGCTGCGCCCCTGATCGGCACCATTGCCGCTGCGGCTGTCACCGCTGCCGTAGTATTTGTCGAAAGGCTCGCCGGCCTTGGGCAGCGCGGCAAACATCCATTCGCGGCCCGCCACGTAGGTCTGGCTGTTGTCCGGGGCGACGGTATTGACGCCCAGGGAGTAGAACGGATGGCCTTCCGGTGTCACCAGGTACCAGCGCCCGTCGCGCTTCTCGGTGCGGAAGAAGCCGCTGGCGTCAAAGGCCGGGCCCTTGTTCCAGCCGCCGAATTTGTCCAGGGAGGCCTTGTCGCGCTCGGCCAGCCAGCCCTTGAGCTGTTGCTGTTCCTTGACCGCTGCGGCCCTCAACTGCTCGTCGCTGCTGACTTTCTCCGGCCACCGGGCGCGGGTGGACTGCCCATAGGCGTCCACCAGATCGCTGTAGGTAGCCTTGAGTACCGGCGCGATGTCCTGCACGCCAAAGCGTTCGAGCAAGATGCTTTGGGCAACGTTCGGCTTGATCATCGACAGGGTCACCGACACGATCTGGCTGCGGTCGATCTCCCCTTCGCTGCTGGCCAGCAGCACGCGCTGGCCATCGACGGTGATCGGCATCGGCGGGCCGGCCTTCATCCCCTGGCTCAGGGGCGAGTTGGCTTGCAGCGGAATCAACAGCGTTTGCGCGGGACCGGCTGGCAGGTCGATACGGCTGAACAGCGTCCGGCCGTCATTGCTCTGCACCTTGACGTACAGGGTCAGCGCCCAGTCCATCGCACTTTGAATCCGCAGGCTCATGGCACCGGATTGCGACCAGTCCCAGGCGCCGGTCTGCGGGCTGAGCACCAGGCTCGGTTCGGCCGCCGGGTTGAAGGTGATACGGCGCAGCACTTCGCCTTCAGCGGTTTGTTCGGCGTTGTATTGCGGCAGGCTGGCGTCCTGGGTCGCCACCTTGACCACATCGGCGGGCCGTACAAAGTTGAACAAGGTTTGTTGCCCGGCAGGCGCAGCCAGCAATGGCGCGGCAAACAACAGGGCAAAAACAGCGGGCAGCGTGCGAATCATGTGAACAAGGTTCTCCCAAACGGCCGGTGACTGGCCTGATGACGTGAAGCGATGGTGAGATAGACCACAAAGTGGGCGAATTCGCCCACTGGGCCTTAAGAAATTTCCCGCCGAAACGGCGGTAAAGCATTCAGGATAGCTTTCCCATAGCGCTGGGTAACCAGACGCCGGTCAAGCAAGGTGATGGTGCCGCGATCTTCTTCGGTACGCAGCAGGCGGCCGCAGGCCTGGACCAGTTTCAAGGAAGCGTCCGGCACCGAGATCTCCATGAACGGATTGCCGCCCCGGGCTTCGATCCATTCGGCCAACGCGGCTTCCACCGGATCATCCGGCACCGAGAACGGGATCTTGGCGATCACCACGTGTTCGCAGTAGGCACCGGGCAAATCCACACCCTCGGCGAAACTCGCGAGGCCGAACAGCACGCTGGAATCGCCGCCATCCACCCGCGCCTTGTGCTTGTTCAGGGTTTCCTGTTTCGACAGGTTGCCCTGGATAAACACCTGTTTGCGCCAGTCACGGTCGAGGCCGTCGAACACGTCCTGCATCTGTTTGCGGGACGAGAACAACACCAGCGTGCCCCGTGAGCCCTCCACCAATGATGGCAGGTCACGAATGATCGCCGCCGTATGGGCCGGCGCATCCCGTGGGTCGGCCTTGAGGTCCGGTACCCGCAGCACACCGGCGTCGGCGTGATGGAACGGGCTGGGCACCACGGCGGTGACGGCCTTCTTCGGCAGCCCGGCGCGCATGCGGAAGCGGTCGAAGGTGCCCAGGGCCGTCAGCGTAGCCGAGGTGACCAAGGCACCGTAGGCCACGTTCCACAGATTGCGTCGGAGCATTTCCGCCGCCAGGATCGGGCTGGCGTTGACCTCGATATCGAACAGCGCACCGCTTTCCGACAGGGTCAGCCAACGGGCCATGGGCGGGTTGTCTTCCGGGTCTTCGACGGTAAAGGCGGTCCACAACTCCCAGTTGCCCTGGGAACGGGACAGCAGGCTGCCAAACAGCGGGTACCATTCTTCAGCCTGATTGCTGGCGATGCCGATATTGACCTCGCCATCCATGCCTTCCTTGAGCAAATCGGTGAGACGGGTGAACAAGTCGGTCAGGCGCGAAAAGCCCTTTTTCAGCTCGACGCCCATTTCGCGCATGTGCTCGGGGATCAGCCCGCCAACGAAACGATGGCGCGGCCGTTCGCGGCCTTCCACGTCTTCGCCGGGCTTGAAGTCTGCCACCTGCTCGCAGGCGCTGAACATGAATTGCTGCTGGGTCTTGATCTCCCGCGCCAGCTCCGGCACCTGCTCGATCAACTTGCCCAGGTCGCCCGGCAGCGGGTGCTGGGCGAGCAACTTGGTGAGGTTCTTGGCCGTGGTTTCCAGCCAGTCGGCGGTGGAGCGCAGCCGCGTATAGTGAGCAAAGTGGCCGATGGCCTTGTCGGGCAGGTGATGGCCTTCGTCGAACACGTAGAGTGTGTCGCGCGGGTCGGGCAACACGGCGCCGCCCCCCAGGGCCAGGTCGGCGAGGACCATGTCATGGTTGGTGACAATAACGTCGACCTTGCCCATGCCCTCCCGGGCCTTGTAGAAGGCGCACTGGCCGAAGTTGGGGCAATGACGGTTGGTGCACTGGCTGTGATCGGTGGTCAGCCGTGCCCAGTCGGCGTCTTCCAGGGCATTGGGCCAGCTGTCGCGGTCGCCGTCCCATTTATTGCCCGCCAGTTTCTCGATCATGCTGGTAAACAGCTTCTGACTGACCTCATCGACTTCGATCTTGAAGCCTTCTTCTTCGAACAGCGAGGCAGTGGCGGTTTGCGCGTGGCCTTCCTGCAACAGCACGTCGAGCTTGGACAGGCACATATAGCGCCCACGGCCCTTGGCCAGGGCGAAGGTGAAATTCAGGCCGCTGTTGCGCATCAGGTCGGGCAGGTCTTTGTAGACAATCTGCTCTTGCAGGGCGACGGTAGCGGTGGCAATCACCAGGCGCTTGCCGGCGGCCTTGGCGGTGGGGATCGCCGCCAGGCTGTAGGCCACGGTTTTACCGGTACCGGTGCCGGCCTCGACGGCCACCACGGCGGGGTCGCCACTGCGCCGACCTTCGTCGTCGGTGTCGATATCCCCGAGGACCTTGGCGACTTCGGCGATCATCAGGCGCTGGCCGTACCGCGGCTTCAAGCTCTTGGCTTCGAGAAAACGCGAGTAGGCGCCCTGGATCGTGGTTTTGAGTTCAGTGCTGATCATGGATAGTCGGGCGCAAAAAACGCTGGATAAATTTTCAGTGGTTCGGATCGGCCGCTATCATACCCCGCTAATTAATCCCGCGCAGAACGGAGTACCCCAATGACCGTCTTTAGCTTCGCTTACACCCTGCATGTACTGGCCGCCCTGATCTGGGTCGGCGGTATGTTTTTCGCCTGGATGATCCTGCGCCCCGCCGCCATGGCCGCGCTGGACGGGCCGGCCCGGCTGAAACTCTGGGTAAATGTGTTTCAACGTTTTTTCGTGTGGGTCTGGGTGGCGGTGCTGGTGTTGCCGATCAGCGGTGTCGGCCTGCTGCAACTGCGCTTCAGCGGGTTTGAGACCGCGCCGCGTTATGTACAGGTCATGATGGGGCTATATGTGGTGATGACGGCGCTGTTTATCCGGATTCAGGCGCTGAAGTTGCCGGAGCTGCGCGTGGCGGTGGCGGCTGAGGATTGGCCGGCCGGGGCTGCGGCCTTGGGGCAGATTCGTAAATTGGTGGGGATCAACTTGATAGTGGGGTTGGTGCTGGTGGCGATTGCTTCGGCACGGCCGATGTTCTGAAGCGCCTAGTAGACCGCTTTCGCGAGCAAGCCCGCTCCCACATTTGGAATGCGTTTCAAATGTGGGAGCGGGCTTGCTCGCGAAAGCGTCAGGCCAGTCGCCTCAGAGCCTCTGAATGGTCACAGCACCCGCAGGCCCCGCTGGCCCCGGCTGCCCTTCCAACCCGGCCCGGCCCTTTTCGCCGCCATCCGCGCGGTACACCAGGCACCCCTTGGACTGCCCGCCTTTACCCGGCTTGCCCGCCGTGCCCGCCAAACCGCCGGCTCCGCCGTCCACCCAGACCTTGATCTTCTCGCCCGGGAAGTCCTGCGGCAATTCCACACGGACCTGCGCGCCCGCCGCGCCCGGCAGCCCGTCGCCGCCGTTGTCGCCATTGGCACCGCGCCCGGCCGAACCCCAGGTGCAGCCAGGGTCTTCGCCGTTGGCACCATCCAGCCCGGCATAACCCTGGGCACCCGCGCCACCGCGGGCATCCACCGACAGCTCATCGGCCGTCAGCGAGTTAATCCGCAACACCAGGTCACGCCCCGCCTTGGCCGGGCGCTCATGGGTACCGGGAGCGCCGCGTGAGGTGATCTGGCTGCCCTGCTCCAGCTGCGCCTGACGCACCTGCAGTTGCAACGTGGTGCTACCGGGCACGATGGCGATTCGCGCGTCGCGGCCCAGGTGCAGTTCATCCACGGTCACCTGGGTGATATTGGCGGGAATCAGCAAGGTGCCGTAATCCGCCACGTCCAGTCGCTCCAGTTGCAACACACCACTGCTGTTGGGCAGGCGCATCAACGAGTTGGTCTCGACGCTGACGCTCTGGGCCAGGGCAATGGGGCTGACCAGCAGGGCCAACAGAAAAACCTTACGCATGATTGGCCTCCTTGTTTACATCATTAGCCGGTGTCGGCGTCGAAAAGCTCTGCACATGGAACATACCCACCAGCAGGATCTGCAAGCGGTCACGCCAGGGATGGGCACGGGTTTTCACACTGCCGTTGAACAACAGCAGTTCCAGAACATGGGTCAGCAACAACAGGCTGCCGGCCAGGTTGACCAACAGGTGGAACGGGTTGATCAGCGGTGTGATCAGGTTGACCACCACCACGACCCAGAACAGCAACGTCAAGAATTTACCCAGCCCCCAAAACACCTTCATCCCGCACGCTCCCCTTGCACATTATTCTTTGGGCGCACAGTAACGACTTCTACAGGCGTTGTGCCAGTGAAGGATTAAAAAATTGATGAAGGGGCCCCTGGGGATTCCGCAGGGGCCTTGAGGCGGGGTCAGCGGTTGATCTGAATTTCCACGCGGCGGTTCAGCGCGCGGCCATCAGCGGTTTTGTTATCGGCTACGGGGTGGCTTTCGCCGGCGCCGGTCACGGAGACAAAACTGCTGCGCGGGATGCCGGAACTGACCAGGTAGTCGGTCACCGAATGAGCGCGTCGTTCAGAGAGTTTCTGGTTGTAGGCATCTTTACCGACACTGTCGGTATGCCCGCTGACGCGCAGCTGCGCACTCGGGGCCTCTTTTTTCAGGCGGGTGGCAATCACGTCGAGCTTGGTTTTGTCGGCAGCCGTGAGCTTCGCGGAGTCGAACTCGAAGTGCACGTCACGAATCACGATGGTTTCTTCCTTGACCACCACCACTTCCTCTTGAACCACCGCTACCGGCACCGGAGGGCAGCCATTGGCGTCCACCTGCACGCCTTTTGGCGTGCCAGGGCACTTGTCGCGACTGTCCGGTACGCCATCGCCGTCCTCGTCACCGTCGCCATGCACCCAGCAATAGGCGCCAGCCATGCCGCCAATCAGCAGTGCGCCGTAGCCTGCATAGGACGAGCTTTGGGTCGCACCAATGGCAGCACCGGTCACACCGCCGACGGCGGCACAGGTGGGCCAGTCGGTTTTTTGCAAGCCTGCGCAACCTGTCAATACTCCGGTTAGCAGAACCAAGGGTAGAGCTGTCCGCATGATGCTCATCTGACTTTCTCCTGAGGGGATCGGCGGGGGCCGACGAGTGGAGTAAAGACGGCTCTTTTCATCTGCGCCAGCGTGTCACACCCCAGTATTCATTGGGCCGAGCGGTTTATTCTCGCCGCCCGCTCTAGGCCCGCACGCTCAGGCAGGCTAGTCTCTACGGTCCTGATGTGAGGATCTTCGATGACTGCCGGTATTTCTTCCCGTACACCCCAGCAAGCGCTCGCTGCGCTGCTTGATCTTCACGCGCCCAAACGCCTGCTGTTATTGGGCGCCAGCCAGTTCCCGGCGCTGGATGCCTTTAAGGAAGCACACCCGGATACCGTGGTGTCCTTCGCCGAGCCCGGCCCCTTGCCCACCGACCTCGCGGCCCAGCGTTTTGACCTGGCACTGGCGGTCGGTTGCCTGGAACACCTGTCAAAACCTGCGGGCCTGACCTTGCTGGGGGGCATTCGCAACCTCAATGCCAGCCGCATTGCGGTGCTGGTGGACCTGGCCGCCTGCCACTGGAAAGACACCGACTTCTTCTCCCTGGCCCTGCAAGCCAGCGAACGCTTCCAGCGCGACGGTCAGGTTTTGACGCTGTTTACCTATGATCTGCTTGACTATAAACAGGTGCCGGATTGGCTGAACGCCCGCTTCTGGGCCAACCCGCAAAACTTTGGAAAGTATTGGTGGTAACCCGATGAGTACATCCATTTGCCCCTGCGGCAGCGGCAACCTGCTGGATGCCTGCTGCGGTCATTATCACGCCGGCCACCCGGCCCCCTGCGCCGAAGCGTTGATGCGTTCGCGCTACAGCGCCTATGTGCTGGGCCTGGTGGACTACCTGGTGGCAACCACCCTGCCTGCGCAGCAAGCCGGGCTGGACACCACCGCCATCGGCGCCTGGAGCGCCCAAAGCACCTGGCTGGGCCTTTCAGTGGAAAGCTCCGAGGTGTTCGGCGGCCAGCCGGAACACGCCTTCGTGACCTTTACCGCTCGCTGGCATGACAGCACCGGCGAACACAGCCACCGCGAGCGCTCATCTTTCGTACAAAACAATGAGCACTGGTACTTTATCGACCCGACGGTGGACGTGAAGGCCGGGCGTAATGACGCCTGCGTGTGTGGCAGCGGGCAGAAATTCAAGAAGTGCTGTTCCGGCTACCTCTGACATTCATTGATACCCGACAGGCTCTCGCTTGCTATGCTGACTCTTCACACGGAGTAACGGCATGGTTTCTCAGGCGCGGGTATTCAGGACTTACAGCCTTCTGCTGGCATTGATGCTGGGGCTCTCCGGCTGCGCGTCGTGGTTCGCCGACGATACGCCCGCCCCCGAGGTGCGTCTGGTCAAGGTCGACCCCGTGCGGGTCAAGTTGCTGGAGCAGAAGTTCAAGCTGTATTTCCGCGTGGATAACCGTGACGACAACGACCTGACCGTACGCGGCCTGGTTTACAAGGTCAGCCTCGGCACGATGGTGCTGACCGAAGGCGAGTCCAACGAATGGCTGACCGTGCCACCCCACAGCCACGCTTTTTTCCGGGTATCGGTGCGCACCAACCTGTGGCCGCAGATCCGCGATGTGGTCGACATGCTGAAAAATCCGCGCGATCCCGTGCCCTATCGTCTTGAAGGCGAGTTGAAAACCGGTTTATTTATCGGGAACGACGTGCAGGTGTTGCGCAATGGCGAGATAATCCCCGGCGATTTTATTCCGGAGCGACATCGATGACTCAGCAACCCCATGTCCATGGTCCCGACTGCAACCACGATCACGATCACGATCATCATGATCACGACCACGGCCATGTCCACGGCCCGAACTGCGGCCACGCTCACCAGGAGCCGGTGCGCAATACGTTGAAGGACGTGGGTCGTAACGATCCTTGCCCGTGCGGCAGCGAGAAGAAATTCAAGAAGTGCCACGGGGCTTGAGTTAAGAAACCCGATTCTCGAAACACTGCACATCCAAATGTGGGAGCGGGCTTGCTCGCGAAAGCGCAGTGTCAGTCAACCTCTCTGTTACTGATACACCGCTTTCGCGAGCAAGCCCGCTCCCACATTTAGCCTGTATTTCAAGGCCAGGATTTGCGCTGAAACTCCAACACCACTTCCAACCCCCCACCCTCCCGATTGCTCAAGCTCAACCGCCCGTTATGGGCACTGGCGATCGTATGCGCGATACTCAACCCCAGCCCGTAACCACCGGTTTCCACATTGCGTGAGCCTTCCACCCGGTAAAACGGCTCCATCACCTGTTCCAGTTGTTCCTGGGGAATCCCCGGCCCACGGTCGCTGATGAAAATCTTCAAGCTGTCCGCCTTGTCTTCTACCCGCACCACCACCTCGGAGCCATAACGCACCGCGTTCTCCAGCAGGTTCTGCACGCAACGCTTGAGACTGCGGGCATACCCCGGCAATGGCTGTTTGGCCCGCCCTTCTATCGTCACCGTCTCGCCCACGTCCTGCAGGTCCGCCTGCAAGCTTTGCAGCAAGGCGTTGATGTCGATGTTCTGGCGCTTCTCGTTGATTTCGCCGCTGCTGACGAAGTCCAGGGTGCTGGAAACCATGTGCTCCATTTCTTCCAGGTCGCTGCGAAAACGTTCCTTGGTTCGGTTGTCGTCGAGCATTTCCGTACGTAACCGCAGGCGCGTAATGGGCGAGCGCAGGTCGTGGGAAATCGCCGCCAGGAAGCGCGTCCGCTCGGCGATATTGGCGATCAGCCGCTGCTGCATGGCGTTGAACGCCTGGGCGGCACGGCGCACTTCGGTGGGCCCATCGAGGGCCAGCGGTGGCCGCTGGATGTCCCGGCCCAAGGCTTCGGCAGCCTTGGCCAGGGCGTTGAGCGGGCGAATGGCCAGGCGCACCGCCACCAGGGCAATGATCACCAGCACCAATACCCGCAGCAGATAAATGCGCATCACGTAATCGAACAGCAAGTCCATCGGCGAAGTACTGGTCCAGCCTTGTTCCTCGGTGGCCTGCACCTGCAGCCAGCGCCCGTCCGGCAAACGCAGGTCAATCAGGAATTGCCCCACCACAGGCCTGGAGCGGAGCAGAGTCGACAGCCCGGCATGCTGGCCCTCGGCATCCAGCAGCTTGAGGCTCAACAGATGCAGGTTCTGGGTGTAGCCGGTTTTCTCCGAGAGCACTTTATTCAGCAAGCGCTCGGTGGCCTGGTCGCTGTCGCTGATGCTGCTTGTCACATCACTGGCCTGGTCACTCAGGGTCAGGCGAAAGCGCGGCGTATCGAGCAGCTTGATCAGCACATCCGCCTGCGCCGGATCGCTGTGTACCAGCCGCACCACGTCCGCCAGCCGCGTGGCGATCAGCCGGCTGGGGATTTCCAGCACCTGGCCGTGGCGCATGTCGTACCAGATGCTGCTGGTCAGGGCCTGGGCCGCGAGCATGCCGCTGACCAGGATCAGCACCAGCCGGCCGAACAGCGAACGCGGCAGCAGTTTCACGATTGCAGCGCCACGTCGTCGGCGGTGAGCATGTAACCCTCGTTGCGCACGGTCTTGATCAACCCGGCCGGCAACTGCGAGCGCAGTCGGCTGACGCACACATCAATCGAGCGGTCGAACGGCGTGCTGTCTTTGTCGAACACGTGGTTGAGCAAAAAGTCGCGGCTCAGCGGCCGGTTGGGATGCTGCAACAACAGGCGCAACACCCGGTAATCGGAGTTGCCGAGGCTGACCACCACGCCTTCCGGCGAAAGCAATTGGCGGGCCCGGGTGTCCAGCTGCCAGCCGGCAAAGCTGATGCTCGGTGCTTCATCGAGCCGCGCCCGGTCCGGAAAACTCTGCACCCGGCGCAGCACCACCTTGATCCGCACCAGCAACTCCCGCGGGTCGAACGGCTTGGGCAGGTAATCGTCGGCGCCGATTTCCAGGCCGACGATCCGGTCGATCAGCGTGCCCTTGGCGGTGAGCATGATCACCGGCGTGTTGGAGCTGACGCGCAATTCGCGGCACAAACTCAGGCCGTCTTCGCCGGGCAACATCAGGTCGAGGACGATCAGGTCGATGACATTCAGCGCCAGGCGGCGGCGCATTTCCTTGCCGTCGCCGGCGGTGGACACCTGGAAGCCGGCGTCACTCAGGTAGTCGCACAGCAATTGGCGGATTTGCGGGTCGTCATCAACGATCAGCAGGTGGTCTTGCTTGGCCATGGGGCAATTCGTCCGAAACTCAAAAGGCAGGAGATAGCCGAAACTTCAGCCAGGAGTACGCGCAAATGTAATGGAATGTTGTGGGAAACGGTAATCACGCATCCACATTACAAAGCCACGGCATGGCGGCCGGTATCGGTCTTTAGACTACCGAATCTAAATGAGATTAATTGTAATTTAGCCTAGGTCACTCCGAATGCCATTGCCTACCCCGCGCGCCCTGTCGCTGCAATCTACCCTTGCGCCGATGTTCGGCCTGCTTGCCGCCGGCAGCGTTTCTCCCACCGCCTGGGCCGATGCGCCGGTGGCGGCGTCGAATGATTCGGTGCTGAGCCTGCCGGAAATCAAGATCGACGGTGAAGCCACTTCCGCCTTTAAAGTCGACCGGGTGACCTCGGCAAAAATCAGCCAGCCGCTGCTTGATGCCCCGCAAAGCGTAACCATCGTCCCGCAGCAAGTGCTCAAGGAGCAAAACGCGCAGACCTTGCAGGAAGTGTTGCGCAACGTGCCGGGCATCACCTTCATGTCCGGCGAAGGCAACCTGGGCTGGGGCGACCTGTTTTCGATTCGCGGGTTTTCCTCGGAGCAGAGCCTGACCGTCGACGGTGTGCGCGATGCCGGCCAATCGACCCGCACCGACACTTTCAACCTGCAACAGGCAGAAGTGTTCAAGGGCACCGGCTCGATCGAATCCGGCGTTTCCGCGGTAGGCGGCAGCGTCAACCTGGTGAGTAAAGAGGCGCATCTGGGGGATGCCAACAAACTCTCGGCCGGCATCGGCACCGACAGCTACCGCCGCCTCACCGGCGATTTCAACCAACAACTGAATGACACCACCGCCCTGCGCATCAACCTGATGAAGCACTACAACCAGGTGGCCGAGCGTGACGACGTGGACTACGACCGCTGGGGCATCGCGACCTCCCTCGGCTTCGGCCTGGGCACCGACACCCGCCTGTTTATCGACACCTTCTACCAGAAGGACGACAACACGCCGGACGGCGGTGTGCCGATCCAGCGCGGCACCGACGGCGACCGCATGCCGGGAGTCAAGCGCTCCAACTGGTATGGCGACTCGCACCTGTACACCCAGCAAACCAAAACCACTTCGCTGACCACCCGCTTCGAGCATGATTTCGACTGGAACGAAGCGACCCTGAAGAACCAGACCAAGTGGGAGCGCACCGACAACTTCGCGGTGCTCTCGCCCGCGCGCTTCTTCGCCGCCAACGGCAATGGCCAAAAAACCTGCACCGGCACGCGCTGTGCGACCTTGGGCTACACCGGCGTAGGACCGATCAGCCAAGTGCCCGGCAGCACGGTAAATGCCTACCCGGGATACGCCAACAGCGGTAACACCGCCTACGGTATTTTGCGAGGGAGCGACTTCGGCCAATCGACGCGCTACACCATCCTCGACAACCAGACCGACTTCGCCTTCAAGCTCAATATCGGCGGGCTGGAACACGCGGTGGTCAGCGGGCTCGAGTTCTATCACGAGACCTACGGCGGCCTGAAACGCAACGCCGAAGTGCCGGCCGGCGATCTGTTCTTCGACATGAACGACCCGAGCCACAGCTTTGCCAGCACCGAAGTGACCAAGGGTGAAGGCCAGCCACGCTCGGTGATCGACAACGCCGGCCTCTACCTGGGTGACACCATCACCCTGAATGAACAGTGGCAAGTGCTCGGCTCCCTGCGCTACGACAACTGGCAGGCCAAAACCACCCAGCGTGGCCAAGCGTCCATCGACAGCACCGACGGTGCCGTGAGCGGCCGGATCGGCGCGGTGTACAAGCCGTTGCCCAACGGCAGCATCTACGTGTCCTACAGCGAAGCGGCACAACCGTCAGCCCTGGGCGCGTCGACCAACAACCAGATCTACGGCGCCGCGAGCACCAGCAACTACACCCCGGCCAAGTCGAAGACCTACGAGATCGGCACCAAGTGGGACATTGCCCACGACCTGCTGAACGTCACCGCCGCGATCTTCCGCACCGAACTGGACAACTCCTGGGAATACCAGGACGGCGAAAGCGCTCCGGTACGCGCCCTCCCCGCCAAGCGCGTAGACGGTGTGGAACTGGGCCTGCAAGGCAATATCAGCCCGCGCTGGACGGTGTACAGCGGGTTCTCCGCGCTGAAAAGCACCCAGACCAAAGGGGCCAACAAAGGCGAGGAAGCCAAGAACGTTCCCGACCTGACCGCCAACCTGTGGACCACCTACGCCGTCACCGACGACCTGAGCCTGAGTTACGGCGCGCAATACGTAGGACGCCGCCGCTACAGCGACAACAAATACGTCGGCGGCCTGAACAACAACAGCAGCTACGCCACCGGCCCGTCCGGCGTGTACGCGATCTACACCCGCGACCACGAAAAGGCGCCCGGCTACTGGCTCAACAACGTGGCTGCGCAATACAAGGTGAGCAAGCAGACCACGGTCAACCTCAACCTGAACAACGTGTTTAACAAGTTCTACTACAGCCAGATCGGCGCGTCCCTGGACGGCTTCCAGCTCTACGGCATCCCGGGCGCCGGGCGCACGCTCACCGCCAGCGTCGACTATGAGTTTTAAGCCGTGCTGATCGAAATCCCGGCCCTGTTGAGTGCCGAAGAAGTCGAGGTGGCCGTCGCCACCCTGCTCGATCAACCGTGGGTCGACGGCAAGGTCACCGCCGGGCAACGCTCGGCCAGGGCGAAAAACAACCGGCAGCTGTCGGAAGACGCGCCGGTAGCGATTCGCCTGGGTGAGCAGATTCTGTCGCGGCTGTCGGACAACGCGCTGTTCATGTCCGCCGCCCTGCCGAAGAAAATCTACCCGCCGCTGTTCAACCGCTACAGCGGCGGCGAGGCCTTCGACTGGCATATCGACAATGCGATTCGCGGCCTCAAGGGCGTGCGCGAACGGGTGCGCACCGACATCTCCGCCACCTTGTTCCTGGCTGATCCGGCCAGCTACGACGGCGGCGAACTGGTGATCCGCGACACCTTCGGCGAACACGCGGTGAAGCTGCCCGCCGGGCACCTGCTGATTTATCCCGGCAGCAGTTTGCACAAGATCAACCCGGTCACCCGCGGCGAGCGCATCGCCAGTTTCTTCTGGATCGAAAGCCTGGTGCGCGAAGACAGCCAGCGCCAACTGCTGCTGGACATGGACGTGGCGATTCAACGCCTCACCGCGCAACACGCCGACGACCACGCGTTGCTGCAACTGAGCGGCGCCTATCACAACCTTTTGCGGCGCTGGAGCGATGTCTGATGCGCCGCCTTCACCTGGAATTCTCGCCATGCTGAAACCCCGCAACTTCCTCAAGCTGGGCGCGCTGTTTGCCGTGCTGATCCTCGGCCACGCCGAAACCGCCGCCGCCCATGAAGTCACCGACGTGCTGGGCCGCAAGGTCGAGGTGCCAGACCACGTGCAGCGCGTGGTGCTCGGCGAAGGCCGGCTGATTTCGGCCTTTGCCTTGCTGGACAAGGACGCGCCATTCCAACGGATTGTCGGCTGGCAGAATGACTTGAAACTGTTGGACGCCCACACCTATAACGCCTACGTGGCGAAATTTCCGACGGTAAAAGACATTCCGCTGATTGGCCAGGCGTCGGAGCAAAGCGTCAGCGCCGAGGAAATTCTTTCGCTGAAACCGGACCTGGCGGTGTTCAGCATTTCCGGCCATGGCCCGACTGAACACAGCCCGGTGGCGGACGTGTTGGCCAAGGCGGGCATTGCAGTGTTGTTCGTCGACTTCCGCATCAACCCGGTGCAAGGCACCCACGCCAGCATGACCGCCCTGGGTCAGGCCCTGGGCCGGGAAACCCAGGCCAAGGCGTTCCTCGACTTTTATGACCAGCACATCAAGGTGATCACTGACGCCGTCGCCACCTTGCCGGCCGGGCCGCGCCCGAGCGTGTTCCTGGAATTGCTCGCCGGCGCCTGGCAGGCACCGGGGCACACCACTGGCAAGAGCGGCATGGGTGAAGTGATCAAGCTGGTGGGCGGGCGCAACATCGCCGCCGACGTGGTGCCGGGGGCGCTGGGAGATATCAGTGTCGAGTACGCGCTGAAAGCTGACCCGGATGTGTATGTGGCCACCGGCAATCACAAGCCCGGGTTGATTCTGGGTGCTGGCGTGAGCAACGAAGACGCGCGTGCCGCGTTTGACGCCGTGCTGGCCCGCCCTGAGTTTGTGAACCTTCGGGCGATTCGTGAGGGCAATTCCCACGGTCTGTGGCATGACTTCTACAACTCGCCGTACAACCTGCTGGCGATTGAAGCGCTGGCCAAGTGGGTGCATCCGGAATTGTTCGCCAAGCTGGATCCCAAGGCGACCATGGAAGCGATGAACCAACAGTTCCTCGGCATGCCGCTGCAGGGTGCTTACTGGATTGATGGCAAGGCCAAGTAACTAAGGCTCACAACCCATTCCCTGCCTGTACACGGTTCCTGTGGGAGCTGGCTTGCCTGCGATAGCGGTGTTGGATTCACCATCGCCATCGCAGGCAAGCCAGCTCCCACACTGACCGTGTACCGGCAGGGATTTTCGTCGTTTTCAAGGCTGCGAATCCAATGACCACTCAAACCCTCGACCTCGCCACCGCCAGCCAAGGCTATCGCCGCCTGCTCGCGCGTCGTTGCTGGCTGCTGGCCCTGCTGGGTGGCGCGCTGATGTGCGCGATCCTCGTGGACCTGGCCAGCGGCCCGTCGGGCATGGGCCTTGGCGCCCTGCTCGATGGCTTGCTGCACCCGGCCCACCTGAGCGCCACCGACCAGGTGATCATCTGGAACGTGCGCCTGCCCTACGCCTTGATGGCGGTGTTGGTCGGTTGCGCGCTGTCGCTGGCGGGCGCCGAGATGCAGGCGATCCTTAACAACCCGCTCGCCAGTCCATTCACCCTGGGGGTTTCCTCGGCGGCGGCGTTGGGCGCGTCCCTGGTGATTGTGTTTCCGGTGACGACGCTGTGGGTGTCGGTCAATACGGCGATTTCCATTTCAGCCTTTGTGTTTGCCGCCGCCTCGGTCTTTTTGCTGCAGGCCATGTCGCGCCTGCGCGGAGCCGGGGTGGAAAGCCTGGTGCTGTTCGGGATTGCCCTGGTGTTCAGTTGCAACGCGGTGGTCGCCCTGTTGCAACTGGTCGCCACCGAAGATGTGCTGCAACAACTGGTGTTCTGGACCCTGGGCAGCGTGACCCGGGCCAACTGGGACAAGCTCGGCATCCTCGCGTTGGTGGTCGCCGTGGTCATGCCCTTTTCCTTCGCGGCCGCGCCACGCCTGACCCTGTTGCGCATGGGCGAAGACCGCGCGCAAAGCTTCGGTGTCGATGTGAAGCGCCTGCGGTTTTTCTCGTTGTTGCGCATCAGCCTGCTGTCGGCCACCGCCGTGGCGTTTGTGGGAACCATCGGATTTATCGGCCTGGTGGGTCCGCACATCGCGCGGATTCTGGTGGGTGAAGACCAGCGCTTCCTGCTGCCGGCCAGCGCGCTTGTCGGCGCGTTACTGTTGTCGCTGTCATCCATCGCCAGCAAGCTGATCATGCCCGGGGTGATCGTACCCGTGGGTATCGTCACCGCGCTGGTGGGCGTGCCGATTTTCGTGTTGCTGGTGTTCAAGCGCGGGAGGCAGTTATGAGCAGCGGGCTGTCGATTCAGAACGCCCAGGTCAGCTATGGCCGGCGCCAGATTGTGCATGACCTGAGTTTGCCAACCTTGGCCCACGGCAGCCTGACCGCGTTGATCGGGCCGAACGGTGCGGGCAAGTCGACGTTGCTGAGGGCGGTGGCGGGGCTGGAAAAGATGCAGGGCGTTGTCAGATTGGGTGACCTGGACCTGACGAAAATGTCCGTCGGTGACCGCGCCCGGCGTGTGACCTATATGCCGCAAAACCTTCCGCCGGGCTTGAGCCTGAGTGTGATGGAAAGCGTGATCGCGGCGCTGCGGGTGGCGAACGTCGAGGGCATTGCGCTTTCAAGCGACGCGTGCATGCGCGAGGCCTTTGATGCGTTGCAAAGGATTGGCATCGCTCATCTGGCGGATCAGCTATTGAGCACGTTATCCGGCGGCCAGCGGCAACTGGTCAGCCTGGCGCAACTGATTGCGCGCCGGCCACAGGTGATGCTGCTGGATGAACCCACCAGTGCGCTGGACTTGAACTACCAGTTGAAGGTCATGGATTGCGTGCGCGACCTGGTGCGGGAACACAACCTGATCGCCGTGGTGGTGCTGCACGACATCAACCTCGCGGCGCGCTATGCCGACCATATCGCGGTGCTGCGCCAGGGCCGGCTGTACGCCAGTGGCGCGGCGGATGACGTGCTGGATACGGCGCTGTTTGCCGAAGTCTATGGTGTGCGGGTACGCATCGAACGATGCTCACAACAAACGTTGCAGGTGTTGGTGGACGGCGCCGTAACCTGACCTCCCTACGGGAGGAGGGTTTCTGAAGAGATGACGGTGGCGTACTCGCCGTGCAGGTTGCCCAACGACATGGCATGTACCGCCTGCGCCGAATGCATCTGCCCGAAAAAGTCCGCCTTGTCGAAGGTGTAGCAGGCATCTTCGATAACCCACGTCTCAAACCCCAGGTTGCCGGCACTGCGGGCCGTGGCCTCCACCGAGTTATGGGTGGCCACGCCCACCAGCACCACTTGCCGAAGCCCGGCCTCATGCAACCTCGCTTCCAGCCCCGTCCCACAAAATGCGTCCGGCACCCGTTTCTGGATCAACTGCTCACCCGCCTGCGGAATAAATGCATCCTGAAACTCCACCCCCGACTGCTGCGGCCAGAACACCGATTCCGGTGAATGGGACAGATGCTGCACATGAATCACCGGCCAGCCTTCGCGCCGCCAATGCGCCAGCAACGCCTGCATGCGCTCCTCGGCGTGCGGATTATTGCGCCGTCCCAGCCTGGGATGGTGAATGCCTTTTTGCTGGTCAATCAGAATCAACGCTGCGCCCGCACGAATTTCCATATCGATAGACCCAAATGTTTCATTGAATTTTCGTCACCCTAACATCACCTATACCTACAGGCATTCGCTCAAGCGTCACCACCCTTGGAGAGCTTCATGATCGACCTGTATTACTGGACCACCCCCAACGGTCACAAAGTGTCGTTGTTCCTGGAAGAAGCCGGCCTGCCTTACGAGGTACACCCGATCAACATCGGCCAGGGCGATCAGTTCAAGCCCGACTTCCTGAAGATCGCCCCCAATAACCGCATCCCGGCCATCGTCGATCAGAACCCGACCGACGGCGGCGCGCCGATTTCCCTGTTCGAATCCGGTGCGATCCTGCTGTACCTCGCGGAAAAAACCGGCAAGTTCATTCCCCAGGACCTGCGTGGTCGTCAGGAAGCGCTGCAATGGCTGTTCTGGCAAATGGGTGGCCTGGGCCCGATGGCCGGCCAGAATCATCACTTCAGCCAGTTCGCCCCGGAAAAAATCCCCTACGCGATCAAACGCTATGTGGATGAGACCGCCCGCCTGTATGGCGTGCTGGACCGGCGCCTGGCCGACCGCACGTTCGTGGCCGGCGAGGAGTACAGCATTGCCGACATGGCGATCTACCCGTGGATCGTTTCCCACAAGTGGCAGAGCCAGAAGCTGGAAGACTTCCCACATGTAGAACGCTGGTTCAACCACATCAAGCAACGCCCGGCGACGGTGCGTGCCTATGAGCTGGTGCAGAAGGTCAATCCGCCAAAATCCTGAAGGTCAACGGGATCAAAATGTGGGAGCGGGCTTGCTCGCGAATGCGGTGGATCAGCCACAACTCTTTTAGCTGATACACCGCATTCGCGAGCAAGCCCGCTCCCACACTGATTTGTGCCCGACTGGAAACCTTACGCAAATCCTGAAATAAGCATCGCCTCCCGCTTGCGTCGTTTCGCCGCGCTCACTAACGTAGCGCCTTTACTGACGCTACCCCCCGCAGGAGCTTTGCCATGGCCTCGCCAGCCCTCTCACACTTTCTTCCCCGGTTCGGCGTTGCCGCGGCAATTGCCAGTGCCTTGGGCCTGGCCGGTTGCCAGTTACAGAGCACCCAAGACACCCTGCCTCCGGTTTCCGGCGTACAGCCGATCAAGGGCCTGGCGCAGAACGTTTCGGTGCGCCGCAACAGCCAGGGCATCCCGCTGATTGAAAGCAGCACCTTCCACGATGCGCTGTTCACCCTGGGCTATGTGCACGCCAGCGACCGCATCACCCAGATGGTCACCCTGCGCCTGCTGGCCCAGGGCCGCCTGGCGGAAATGTCCGGGCCGGATGTGCTGGATGTCGACCGTTTCATGCGGGCGGTCAACCTGCGCAAAAGCGCCGGCGAGCTTTATAACGCCTCGTCGCCGCGCCTCAAGCGCTTCTTTGAGGTGTATGCGCGCGGGGTCAACGCCTACCTGTTCCGCTACCGCGACAAGCTGCCGCCAGACCTGGCCCAGACTGGCTACAAGCCTGAATACTGGAAGCCGGAAGATTCGGCGCTGCTGTTCTGCCTGCTGAATTTCAGCGAGTCGACCAACTTGCAGGAAGAGCTGTCGTCATTGGTGCTCGCGCAAAAAGTCGGTGCCGACAAACTCGCCTGGCTGACCCCGAGCTACCCGGATGAACCGCTGCCAGTGGCCGAGTCCGACAAGCTCAAGGGCATCAACCTGGGCCAGATCCCGGGCCTCGCTGCGCTGACCAGCCTCAGCGAGCACCTCGACACCCTCAACACCCTGGGCACGTCCAGCTCCAGCAACTGGGCGATCGGCCCGCAGCGCAGCCGCAGTAACAAGAGCCTGCTGGCCAATGACCTGTCGACCTCGATGCAGGCCCCGTCGCTGTGGAACTACGTGCAGATCCGCTCGCCGAAATACCAGGCCGCCGGTGTGTCCATCGCCGGTTTGCCAACCCTGCTTTCCGGCTTCAACGGCAAGGTGGCCTGGAGCATGAGCCAGGTCTCGGGTGACACCCAGGACGTATTCCTGGAGAAGGTCAAGCGCCAGGGCAACGCGCTGTACTACGAAAACAACGGCAAATGGCTGCCCGCCATCGTGCGCAATGAAACCTACTTCGCCAAGGGCCAGCGGCCGATTCGCGAAGCGGTGTACGAAACCCGCCACGGGCCGCTGCTCAACAGTGCCCAGTCGCTGACCAGCGGCTACGGCCTGGCGTTGCAAACCGCCGATTTCAAGGACGACAAGAGCCTGGACGCGTTCTTCGACCTGTCCCGTGCGCAAACCGCCGGTAAAGCGTCTGACGCCACCCGGGAAATTCGCGCAATTGCCTTGAACATGGTCTTCGCCGACGCCAGCAGCATTGGCTGGCAAGTGACCGGGCGGTTCCCCAACCGCCGTGAAGGCGAAGGCCTGGTGCCATCGCCGGGCTGGGACGGGCGTTTCGACTGGGATGGCTACGCCGACGCGATGCTGCACCCCTACGATCAGGACCCGGCCCAGGGTTGGATCGGCACGGCCAACCAGCGCACCATTCCCCGTGGCTACGGCATGCAACTGTCCAACTCGTGGGCCGCGCCGGAACGCGCCGAACGTATCGCGCAACTGGCCGGCAGCGGCAAGCATGACAGCCGCAGCATGATTGCCATGCAGTACGACCAGACCACCACGTTTGCCGCCAAGCTCAAGAGCATGTTCCAGGCGCCGGGCATGGCCCAGCCGCTGAAACAGGCAATCGATGGATTGCCGGTGGCAGACCAGGCCAAGGCGCGGGAAGCACTGGGCCGCCTGATGGCCTTCGACGGTCGGCTGGCATCCACCTCCGCCGACGCGGCGATTTATGAGTTGTTCCTGCAGGAAAGCGCCAAGCAGATTTTCCTCGACGAACTCGGTCCGGAAAACAGCGCCACCTGGAAAGCCTTTATCGGTAACGCCAACCTGTCGTACTCGGCGGTGGCCGACCACTTGCTGGGGCGCGAAGACAGCCCGTTCTGGAATGACGCCCGCACCGGGCAGAAAACCGACAAGCCGGCGATCCTCGCCCGCAGCCTGGCCGCCGCGATCACCGCAGGCGACAGCGCGCTGGGCGCCGATCACAGGGCCTGGCAGTGGGGCAAACTGCACAGCTACACCTGGAAGAACACCAGCGGCCAGGCCATTCGCGGCCCACTGGCCGCGGGCGGCGATCACAACACGCTGAACAGTGCACCGTATAGCTGGGGCCAGAGTTTCGACACGACCCAGGTGCCGGCGCTGCGGATGATTGTCGACTTCGGCCTGGCGGAACCGATGATGGGCCAAAGCGGCATCGGCCAATCCGGCAACCCAGCCAGCCCGAACTATGCCAATGGCATCGACCCGTGGCTGAAGGCGCAATACCTGAGCTTCCCGATGCAGCCACAGAACTTTGACGGGGTGTATGGGAAGACGCGGTTGACGTTGGTGCCGGGTAAATAACCCGGTTTCCCTGACTCAACCGGATCAAAATGTGGGAGCGGGCTTGCTGTGGTGAGCGGGCTTGCCCCGCGTTGGGCTGCGAAGCAGCCCCATCAATCTGTGGTGAACCCGACGGGGGACAAGCCCCCTCACCACAGCAAGCCCGCTCCCACATTTGATTGCATGCATTCCGATAGAACTTCTCCACCCGCCCTCGCCTCATAATTAACAAGCCCACCTCCACGGCACGCCCATGGATCTTGTTATCGCCCGGCCCGAAGGCCTCTACTGCCCCGCCGGGGATTTCTACATCGACCCCTGGCGCCCGGTGGAACGTTCGGTCATCACCCACGCCCACGGCGACCACGCCCGCACCGGCAACCAACACTACCTGGCCGCCGCCCCCGGCGAAGGTATCCTGCGCTCGCGCCTCGGCCAGGACATCAACCTGCAAACCCTGGCCTATGGCGAAAGCCTGCGCCACCACGGCGTCACCTTGAGTTTCCACCCCGCCGGCCATGTCCTCGGCTCCGCCCAGGTGCGCCTGGAATACCAGGGTGAAGTCTGGGTCGCCTCCGGCGACTATAAAGTCGAGCCCGACGGCACCTGCGCGCCGTTCGAACCGGTGCGCTGCCATACGTTTATCACCGAATCGACCTTCGGCCTGCCGATCTACCGCTGGCAGCCCCAGGCGCAGATTTTTGCCGGGATCAACGACTGGTGGCAGGCCAATATCGCCGCCGGCAAGGCCAGCGTGTTGTTCTGTTATTCCTTCGGCAAAGCCCAGCGGATTCTCCACGGCATCGACGCCAGCATCGGCCCGATCCTCAGCCATGGCGCGGTCGAACCCTTGAACCGGGTGTACCGCGAAGCTGGCATCTATATCCCTGAAACCCTCTACGCCGGCGACTTCAAAAAGACCGACCCTTTGTTGCGCCAGGCCCTGATCATCGCCCCGCCCTCCGCCGGTGGCAGCACCTGGATGCGCCGCTTCGGCGACTACAGCGACGCCTTCGCCAGCGGCTGGATGCGCCTGCGCGGCACCCGGCGGCGGCGCGGCGTGGATCGCGGCTTTGTGCTCTCGGACCACGCCGATTGGCCCGGACTGTTATGGGCCATTGAGCAAACCGGTGCCGAGCGGGTAATGGTCACCCACGGTTCTGTGGGCGTATTGGTCAGGCACCTGCGGGAAAAGGGCCTGGATGCCCAGGGATTCACCACCGAATACGGCGATGACGAAGAGGAGGCCACGTCATGAAAGCCTTCGCCGAGCTGTACGCCAACCTCGACGCCACCACCTCCAGCAACGCCAAGCTCGCCGCCTTGCAGGCTTATTTCCTACAGGCGCCCGCGGAAGATGCTGCGTGGGCGGTGTACTTTTTATCCGGCGGCCGGCCCCGACAACTGGTGCCCACCCGGTTGCTGCGGGACATGGCCACCGAAGCCGCGAGCATTGAGCCGTGGCTGTTCGAAGAGAGTTATCAGTCGGTAGGCGACCTGGCGGAAACCATTTCCCTGCTGTTACCGGAATCGCCCCACACCTCGGACGATGGTCTGGCCGTGTGGCTGGAAGAAAAACTCCTGCCCTTGCGTGGCCTGCCGCCAGAAGAACTGGCAGGACGCCTGCCCGCGTTGTGGGCACAGCTGGATCAGCCGAGCCTGATGCTCTGCATCAAGCTGATCACCGGCAGCTTCCGGGTCGGTGTGTCGAAGTTGCTGGTCACCCGCGCCCTGGCCGCCATGGCCGGGCTGGACAGCAAACGCGTGGCCCAGCGGCTGGTGGGCTACACCGACCTGTCGAACCGTCCGACGGCCGAAGGCTACTTGAAGCTGATTGCCGCCGAATCGTCCGACGAACACGCCCAGCGTGGCGGGCAGCCTTATCCGTTTTTCCTGGCCCATGGCCTGGCCCAGCCGGTGGAGCAGTTCGATGCCTTGCTCGGCTCCCCTGCTGACTGGCAAGTGGAATGGAAGTGGGACGGTATCCGCGCACAACTGGTCAAGCGCGAAGGCCGCTTGTGGGTCTGGTCTCGGGGCGAAGAACTGGTCACCGAGCGCTTTCCGGAGCTTCATGACCTGGAAAACAGCCTGCCCGATGGCACGGTGATCGACGGCGAAATCGTGGTGTGGAAAGACTCGGTGCAACCCTTCGCCCTGCTGCAACAGCGTATCGGCCGCAAGACCCTGGGCAAGAAAATCCTCGAAGACGCGCCGGTCGCCGTGCTCGCTTATGACCTGCTGGAACACCACGGCGAAGACTGGCGCAACCACACCCAGGCCGAACGCCGGGCGCAACTGGAGCTGGTGGTCAGCGACTGCGACCAGCCAACGTTGCGCACGTCGCCAGTGCTGATCGGCGATAGCTGGCAAGACTTGGCAGAGCAGCGTGAGGCGTCCCGCAGCCTGGGCGTGGAAGGCATGATGCTCAAGGCCCGGGACGGGCTCTACGGCGTGGGCCGGACCAAGGACATGGGCGTGTGGTGGAAGTGGAAAGTCGACCCGTTCAGCGTCGATGCGGTGTTGATCTACGCCCAGCGCGGCCATGGCCGGCGCGCCAGCCTGTACAGCGACTACACCTTTGCGGTGTGGGACGGCCCGCCCGGTACTGAGCGTACGTTGGTGCCGTTCGCCAAGGCGTATTCGGGGCTGACCGATGAGGAAATGCGTAAGGTCGACGCCATCGTGCGCAAGACCACCGTGGAGAAATTCGGCCCGGTGAGCAGCGTCACGCCGAGCATGGTGTTTGAACTGGGTTTTGAAGGGATTGCCCTGTCCAAGCGGCACAAGAGCGGAATTGCGGTGCGTTTCCCGAGGATGTTGCGCTGGCGCCAGGACAAGGCCGTCGAGGAAGCCGACAACCTGGCGACCCTGCAGGATTTACTGGCCTGACACGTCTCTCACCAACGCCACCGATCAATGTGGGAGCGGGCTTGCTCGCGAAGGCGGTGTGTCAGTCAATACATGTACCGACTGATCCACCGCCTTCGCGAGCAAGCCCGCTCCCACATTTGAAAACCTCACACGCCCCAAAATAATGCATAGATTTATCAATGCCCATTTTCGGGCATTTCCTACTGGCACAACTCCTTAATCTCACCTTTTAAAACGACCATTCGGAACTATGGTGCAGAAATTGCTACTTGAGTCCGGTCTGACACCGTTCAGTAACAGTCCTAACCGCGCCACAAGCGCTTATCTTGGTTTCCAGGGATTACATAATGAAAAAAGCATTGCTGACCCTTTCTGCACTGGCTCTGTGCATGGCCGCCGGTTCCGCGCTGGCCAAGGAATACAAGGAATTGCGTTTTGGTGTCGATCCGTCCTACGCGCCGTTTGAGTCGAAAGCCGCTGACGGCAGCCTGGTGGGCTTCGATATCGACCTGGGCAATGCCATCTGTGCCGAGCTGAAGGTCAAGTGCAAGTGGGTCGAAAGTGATTTCGACGGCATGATTCCAGGCCTCAACGCCAACAAGTTTGACGGCGTGATTTCCTCGATGACCGTGACCGAAGCCCGTGAAAAGGCGATCGACTTCTCCAACGAGCTGTTCTCCGGCCCAACTTCCCTGGTGTTCAAAAAGGGCGCGAACTACTCCACGCCTGAGTCCCTCAAGGGCAAAAGCGTTGGCTACGAGCAAGGCACCATCCAGGAAGCCTACGCCAAGGCCGTACTGGACAAGGCCGGTGTCACCACCAAGGCCTACGCCAACCAGGACCAGGTGTACGCCGACCTGACTTCCGGCCGCCTGGACGCTTCCGTGCAGGACATGCTGCAAGCCGAACTGGGCTTTTTGAAGTCGCCAGCCGGTGCTGACTACGAAGTCAGCAAGGCCATCGACGATCCACTGCTGCCGTCCAAAACTGCGGTCGGTATCAAAAAAGGTAACAAAGACCTCAAGGCCTTGTTGGATAAAGGTATCAAAGCGTTACACGATGATGGCACCTACGCCACCATCCAGAAGAAACACTTTGGCGATCTGAACCTGTACAGCGGCAAATAATGCCTGGGGCGCCCTTCCTCTGGAGGGGCGCTTTTTTATCGCCATAGGTCCTGATTTATGTTCGAAGATCTTTTGCAAACCCTGGGGCTCAGTGCCTTCAGCTTGAAGGGTTTCGGCCCGCTGTTGCTGCAAGGCACCTGGATGACCGTCAAGTTGTCGGTGTTCTCCCTGGCCGTCAGCGTGTTGCTGGGCCTGCTCGGGGCTACTGCCAAACTGTCCAGCCTGCCGTTCCTGCGGATTCCCGCGCAGATCTACACCACCCTGATTCGCGGCGTGCCCGACCTGGTGCTGATGCTGCTGATTTTCTACAGCCTGCAAATCTGGCTGACCAGCTTTACCGACTTTATGGAATGGGACTACATCGAGATCGACCCATTCAGCGCCGGGGTGATCACCCTGGGCTTTATCTACGGTGCGTATTTCACCGAGACCTTTCGCGGCGCGATCCTCGCCGTGCCCCGTGGCCAGTTGGAGGCCGCCACGGCCTACGGGCTCACGCGTGGCCAGCGGTTTCGCTTCGTGACCTTCCCGCAGATGATGCGCTTCGCCCTGCCGGGCATTAACAACAACTGGTGCGTGATGCTCAAGGCCACCGCCCTGGTGTCGATCATCGGCCTGGCCGACCTGGTCAAGGCCGCGCAGGATGCCGGCAAGAGTACTTATCAGCTGTTCTATTTCCTGGTGATCGCCGCGTTTATCTACCTGTTGATCACCAGCGCGTCCAACTTCGTCCTGCGCCGCCTCGAACGGCGCTACTCCGCAGGCTCCCGGGAGGCAGTGCGATGATCGAACTTATCCAGCAATACTGGCGCCCCTTCCTTTATAGCGACGGCCAGCACATCACCGGGCTGGCCATGACGATGTGGCTGCTCAGCGCGTCGATCTTCATCGGCTTCCTGGTATCGATCCCGCTGTCCATTGCGCGGGTGTCGCGCAATCGCTGGGTGCGCTGGCCGGTGCAGTTCTACACCTACCTGTTTCGCGGCACGCCGCTGTATATCCAGTTGCTGATTTGCTACACCGGGATCTACAGCATCGCGGCGGTTCGCGCGCAGCCGGTGCTGGACGCGTTCTTTCGTGATGCGATGAACTGCACGATTCTCGCCTTCGCCCTCAACACCTGCGCCTACACCACGGAGATTTTTGCCGGGGCGATCCGCAGCATGGCCCACGGCGAAGTCGAAGCGGCGAAAGCCTACGGCCTCAGCGGCTGGAAGCTGTATGCCTACGTGATCATGCCGTCGGCCCTGCGCCGCTCGCTGCCGTACTACAGTAATGAAGTGATCCTGATGCTGCACTCGACGACGGTGGCCTTCACCGCGACCATCCCGGATATCCTGAAAGTCGCCCGGGACGCCAACTCGGCCACCTACATGACCTTTCAATCATTCGGTATCGCTGCGCTGATCTACCTGACCGTGACCTTTGCCCTGGTCGGTCTGTTTCGTCTGGCGGAGCGTCGCTGGCTGGCCTTTCTCGGCCCCAGCCACTAAGGAGCCTTCATGCGTCATCAGATTCATCCACTTGTGGCGCCGGTGCCGGGCACGGAGCGACAAATCCACAGTTTCCACTTCGGGCCGGAGCAGGCCGAAGGCAAGGTCTACATCCAGTCGTCGCTGCACGCCGACGAATTGCCGGGCATGCTGGTGGCCTGGCACTTGAAGGCGCGCCTGGCGGAGCTGGCTGCGGCCGGCCGCCTGCGCAGCGAGATCGTGCTGGTGCCGATCGCCAACCCGACCGGCCTGGAACAGGTGTTGATGGACATCCCCCTGGGCCGCTACGAGCTGGAAAGCGGGCAGAACTTCAACCGCCTGTTTGTCGACCTGTCCGACGAGGTTGGCAACCAGGTCGAAGGCCTGCTGGGAGATGATCCTGCGCACAACGTCGAACTGATCCGCGATGCGCTGACCATGGCCCTGGCGGCGCAAACGCCCGTCACACAACTGGAATCCCAACGCCTGGTGCTGCAACGCCTGGCGTGTGATGCCGACATGGTGCTGGACCTGCACTGCGACTTCGAAGCCGTTGCACACCTGTACACCACCCCCGAGGCGTGGCCGCAGGTGGAGCCGCTGGCGCGCTATATCGGTTCGGAAGCCAGCCTGTTGGCTACCGATTCCGGTGGGCAGTCGTTCGATGAGTGTTTCACGCTGGTGTGGTGGCAATTGCAACAACGGTTTGGCGAGCGCTTCCCGATTCCGATGGGCAGCTTTTCGGTGACCGTCGAGTTGCGCGGCCAAGGCGACGTCAACCACGGCCTGGCCAGCCTCGACTGCCAGGCGATCATCGATTACCTGATTCACTTCGGCGCAATCAGCGGCGAGCCGGCACCGCTACCGGAATTGCCCTACCCCGCCACACCGCTGGCGGGCGTCGAGCCGGTGGCCACACCCGTGGGCGGCTTGCTGGTATTCAGCGCGCTGCCTGGGGAATACGTGGACGCCGGGCAACTGATCGCCGAAATCATCGACCCCATTTCCGACCGCGTAACGCCAGTGCATTGCCGCAATGCCGGGCTGCTTTACGCTCGTTCGCTGCGGCGCATGGCCACTGCCGGGATGGTCATTGCCCATGTCGCCGGCACTGAAGCCTATCGCAGCGGCTACCTACTTTCGCCTTGAGGATGCACGCCCCATGTACAAATTGACCGTTGAAGGCCTGCATAAAAGCTATGGCGACAATGAGGTGCTCAAAGGTGTCTCGCTCAAGGCCAGGACCGGTGATGTGATCAGCTTGATCGGCGCCAGTGGCTCGGGCAAGAGTACCTTTTTGCGGTGTATCAATTTTCTTGAACAGCCGAATGACGGCGCCATGACGCTGGATGGGCAGCAGATTCGCATGGTCAGTGACCGCCATGGGATGCGCGTGGCGGATGATGCTGAGTTGCAGCGCCTGCGTACGCGGTTGGCGATGGTGTTTCAGCATTTCAATCTGTGGAGCCACATGAGTGTGCTGGAGAACATCACCATGGCGCCGCGCCGGGTGCTGGGTTGCAGCAAGAAGGACGCCGAGGATCGCGCTCGCCGGTATCTGGACAAGGTGGGGTTGCCGGCGCGGGTGGCCGGTCAATATCCGGCGTTTTTGTCGGGTGGCCAGCAACAGCGGGTGGCGATTGCCCGGGCGCTGGCGATGGAGCCGGAGGTGATGCTGTTTGACGAGCCGACTTCGGCGCTGGACCCGGAGTTGGTGGGTGAGGTGTTGAAGGTGATCCAGGGTTTGGCTGAGGAAGGCCGGACGATGATCATGGTGACCCATGAGATGAGCTTTGCGCGCAAGGTGTCGAGCCAGGTGCTGTTTTTGCACAAGGGGTTGGTGGAGGAACAGGGTGCGCCGGAGGATGTGCTGGGTAATCCGAAGAGCGAGCGGTTGCAGCAGTTTTTGAGTGGGAATTTGAAGTAGCCCGCAGGGGTTGGGTGTATATCCGTTATTT
>NZ_JACAPJ010000023.1:0-16980 GCF_013385765.1 Pseudomonas sp. C8002
ACCACGCTGGCCGAACGCAGGCTTTGGAGCGTGGGTAACCCGGCAGGACGCCGGGTTAGCCGTCCTGGGCCAGGGATGGCCCATGACGGCGGCCCACGGTCCAAAGCCGGAGTGAGGGCACACCGAGCCTGGGCGAGGTGCCGAGTGGTGGGGCAAGAGCGTTTTGCTTACTTTTGCGCTCTTCAAAAGTGAGCCGCTGTAAGAGCGGAACCAATAGTCGCCGTTACGAAAATAACGGATATACACCCAGCCCAACTCCCCCCCAACACAAATGTCGCATCTGAAATCAGGTCAGACTCTCGTCAATCACCAACACCAGCTTCCCGGAAATCCGATTAGTCGCCAGCTCCGCAAACGCAGCCTCGGCATCCTTGATCGGAAACGTCCTGGCCAGTTGCGGACTCAAGCGCCCCTCGGCAAACAACGGCCAAACATGCTGGCTCAAGTCACTGAACAAGTCAGCCTTGAACTGATCATCCCGACCGCGCAACGTCGACCCCAACACCTGCACACGCTTGGCCAACACCTGCGCCAGATCGATCTGCGCCTCACGCCCCCCCATCAACCCAATCAACACCCAGCGCCCATCACGCGCCACCAGCTTGAGATTCAGCGCCGCGTAATTCCCCCCCACCGGGTCAAGAATCACATCGAACGGTCCAAAATCCCTCAAGCCCTCGATGCCGTCAGTACGTACCACACCCCCCTGAGCCCCCAGCGCTTCACAGTACGCAAGGCGATCCGCCGACCCCACGCTGACCCAACACGGGCTGCCAAACGCCTTGCACAACTGAATCGCCGCCGAGCCCACCCCACTGGCGCCGGCATGCAACAACACCTTCTCACCGGGCTTGAGGCCCGCCAACTGGAACAGATTCAGCCACGCGGTGCTGTACACCTCGGGCAACCCGGCCGCTTCCACCAGGGACACACCCTCCGGCACCGGCAGCACATGCCGCGCATCCACCACCACTTCTTCAGCCATCCCGCCGCCAGCCAGCAAGGCGCAAACCCGATCCCCCACTTGCCACGACGAACCGGCGCCGACTTCGCTGATCACCCCGGAACACTCCAGGCCCAGCACCTGGCTGGCACCGGGAGGTGGCGGATAAAGCCCCGAACGCTGTAATAAATCGGCGCGATTCAGGCCCGCAGCCGCCACGCGAATGCGTACTTGGCCTACATCGCATGTAGGACTTGGCTCTTCTTGCCACTCCACATGACCTTCAACGCCTTGCAATGCTTTCACAGTGCCTCCATAGTGAGTCTGGACTGAGCCCGTTGCTGTAGCGTCGGGCTTTTTGCATTATGCGACCGGCCCATATGGAACCGGCGACTTCAAAGACGGCCTAATATGCGTTATCAATTGCCCCCGCGTCGAATCAGCATGAAGCATTTGTTCCCCAGCACCGCCCTCGCTCTTTTTATCGGTATCGGCCTTTTGCCGCTGTCGAGCAATACGTTCGCAGCCAACAGCTGGGACAACCTTCAGCCTGATCGCGATGAGGTGATTGCCAGCCTTAACGTCGTCGAGTTGCTCAAGCGCCACCATTACAGCAAGCCGCCGTTGGACGACGCTCGTTCGGTGATCATTTACGACAGCTACCTCAAGCTGTTGGATCCCTCGCGCAGCTATTTCCTGGCCAGCGACATCACCGAGTTCGACAAGTGGAAGACGCAGTTCGACGACTTCCTCAAAAGCGGTGACCTGCAGCCCGGCTTCACCATCTACAAGCGCTACCTGGACCGCGTCAAAGCGCGTCTGGACTTCGCCATTGGTGAGCTGGACAAAGGTGTCGACAAGTTCGACTTCACCAAGAAAGAGACCTTGCTGGTTGACCGCAAGGACGCTCCTTGGCTGACCACCGAAGCCGAGCTGGACGACCTGTGGCGCAAGCGCGTCAAGGATGAAGTCCTGCGCTTGAAGATCGCCGGCAAAGAGCCGAAGGCCATCCAGGAACTGTTGACCAAGCGCTACAAGAATCAGCTGGCACGTCTGGATCAGACCCGTGCCGAAGATATCTTCCAGGCCTACATCAACACCTTCGCAATGTCCTACGACCCGCACACCAATTATCTGTCGCCAGATAACGCGGAAAATTTCGATATCAACATGAGTCTGTCGCTGGAAGGCATCGGTGCCGTCCTGCAAAGCGATAACGACCAGGTGAAGATCGTGCGTCTGGTGCCGGCAGGTCCGGCCGACAAGACCAAGCAGGTTGCCCCGGCCGACAAGATCATCGGTGTGGCCCAGGCCGACAAAGAGATGGTCGACGTGGTCGGCTGGCGCCTGGATGAAGTGGTCAAGCTGATCCGCGGGCCGAAAGGCAGCGTGGTGCGCCTGGAAGTGATTCCGCACACCAACGCACCGAACGACCAGACCAGCAAGATCGTGTCCATCACCCGTGAAGCGGTGAAACTCGAAGACCAGGCCGTCCAGAAGCAAGTCCTCAACCTCAAGCAGGATGGCAAGGACTACAAGCTCGGCGTGGTGGTGATCCCGGCGTTCTACCTGGACTTCAAAGCGTTCCGCGCCGGTGATCCGGACTACAAGAGCACCACCCGCGACGTTAAGAAAATCCTCACAGAATTGCAGAAGGAAAAAGTCGACGGCGTGGTCATCGACCTGCGCAACAACGGCGGAGGTTCCCTGCAGGAAGCCACCGAGCTGACCAGCCTGTTTATCGACAAGGGTCCGACCGTGCTGGTGCGTAACGCTGACGGCCGTGTCGACGTGCTGGAAGACGAGAACCCGGGTGCCTTCTACAAAGGGCCGATGGCGTTGCTGGTCAACCGCCTCTCGGCATCCGCCTCGGAGATTTTTGCCGGCGCGATGCAGGACTACCACCGTGCGCTGATCATCGGCGGCCAGACCTTCGGCAAAGGCACCGTGCAGACCATCCAGCCGCTGAACCATGGCGAGCTGAAACTGACCCTGGCCAAGTTCTACCGGGTTTCCGGGCAGAGCACCCAGCATCAGGGCGTACTGCCGGACGTCGATTTCCCGTCGATCATCGACACCAAGGAAATCGGCGAGAGCGCCCTGCCCGAGGCGATGCCGTGGGACACTATCCGTCCTGCGATCAAGCCTGCGGTAGACCCGTTCAAACCGTACATCGCAGAGTTGAAAGCTGATCACGAAGCCCGCTCCGCCAAGGATGCCGAGTTCATCTTCATCCGCGACAAACTGGCCCTGGCCAAGAAGTTGATGGAAGAGAAAACCGTCAGCCTGAACGAAGCCGACCGTCGTGCGCAGCACACCGACATCGAGAATCAGCAACTGGTGCTGGAGAACGCCCGCCGCAAGGCCAAAGGCGAAGCCCCGCTCAAGGAACTGAAGAAAGAAGACGAAGACGCGATCGCCGCCGAGCCTGATAAAACCAAGCCGGAAGATGATGCCTACCTGAGCGAGACCGGGCGCATCCTGCTGGACTACTTGAAAATCAGCAAGACGGTGGCCAAGCAGTAAATGATGGCGATTTAATGTGAACGCTCCTCGGAGTGTCATCAAATAGACATCATTCTGTCGTGAAATGAAGGACCTGCCAAAGCAGGTCCTTTTTTTTCGACCCGAGAAAATCATGACCATGACCGAACAGCTGAATGCATTGGGCTCAATCCTGGCTCAAGGCAGTTTGCACAGCCTGTTCCAACCCATCATTTCCCTGTCTGAACGACGCGTCATCGGTTATGAAGCCCTCAGTCGCGGCCCGTCCAACAGCCCGTTGCACTCCCCTGTCGCACTGTTCTCCGTGGCCCGTCACGCCGGGCGTCTCAGTGAGCTGGAGATGGTCTGCCGGGAAAGTGCCTGCCGGCGGTTCAGCGAGCAGAAACTGCCGGGCAAGCTATTTCTCAACGTCTCACCCGAATCCCTGCTGGAGACCGCCCACCAGCCCGGCCGTACCCTGCAACTGCTCAGCGACTTCGGCATCCCGCCCAGCCAGGTGGTGATCGAACTGACCGAGCAAACCCCGACCGACGATTTTCAACTGCTGCAAACCGCGCTGCACCACTACCGCGCCATGGGCTTTTCGATTGCCCTGGATGACCTGGGTGCCGGTTATTCCAGCCTGCGGCTGTGGTCGGAGCTGCGCCCGGACTACGTGAAGATCGATCGACACTTTATCGACGGCATCCACCAGGACGCCCTCAAGCGCGAGTTTGTCGGCTCCATCCTGCAAATCGCCAAGGCCTCCCGGGCCCAGGTCATCGCCGAAGGCATCGAGTTGCCGGAAGAGTTGGCGGTGCTCACGGAAATGGGCGTTGACCTAGTGCAGGGCTACCTGCTCTGCCGCCCCCAGGAACACCCGCCGCAGGAAGCGCGGTTGATGCTGCCCAAGCCCGACAACGCCAACGTCGCGCTGAACGACGAAGGCAGCGACCTCAGCGCCCTGCTCAACGAACAACCGGCCGTGGGCCAGCACACCGCCACGGCGCAGGTTTTGGAAGCCTTCCGGCGCCAGGCCAACCTCAATTCCCTGGCGGTGCTGGATGAGCGTGGCCACCCGATTGGCATCGTGCACCGGCACTCGCTGTCAGATGCGCTACTCAAGCCGTTCGCCACCGATCTGTTCGCCCGCAAGCCCATCAGCCGCTTGATGAGTGATGACTTTCTCGCGGTGGAACTGAGCCAGTCCTTGCAGCAGGTCAGCCGCCTGCTCACCAGTCGCGCACGCCAGCGGATCGAGGAAGATTTCATCATCACCCTCAACGGCGATTATCTGGGGCTGGGCCGGGTGATCGATGTGCTCAAGCTGATTACCGAGCTGAAAATCCAGCAGGCACGCTATGCCAACCCGCTGACCTTGCTGCCGGGCAACGTCCCCATCCAGCAGTGCCTGACGCGGCTGTTGCAGCAACAACGCGAGTCTGTGATCTGCTACGTCGATATCGACAGTTTCAAGCCATTCAACGACCTAAAGGGATTTCACTGTTTAAAATTTATCGACGTGCCTAGCCCTACGTCTACCCAAGACCGTGAGCAAGGGGCCATCGCGGATAGGTCAACACAATTAAGGATCACGATAGATTTTCCTCCCACCTCATACACTGATGGTGATCCCTCTCCTGAAAAGAGGTAGATGACCGCGAGATAGTGCTTGCAGGCATATAGACATCACCACCCTCCCCTGAAAGCTGCCTTCCAAAATTTCTACGCTTCGCCATGATCAAAAAGCAACAATACAAGTGGCTAATCGACATCAGACAAAATTTAATATAGGGTGAGCTTAGATAAAATCTTAGGCTAGTAATGGAGTACTACATGCTTAAAAACACATCAAACATACCAGACCCTTTGTATTTTAAGCCGCATACCAATAATAAACATCGGCATCCATCAAAAAATTACAAGGCCAAATAAATATGGCCTTCCCATTGGGCTACCTTAATTGGCTCCAAGATACTGGTGCCGCACTAACAACTAAAGATGGAGTCCCTGTCCAAGTATTCGAACTATTACATACGACGGATAATGGCATACTCTCTGAATGGGCCAAGCACTTTAGAAATCAGTACTGTAGTGATTCAGATATCGACTTCCTAAGAGAAGCCACTGGGAAAAGCAGAACAGAATACTTAGATGACTTAAAGTTTCCAACTGAAAAAGGAGGATTCGGCCCCGGAACCAGATCCGGTGATTTTGCCGAAATACTTGTATCAGATTACCTAGAATACGTTTCAAACTATTGGGTTCCTCGAACAAGGTACGATAGAAAAACAATTAGGAACGAGTCGACTAAAGGCTCCGATGTACTAGCATTCAAAATGTTGTCCCAGACAGACTCCCCTAACGACTGCTTAGCAATGTATGAAGTCAAAGCTAAACTTTCCGGTAAAAAAGCGAATGCGAGACTTCAGGAAGCTATAAACCACTCAGGTAAAGATAATCTTAGAAAAGCGGAGTCGCTCAATGCCATAAGGCAGCGATTCTATGAAGCGAAAAATATTCAAGATGCACAAAAAATTGGCCGCTTCCAAAATCCAGCTGACAGGCCTTATAAAGATATTTATGGAGCAGTAGCTCTCTACGAAAGTGTTATATACGACCCATTAGAAGCTTCTGTATCAGATACGTCTGAGCATCCTAATAAGAGTTCACTTTCGCTAATAATCATAAAAAGCAAAGACTTTATGACCCTAGTAAATAGCCTCTATAAGCGAGCAGCTGATGAAGCCTGAAAGAGCATCGCGTGTTTTACTGGGTGTAACTCGCTCAAAAGCCAAAATGTACGAATACAACATACCGCCTGAGCACCACATTGAAACAAGTAGTGATCCTTCTCAATTACTAATACTCTCCATCGCAACACTTGGGGAAATCTGTTTAGCAATCAACTCGACAGATACAGCTGCAGAAAAGCTGACCGAATTAAAAACGGATCTTCAGTTTTCGGCACAATTCTTTGACTCATACCTTCAATCCAAGCTTGACGAAGAAATAGACCCCTATTTAATTTTACTTGCATCTGCATCATATTATTTATGCGACCTACCCGGTAGTTCATCTGTTCTTATTAAAGAACTGCCTCCAACATGCCCATATCTAGACGCATCTCACTTAGAAGATCTATTGCACTGGCTGCTAGTAGGCGATTTTTCCATATATTTTACGGACGCGAGAGAAAAATACAAATCTAATATTATCGCACTGTCCTACTCAATCCTGACCTACTACAGTACCGGAGAAGGCCTCTCTAAAATCGAAACCGAACTGTCCAAGCTTAAAGCTAAAGCTTATGACATAGGTTCAGATAGAGAGCTACTATTTGCAGACGTAATTTGTGCAATCACTAATTTTAGACTAAAAAATTCCTCTTGGAGCTTACTCCCTCGTTACTCCGGCTTAGCAAAAGAAATCTGGATGAGCTATCTTAAAAAGGATGGCTCAATAAAAGAACTCTGGCCATCCCAACGCCTACTAGGGGAGAAAGGGATACTTAAAGAGTCATCAGCAATCATTCAAATGCCTACAAGTGCAGGAAAAACCAAGTCAATCGAACTTATTATCCGTAGTGCATTTCTATCGGCGAGAGCAAATCTGGTAGTTGTTGTAGCCCCATTCAAAGCCCTTTGCCAAGAAATAAGAAGTGAACTCTCAAGAAGCTTCGACGGCGAGGCAGTCAGCATTGATGGCGTCTCCGACGTACCGCAAATGGACTTTGCTGAATTTGATCTAGATGGTTTTCTAGACCTTGATTTTAACTCATTAGAAACGGACAGCATATTAGTCCTTACGCCCGAAAAATTGATGTATATACTGCGTCAATCTCCAGAACTAGCAGAAAGTATTGGAGTTGTAATCTATGATGAGGGTCATCAATTCGACAGCGGCCCTAGAGGCGTTACTTATGAGCTTTTACTTTCCTCTCTGAAATCTTTGATACCAAAAGAAGCTCAGACTATACTTATATCAGCAGTCATTAATAACTCACAAGCTATAGGCAGTTGGCTCAATGGCGAAGACGGAATAAACATCAACGGTACAGACATACTTTCAACTTACAGAACAGTAGCGTTTGCAAGTTGGAAAGATTCACTAGGCAGGCTTGAGTTCGTAGAACAAAACAACACTGATGAAAAAACTTTTTTCGTCCCACGAGTGATAGAAAAATATAAGCTTTCACGCAAACCGAGGGAGAGAACCGATAGATTTTTTCCTGACAAAGCAGATGGGAAAAGTATTGCGATGTTCCTAGGTTTAAAATTGGCATCTAATGGCAGCGTGGCTATATTTTGCGGTGTAAAAGCAGCCGTCTCAACCATTGCTAAAGTGGCAGTGGATATTTACTCGAGAAACCTATCTATCCCCAAACCAAGCGAATATTCAGATGAGGCCGAAGTCAAAAACTTACTAAACCTGCACACAATTCATTTGGGCATAGAGAGCGAAACGACGAAGTGCTCGAGTTTAGGCATTTACTCCCACAGTAGTAACACACCACAAGGTTTGAGAGTCGCAATAGAATATGCGATGCAGAAAAGCCTGATAAAATTTATTATTTGCACTTCTACACTCGCACAAGGAGTGAATCTGCCGATAAGGTATCTGCTCATAACGAGCATTTATCAAGCTGGAAAACCGATTAAAGTAAGAGATTTTCATAATTTAATCGGTAGGGCTGGTCGTTCAGGGATGTATACAGAAGGCAGCATAATTTTTGCCGACCCTGATATTTTTGATATGAAATCCTCTGACAAGGGACGCTGGAAATGGTCTGAGTTCAAAAAAATCCTTAACTTTGAAAATTCAGAACCTTGCACCAGCAGCATTTTGAACATATTAGAGCCTATTAGAAGCGTAGATGGAAAGCATCACTTCACCATCAGCCCCATAGATTATTTGAAAAACTATCTTAACTCTCCAAAAGTCTTCCTAGAACAATTAGCAGAAGCCGCTAAATTAAGGCCCGATTTAAAATTTACTATTGAAAGCGTCCTCGACCAAGCCGAACAGAAAGCGAATATCATAGCCTCGATAGAGGGATACTTACTGGCCCACTGGGATGATACAAAAGAAGTCTTTGGCGAAAACGGTGCTGTACATTTAGCTCAGCAAACATTGGCCTACAACCTGAGCAGCGAAGACGACAAAGAAACCATTCTGTCTATATTTGACATTATTGCGAAAAACATCGAAAACAATTGCCCTTTAGAAGTTGAAAGACGTGCATTTGGAAGAACACTCTTCGGTCTAACACAAGCTCAAGAAATAAAAGAATGGACAACATTTAATATTGTAGCACTCGAACAGTGCACTAGCGAGTCCGACGCATTAGACGTACTATGGCCGTTTATTTACTCTCAATCGAACAGCAAAGGAATCCATAAAATTGAGTCTCGCGACGACTTAAGGTCATTAGTGTCCGAATGGATAAAAGGGATTCCATACTACGCATTAAGGATTCATTTAGAAAAAGCAAACTCGAAGTTGATTTGGGGAACTCAGAGACGTGACATTACAAATGAGCACGTCATTGACGCTTGCGAATCTGGAATTGCGTATGATGGAACCTTACTAATAGGCTCTATAATCGAACTATTAAAACTCATAAAACCAGAAATCGATCAACAACTATTAGATAATTTATCGACATTACAGAAAAAACTTCGATACGGCTTACCCTCTATTGACGCGATTTTATTATACGAAATGGGAATCTCGGATCGTCACATTGCTCAGGTTTTATCGAGCGTTCTGGTCCAGTCCAATGATTCAATTAGCATTCGAATTAAAAACTCTGGAAAAGCTTTAACCAACTGCGTGAGCGACTTCCCATCATACTATCAAGATTTTATAAAAAGGACTCTTTCCAGCTGACTTGCCCAATACATCACCTAATGAGTAAATAGTGTCAGGCACTTTAGTGCCTGACGCCAGTATCACTACTTTATTTTTTACAATACTCAGTCCTAAATGAATACCCCTCCACACCTTCCTTTATAATTAAATAACGCCCATCCTCTCCCTTTATACCTCGTTCCTTCTCATCCAACGTACAGCCTGTAAATTTCTTACCCTCTAACAAGAACAATGAAAACGGCAATTGTTTATCCAAAAAATTATCATAGCCGCGAGCCCACTCCTGCCCCTCAGCCTTTACAAACCCAAAAAGCAATAAAAATGCAATGAAACGAGCAGCCAAAGTTGTCTTAGCAAGATAATTGCTAAAGATACTTCCGACAAAACTAAAGCATGGATTTTGAGCCAAATCCTTACCCATTACCAAAAACATAAAAATTATCGGAAGAAACACAAAACTCATAGTCATTAAAAAAACTGAAATACCCCACGCGAACAATGGAATCATTATCACCGTGAGTATCGCCTTCGTATATACAACTGATATGAAGTCTGCCTTCGTCACTATATTTATAGCATTCTCCGACAGTCCAAGGGCGATATTAGAAAGCAGGAAGTAGGCTATTAGCAAAAACGCCTTCCCTAAAGTAGCCTCCCAAATTCTCTTATAAACCATGATAAGATCAGAAGTAACTCCGAGCCCCAACATCAGCATTATAAAATACAAAATGTTAAGACCACTACCAAACCCGGCAAGCCGCATTACAATCACACTAAGTGCGATAGAGTAACCAAAAGCATATAGTTTTTGGCTCCTAGATGCTGTTGAGCAAAATACAGAGTTTTTATCCAGAAGCCACTTGGCGAAACACTGAAGGCGAGTCAGTTTGAGATTGCAATCCTGCGTACTATTCAATTTTCAGTTCCATCCAAATTTTCATTGCCGCATTATCTTGAGCAGCGTCATAGAGACCTAAGGTCACAAGCTATTTTTTCACAAAACAGCATCCTTCAACGATATCTACGGCTATGGCCGGGGCGATGAAGTGCTGCTGTGCCTGGCGCAATGCCTGAACGACCGGGTAGACCCCAGCCGCGACTTCGTCGGGCATATCGGCGGTGATGACTTTTTGCTGGTGCTGGGGCCGCAGGATTGGCGCAAGCGGCTGAACCAGCTGCTGGACGACTTCCACACCCAGTGCCGGCGCTTCTATCGCAGCGAGCATCTGGACGCGGGCTGTTTCGTTGCACTGAACCGCCAGGGCGTGCGCCAGGAGTTTGCGCTGCTGTCGCTGTCCATCGGCGTGGTGCATTTGTATCCACAGGCCTGTGGACAACTCGATGCCAGCCAGTTGGCGGAACTGGCCTCGCAAGCCAAGCACCACGCGAAGAACGTGGCGGGCTACAGCATTCATGTGATTGACAGCCTGGAGTTGGGCCAGGCAGAACCGCAGCCGCTCTAGATCAGAGTTGCTCCAGGCGCATCTGCGCCAACGGGTGCCCGGCTCGGGCGGCGATTTTCCACCAGCGTGCCGCTTCCAGAGGATCAGGCGCCTTGCCAAGGCTGCCCGCAAGGCTCAACACCCCAACCTGGTAGGCCGCCTTGCCATCGCCGGCCAGGGCCGCCAGCCGCAACAGTCGCACGCCTTCTTCACGGGCGCCGAGGCCCTTGCCACGAAACGTCAGGATATGTCCGTAGAAACTCTGTGCTCCTACGTCGCCCAGATTGGCCATGCGCGCGAACTGGCCTTCAAGCCACTGCCAGCCACGCGGCTGTCGCACGAACCAGGACCAATGAAACAACTTGCGCGCCAGCCAGTAACTGGCATACGCCTTGAGCTTCCAGAACACTACGCCTCCGCTGACTCGGGATAATCGTATTCAAATACTCGAACCACTTCGGATGCGTGCCACGACGCCGCGGCCACGCCATCGGACGGCCCGCAGAAGCGCCCGAGACGCTCCACACATTCAAAGAAACCGGTACGTGGCAGGCGACTGGCGCCCTGGCTGATCACCAGGGAACTGCGCAGTGGTTGGTCGGCCTTGGCATCCAGCGCCGCCAGGTGCTCCAGCGCAGCCGTCAGGGTCTGCATGGCCGGCGTGGGAAATTGCAGGCGCTCCAGCAAGGCGCGGTAGGTCAAGAGGTGGCGCTGTCGGCGCGCCTGGTCCAGCTCGTTGAGTAACCCATCCCAATGTTGACGGCTGATGCGTACGCTCACGTTTCGTCCCTCCAACCTGCAACGCCAAGTTCCCAGGCCAGGCTGCGGCGGATGGCAGCGTCCGGCTGGCGTTCACCGCTTTCGATCAGGCCCAGGTAAGACGGGCTGATGCCCACTGTGCGCGCCAGAACCTCGATGGCCAGGCCCTTGGCCTCGCGCAGGCTTCGCAGCTGCTCCAGGGGGCGCAGATCCGGTTCGGCAGTGGCTTGGCTAATGGTCGAAGCGGGAGGCGTTGGCTGTTGCTGACCGGCAGCTTTTAACAGCGCCTGATACTGAGCCCATGGCAGAACCGCATATTCGGGCTCGCCATCCTTTGTAATTATCTGAATATCCATGACTGCCCCGTAGGATCACAACACTTACTTCGTAAGTACTTTCCTTAGGAGTGTAATCCTAACAGCCACAAAGAGCGCAGGGGGATATTCCCAAGGTTCAGTTTTTTTTCAGGTGTTCTTGCGTAAGCAGCTGAGGCGTCGCAGGAAGGCGCTCAACCACCGCAAGTTTCTCGGGGAGCTGACGCTCGCGCCAGGCGCGAAAGGCGCTCAGTTCGCCGTCGAGGGTCTTCATGACCCACGCCAGCACAGCAATGTCGTCGAGCATGCCGAACACCGGGATAAAGTCCGGGATCGCATCAATCGGGCTCAGGAAGTACATCAACCCTGCCACTACCGAAATCAGCGCCTTGGGGCTGATGGCCCGGTACTCGCCGCGCCAGTAGGCCAGGCACAAGGCCTGGAGCAGCTTGAGGTCGTCCTTGAGCTTGCCCAGCCGGTTGCCCTGGCTCGAGCCTTTGGCGGCGACCGCGAACAGCAACGTCGGCAAGCGCCCACGGCCAAGCAGGCGAGCAGCCATGGGCAGGAAGCGGGTGAAATTAAACGGGGCTTTCATCGTCACTCCAGTTCCAGGCGACAGAAAAGGTTATCCACACAAATTGTGGATAACCTTGTGAACAGAGCCTATTTTCCAGGCTGAAAGCCACGTAATACAAGGCCTACAGTCAGATCGGGCGTTTTTTGCGCACATAAAAAAAACCCAAGAATTCATTGACTTGGAGATAATCTGCGTCTACCCGTACTCGGGTCTTTTATCAGACTGCTCTAGCCCGCATGGGTTCGGTTGAATTTGCCGTGGATTCAACTGATCGTTCCCACGCTCTGCGTGGGGATGCCGCCTGTGGCGCTCCGCGCTTGCTGTTAGCGCTAGGCTTGAGCTATGCGCAATGGTGACGCAGAGCGTCACGGGATGCATTCCCACGCAGAGCGTGGGGACGATCGCAGAGCGTGGGAACGATCGCACAGGCCAGAAACAACAACGCCCCGTCGAGACGGGGCGTTGTGTGTTCAGGCGCTGATTACTTCTTGGCAGCAGGAGCCGCCGGTGCGTCAGGAGCGTCTGCCTTGGACGGGTCCTTGATGGCCAGCAGTTCCAGGTCGAATACCAGCACGGAGTTGGCTGGAATCGCCGGGCTCGGGCTCTGGGCACCGTAGGCCAGGTCGGACGGGATGTACAACTCGACCTTCTCGCCAACGTGCATCAGTTGCAGGCCTTCGACCCAACCCGGAATCACGCCGCTGACCGGCAGGTCAATCGGGCTGCCGCGATCCACGGAGCTGTCAAAGGTGGTGCCGTTGGTGAGCTTGCCGGTGTAGTGAACAGTCACTACGTCGGTAGGCTTTGGCTGGGCACCGTCGGCTTTCTTCACGATCTTGTATTGCAGACCGGAAGCGGTGGTGACAACGCCGTCTTTCTTGGCGTTTTCTTCGAGGAATTTCTTGCCGGCGGTTGCCGACTCTTCACTCATCTTGGTCATACGTTCTTCAGCACGCTTCTGCAGTGCGGCGAACGCCTCGACCAACTCGTCGTCTTTCAGCTTCTGTTCTTTCTTGCCGACGGCATCTTCGATGCCTTGGGCTACCGCTTTGGAGTCCAGGTCATCCATGCCTTCCTGGGCAAGGCTTTTGCCCATGTTCAGGCCGATACCGTAGGAAGCTTTTTGCGCCGGGGTTTTCAGCTCTACGCTGGTTTGCGAATCACAACCCGCAAGTACCAGGCTAACCAGGGCCACCGCCGCCGCCAACCGATGCTGTTTCATGCTATTTCCTTGTTCGTGTGCCAAAAGGGCATTCGAGTAAAGTCGCGAGCTTATCAGGCGGCCACGACCAATGGCTACCGGCATGTGAGCAGGAAACTTCTGATAAGTTCACGTGTTTAAAAGCATTTTCATTCAATCCAGGGCCCTGCAACGGACGGCAGCAGCGCTGGAACGAGACTCATGGCCACTTGCCGCACTGCTGGCCTGATGGCATAAGAACGCTACAACTCGACAAGGATAGTTATCTTGCGCATTTTTTCCCGTGTTTTGCTGATGATTTTCATACTGCTGGGCCTGGTCCTGGCGGTGGTGCTCTATTACGTGGTCAACCCGAAGCTGCCGGTTTACGTGCCGATGGAACAGGTGCATTACCAGGACCAATGGAGCGCCGCAGATCGCCAGACCTATTACTTCACGCCCCAGGGCACCCAGGTCAAGGGCCTGCGTTATGCCTGGTTTACCGCCTTGGAACTGCCGTTCTCCGAGCAGCGTTTCGCCACGCCCGAGTACCTGGCGCGCTTTGGTTTTCTGGTAGACCCCAGGCAAGTGCCCACCGCGCAGAACCCCGGCAACCTGCCGGTGGGTTTCGCCCGGCATAAAAATGCCGGCAGCAATGATGAGTTCCTCGACATCACCTGCGCCGCCTGCCACACCGGCCAGTTGAACTTCAAAGGCCAGGGCCTGCGGATCGACGGTGGCCCGGCGCAACATGTGCTGCCGTCCAGCGTGCCGACCCTGCGCGGCGGCAGCTTCGGCCAGGCACTGGTCGCCAGCCTGGCCTCGACCTACTACAACCCGTGGAAATTCGAGCGCTTTGCCCGCACCGTGCTGGGCCATGACTACAACGACCAGACCGCAGCGCAACTGCGCCAGGACTTCAAGAAGTCCCTGAACAACTTCCTCAAAGTTGCCTGGAACGACACCCACCGTGGCCTCTACCCCACCGAAGAAGGCCCGGGCCGCACCGACGCCTTTGGCCGTATCGCCAACGCCAGCTTCGGCGACGCCATTTCCCCCGACAACTACCGCATCGCCAACGCCCCGGTGGACTACCCGCAACTGTGGGACATCTGGACCTTCGACTGGGTGCAATGGAACGGCTCGGCCCAACAACCCATGGCCCGCAATATCGGCGAAGCCCTGGGCGTCGGCGCCACCCTGGACTTCTTCGACAACGCCGGCCAGCCGCTCCAGGGCGATGCGCGCTACGCCTCCAGCGTGCGGGTTCGCGACCTGAATACCATCGAAGAAACCCTGCAACGGCTCAAGCCACCCACCTGGCCCGAAGACCTGTTCGGCGCCATCGACAAACCGCTGGCCGCCCAGGGTCGCGCACTGTTCGCGGAAAACTGCGTCGGCTGCCACGTGCCAGCGGTGTCCCAGGTCGATGGCCGCCCGGTGCGACAATTGAAAATGCTCCCGGTGGAGGTGATCGGCACCGACCCCGCTACTGCCAACAATATCGCTGACCACCGCTTCGACCTCAGCGCCCTGCAATGGGACCCGGCGGAGTTGGCGAAAATGAACGTCGAACTGCACCCCACGCCCACCGAGCCGCTGGACCTGCGCAGCCTCTCTTCAGCCAAAGGCCTGGCCTACATCACCGCCTTTGTCGAAAACCACGCCTACCGTGCCGCCGGTGTGACACCTGCCGAACGCCCGCGCCTGGACGGCTTCGGCCTGCCGATCGGCGTACGCGAATTGCGTGCCTACAAGGCACGACCCCTGGCCGGGGTGTGGGCGACACCGCCGTTCCTGCACAACGGCTCGGTGCCGACGATCTACCAATTGCTCTCGCCTCAGGACGAGCGCAGCCCGACCTTCTATAAAGGCACCTTCGAATACGACCCGCGCCACCTGGGCTATCAAACCGCCGCGTTCCCCAACGCGTTCCTGTTCGATACGCGCATCACCGGCAACCACAACAGCGGCCACGAATTCCGTGCCGGGCAGCGTGGCAACGGGGTGATTGGCCGAGGCTTGCTGCCCCAGGAACGCTGGGCGCTGCTGGAATATTTGAAAGTGCTGGGCGGCCCGCTGGAACAGCAACTGCCCTGACCCAACCGACTTCGCAGAAAAGGATTTTTAAATGCTCGCTCGACTTTGGCTGCGCCTCGGCGCGTTTCTCGGCAAGACCCTGTTGTGGCTGGTGGGCCTGGGCCTGCTGGGCTGGTTGCTGTCCACCCTGTGGTTTGCCTGGCAGCACAGCGGCCCGGTATCGCCGGATGAACAGATCCCGCCGGGTGAAGCGGCCATGACCCAGGGCATCATCCAGACCGCCGTGCGCATCGTCGATCAACATCGCGAAGGCACGCGTTACCTGCGGGATGCGCATGCCAAGGCCCATGGCTGCGTGAAGGCCGAGGTCAGCGTACTGGCGGACCTCGACCCGGCCCTGCGCCAGGGCGTGTTCGCCGAGCCGGGCAAGACTTGGCAAGCGATGATGCGACTGTCCAACGGCAATGCGTATCCGCAGTTCGACAGCATCCGGGATGCCCGGGGGATGGCGATCAAGTTGCTGGACGTGCCAGGCAAACAGCTGCTGGCGGATCAGCAGGCGCGGGGTGAGCAGGACTTTGTGATGTTCAGCCATCCGAATTTTTTCGTCAGTGATGTGGCGGAGTATGCGCAGAACATTTCGGCTCAGGCCGATGGCAAGAAAGTCATGGCGTTTTTCCCCGGGGTGGATCCGCGCAGTTGGCAGGTGCGGCATTTGTTTATCGCGCTGGCGACGTTGGCGCCGCCGCCGGTGAGTCCTACGCAGACGACGTATTTCTCGGTGTCGCCGTATAAGTTTGGGGCGGCGAATGCGAAGTTTCGGGTGGCGCCGGATCCCCAGGGGTGTCCTGCGTATGTGCTGCCCAAACAGAATCAGGACCTGCCGAACTTTTTGCGCAGTGCGTTGAATCAGCAACTGTCGACGGACCGGGTGGCGGCGTGTTTTGTGTTGCAGATTCAGCGGCAGAATCCGCAGAAGTTCATGCCGATCGAGGACACCAGCATTGAATGGAAAGAGAGTGATGCGCCGTTTGAGACGGTGGCCAAGGTGGTGATTCCGGCGCAGGATTTTGATACGCCGGCGTTGAATCTGGCTTGTGATAATCAGTCGTTTAATCCGTGGTTTGGGGTGGAGGCGCATCGGCCGATTGGGGGGATTAATCGGTTGCGTAAGGCGGTGTATGAGGCGGTCAGTGATTATCGGCATAGCCGGAATTTGTAGCTCCGCGGTGTTGGGGACATATCCGTTATTTGGGTGGTGGCTTATATCGGTTCCGCTCTTACAGCGGCTCACTTTTGAAAAGCGCAAAAGTAAGCAAAACGCTCTTGCCCCACCACTCGGCACCTCGCCTAGGCTCGGTGTGCCC
>NZ_JACAPJ010000023.1:17150-17321 GCF_013385765.1 Pseudomonas sp. C8002
GCATCACCTCGGTGTGTCTGATATACCGAGGAGCCTGCATCGCCGGCAAGCCAGCTCCTACAGAAAAGCGGCTCTGCTTTCGCTCTGGCTTTTGATCTGGCTTTTAACACTCAGGTCGGCTCTCAGGCCGCCGTGCTCTTGCTTTTGATTTTGCTCTGACTGCCCCAATAA
>NZ_JACAPJ010000023.1:17390-42420 GCF_013385765.1 Pseudomonas sp. C8002
GCCGGAGTGAGGGAACACCGAGCACTAGCGAGGTGCCGACAGGCGGGGCAGAGCCCTTTGCTTACTTTGGGGCTTTTGCAAAGTGAGTCGCTGTAAGAGCGAAACCATAAGTAGCCGTTACCTAAAAAACGGATATACACACAACAGCCACGTAAAGATTCCGTATAGATTCAACCCCAGCCGTAACGTTTAAGTCGTCTCTATTGAGCAACTAATCCCCCCTCCACTACTGTGACCTCCACCCCAATAACCCCCGCAGGAAGTCATCGTGGAAAGTTCAACGTTAGGCATGATCGTCCTCTCAATGATCGCCCTGTTCGGCGCCGCCGCGTTTTGCTTCGAACAACTCGCCACCCGCGAATCAAAGAAAAAGAAAGCCAAATAAGCTGATCATCAAAAGCAGCAAAACCCCAGTGCTTCAAGGGATACCCCGCCCCCGGGTTATCCCTTTTTTCCGTTCGCCCACCCCACCGCCCTCTATACACCGTCTTAATGCCCAAACCCGCAATCAGTGCCCGAACTTGATACCCAACCTCTTAACCTCCCCGCGTCCGCAATCGCGGCTTATTAATCAGGGGAGTTCCACCGTGCTCACACTCAAGTTCATCTATATCGCCAGCGGCCTATGCGCCGTCGGGCTGTTCGCTTATCTGGGCTACGCCCTCATTCGCGCCGAAAAGTTCTAGGGAGCCCCACCATGTACGACATGATTTTTGTAGGCCTCTCCCTGGTGTTTTTCGCCGCGACAACCATGGCCATTGTCGCCATGGGCAAGATTTGAACGGAGCCTCGACATGCTAAGCACTTTGCTGGAATTTGCGCTGGTCCTGGGGTTGATGACCGGGCTCGCCGTGCTGATGGGCAAGTGGCTGACCCGGGTGTTTACCGGAACCCGCCACGCCCTGCCGGAACGTTATACCTATCGCCTGCTGGGCATCGACCCGCTGGAAACCATGAGCTGGGCCCGCTACGGTTCGGCCCTGTTGCTGTCGAACGCCGCGATGATGCTGCTCGGCTATCTCATCCTGCGGTTACAGGCCGTCATGCCGATCAACCCACTCGGGCTGGCCGCACAAACCCCGGACCTGGCGTTCAATACCGCCGCTTCCTTTATCACCAACACCAACTGGCAGGCGTACTCGGGCGAAACCAGCCTGTCGAACTTCAGCCAGATGGCAGTAATCACCTTCCTGATGTTCGTCGGCGCCACCTCGGGCGTGGTCGCCGCAGCCGGTTTTATCCGTGGCCTGAGTCGCTCAAGCTCGGCGGATATCGGCAACTTCTGGGTCGACTTCACTCGCACCCTGTACCGCGTGATGCTGCCGCTGTGCGTGGGCATGGCCCTGGTGTATGTGTGGCAAGGCATGCCGCAGACCTTTTCCTCCCAAGCCCTGGCCACCACCCTGGAAGGCGCGCAGCAACAACTGATTGTCGGCGCCGTGGCGAGCTTTGAATCGATCAAGCATATCGGCACCAACGGCGGCGGCTTCTTCAGCATGAACGCCGCGCACCCGTTCGAAAACCCGACGCCGCTGACCAACGCCCTGCACATCCTCAGCATGTTGCTGATCCCGTCGGCGCTGACCTACACCTTCGGCAGCATGCTGCTCCAACGCCGTCAGGGCTGGGTGTTTTTCGGCACCTTCCTGGTGATGTTCTTAGGCTTTCTCGCGCTGGTGTATGGCGCCGAGCAAAACGGCAACCCGCTGCTGACCCAGGCCGGTGCCAACCAGACGCTGTCCATCGAGCAAAGCGGCGGCAATATGGAAGGCAAGGAGCTGCGTTTCGGCATCGCCGACAGCAGCCTGTTTATCGCCACCACCACCGCGGCCACCACCGGTTCGGTCAACGCGATGCATGACTCATTGACCCCCATGGGCGGCTTCGTGCCCCTGGCGCAGATGATGCTCAACTGCGTGTTCGGCGGCGACGGCGTGGGCTTTATCAACCTGATCCAGTACGCGCTGCTGACGGTGTTCCTGGTGGGCATGATGATCGGCCGCAGCCCGGAATTCCTCGGCAAGAAGATCGAGGCTCGGGAGATAAAACTGGTGATGCTCTCGGTGCTCGCGCACCCCATCAGCATCCTCGGTTTCACCGCCCTCGCCGCCCTGTGGCCCGACACCATGGCCAGCCTGAATAACCTCGGCCCCCACGGTTTCAGCGAGGTGCTCTACGCCTACACCTCGGGCACCGCCAACAACGGTTCGGCGTTCGCCGGGCTGAACGCCAATACGCCGTTCTTCAACACCACCATTGGCCTGGCGATGCTGGTCGGGCGCTTCTTCACCATGCTGCCGATGCTCGCCGTGGCCGGTTCCCTGGCGATGAAAAAGACCGTGCCTGCCGGCGCCGGCACCATCCCCACCGCAACCCCGCTGTTCATGGTGCTGGTGGTGTTTGTGGTGCTGGTGGTGGGCGGCCTGACTTTCCTGCCGGCGCTCGCGCTCGGTCCGCTGGTGGAGCAACTGCAGTTGCTGTCCGGCCAGACGTACAACTAAGGACACGTTGATGACGACTCAATCGATATTCAAAGGGCTGTTGCGCCCGGTGCTGGTTTCGGCAGTGTTTTTCATGGCGCTGACCGGCCTCGCCTACCCGGTCTTCACCACCTTTGCCGCGCAGTTGCTGTTCCCGTTCCAGGCCCAGGGCTCGCTGATTGAACGCGACGGATTGGTGATCGGCTCGGCGTTGATCGGCCAGGACTTTACCAGGCCCGGCTACTTCCACGGCCGCCCGAGCATGACCCTCGGTACCGACCCGCAAGACCCGAGCAAAAGTGTCTCCCAGCCGTACAACGCCGGTTCCAGCGGCGCCAGCAACCTGGGCCCTACCAGCCAGAAACTGGTGGACCAGGTCGCAGCCCGGGTTAAAGCCTACCGCCAGGACAACGGCCTCGCCGCCGAGGCCCTGGTGCCGGTGGATGCGGTCACCGCTTCCGCCTCCGGCCTGGACCCGCATATCTCCGTGGCCAACGCACGCATCCAGCTGGCCCGGGTCGCCCGCCTGCGACAGATCCCCGAAGCCGAACTGCTGCAACTGGTGAACGAAAACACCGCGGAACGCACCCTGGGTTTGCTCGGCGAACCACGGGTCAATGTGCTGCAACTCAACCTCGCGCTGGACGCCCGCCTGCCTCTGCGCCAGCCCCCCATTGCGGCCAGTGAGTAAGAGATTCCCCCATGATCAAGAATGCTCGTTTACCTCTGTTCGATCGCACCATCGTGCTCACCGCCTGCGGGGATGCGTTCAAGAAACTGCTGCCCCAGGCGCAGTGGAAAAACCCGGTGATGTTCGTCGTGTACCTGGGCAGCATCCTCACCACGCTGCTGTGGTTCCAGTCCCTGGGTGGCCAGGGTGAAGCGCCCAGCGGCTTTATCCTCAGCATCTGTTTGTGGCTGTGGTTTACCGTGCTGTTCGCCAACTTTGCCGAGGCCCTGGCCGAAGGCCGCAGCCGTGCCCAGGCCGCCAGCCTGCGCGGGATGAAGCGCCAGACCCTGGCCAAGTTGCTGCAACAACCCAAACACGGCGCCGCGTGGCTGCCGACCGAAGCCACGCTGTTGCGCAAAGACCAGGTGGTGTTGATCGAAGCCGGCGACCTGGTGCCGCTGGACGGCGTGGTGATCGAAGGCGTGGCCTCGGTGGACGAAAGCGCAATCACCGGCGAATCGGCACCGGTGATTCGCGAGGCCGGCGGCGACTTTTCCTCGGTCACCGGCGGCACGCGGGTGCTGTCGGACTGGCTGGTGGTGCGCATCAGCGTCAACCCGGGCGAGTCGTTCCTCGACCGCATGATCTCGATGGTCGAATCCGCCAAGCGCCAGAAGACTCCCAACGAAGTCGCCCTGACGATTTTGCTGGTGGGCCTGACCCTGTTGTTCCTGCTGGTGATCGCCACGCTGAGCCCGTACTCGATCTTCGCCGTGGCCATGAGTGGCAGTGGCAACGTGATCAGCGCCACGGTGCTGGTGGCGTTGCTGGTGTGCCTGATTCCCACCACCATCGGCGGCCTGCTCTCGGCCATCGGCGTGGCGGGCATGAGCCGCATGATGTCGGCGAATGTGATCGCCACTTCCGGCCGCGCCGTTGAGGCGGCGGGTGACATCGACGTGTTGCTGTTGGACAAGACCGGCACCATCACGTTGGGCAATCGCCAGGCCAGCAGTTTCCTGCCGGCACCGGGGGTCAAGGAAGCTGAACTGGCCGACGCGGCGCAACTGGCGTCCCTGGCCGACGAAACCCCGGAAGGCCGCAGCATCGTGGTGCTGGCCAAGCAGAAGTTCGACATCCGCGCGCGGGACATCAACGCCCTCGGCGCAAGCTTTGTGCACTTCACCGCGCAGACTCGCATGAGCGGCGTCGACCTGCCCGAAGGCCGCGGTATTCGCAAGGGTGCAGCGGATGCGATCCGCAGTCATATCGAAGCGCTCGGCGGGAGCTTTCCGGCTGCATTGCAGGCCAAGGTCGACGAAGTATCCCGACGCGGCAGCACTCCGCTGGTGGTCTCGGACGGGGCCAAGGCACTCGGCGTGGTGGAGCTCAAGGACGTGGTCAAGGGCGGCATCAAGGAGCGCTTCGCCGAACTGCGGCGCATGGGCATCAAGACCGTGATGATCACCGGCGACAACCGCCTGACCGCCGCCGCGATTGCGGTGGAAGCCGGCGTGGATGACTTCCTCGCCGAGGCGCGCCCGGAAGACAAGCTGCAGCTGATCCGCGACTACCAGGCCCAGGGCAAGCTCGTGGCCATGACCGGCGACGGCACCAACGACGCCCCGGCACTGGCCCAGGCCGACGTGGCGGTGGCGATGAACAGCGGCACCCAGGCGGCGAAAGAGGCCGGCAACATGGTCGACCTCGACAGCAACCCGACCAAGCTGATCGAAGTGGTCGAGGTGGGCAAACAAATGCTGATGACCCGTGGCGCACTCACCACCTTCAGCGTGGCGAATGACGTGGCGAAATATTTCGCGATCATCCCGGCCGCGTTTGTCGCGACCTATCCGCAGCTCGGCGCGCTGAACGTGATGCACCTGACCAGCCCCAACTCGGCGATCCTCAGTGCGGTGATTTTCAACGCGTTGATCATCGTGGCGCTGATTCCCTTGGCACTGCGCGGCGTGACGTACCGGGCGATTGGCGCGGCGGCATTGCTCAATCGCAACCTGCTGATCTATGGCCTGGGCGGGGTGCTGGTGCCGTTTGCCGGGATCAAGCTGATTGACCTGGTGCTGACCGGGCTGGGTCTCGTGTAGCACCGCAAACCCAATGTGGGAGCGGGCTTGCTCGCGAATACGGAGTGTCAGCCAACTCGACTGTCACTGACACACCGCTTTCGCGAGCAAGCCCGCTCCCACCATTGAACCGCATTGACCAGGAATGACATGCCCGCATTAAACGAAGAACGCCCCGACCCCGACGCCCTTCTCGCCCGAGTCCAGCAGGAAGAACAGGCCGCCTTGCGCGGCAAACTGCGTATCTACTTCGGCTCCAACGCCGGGGTGGGCAAGACCTGCGCCATGCTTGACGCGGCGCAACGGGAAGTCAGCCTGGGGCGCGACGTACTCGCCGGCGTGGTGGAAACCCACGGCCGCCAGGAAACCGCCAACCTGCTCAACGGCCTCGAACAACTGCCCCGCGCCCACCGCCTGCATCACGATTTCACCCTCACCGAATTCGACCTCGACGCGGCCCTGCAACGCCATCCCGCCGTGCTGCTGGTGGATGAACTGGCCCACAGCAACGTGCCCGGCTCGCGCCACCCGAAACGCTGGCAAGACGTGGAAGAACTGCTCAGCGCCGGCATCGACGTGTGGACCACCCTCAACGTCCAGCACCTGGAAAGCCTTAACGATCTGGTGAGTGGGATCATCGGCATTCGCGTGCGGGAAACCGTACCGGACCACGTGTTCGACAATGCCCACGAAGTGGTCGTCGTGGACCTGCCGCCGGATGATCTACTGCAACGCTTGAAGGACGGCAAGGTGTACCTGGGCCCTCAGGCCGAGCGCGCCTCGCGGCACTTTTTCCGCAAGGGCAACCTGCTCGCCCTGCGGGAACTGGCCCTGCGCCGCACCGCCGACCGGGTCGACACGCAGATGCGCGTGTACCGTCGCGAACAGTCGATCAAGACCCTGTGGCCCGCCCGCGAGCGATTGCTGGTAGGCGTGGCCGGTGACGCCGGTGATGAACGCCTGGTGCGAGAAGCCGCGCGCCTGGCGCAAAAGCTCGAGGCGGACTGGATCGTGGTGCACGTCACGGCAGCCCAGGGCCGCGGCGCCAAGCGTTATCTCACAGCAATGAAAACCCTGGCCCTGGCCAGCGAATTCGGCGCCGACACCGCGACATTGCCGGGCATGGACGTCGCCGAAGCACTGGCCGCCTGTGCCCGGGAACACAACGCCAATCGCCTGGTGCTCGGCCATCATCCGCGCCGGGCATGGCGGTTCTGGCATCAGTCGGTGAGCGACCGGATCAGCCGGCACCATCCGCAGATCGACCAGATCGTGATCGCCCATGGCGTACTGCCGGGCACTGTTCCTGCCATTGAAAAACCTACGCCAGCGCCCGGCAGAACCCTGGCCTACCTCTGGTCCACACTCGCCTGTTTCACCGCCAGCGCCATCGCCGCGCTGCTGCTGCAGGTGTTCGACCTGGCCAACGTGGTGATGCTGTTCCTGCTCACGGTGGTGCTGGTGGCCCTGCGGTTTGGACGCGGCCCCGGCGTGTGGGCAGCGATGCTCGCGGTGCTGTGTTTCGACTTCTTTTTCGTCCAGCCGCGCTACTCGTTTACCGTCAACGACACCCAGTATTTCTTCACCTTCGCGCTGATGCTCGGCATCGCCCTGATCACCGGGCAACTCACCGCCCGCCTGCGCCACGAAGCGCGCACCGCCGCTGCCCGGGAACGCCGCGCTACTTCCCTGGCGCGTCTGGCCCGGGACCTGTCGGCCGCGTTGACCGTGGAGCAGATCAGCGAAGTGGCGCTGCGCACCTTCAGCGGCGTGTTCGAGGCGCGGGTCGGCCTGGCCTTGCCGGACGCCGCGGACGGCGTGCACAGCGTGGGCGCGGGCGGGCTGCCGATCGACGACAGCATCGCCCAATGGACCTACGACCACGGCCAGTCCGCCGGCCAGGGCACCGACACCTTGTCCGCCGCCAAGGGCTGCTACCTGCCGCTCAAGGCGCCGATGCGCGTGCGCGGTGTGCTGGTGCTGGAACTGGCGCAAAGCGAACGCCTCAACGAGCCCGAAGAGCGCCGCCTGCTGGAAGCCTGCATGAGCCAATTGGCGATTGCCCTGGAGCGCGTGCACTTCGTCGAAGTGGCGCAAAGCACGATGGTGCAGATGGAAGGCGAGAAAATGCGCAACACCTTGCTCGCGGCGATTTCCCACGACCTGCGCACCCCCTTGACCACCCTGATCGGCGCCGCCGACACCGCCCTGCCCCATGCGCCGCCGGGGCCGCTGACCGCGTTGCTGCACGGTATTCATGAGCAGGCGACTTCGATGCAACGCTTGATCGAAAACTTGCTGGACATGGCCCGCATGCAGGAGCGCGGTGTGCGACTCAACCGGCAATGGCATTTGCTGGAAGAGATCGTCGGCAGCGCCCTGCGCCAGTTGCGTGAACCACTGGCCCGGCATGTGGTGAACACGACGCTGGACCCGCAATTACCGCTGGTGGAAGTCGACGCGCTGCTGATCGAACGGGTGCTGGTCAACCTGCTGGACAACGCCGCCAAATACACCCCGCCTGGCACGGTCATCACCGTTACCGCCCGTTCCGTTTCCGACAGCATCCTGCTGGAAGTCAGCGACACCGGTCCGGGCAGCGCGCCGGCCAATCTGTTCGAACCGTTTGCCCGTGGCCAGCAGGAATCCTCGGTCGCCGGAATCGGCCTGGGCCTGGCCCTGGCCAAGCGCATCGTCGAAGCCCACGGCGGGCGCATCGAAGCCAGACCCGGCAGCGAGCGCGGCATGCATTTCGTCATCACTTTACCGGCGGGTACTCCGCCCCCAATGGACGCCCTATGAGCACTGCACGCATTCTGATTGTTGAAGACGAGGCCAACATCCGCCGTTTTGTCGGCATCGCCCTGCAGGATGAGGGCTTCCAGGTGTTCGAGGCCGACAGCGTCAAACGCGCGTTGATCCACGCTTCCAGCCGTCAGCCGGACCTGGTGATCGTCGACCTCGGCCTGCCGGACGGCGACGGCAAACAGTTGATCAGCGAACTGCGGGGATGGCTGGCGGTGCCGATCCTGGTGTTGTCGGCGCGGGATCGCGAAGAGGAAAAAGTCGCCGCCCTGGACGCCGGCGCCGATGACTACCTGACCAAACCCTTCGGCGTGCCCGAGTTGCTGGCGCGCATCCGTGCGCAACTGCGTCGGCACGGGCAAACCGGCACCGTGGCGGCCACCAGCAAGGTGGCATTTGGCGAGATTGAGGTGGACCTGGCGACCCATGAAGTGTGGCGCCAAGGCCTGCCGGTGCACCTGACGCCCATCGAATACCGCCTGCTGTGCGCGATGATTCGCGGGCAGAGCCGGGTGCTCACCCATCGGCAGTTATTGCTTGAAGTGTGGGGACTGGACTACGTGGACCGCGCCCACTATCTGCGGGTGCATATGGCGCATCTGCGGCAGAAGCTGGAGGCCGACCCGGCCCAGCCGCAGTACTTCATCACCGAGTTGCAGGTGGGCTACCGACTGGTGGGCTTGTGAACAGATGCGCGGCGGCGAAATCGACAAACACGCGAATTTTCGGCGAGAGGTGCCGGCTGGATGGCCACAGGGCCCAGAACTGGCCCTGGTCATCGGAATGGCCGTCGAGCACGGTTTCCAGTTGGCCCTGGGCGAGGGCTTCGCGCGCCAGGAAGTCCGGCACGTAGGCAATCCCATGGCCGTCCATCGCGGCCCGGAGCATGGCCTCCATGTTGTTCAGGGTCAGCGCGGTGGGCAGGCGCAATTGGGTGATGGCCGGGTTGGCGGACAAGGTCCAGTCCATGATTTTGCCGGTGGTGGCGAAGCGGTAACGCAAGCACGGGTGATGCTCCAGTTCGCTCAGGGTTTCTGGCCGGCCGTTGGCTCGTAGGTATTGGGGCGATGCACACAGCACAAACCTGAACGGCCCCAGCTTGCGGGCCATCAGGGTCGAGTCCGCCAGGCCACCGCTGCGGATGACCACGTCGAAGCCCTCCTCGATCACGTCCACCAGATGATCGTTGAAATCCAGCTCCAGCTCGATCTCGGGGTAGGCTTTGCGGAACGCCATCATGTGCGGAAAGAGAAAGCGATAACCGATGGTGGGCAGGCTGACCCGCAGTTTGCCCCGGGGTGCCTGCATCGCATGGGAAAGCATGGCGCGGGCGTCTTGCAGGTCGTCGAGAATTTTCCGACTGCGCTCGTAGAACAATTGGCCTTCGGCGGTGAGGCTGACCTTGCGCGTACTGCGGTGCAACAGCCGCACATTCAGTGACGCCTCAAGCTTGGCGACATTCTTGCCCACCGCCGAAGCGGAAATCCCCATCGCCCGGGCCGCGCCGGTGAAGCTCAGGGCTTCCGCGGTTTTCACGAAGGCGATCACGCCGCTCAAGTTATCGGTCACGTCATTGCATCCATTCAGTCCGTTATGAACGGAATGTAAGCCCGTTTATCCATGATTGCATCCTGATTAGAGTCTTTTAATCTTCAAACTCGCGGGAATGCCCCTATGAACACGACAACCGAATCTGCGCCCGCCCATGGCCGATATTCCATCCTGGCGGCCATTTGCCTGGCCGCCCTGGTATTGCCCATGAGCTTTACCGGCGGCGCCGTCGCCACGCCCTTTATCGGCCAGGCATTTGCCGCCCAGCCCAGCCAGCTGGCGTGGATCACCAACGCATTCATGCTGAGTTTCGGCAGCCTGTTAATGGCCGCCGGCACCCTAGCCGACCTGTATGGGAGAAAGCGTCTTTTCTTGTGGGGCATGGCGCTGTTTACCGTGGTCTCCTTGCTGCTGGCAGTGGCACCGGGGATTTTCTGGCTGGATGTGTTGCGTGGCGTGCAGGGCGTCGCGGCGGCTACGGCATTGGCCAGTGGCTGTGCGGCGCTGGCCCAGGAGTTTGATGGCCATGCCCGCACCCGCGCCTTCAGCTTGCTGGGCACCACATTCGGTGCAGGCCTGGCGTTTGGGCCATTGCTGTCGGGGGTGCTGATCGAGCACTGGGGCTGGCGCTCGATTTTTCTCGGCACTGCATTATTGGCCGGTATTTCGCTGCTGTTTGCCGCGCCCAAAATGCGTGAAAGCCGCGACCCGCAAGCGCTGCGGCTGGACACCGCTGGTGTACTGACGTTTTCCGCGATGCTGGTGGCCCTGACCACGGCGGTGATCCTCGCGCCGGAGCACGGCTGGACGTCGCCGCTGGTTGATGCCCTGCTGATCGCGGCGGCGGTGTTTTTGCTGGCGTTTGTCCTCGTCGAAAACCGCTCCAGCCAACCGATGCTGGAGCTGCGGCTGTTTCGCTTCCCGCGTTTTATTGGCGTGCAGCTCCTGCCGATCGGTACCTGTTACTGCTACATCGTGCTGATCGTGTTGCTGCCCCTGCGGTTTATCGGTGTGGAAGGCGCCAGCGCGCTGGACGCGGGTTTGATGATGCTCGCGTTATCGGCACCGATGCTGGTGGTGCCGATGATTGCCGCATCGCTGACCCGCTGGCTCTCAGCAGGACTGTTGTGTGCCATTGGCTTGCTGATCGCGGCGGTGGGCCTGTGGGGATTAAGCCTGGCCAACCAGCCTGCGCAGACCATCGCCGCAATGCTGGTCATCGGGATAGGCACCGGGCTGCCGTGGGGTTTGATGGATGGTTTGGCGATCAGCGTGGTGCCCAAGGAGCGCGCGGGAATGGCGGCGGGGATTTTCAACACCACCCGCGTGGCCAGTGAAGGCGTGGCGCTGGCGATCACGATGGCGGTATTGGGCGCATTGGTGGCACATCACCTGAAGGGTCGCGCAGGGGCCGACGTGTCAGTGATTGCCCAAGGCCTGGTCATGGGCAACGTGCAACTGGCCTCGGCCGCCCTTCCGCTGGAAGCACTGCGCAGCGCCTACATCACGGGGTTCAACACATTGCTCCACCTACTGGCCGGTTTCACGCTGGTCACGGCCTTGGTGGTCTTGGTGTTTTTACGGCGCCAGGATGCGCTGGATGGAAGCAATACGAAGAAAATGGAAGAATGCGCGCATGACTATTCCAAAAAAATGGCGTGACCAATTCCCTGACGCACTCATCGAGCCACAGACCATTGGCGAGTCGGGAGCCGACGTCTTCCGCCTGCGCTGCGGCAACGGTGAGGACCTGTTCCTGAAATCCGAGCCCATCGGCCCCCTCGCCGAGTTGCCCGACGAGATCGAGCGGCTGCGCTGGCTCCGGCAATCGAACTTGCCTGGGCCTGCCGTGCTGGATGTGCTCACGGAACACTATCGCCACTGGCTGCTGATGAGCGCCGTCCCGGGGCAGGATCTGGCCAGCGCCAGCGACTTGTCTGCGCCGCAGGTCATCCGCCTGGTGGCGAGCGCACTGCGCAGCCTGCACCAGGTGCCGATTGCACAGTGCCCGTTCGACCACTCGCTGGAACACCGTATTGCGGCCGCCGGTAATCGCGTGAACGCAGGGCTGGTTGACGAGACCGACTTCGACGATCAACGCCTGGGCCGAACCGCCACGGATGTATTCGCCGAACTGCTGTCGACGCGCCCCGCCGCCCATGACCTGGTCGTGACCCACGGCGATGCCTGCCTGCCAAACTTCATGGCTGAGGGCGATCACTTCAGTGGTTTCATCGACTGTGGTGGCCTGGGGGTCAGTGACCGTTATCAGGACCTGGCACTCGCGGCCCGCAGCATCGAGCGCAATCTTGGAGTGGCCTGGGTGGCGCCGTTCTTCGAGCAGTACGGCGTCGCACCCGATCAGCAGCGCATCGCGTTCTACTGCTTGCTGGACGAGTTCTTCTAAACCCAAACCCCAGACAGCAAAAAGCCCGCTCAATGAGCGGGCTTCCTGTGGTACCTGGCGTTCAGCGTTCCAGGTGACCGAATATGGCGCAGCGGACGGGACTCGAACCCGCGACCCCCGGCGTGACAGGCCGGTATTCTAACCGACTGAACTACCGCTGCGCGTAACACATAAAGCGAATGGTGGGTGATGACGGGATCGAACCGCCGACATTCTGCTTGTAAGGCAGACGCTCTCCCAGCTGAGCTAATCACCCTTCACTTTCGGTGTGGGGCGCATTCTATAGCATTTTTCCGTAATGTCATGATTTAAATGCAATTTATTTAAAATATTTTGTCTTCGACCCCGCGCACCCCGCAAAACCGGCGCTTTGGGTGCAAACGCGAGTCTATTGCGTTTGCCCAAGCCTTGGCCCCACAATTAACAATTATTCTCAATAACACCTGGGCCGGGCCTTATGTCTGTGGGTGAACCGCCGTTCCAACGGGAGATTACCGAGCTGTACAGCCAGCATCACGGCTGGCTGTTCACTTGGTTGCGCCGAAAACTGGGCTGTACCCATAACGCCGCCGACGTGGCGCAGGACACCTTCGCGCGGATTCTGCACGCCCGCGAGTCGGTGACCGCCATCCGCGAACCCCGCGCCTATTTAAGTACCACCGCCAGGCGGCTGATCATCGACCAGGCACGGCGCAAGCAGATTGAGCACGCCTACCTTCAGGAATTGATGCTGACGGTGGAAACCCTGGAAGGTTTCCAGTCTCCCGAACAGATCCACACCACCCTGGAAGCCCTCGAGCACATTGCCTTCATGCTGGAAGGCATGCACGACAATGTGCGTCAGGCGTTTGTGCTGTATTACCTCGAAGACCTGACCCAGCAGCAAATCGCCCGCCACCTGAAATTGTCGGAGCGTACGGTACGCAAGTATTTGATCCAGGCCCTGCTGCATTGCAGCCACAGCGTGGATATCTGAACCGCGCATGCCCGACTCTCGCCAACAGATCGATGAACAAGCCGCCGAATGGATGATTCGCCTGCACGAAGGTGAATTGACCGAGGCCCAGCGCCAGGCGTTCGAGCGCTGGAAGCAGCAAGGCCCGCAACACGCCGCATCAGCAGCGCGCATGGAAGATGTGATTGCGCGGATGCAGGCCCTGCGCGGGCAAAAGGCACCGGCCCGGGCGGCCTTGAGTGCGGCCTTTCCCCGGCATGGGAAGGCGCGCAAAAACTACGTCCGCGCGCTGGTACTGGCCTGCAGCCTGGGCCTTCCCGCCATGGCGCTGCTCTACAGTCCTTATCCACAACAATGGATGGCCGATGTGCACAACGGCCCCGGCGAATGGAAAACCCTGCGGCTGGCGGACGGCTCGACGCTGACCCTGAACGGCATCAGTGCGGCGAATCTGCATTTCGACAGCCGGCAGCGCCGCATCGAATTGCTGCAAGGCGAGATCCTGGTGGAAGTGGCCCACGATGGCGAACGGCCATTTGTGGTGCAGACCGCCCAAGGCACCCTGCGCGCCCTGGGTACGCGATTTGTGGTCAGGCGCGAGGATGACGTTACGGTGCTGAGCATGCTCGAATCCCGCGTGGCGGCAAAAAGCGCGAACGGGCAGCAGACACTGGAAGTTGATGCGGGCTCGCAGGCGCGACTCAGCAAAGATGCCGTGCGCCTCTCCGGCAGCATCGATACGGCGAGCATCAATGGGGCCTGGCGCCGCCATCAACTGGTGGTGGATAACCGACCGTTGCCGGAAGTGCTGGATGAGATCGCCCGTCACCGCTCGGGCCGCTTGCAGTTTGATCGCGCCGCACTGGCCAGTCTCAAGGTCTCGGCCGTACTTCCCCTGGATGACACCGACCGCACCTTGCAGATGCTGGCTCAAACCCTGCCGATCACGCTGAAAACCTTTACCCCATGGCTGATAATTGTCAGCCCGGATACCGAGAGCAAAAAATAATTATTCGCATTGCTTCCGCTTTTTTTCGGGTTGCCCGTCAAGGAAGGTATACCGATGACTAAAGGACTGCCCTCACCATGCCCTTCCCTTCCAAGCCTCGCAGACGCCTGCTGAGCAGCGCGCCGCTGACCCTCACACTGCTCGCGACGACGCTGCTCAATACCCACTTGGCCCAGGCCGACACGGTAAACGTTGCGGCCCAAGCCTACGACATACCTGCCGGGCCGCTGGGCGCCACACTCAACCAGTTCGCCCAGCAAGCGGGCGTGGCCATTGTGTTCCAGTCCCAGAACCTGCAGGGGCTCGCGGGCCCGGGACTCAAAGGCACTTATAGCGTGGAGGTTGGGTTTGAAAAGCTGCTGAGTGGCAGTGGTTATCGGGCAGTCAAAGGTGATCAGGTTTACGCACTGGAAGCCAACCCTAACCCCACCGGCGCCGTGGAGCTGGGGGCGACGCAGATCAGCGCCAACCAACTCGGCACCATTACCGAAGGCTCCGGCTCTTACACCCCCGGCACCATCGCCACCGCTACCCGCCTGGTGCTGACGCCACGGGAAACTCCGCAATCGATCTCGGTGGTCACCCGCCAGGCCATGGATGACTTTGGCCTCAACTCCATCGACGACGTGATGCGCCATACCCCGGGCATCACCGTGGCAACGTATGACAGCGACCGTACCAGCTATTACTCCCGTGGCTTCGCGATTCGCAACTTCCAGTACGACGGTATTCCTATCCTGCAAGACCCGCAGTATTCGTCCGGCCATACCCTCACCGACATGGTGATCTATGACCGGGTAGAAATCCTCAAGGGCGCCACTGGCCTGCTCACTGGCGCCGGTGGCCCTGGTGGCACCATCAACATGATCCGCAAGAAACCTACCCAGGAATTCAAGGGCCATATCGACCTTGGCGCCGGTTCCTGGGACAACTACCGATCGGAAGTTGACGTCAGCGGTCCCTTGACCGAAACCGGGAACATCCGCGGCCGAGCCGTGGCGGCCCATCAAGACAAACACTCCTTCATGGACCATTACCAACGCAAAACCAGCGTCTACTACGGCATCCTGGAGGCGGACCTGTCGCCGGATACCCTGCTGACCGTGGGCGCGGACTATCAGGATAATGACCCCAAAGGCTCAAGCTGGACCGGCAGTGCCTCGCTGTATGACGAATCCGGCAATCGCATTGGCTCCAAGCGCTCATTCAACAACGGGCCACGGTGGAGCAGTTGGCAGCAGTACACGCGCACCGCCTTTGCCACCCTTGAACACAGCTTCGAAAATGGCTGGGTCGCCAAAGGTCAGTACAACCATCAAATCAACGGTTACAACGCCCCCCTGGGTTTCGTGAGCCCAGGTTTGCCCTCAGTGCTGGCGCGCAAATACACAGGTGAAACCGTCAGCGACAGCGCCGACCTTTACACCTCTGGCCCCTTCGACCTGTTTGGCCGAGAACACCAGTTGGTGGTCGGCACCTCGGTTTCCCGCTCCCACTGGAAAGGCAAGGACTACACCAACGCCAGCCTGCCCAACAATAACTTCGACTATTACAACTGGAACGGCGACATCCCGAAGCCGGACTGGGGCGAAGTCACCAACAAAAACGATGAAATCACCCGCCAGACCGGCAGCTACATGACCGCTCGCTTCAGCCTCACGGACGATCTTTCGCTGCTGCTGGGCACGCGCGTTGCAGACTTCCAGGTCACCGGCACCAGTGATACGAAAAAAAGCGGCAAGGTCTTGCCCTATGCAGGCCTGGTATACGACCTGAACGACAACGTGTCGGCCTACGCCAGTTACACGGAAATTTTCCTGCCGCAGTCGTTCAACCGTGATCGCAACAACAAATTGCTGGAGCCGGATGAAGGCAAGAACTACGAAGTGGGGCTCAAAGGTGAATTCTTCGAAGGGCGCCTGAATTCCAGCATCGCCTACTTCGAGGTTCACGAAAAAAACCGCCCCGAGGAAGATACGGAGTACAACGCCAATCCAACCAACCCCGCTCGCGACTACGCCTATAAGCCGATCACTTCGAAAACCAAGGGTTATGAGGCGGAAATCTCTGGCGAGCTGACACCCGGCTGGCAGTTGCAGGCAGGCTACACCCACAAGATCGCCCGTGATGAGAGCGGCAAGAAGGTATCGACCTGGGAGCCGGAAGATCAGGTCAATGTCTATACCAGCTACAAGCTGACCGGCAGCCTCGACAAACTCACCCTCGGCGGCGGCGCGCGTTGGCAGGGTCAAGGCTGGCAGGTACTGAGCAACTGGGCCAAGGGCGGCGCTCAAGAAAAATTTGCCCAGGATCCCTACTGGCTGGTGGACCTGATGGCCCGCTATCAGATCACCGACAGCGTGTCGGCGACCGTCAACGTCAACAACGTGTTCGACAAGTCGTATTACACCAACATCGGCTTCTACAACTCGTCGTACTATGGCGACCCTCGCAACGTAATGGTCAGTACCCGCTGGGATTTCTAAACCCAATCAAAAACGCCCCCGATCACTGCACATGATCGGGGGCGTTTTTTAGACCGGCGGTTTTAGCAAACCCCAGACAGCAAAAAGCCCGCTCAATGAGCGGGCTTCCTGTGGTACCTGGCGTTCAGCGTTCCAGGTGACCTGAATATGGCGCAGCGGACGGGACTCGAACCCGCGACCCCCGGCGTGACAGGCCGGTATTCTAACCGACTGAACTACCGCTGCGCGTAACACATAAAGCGAATGGTGGGTGATGACGGGATCGAACCGCCGACATTCTGCTTGTAAGGCAGACGCTCTCCCAGCTGAGCTAATCACCCTTCACTTTCGGTGTGGCGCGCATTCTACGGAGCGCCCCATAGTCTGGCAAGCACTTTCTTAAATAATTTTTTTCAGGCCTTCCAATGGCTTAGCGAGGGTTGGCCTATGACGCCATGAGGAGAATAATGCCCCCCTTTGTATATAAGGAGAGACTCACCCCATGTGGTTCAAAAACCTGCTTATCTATCGCCTGACCCAAGATCTGCCTGTTGATGCCGAGGCGTTGGAAACTGCACTGGCCACCAAACTGGCGCGCCCTTGTGCAAGCCAGGAGTTGACCACTTACGGTTTCGTCGCCCCTTTCGGTAAAGGCGAAGACGCGCCCCTGGTACACGTCAGCGGTGATTTCCTGCTGATCGCTGCGCGCAAGGAAGAACGTATCCTGCCGGGTAGCGTGGTGCGTGATGCGGTGAAGGAAAAGGTCGAAGAGATCGAAGCCGAGCAAATGCGCAAGGTCTACAAAAAGGAACGCGACCAGATCAAGGATGAAATCATCCAGGCCTTCCTGCCGCGCGCGTTCATCCGTCGCTCGTCGACCTTCGCCGCCATCGCGCCAAAACAGGGCCTGATCCTGGTGAACTCCGCCAGCCCGAAACGTGCCGAAGACCTGCTGTCCACCCTGCGTGAAGTGATCGGCACCCTGCCGGTACGTCCGCTGACCGTGAAAACCGCGCCAACCGCCATCATGACCGACTGGGTCACCACCCAGAAGCCGGCCGATGACTTCTTCGTCCTCGACGAATGCGAACTGCGCGACACCCACGAAGACGGCGGCATCGTGCGCTGCAAACGCCAGGACCTGACCGGCGAAGAGATCCAACTGCACCTGACCACCGGCAAAGTCGTGACCCAATTGTCCCTGGCCTGGCAGGACAAGCTGTCCTTCATGCTGGACGACAAAATGACCGTCAAGCGCCTGAAGTTCGAAGACCTGCTGCAGGATCAGGCGGAACAGGACGGCGGCGACGAAGCACTGGGCCAGCAGGACGCCAGCTTTACCCTGATGATGCTGACGTTTGGCGACTTCCTGCCGGCGTTGGTTGAGGCACTGGGTGGCGAAGAAACCCCACAAGGTATCTAAAGCCTTGTGAAGATCAAAATGTGGGAGCGGGCTTGCTCGCGAATGCGTCCTTTCAGTTGATATCTTCCTGGCTGACACACCGCATTCGCGAGCAAGCCCGCTCCCACATTTGATCGCATGCGCACTTCCAAAATCGAATAACAAGGACCAACCCCATGCGTGCACTCGCCGCCTTGAGCCGTTTCGTCGGCAATACCTTCGCCTACTGGGTGCTGATTTTTGCCGTGGTTGCGTTCCTGCAACCCGCCTGGTTTCTCGGCCTCAAAGGCGCCATCGTGCCGCTGTTGGGCCTGGTGATGTTCGGCATGGGGCTGACCCTCAAACTTGAAGATTTCGCTGAAGTCGCGCGCCATCCGTGGCGCGTGGCATTGGGTGTGGTCGCGCATTTCGTGATCATGCCCGGCGTGGCCTGGCTGCTGTGCCAGGTCTTTCACCTGCCACCGGAAATTGCCGTCGGTGTGATCCTCGTCGGCTGCTGCCCGAGCGGCACGTCGTCCAACGTCATGACCTGGCTGGCCCGGGGCGACCTGGCCCTGTCGGTGGCCATTGCCGCCGTCACCACCCTCCTCGCTCCGCTGCTGACGCCCGCGCTGATCTGGCTGCTGGCCTCGGCCTGGTTGCCGGTGTCGTTCATGGAGTTGTTCTGGTCGATCCTGCAAGTGGTGCTGCTGCCGATCGTGTTGGGCGTGGTGGCGCAGCGCTTGCTGGGCGCCCGGGTACGGCATGCGGTCGAGGTGTTGCCGCTGGTGTCGGTGGTCAGCATCGTGGCGATTGTCGCCGCCGTGGTGGCGGCCAGCCAGGCGAAGATTGCCGAGTCGGGCCTGCTGATCATGGCGGTGGTGATCCTGCATAACACCTTTGGCTTCCTGCTGGGCTATTTCACCGGCCGTGTGTTCGGGCTGCCGCTGGCACAACGCAAATCCCTGTCGCTGGAAGTGGGCATGCAAAACTCCGGCTTGGGCGCCGCACTGGCAAGTGCGCATTTCTCGCCGCTGGCGGCGGTGCCGAGTGCGCTGTTCAGCGTCTGGCACAATATTTCCGGGGCACTCCTGGCTACGTACTTCCGGCGGATGAGCGAAAAGGAAGACCGCGAATTGTTGGCGGGCAAGTCCGAAACTTGATCACCTGATCAATATTCGGCAATCTACCGGGCTTCGCGGGGACGACCCTGCGACGCAATCAAGCGCTTAATCCGGGGACGACCCCACCTAAGAAGGGAGGTCATCATGTCCTGGATCATTCTGTTTTTTGCCGGACTGTTTGAAGTCGGCTGGGCCGTCGGACTGAAATACACCGACGGTTTCAGCAAGCCACTGCCCACGGCCCTGACGATTGCCGCCATGGCCGTCAGCCTCGGGTTGCTGGGGTTGGCCATGAAGGAACTGCCGCTGGGTACCGCCTATGCCATCTGGACCGGAGTCGGTGCGGTGGGCACGGTGATTGCCGGGATTATCCTGTTCGGGGAGTCCATGGCGTTGTTTCGACTGGCCAGTGTGGCGTTGATTATCTGCGGGCTTATTGGGCTCAAGATCAGCGCTTAGGCCACTACCGCCTTCGCGAGCAAGCCCGCTCCCACATTTGGAATGCATTCCAAGTGTGGGAGCGGGCTTGCTCGCGAAGAGGCCCTCAAATACACCAAAAAACTACCTGACACTCCCGCGCAATTCCCCCACCACCCCATGCAACGCCTCGGGCGTCGCCGCCTCCACCGTCACCGGCGCGCCGGCCACCAGGGTCACTCGCGACCAGATCCGGTGGAAGAAGCCCTTGTTCGGATCGCGACTGAAGAAACTCCCCCACAACCCCTGCAACGCCATCGGAATCACCGGCACCGGCGTCTCTGCAAGAATCCGCGTCACGCCGCTTCTGAACTCGTTCATCTCGCCATCGGAGGTCAATTTTCCTTCCGGGAAGATGCACACCAGCTCGCCGTCCTTAAGGTAGTGGGCAATCCGCTGGAAGGCCTTTTCGTAGATCTGGATGTCCTCATGCCGCCCGGCAATCGGAATCGCCCCGGCAGTGCGGAAGATAAAGTTCAAAACCGGCAGGTTGTAGATCTTGTAGTACATGACAAAACGAATCGGCCGACGCACCGAACCGGCAATCAACAGCGCATCGACAAACGACACGTGATTGCACACCAGCAACGCCGCGCCCTCGTCCGGGATCAGCTCGAGGTTCTTGTGCTCGACGCGGTACATGGAATGGCTGAGCAGCCAGATCATGAAACGCATGGTGAACTCGGGCACGATCTTGAAGATGTAGGTGTTGACCGCGATGTTCAGCAGCGACACCACCAGGAACAGCTCGGGGATCGACAGCTTGGCCACGCTCAGCAGCAGGATCGAGACGATCGCCGAGACCACCATGAACAGCGCGTTGAGGATGTTGTTGGCCGCGATCACCCGCGCCCGCTCGTTCTCGGCGGTACGCGACTGGATCAACGCGTACAGCGGCACGATATAGAAGCCGCCGAATACGCCGAGGCCAAGGATATCGAACAACACCCACCACGCCTGGCCGTAACTCAGCACGGCGATCCAGTCGTTGGCCTGGACGTTCTGCGGGAAGCCGCCGGAATGCCACCACAGCAGCAGGCCGAAAACGGTCAAACCGAACGAGCCGAACGGCACCAGGCCGATCTCGACTTTGCGCCCGGAGAGCTTTTCGCACAGCATCGAACCCAGTGCGATGCCCACCGAGAACACCGTGAGGATCAGCGTTACCACAGTCTCGTCGCCGTACATCCATTCCTTGGCGTAGGCCGGGATTTGCGTCAGGTAGATCGCGCCGACAAACCAGAACCACGAGTTGCCGACAATCGAGCGCGACACCGCCGGTGTCTGCCCCAGGCCGAGCTTCAAGGTGGCCCAGGACTGACTGAAGATATTCCAGTTCAGGCGCATCTCGGGGCTGGACGCCGCCGCGCGCGGAATGCTGCGGCTGGCCAGGTAGCCCAGCACCGCAATGCCGACGATGGCGGTCGAGACCACCGGCGCGTAATGGGTGGACGACATCATGATCCCGGCGCCAATGGTGCCCGCGAGGATCGCGAGGAACGTGCCCATTTCCACCAGGCCATTGCCGCCCACCAGCTCATCCTCGTGCAGGGCCTGGGGCATGATCGAGTATTTCACCGGCCCGAACAGCGCCGAGTGCGTGCCCATGGCAAACAGCGCCAGCAGCATCAGCTCCAGGTGGTTGAACATGAAACCCACCGCGCCCACGGACATGATCACGATTTCGCCGATCTTGATCACCCGGATCAGCGCGTCCTTGTTGAACTTCTCGCCAAATTGCCCGGCCAGGGCCGAGAACAGGAAGAACGGCAGGATAAACAGCAGAGCGCAGAGATTGACCCAGATCGAGCGGTCGCCCTCGATGGTCAGCTTGTAGAGAATCGCCAGGATCAACGACTGCTTGAATATATTGTCGTTGAACGCACCAAGGGACTGGGTAATGAAGAACGGCAGGAAACGCCGTTTGCGCAGCAAAGTGAATTGCGAGGGGTGGCTCATCGTCCGTGTTCCTGCGTGGCCTGAAGGCTGTTATTGGTTTTTCCAGGCCACGACTTTACCTAATCCTGCTTACTTATTCGCTAGTCCTGCAATGCACGGCGATACAAAAAGCTCGCCTTTATAGGCGCCCTGCACCGTGCGCTTGGCGACAATCAGCCACATCAGCGCCAGCGCCGCCACCAACACGCAACCAACGATGCTGAAAAAACCCAGGTGCAAGGTGCTCGCCAGTTTCAGCGTGGCCAGCGAGTACACGCCCAACGGGAAGGTGAAGCCCCACCAGCCAAGGTTGAACGGGATACCGGCCCGCAGGTAACGCAGGGTGATCAACACCGCGATCAGCATCCACCACAAGCCGAAGCCCCACAGGGTGATGCCTGCGACCAGGCCGATGCCGTTGGCCATCTCACCGACGCCGGGCAGACCGTTGGCGGCAAAGATGGCAGGTGCATCACCGCCCAGTACCAGCATGCCCAGGGCACCGGTGCCGATGGGACCTAGAGCCAGCCAGCTCGACGCGGCCATATTGGCGTGTGGCAGTTTATGCAGGGCCATGCGCAGCATCAGGATGGTCAGGATGCTGAACGCCACCGGCAGGGAAAACGCCCACAGCACGTAGCTGGTCACCAGCATCACCAGTTGCGAATGGGCGTCGGCCAGGTGCGGAGCCAGCAGGCCACCGCTGGCGGCGGCGACTTCCGCGGCCACCACCGGCAACAGCCACACGGCAGTCATCTGGTCGATGCTGTGTTCCTGGCGGGTGAACATCATGAACGGGATCAGCACCCCGCAGGCCAGGGCCATCGCGACGTCGAGCCACCACAGCACCTCGGCCAGTTGCACCACGCCATCCCCCCAGCGCGGCACGCCAAACAGCAGGAAGCCGTTGATAATGGTCGCCAGGCCCATGGGGATGGTGCCGAAGAACATCGACACCGTGGAGTGCCCGAAAATGCGCCGGGCCTCGTGGAAAAACATCACCCAGCGCGCCGCATACAGCACGCTGAACAGCACAAACAGGCCGATGGTAAACAGCCACAGCCCTTCGGCCACGGCGTGCAGCCCCGCCAGGTTGACCGGCAATTGCGCCAGCGCCAACGCCAGCACCCCGGTGCCCATGGTGGCGGCAAACCAGTTGGGGGTGAACTGGCGAATCACTTCCCGGGGACGGGTCAGGTGACTGAAGGGTTTCAAGCTGCTGTGAAGCGTATTCGGGCAAGTCATGGTGTAGTCCTCTTCCTCGCATGAGGTTGAGACCATGGTAGAACCGAATCGAATATCTATATAACGGGTAATATCTCTAACTGTTATCTGTTTCGTAGATATGTGATTAAACGCTGCCTTCGGTTTCAATCACCAGAATCCGTGCCGGGCCCTGTGGATGGGCCACATGCTCGGTGCCGACACTGGCGTAGAAGATGTCGCCTACCTGAAGCAAGGCCATCTGTTCGCTGCCGTTTTCGCGATAGTGCATCTGCACCTGGCCATCAAGCACCACGAACACCTCTTCGCCGTCATTCACGTGCCAGCGATACGGCTGGTCGGTCCAATGCAAACGGGTGGTGATGCCGTTCATATTGGCGATGTCCAGCGCCTCCCAGGCGCGGGTGCCGGTGAATTCTTTGCTGCGGATGATCTTCATGGGTGAATCCCAAGGCGTAAGGGTGACGAATTATTACCGAATCAATTACCCGCCGTCGCCCTGCTCTTCGCCAAATCCTGCATTAGCAACGCCACCAACGCGCCGAGTGCCAATACAATCAGCACCACGCCATAACCGTCGGTGGTGGCGATCAAACCGAAGGTGCGCGTCAAGTTGCCCGCCAACAGCGACGGCACACAGAACGCCAGGTAACTCAGCACATAGAACGCCGACATCAAGCCCGCCCGCTCATGGGGCAAGGCCAACGGCAAAACACTGCGCAGCGCACCGAGGAATCCCGAGCCAAAACCACCGCCGGCGATCAGCGTGGCAATGAAGAACAGCGGCAGGCTGGCGCTGTGGACGGCCGTGAGGATCAGCGCAACACCCACCGCCAGCAGCACGGCGCCCAACCGCAGGACTTTGTCCGCCGGGCGGTTGCGCAGGCTGAAAATCATCACCGCACCGCTCAGCGTCAACACCGCCACCAGCCCGCCGCCGATCAGGTTCGAGGTGGACCCGGTCGCCGCCCGCACCAGCGAGGGCGCCAGGGACAGATAAAAACCGCCCATGGCCCATACGGCTACGTCTACCGGCAACGAGATCCACAAGGCGCGTCGGGCCTGGGGCGGTACATGCAAGGTGGGCCATAGCGAGGCCAGGGCCCCCGGAATCCGGCTGACTGTCTCCGGCAGGCGCCAGACGTACAATGCCTGCAGGATCATCAACCCGAGCAGGGTCCAGTAAATCAACGTGGTCGGCATCGGCGCGAACTCCACCAGCAGGCTGCAGCCCATGGCCCCGCAGGCCATGCCCAGCAAAGGCGCTACGCTGTTGATCAGCGGGCCTTGCTGGCGGTCGGTGTCGAGCAATGCGGCGCCCAGTACAGCGGTGGCCATGCCGGTGGCAAAGCCTTGTACCGTGCGGGCGGCAATCAGCCAGCCGACGCTGTCGGCATTGATAAACAGCAGCATCGCCAGCATATCGAGGAGCAGCGCGGCAAAAATGACCGGCTTGCGCCCCAGGTGGTCCGACAGCGACCCCACGGTCAGCAATGCAGCCAGCAGGCTCAAGGCGTAAATGCCAAATACCAGGGTCAACATCGCCGCCGAAAAGTGCAGGCCCTCTTGATAGAGGTGGTACAACGGGGTCGGCGCGCTGGAGGCGGCGAGAAACGTCAGCAAGGTGATCGCCAGAAACACCAGGCTGGAACGATGAGAAGTAACGCTGGACATGGGCACGCTCCGCTAAAGCTAATATTTTGCTTTTGCGGAGTGTGCTACCGGATGGCGCTTAAAGCAAATTCTTTGTGTTAAGGTTTTACGCATGGCGATAAAAGAAGGGCTCCGCCCGGGGGGCCGTAGTGCCCGGGTCCAGGAATCAGTGCATTCGGCGGTGCGTGAATTGCTCGAAGAGCAGGACCGTTCCAGCGTGACCGTGCCGCAGATAGCCACGCGCGCCGGAGTGACGCCTTCGACCATCTACCGGCGCTGGGGTGACTTGGCGGCGCTGCTGGCCGATGTTGCGATGGCCCGTCTGCGCCCGGACAGTGAGCCGGCTGATACCGGCAGCCTGCGCGGAGACCTGCGGGCCTGGGGTGAGCAATACCGTGATGAGATGAGCTCGGACCTTGGCCGCGAGATGATGCGTGATGTGCAATGCAGTCAGGCGCCGGGGTATTGCGTGGGGATTCTCACCGGGCAGTTGGAGACGATCCTGGATCGGTACACCGACGACGCCGGGACACTTCCCAGCGTGGATCGGCTGATCAATTTGATCGTTGCGCCAACCGTTTTTCGTAATCTGTTTTCTACCGCGCCGCTTGAGGTTGAAGAACTGCATGAGCTGATTGAGTTGGCTTTGCTGCCGTAAGGTGGTTTGTGGGTTTGGGTTTGGGTTTGGGTTTGGGTTTGGGTGTATATCCGTTATTTGGGTTGTTGCTGATATGGGTTCCGCTCTTACAGCGGCTCACTTTTGAAAAGCGCAAAAGTAAGCAAAACGCTCTTGCCCCACCACTCGGC
>NZ_JACAPJ010000024.1:0-37280 GCF_013385765.1 Pseudomonas sp. C8002
GCGCCCCGTTAAACCACGCTGGCCGAACGCAGGCTTTGGAGCGTGGGTAACCTGGCAGGACGCCAGGTTAGCCGTCCTGGGCCAAGGATGGCCCATGACGGCGGCCCACGGTCCAAAGCCGGAGTGAGGGCACACCGAGCCTAAGCGAGGAGCCGAGTGGTGGGGCAAGAGCGTTTTGCTTACTTTTGACTGGGCCGGCATTCCGGCTTTTCAAAAGTGAGCCGCTGTAAGAGCGGAACCAATCTCAGCCATCACCCAAATAACGGATATGCCCCCACCCCAACCAGGAACGCCTCAGGACTTAGGCGTCAAATCCACCTTGAACCATTTTTCGCTGAGTTTCTTAACAGTCCCATCAGCAATCGCTTCTTTCAACGCCGCATCAAACTTGGCCTTCAACTCCGGATCGCTCTTGCGAAAACCCAGGCCCTCGCCATCACCCCAGATAGGGCCTTTGATCTGCGGCCCGGTATACGCCAGCCCCTTGTTCTCAGGCTTGGACATGATCGAATCAAGGAACGTAACGTCATCAAAAATCGCGTCAATACGGCCCGATTGCAGATCAAGAATCGCATCGGCCGACGTGTTGTACTCACGAATCGTTGCCACGTCCTTGAAGTTCTCATCAATGAACTTGGTGTAAATGATGCCTGAAGCGATCCCGATGGTTTTACCCTTCAGCGCCTGACGCAACGGCTCGATCGCATCGTGAATCGCCTTCGGATCAGCACTCAGCGTAATCGCATTCGCCGCCCCGGTTTTACCCGGCAGCAACGCCGCATCCTGCGCGACAAAGTTGGCCGGCGTCTGCGCGTAGGGAATCGAAAAATCCATGACCTGCTTACGGTCGTCAGTGATAACGATCGCATCCATCAACACATCAAACTTCCCTGCGTTGAGACTGGCAATCATGCCATCCCAGTTCTGCACGGTGATCTTGCACTGCAGCTTCATCTTGGCGCACAGGTAGTCCATCAGCTCAGGCTCGAAACCACTGATCTTCCCGCCGGGCAATGTCAGGTTCCAGGGCTCGTACGCGCCCTCGGTCGCGATGTTCACGGACGTCCAGTCCTTTGCCTGCAGTCCGGAAGCACTTGCCATCACTAGTGTCGCTACAGCAACAGAGCCTAACCAATTCGATTTTTTAGCGGTCATTTCTATTTCCTACCAATGTTTTGATGTGGGCTTAGGACTTTTTTCTCGAACGCATACAGGTTTGGGGACTGGCCGATTCGCTCTCCAGTCTGCACATGACTCCACATGTACATACATGTCATTGCAAAATATTTGCCAGCTTTTAAAAATAAATAACCTGTTGATTTTCAAGGAAATTAAACATGGTTAGAAAATGTGCGCGGTTTTTTCGCCCTGTTTTGGGTCGATAGGTAGCGTTTTGCACCCGCCCGTGCGCTGTCAGGTGTCAGGCGTGGGGGCAGGGTTCGCGGCGAGTATTGGCGTGAATCCCAGATGCTCAAGCAGTCGCGCCATATCGCGGACTGCGATCGACAGGGTCGCGGTATTCACCAGCGGATGGCAGAGAATCCTGTCGCCGTTCCACACCTCTTCGGCGATCACAACCTGGGTGGCGCGCTGCACGTCATTGCACAACCCCAGCAATGACACCGCTCCCGGCTCCACGCCCAGGGTTTCCATCAGGCGGCGCGGCGAGGCGAATCTCACGCCCTTGAGGCCGAGGGTTTGCGAGAGTGCACGCAGGTCCAGGCGCTGCTCGCTCTTGAGCACCACCAGGGTGGGATTCAAGCCTTTGGCATCGCACAGGAAGATGTTCTTGACCGCCTGCCCGCTGATTCCGATGTCCAGTTTGTCGGCTTCTTCGCAGGTGCGCACGGCGCTGTGTTCCACGTATTCATAGGCAATGGAGCAGGTGTCGAGCAGGTGTAGAACGTCTTTGGGTTGAAGCATTGGCAAGGTCCCCGGGTATCGCTTTGTCTGCGCCAAAAATGGCAAAGGCCCGCCGTCCGAAAAGGAGGGCAGGCCGTTTGACGGCGTGGTTGTCAGTTCAGGTGATGGGCCACCAGGTCGTTGATTTTCCCGCTGCGCACCTGGTCAATCACACTGGCCATGTCAGCGTAAAACGCGCGGTCGTTATCCGCCACCGGCACTTCACTGCGCACCAGGTCATAGACCGCCTTGGTCGCGGTCGATGCCTTGTTCACATCGTGGAAATCCAGGGCCTGGCACGCGACCAGCACTTCGATGGCCACCACCGACTGGAGTTTTTGCGAGACTTTGTAGGCCTTGATCACCGCGTTGTAGGCCAGGCTGACCGGGTCTTCCTGGTTGCCGCAGGTCGAGACGCTGTCGATCGACGATGGCATCGACAGGGTTTTCATTTCGGCGTACAGCCCGGCGGCGGTGTACTGGACGATCATGTAGCCGCTGTTCAGGCCCGGGTTGCGCACCAGGAAGGCCGGCATTTCGCTGAAGTGCGAGTTGATCATGCGGTCGGTCCGGCGCTCGGAAATTTTCGCCAGGTTGGTCAGCGCCACACACAGTGTGTCGGCTGCAACCCCGATGTAGGTGCCGTCGAAGTTGGCGCCGGAAATCGCGATACCGTCACCGTCGTCCAGCGGGAAAATCACCGGGTTGTCGCCCGAAGAATTGATTTCGCGCTCGATGGTTTCCCGCGCGTAGTTGATGAACTGCCGGGAAGCACCATGCACTTGGGGGATGGCACGCAGGCTGTAGACGTCCTGCAGGCGGTAATCGATGTTGTCTGCGATGAGCTGGCTGTCGTGCAGAATAGCCTTGATATTGGCGGCGGTTGCGGCCTGTGCGGGGTGAGCCTTGATCGAGTGGTAGCGCGGGTCGAACGCGCGGATGGTGCCCTTGAGCGCCTCTAGCGACATGGCCGCCGCCACGTCCGCCAGGTCCGCAGCCTGCATCGCGTTGTACAGCGCCAGTGTGGCGATGGCGGTCACCGACGTGGTGCCGTTCAACATCGCCAGGCCTTCCTTGCACTGCAGGTCGGTCGGTTGCAGGCCGACCTGTTGCAGGGCGGTTGCGCCATCCACCAGTGCACCGCCCTTGACGCTGGCGCGGCCTTCGCCGAGCAGCACCAGGGCCAGGTGGCCTTCTACCGCGAGGTAACCCACCGAGCCTTCGCCCGGCGCAAAGGGCACCACGTCGTGGTTGAGCAGGCCGGCGATCAGTTCCAGCAGTTCCAGGCGCACCCCGGAGTAGCCTTTGCCCAGGCTGATCAACACCATCAACTGGATCGCCCGCACCTGTTCACGCACCAGCGGTTCGCCGACGGAAACAGCGTGGGAACGCACGATGTTGACTTGCAGTTCCTTGGCGTTTTCCGGCGAGATCACATGCCGCACGTTGTCGCCAAAACCGGTGGTCACGCCGTACACCAAACGGTTTTCATCGAGGAATCGCTCGATCAACCCACGGGACTTTTTAACCCGGTTCTTGTAACTGTCGGCAAACGAAACAGTGGCCGAATAGCGGGCGATCGCCACGAACTCTTCGATGCTGGGTTCTCTGTCGCCTAACACGACATGGGTAATTTGTTCAGGCAGGGTTTTCATCAGCGACTCCAGCAGGGCGTAACGCAATGGGGTGGGAAGTGGTTTAACTCTACGGGTTGGACTGACTGAAGAAAATATGAGGTTTTCTGTTACTTTTAGTAGAAAATCTAAACTGCTGAAGTCGCGAGATTCCCCCATGAGCCGTTTACCGCCGTTGCGCGCGTTGCAAGTGTTTGAAGTGGTGGGCCACTGCGCCGGTATGTCCCAGGCGGCGATTCGCCTGGGGATCTCGGTGGGCGCTGTCAGCCAGCAAATGAAACTGCTCGAAGATGCCCTGGGCATTAAGCTGACGCTCAAGGACGGCCAGCGCCTGCGCTTGAACAGCGTCGGCGAACGCCTGCACGCCCGCTGCACCGCGGCGTTCGAAGAACTCAGGCTGGCGGTGGCCGAGGCCGAGCGGGCGAAGAATCCCAACAACCTGTATATCAGTTGCCTGCCTTCGCTGATGACCAAATGGCTGTCGCCGCTGATCGACGAGTGGGGGCAGGACGAAACCGACCTGGACATCTACCTCGACAGCACCCTCGATGATGCATCGGGGGAGGAAAGTGCCGACTTTCGCATCGGTTATGGCGAGCACCCCGAGCATGCCGGGCATAGCGTGCCGCTGTTCCGCGATTGTGTGGTGCCCACCTGTTCACCGCAGTTGCTGGAACGGGTTGCGTGCGCGCGGGACTTGCTCGATTACCGCCTGATCGGCATCGACTCGCGGCCCAAATTCGATTCGCCGCCTTCGTGGACCCAATGGTTCAGCGAGCTGGAAGGGCAAACCGGCCAGCCCATCGTGATCCGCCGCAATTACTCATCATCGATTACCGCGATCCAGGCGGCCATCGACCGGCAAGGCATCGTGCTGGCGCAGTTCTCAATGATCGCCGGGGACCTGCGCGCCGGTCGGCTGGTGATTCCCTGGCGGTTCGCCGTGCCGCTGGCGGCGCCGTACTACCTGAGTTGGCACCCCAATACCCTGCACAAACAGCAGTGCCGCGGGTTTCAACGCTGGATGATCGGGCAGGGGCAGAAACAGGAGAAAATTACCGCTGCCATGCTTTCTGCTGCTCACTTTGATCATTAAGTTGTCACTTACGGTCATTGAGCGCCAGCCGGCGGACTCTTAGTCTGTGGGACATAAACCGATGGAGTGCCATTCGAGCGCTCCACGTCCCGTGATGATCCGTTGTGGAGCTGTACCATGACCGCTGCTGCCTACCCGCACTTGCTGGCCCCGTTGGACCTGGGTTTTACCACCCTGCGCAACCGCACCCTGATGGGCTCGATGCACACCGGCCTTGAAGAGAAACCCGGTGGCTTCGAGCGCATGGCGGCCTATTTTGCCGAACGTGCCCGTGGCGGCGTGGGCCTGATGGTCACCGGCGGCATTGGCCCCAACGATGAAGGTGGGGTGTATGGCGGTGCGGCCAAGCTGACCACCGACGAAGAAGCGCAGAAGCACAAGATCGTCACCCGGGCGGTGCACGAGGCGGGCGGCAAGATCTGCATGCAGATCCTCCACGCCGGGCGTTATGCCTACAGCCCGAAGCAGGTGGCACCGAGCGCAATCCAGGCGCCGATCAACCCGTTCAAGCCCAAAGAGCTGGACGAAGAAGGCATCGAAAAACAGATCAATGATTTCGTCACCTGCTCGGTGCTGGCCCAGGTCGCCGAGTACGACGGCGTGGAAATCATGGGTTCGGAAGGCTACTTCATCAACCAGTTCCTCGCCGCCCACACCAACCACCGCACCGACCGTTGGGGTGGCAGCTACGAAAACCGCATGCGTCTGCCGGTGGAAATCGTGCGCCGGGTGCGCGAAGCCGTAGGCCCGAATTTCATCATCATCTTCCGCCTGTCGATGCTCGACCTGGTGGAAGGCGGCAGCACCTGGGAAGAAATCGTGCAGTTGGCCAAGGCCATCGAGCAGGCCGGTGCAACCATCATCAACACCGGCATCGGCTGGCACGAAGCGCGGATCCCGACCATCGCCACCAAAGTGCCGCGTGGCGCGTTCAGCAAGGTCACCGCGAAGTTGCGCGGTGCGGTGCAGATTCCATTGATCACCACCAACCGGATCAACACCCCGGAAATCGCCGAGCAGATTTTGGCCGAAGGCGATGCCGACATGGTCTCGATGGCTCGCCCATTCCTCGCCGACCCGGACTTCGTCAACAAGGCTGCCGAAGGCCGCGCCGATGAGATCAACACCTGCATCGGCTGCAACCAGGCCTGCCTGGACCACACCTTCGGCGGCAAGCTGACCACCTGCCTGGTCAACCCGCGTGCGTGCTACGAGACCGAGCTCAACTACCTGCCGGTCAAGCAGATCAAGAAAATCGCCGTGGTCGGTGCCGGTCCTGCGGGCCTGGCGGCCGCCACCGTCGCCGCCGAGCGTGGGCATCAGGTGACGCTGTTCGATTCGGCCAGCGAGATCGGCGGCCAGTTCAACATCGCCAAGCGTGTGCCGGGCAAGGAAGAGTTCTTCGAGACCCTGCGCTACTTCAAGCGCAAGTTGCAGACCACTCACGTCGAACTGTGCCTGAACACCCGGGTCGACGTTGAGCAGCTTGTTGCGGGCGGTTATGACGAGATCATCCTCGCGACCGGCATCGCGCCGCGTATTCCGACGATTCCCGGTGTGGAAAACGCCAAGGTATTAAGCTACCTCGACGTGATCCTGGAGCGTAAGCCGGTGGGCCATCGCGTGGCGGTGATCGGTGCCGGCGGTATCGGTTTTGACGTCTCGGAATTCCTCGTGCACCAGGGCGTGTCCACCAGCCTGGACCGCGAGGCGTTCTGGAAAGAGTGGGGTATCGACACCCACCTGGAAGCCCGCGGCGGTGTGGCCGGGATCAAGCCCGAGCGCCATGCGCCGGCGCGTGAAGTGTTCCTGTTGCAGCGCAAGACCTCCAAGGTCGGTGACGGCCTGGGCAAGACCACCGGCTGGATCCACCGCACCGGCTTGAAGAACAAGCAGGTGCAGATGCTCAACAGCGTCGAGTACCTGAAGATCGACGATGAGGGCCTGCACATCCGCATCGGCGCCGAGGGTGAACCGAAGGTGCTGGCGGTGGACAACATCGTGATCTGCGCCGGGCAGGACCCGCTGCGGGAATTGCAGGATGGCCTGGTGGCGGCCGGGCAGAACGTGCACCTGATCGGCGGTGCGGACGTGGCGGCCGAGCTGGATGCCAAGCGCGCCATCAACCAGGGTTCGCGCCTGGCGGCCGAGCTGTAAGCACGTAAAAGGGGCGGTGGTAGACTACCGCCCCTTTTCTTGTGCAGAACCGCCCTCATGGGTCCTTTCGACTGGCTTCCCCACGCGCCCCTTGAACCCCTGAAACTGGACTGGATGGGGCCGGTGGAAGTCGCCGTACTGCGCCTGGATCGCATCGACCCGCTGATCAGCGGCAACAAGTGGTTCAAGCTCACCGAGCATCTGGCGCAAGGCCGGGCGGCGGGCGCCAGCGGGATCATCAGCCTGGGCGGCGCTTACTCCAATCACCTGCATGCACTGGCGGCGGCCGGGAAACGCTTCGGCTTTCCTACTGTTGGCTTGCTGCGTGGCCATCCGCAAGACACTCCCACGGTGCTCGACCTCAAGGCCTTCGGCATGCAACTGCATTGGCTGGGGTATGGCGGCTATCGCGCGCGCAACGAGCCGGACTTCTGGCTGCCCTGGCGCGAGCAGTATCCGCACCTGCACCCGGTACCTGAAGGCGGCGGGGGCCTGGCGGGCGCGTTGGGTTGCGGGGTTTTGGTGAATCAGGCGCGGGCACAATTAAACGGCCTGTGCTGGACGGACTATCACGGTTGGTGGCTGGCGGCAGGCACCGGTACTACATTGGCGGGATTGGTGCTGGCGGAGGCGGGCGCGCATCCGGTATATGGCGCCCTGGCGGTGCCCGACGACCACGGGGTGGCGCAACAGGTGCAGGCGCTTGTGCAGCAGGGTTATGAATTGCTGGAGGCCAGCCGGGGCGGCTTTGCCAAGGTTGATCCGGAGTTGCTGGCCTTTATCGACGCTACCGAGCAAGCCTGTGGCCTGGCGCTGGAGCCGCTGTATACCGGCAAGGCGTTATTGTCGTTGAAACAACAGATTGAAGCCGGGAGATTTTCCCCCGGCACCCGCCTGATCTTCGTCCACACCGGTGGCCTGCAAGGCCGCCGGGGTTTCCCTGTTGCACCCGGTTAATGTAGGAGCTGGCTTGCCTGCGATGCAGACACCGCGGTGTATCAGTGGCACCGAGGTGATGCTATCGCAGGCAAGCCAGCTCCCCCACAAGCCAGCTGCCACATTCAATCCGTGGGCTTACTGAAGGTTCCCTCTCTTGCCGGGCATCATCCTCAAAGCAGTGTTGTCTCGCAGCACATAGTGATGGGCCAATCCGGCCAACGCATGCAGCCCGATCAGCCAATAGCCGATCTTGCCGAACAGCACGTGCCAGCTTTCAATTTCCTTGGCCAACGCCTTGTTTTCGGCAATCAACGGCGGCAGCTCGATGCCGTAGAACATCACCGAATGTCCCTCGGCGCTGACGATCAGCCAGCCGGCGATGGGCATGCCGATCATCAAGGCGTACAGCGCCATGTGCATCAGGGTAGCCAGGAAGGATTGCCATTGCGGCGGGGCCGGTACGATCTTCGGCGCCACCCCCAGGCTGCGGGCGAACAACCGTAGCCACACCAGCACAAACACCGTCAGGCCGAACATGAAGTGCATTTCCACGATCAACGTACGTGCGCCGCTGCCTTTGGGAAACTGCCCGCGTAACTCAATGCAGGCGTAGACCACCGCCAGCAGCACCACCATCAGCCAGTGCAACGCAATCGACATGGTGCTGTAACGCGTATCGGAATTTTTCCAGGGCATCGCTTTCTTCCTCACTCATCAGGGCAAACCTCCGTTCTTTCGCGACGGAGTCCTTTCAATGTAAGCCTGTTTTACGAGGTTTGCCCGTGAGAGGAAGACGAAGAAGCGATGTTTTGACACCGATCAGTTGCCCTGCGGCATTTCACCCCGTGCCAGGCGCTGGTTGATGTCGGCGATCACCGCAGGCAGGTCGGTGATGGTGTCGATCATGTAGTGCGGGCGCGAGCCTTCGAACATGGCCTGGATACGCGTGCGTTCGCTGGCGAGTGTGCCGGCGTCGAGGGCGCGGAACTGCTCGTAGGTCAGGCCCAGGGCGTTGCCCGAGCAGGTCAGCGCCACGGTCCACATCCCGGCGCGACGGCCTTCGAGGATGCCCGGCACGGTGTCGTCGATCTTCACGCAGGCCGCTACGTCATCGATCCCGAGGGCGATCACGTTGGCCAGGGCCTGGGCCGGCCATGGTCGGCCGTTGGGTACTTCGTCGGTGGCGACCACGTGGTCGGCGATATAGCCATTGGTGGCAGCCAGTTCGACAACCTTGTCCATCACCTGCTTGGGGTAGCCGGAGCACGAACCGATCTTGATCCCTTGCTGGCGCAGGTTGGCGATAGTGTCCAGGGCACCGGGGATCAATGCCGAGTGCTCGGCGATCTTCTCGATCTGCAGCGGCATGAAGCGCTGGTAGATGGCGGTCACATCATCGTCAGTCGGTGTGCGGCCGAAGGCTTTGCGGTAACGCTCGGCCACCTGCGGCTGGTCGCACAGGGTGCGGATGTGGTCCCACTTGCCCATGCCCATCGGGCCACGGGCTTCCTCGATGGAGACCTGCACGTCGAACTCGGCGAAGGCTTCGACAAAAATCTGCGTGGGCGCGAACGAGCCGAAATCGACCACGGTGCCGGCCCAGTCGAGGATCGCGGCTTGAAGCTGGGTTGGGTTTGCGTAGTTCATGGTTCAGATCCTGTGAGTAGTGGGCAGTCAGATGTCGAGCACGTTCATTTCTTGCAGCACCTCGGCCACCGCCGCGACGGCGGCTTGCATCTCGGCCTGGTTCACATGGCCGATGCAGCCCACGCGGAAGGTTTCCACCTGGGTCAATTTGCCGGGATAAAGGATGAAGCCCTTGGCCTTGACCCGTTCGTAGAACTCCTTGAACTGGTAGCGCGGATCTTTCGGCGCGTGGAAGGTAACGATGATCGGCGCCTGGATCGCGGCGGGCAGGAAGCTGCGCAGGCCCAGTTCGGCCATGCCGTCCAGCAATGCCTGGCAGTTGTCGGCGTAACGCTGGTGCCGGGCGGGCAGACCGCCTTCTTCGTTGTATTGCAGCAGCGCTTCGTGCAGCGCCGCCACCACGTGGGTCGGCGGTGTGAAGCGCCATTGGCCGGTCTTGGCCATGTAGCTGTGCTGGTCGAAAAGGTCCATCGCCAGGGAGTGGCAGTTGCCTTGGGCTGCAGCCAGCGCCTGCTTTTCAGCGAACACAAAACCCATCCCCGGTACGCCTTCCAGGCACTTGCCGGAGGCGGCGATCAGCGCGTCGAACGGCACCTCGCGGGCGTCGATCGGCAGCGCGCCGAAGGAGCTCATGGCGTCGATAATCAGGCGCTTGCCGTGGCGGGCGATGACCTGGGCGATCTCGGGCAACGGGTTGAGAATCCCGGTGCTGGTTTCGCAATGGATCAGTGCGACGTGGGTGATGCCCCTGTCGGCGTGCAACAGGCGGTCGACGTCGGCGGCGGTGGTGGGTTCGTCCTCGGCAGTTTCAAAGGTACTGAACTCGCGGCCGAGCACTTCGCAAATCTTCGCCAGGCGCTTGCCGTAGGCGCCGTTGATCAGCACCAGCACCTTGCCGTCCCGTGGCACGAGGGTGCCGATGGCCGCTTCCACGGCAAAGGTGCCGCTGCCTTGCAATGGCACGCAATGGTGGCTGGCGGTGCCGTTGACGATCACCAGCAGTTGCTCGCAAAGACTGGCGGTCAGTTGATTGAAGCGGTCATCCCATGAACCCCAGTCGACCATCATGGCCTGGCGGGTGCGGGCCGAGGTGGTCAAGGGCCCCGGGGTCAGCAGGATCGGCGCGGCAGTGCTCATTCGTGTGTCCTCGCAAAACATTGGGATGAAGTTACGGCGCCTAAATTGCAGTTTGACTTGTCATCAATCAAATTGTTTGTTGTTATGCGAGCTATCAGTGAGGCCGATAGCTATGAACCTGTTTCAACTGCGTGCGTTTGATGCGGTGGCCCGCGAGGGCAGTTTTACCCGGGCGGCCGAGCGCCTGTTCATCAGCCAGCCGGCGGTGACCGGGCATATCAAGGCGCTGGAGGAGCACTACCAGATCGCGCTGCTGCGGCGTACCGCGCGGCGGGTGGAGTTGACCGAGGAGGGCACCAAACTCGCGGCGATCACCCGGGCGATCTTCGGCCTGGTGGAAGAGGCGCAGACGTTGCTGGAGGCCAACCGGCAATTACTTACCGGGCGCCTGGAAGTGGCGGCGGACGGGCCGCACATGGTCATGCCGATGCTGGCCAGCCTACGGCAGCGGTATCCGGGGATTACTGTCAATTTGCGCCTGGGCAATGCGCAGGAAACCCTCGCGGCGCTGTTGTCGGAGCGGGCTGACGTGGCGGTGTTGACCGAGGTGGAGCCGCGCAAGGGCCTGCACTTGCAGCCGTTGATCGAGTCACGGATTTGCGCGTTGGTGCCGGCCGGCCATCCGTGGCTGGCGGAGCCTGCGGGTATTCGGCTGGAGCAATTGGATCAGGTGATCATGGTGTTGCGTGAACCCAGTTCGATAACGCGGCGGACCTTTGACGATGCCTGCGCCCAGGCCGGCGTGCAGCCCCGGGTGTTGCTGGAACTGGACAGCCGTGAGGCGGTGACGGAAGCGGTGGCGGCCGAGTTGGGGGTTGGGGTGGTGTCGTCGATGGAAGTCAGCCGGGATCCGCGGGTGCACGCGATTCCGATCCAGGGCGAGGGGCTGATGAACCGGCATGTGATCGGGTGCATGGAGCGGCGGCGGGAGTTGCGGTTGATTCAGGCGTTTTTCGAGTTGGCGCCCTGAGTGGGGGTTGGCTGAAGATCGAGTTGGCCCCTTCGCGAGCAAGCCCGCTCCCACATTCGACCGCGTTCCATCGGTAGAACTCGGTCAACTGTGGGAGCGGGCTTGCTCGCGAAGGGGCCCTCAACTTCACCGCAAACTTTCCCGCACAATCTCCAGAAACGTCGCCACCACCCGCCGCGAACTCTGCTCCTTCAAGCACACCAGTGTTTCCTTCATCCGCTGCGTACAGTCACGGATCGGCATCGCATACACCCGCGAATCTGCGCCAAACTCCGCAGCCGACACCACGCCCACGCCAATCCCCACCACCACCGCCTCCCGCGCGGCTTCGCGGCCTTCCACCTGGATCGCCGGGCGAATGCGCAGCCCGGCCTGGTGCATTTCCTGCTCCAGGGTCTGGCGGGTCACCGAGCCGATTTCCCGCAACACCAGCGGCGTATCGTCCAGGTCCGCCAGGCAGATCGACTCGCGGCCCGCCCACGGGTGGTTGCGGGCGACAAACGCGAGCAATTGGTCATCGGGCAGCGGCAGTGACAGCAGCCGCTCGTCGTCCACATCGCGCCCCAGCAGCGCGAGGTCGGCCTGGTAGTTGTACAGGCGAAACAGTGATTCATCGGTGTTGCCGGTTTCGATCTTCACGCTGATGCCCGGGTACAACTGGCAGAAGCGCGCGATCTGCGGCAGCACATGCACCGGGGCGTCCACCGCGAGTGTCAGGGTGCCGGTTTGCAAGGCGCGGGAATCCTGCAACAGCTCTTCGGCTTCCGCCGCGACGGCAAACAGACGCTGGGTGATGCTCAACAGGCGCTCGCCGAGGTCTGTCAAGCGCACCGAACGTTTGTTGCGATGAAACAGCAGCACGCCGAAACGTTCCTCAAGCTTGCGCACCTGGTCGGAAATGGCCGGTTGGCTGAGGAACAAGCGTTCGGCGGCGTGGGTAAAACTGCCGTGTACGGCCACCGCATGGAAGGCTTTGAGTTGCGCGTGAGACACCGACATCGCGAATCCTCTTACAAGCTCAGCTTATATTTGAAATACGATAAATCGATTTTACCTATTAGTCAGCCATTGCTTTGATAGCCCCAGTCGCCGTAGGTCGAGTCCTACACCTTCGGCGGCCATGGGTCTTCTGCGTGCTCACCAGCGGGACTCATCTGACCAATACCGCGCCCCTCCAAGCGCCGGTACTGCAGTGCTCAACAATAAAAATACAGGCGTTTGCTTTTCATTCTGCCGGCACACTCACCCGAGGTCAGAACCACCATGAATACTCCCTTGAGTAATATCAAGCGTTGGCGCGTGCAGATTTTCGCCATCACCTGGCTGGCGTACGCGGCCTTCTATTTCACCCGCAAGGCTTTTTCGGTGGCCAAGCTGGGGATCGTCGACGACCCGAGTTTCCCGCTGGACAAGATGATGATGGCCAACCTGGATGGCATCTACCTGGCGGCCTACGCCGTTGGCCAATTCACCTGGGGCATGCTCGCCGACCGTTTCGGGCCGCGTGTGGTGGTACTCGGCGGGTTGCTGATTTCAGCCGCCGCCGCCCTGGTGATGGGCACGTTTGCCACGTTACCGATCTTTGTCACGTGCATGTTGATCCAGGGCCTGGCCCAGTCCACCGGCTGGTCCGGGCTGTGCAAGAACCTTGGCAGTTTCTTCCCGGCGCAGCAGCGTGGCCGGGTGCTGGGTTTATGGAGCTCGTGCTACGCCTTTGGTGGCCTGGTGGCGTCGCCGTTTGCCGGATGGTGGGCGTATACGCTGATCGGCACCTGGCATGCGGCATTTATCTCCAGTGCGGCTGTGGTCTTCGTGGTCGCGGTGCTGTTTTTCATTTTCCAGCGCAACACGCCACAGGATGTGGGGTTACCGGCAGTGGAACCGGAACCGGAACAGACTGCCGCCGAGAAGAACGCCAGTGTGCTGGAGCCGCTGCGGGCCATCTTGCGCAACCGTACTGTGTTGACCCTGGGGCTGGCGTACTTTCTGTTGAAACCGGCGCGTTACGCGATCCTGTTGTGGGGGCCGGTGATTGTGTATGAGCAGATGCCGTCGGTGGGCAAGGTCGGCGCAGCGATTGTGCCGACGGCGTTCGAGCTGGCGGGGTTGCTGGGGCCGATCATGATCGGCATGGCGTCCGACAAACTGTTCGGCGCCCGGCGCATGCCGGCCTGTGTCCTCAGCCTGCTGGCGCTGACCGTGGCCCTGGCGTTGTTCATGGGCGCCTTGCACACCGGCAGTGTGGCGCTGGTGATGGCGCTGCTGTTTGTGATGGGCCTGACCCTGTACGGGCCGGACTCGATGATCAGCAGCACCGCCGCCATCGACTTCGGCACCGCCAAGGCCGGCGCGACGGCGGCGGGGTTCGTCAACGGCTGCGGTTCGGTGGGGGCGATCCTTGGCGGCTTGCTGCCGGGCTACTTCGACACCGTCACGGTGTTTATCGTGTTTGCCGGTGCCGCGCTGTTTTCCTCCCTGGTGTTGATGCCCTATTGGAACGCCAGGCCGGCGGTGCTGGCGCAGGTGGGTGACTTCGTGCCCGACCGTGAACGCGCAATCAATCCCTTGCGGACCTGAGGGGCATGGCCGGTTTTTTGGTGGATTAGAGTGTTTCAGCGCTATAAACTCTGCCCCCAAAGCGCCGGCCAGTAGACGTTTCGGCGCGATGGACAGAAGAGAGTGAGTCATGGGCGCACAGTGGAAAGTCAAACATAAAGAAGCGGCATCCAATGCCAAGGGCAAGATCTTCGGCAAGCTGGTGAAAGAGATCACCATTGCCGCCCGCAACGGTGCCGACACTGCTACCAACGCACATTTGCGCCTGGTGGTGGAGCAGGCCAAAAAGGCCTCGATGCCCAAGGAAACCCTGGAGCGCGCGATCAAGAAAGGTGCCGGTCTGCTCGGTGAGACCGTGCAATACCACCGCGTGACCTACGAAGGTTTTGCCCCGCACCAGGTGCCGCTGATCGTTGAATGCGTGACCGACAACATCAACCGCACCGTGGCGGAAATCCGAGTGGCGTTCCGCAAGGGGCAACTCGGCGCGTCCGGCTCCGTGGCCTGGGACTTCAACCATGTAGGCCTGATCGAAGCCTCGCCGGACAGCCCGGAAGCCGATCCGGAAATGGCCGCGATTGAGGCCGGTGCCCAGGATTTCGAGGCAGGCGAAGAAGAGGGCACGACCTTGTTCATCACCGAGACCACCGACCTGGACGCCGTGCAGAAAGCCTTGCCGGAGCAAGGTTTCACCGTGCTGTCGGCCAAGCTCGGCTACATCGCGAAGAACCCGGTGAGTGGCTTGAGCGATGAGCAGATGGCCGAAGTCGAAGCCTTCCTGGAAGGCTTGGACAACCATGATGACGTGCAGGACATGTTCGTCGGGTTGGCGGGTTAATTCTGATTTGATGTGAACCCGGTCCAAATGTGGGAGCGGGCTTGCTCGCGAATACGGTGTACCAGCCAAGCATGTATTGACTGACACACCGCATTCGCGAGCAAGCCCGCTCCCACATTGGGTTTAGCGGAGTTTGGAAGACTGCAACAAGCTTGTGATTTCCTCGAACCCAGGCCGGGCCAACACATCCGGCTGGCAGCAGTTGTCCCGCAAGGCTTCCAGTGCCACGCGCTGTTGCTCGTTCAACCCCGCATCAATCCTTTCCAGCAACTCCCCCAGCAACACCCCGAACGCCCTGACTTCGATGCGCTGCAACGCGCGGGTTTCCTGGCTGTCGACCGTGGCGTGAAACGACGCTGCACCAAAGTCCCCAAGCAGACATTCACCGGCTTCATTCCACAGAATGTTGTGGCCGTACAGATCACCGTGGGTGATGCCTTGCGCGTGCAGGTGCGCCGCCACCGAAGCGATGCCCCGGGCCATGCGCAGCGCCACATCCGCGCTGAAACGGGTGGTGGGCTCGTAGATATCCCGGGTGCACGACGCCAGGCTCGGCAGCGCCGCAAGGTTGCGATAGTTCGGTTCGATCAGTTGCATCACCAGCGCCGCCTGGCCTTCCGGGTGGTCGACGACACGGCCTTCTACCTTGATCAGGTTGGCATGCAGTCCGGCGGCGATGCAGGCGTGCATTTCGTGCAGGGGCGAGCCGTCACTGGTAATGCTGCCTTTATAGAGTTTGACCGCGACCGCCTTGACCGGCCCGTTTGACGGGGCCCAGTACGCTTTGCGGATGATTCCGGAAGCGCCTTCCCCCAGCACTTCGCTCAATTCCAGCTCGGACCAGGGAATATTCGGCGTCGCGTCATGGCGGGCCTCTTCCACGGCCATCTCTACCGGATTACCGGCGTAGGCCAGCCAGGTCAGGCTCGGCAAACCCAGCAACCAGTCCGGCAGGCGGGTCATGCGGTTGGAGGCGATGCGGATCAGTTCGAGGTTTTTGCACTGGGCGAGGCTTTGCGGCAACTGCTCCAGGTGGTTACCGGCCAGCATCAGTTTTTGCAGCAAAGGCCGTTCACCCAGTTCGTCCGGCAATTGGCTGATGTGGTTATCGGTGAGGATCAGCCAGCGCAGCAAGGGTGGCAGCGACGTCGCCGGGACACTGCTGATCTGGTTCGACTTGAAGCCGATCATGCTCAACTGCGCGCACTGGCCCAGGCATTGCGGCAGTTCGGTAAAGGCGTTTTCCGAACAGAACAGCACGCGCAAATGGGGCAGGCGGTGCAGGTCATCCGGCAGGCTGCTCAGGGCATTACCGGTCAGGTTGAGGATTTCCAGGGAGTCGGCCAGGTCGAAGATTTCCCGGGGGAACTCGGTCAGCCCACAGCGCAGGTCCAGGCGTTTGATACCGGCCAGTTGGCCGGCCTTGAGTTGGGCAAGGGTATCCATGAACGGCGCGTCACTCGGTAATAGGGGCGTGAATGGCGCTCATGATAGCGGGTTGCGGCCCGATCTTCTGCAACTGCCCCAGGCGGCTGGCGGTGCGCGCCAAATCGATGGCCTGGCCGCTCAGGGATTGCTCCAGCGGCTGCTCGCCGATCAGCACCAATTGCTTGTCCTGGTCGTAGAGCACGTCCACCAGGTTGATGAACCGTTGCTGGGCGGCAATCGGACAGTCCGCCAGGTGCGGCAGGCCGTCGATGATCCAGCGTTCATAGTCGCGGCACAGCTGCAGGTAGTCCATGACGGCGGTCGGTTGTTCGCACAGGTCGCTGAAGGTGAAGGCAATGCTGCGGTCCTGGTGCCAGCGGGCAGTCAATTGCCGGGCTCCGACGGTCAGGCTGACCGGGGCCTGATCCGCTGACGGCAGGCCCAGGGCTTGGCGTTGCGCGGCAGTCCCCGGCCACACGAACTGGCCAGCGCTGAACCGCTGATCGCCATGGGCCTGGGCCAGGCTGCGAAAATCCTGGGGGGCGCTGACTTCCATGACGTCCATGCGCGCGCTGATCAGCTCGATCACCGGCTTGAACCGCTGATGGTACAAGGGGTTCGGCAGCAACCCGGCGGGCGGATAATTGGAGGTTACCAGCACCCAGACTCCGCGCCGGAACAGGGCCTTGAACAGGCGGCTGATCAGCATCGCATCGCCGATATCATGTACGTGAAACTCGTCGAAGCACAGCACGCGGCAGCCATCGAGCAACTCATCCAGGGTCACGGCCAAGGCATCGCGCTGCTGGCGATGGGCAAACATTCCCTGGTGCAGACGGGCGAAAAAGTCGTGGAAGTGCACGCGCTGTTTCTCGGCAATCGGCAACGCCTGGAAAAAGCCGTCCAGCAACCAGCTCTTGCCCCGGCCGACGGCGCCGTGCAGGTACAGGCTGCGGGTAGGGCGCCCGGCCAGCAGATGGTCGGTTTGCCGGGCCATGGTCTCGATCACCTGTTGCTGGCTTGGGCTGAGGGTATAGCCCTGTTGCCGGGCCTTGCCCTGGAAGAATGCGCTGATCCCGGGGGCGGCGGTGGTCGCCGCGGGTTTACCCAGCAACCGTTTGAGCAGGGGCGGTAAAGCAGCCAATGTCAGTCACTCTGTGTTTCGGTGGTCGCTCACTTTAGAGCGCCGGTTGCGGTTTGACCAATAGAGAAGCACGGCGCGAGCTATCTGGAAAAGGCATGGGTCAATGGATCCAAAACACCGACCTGACTGGCGGATTCCCTTCAAGTGACTAACCTCATACACAGCAGTCACCCCTGTATAAGGATTTGGGGCAGTGAAGGGACACGCAATCTTGGCAATCATGAGCGCGATGCTCTGCAACACGGTTTATGGTGCACAGCTCCAGGTTGAGGTGCGTATCGACGTGCAGCGGGGGTGCCAGTTGGTCGGCACCACGCGTGAAGCAGGGATCGAGCAGCTCGGCGTACTGGATTTCGGCAGCGGCTCCCGGCTGGATGACCCGGCAGGCCCGTTGAGTGCAGCCTTGATCAGCCAGCGCCAGCCACGCCTGGAGTGCAACCCGGATACGCCTTATCAGATGCGTGTCGACGGCGGCCTGCATGGCGGCGCCGGCGAAGTACGTTACCTGGGCGCTGCTGCCCCCTCGATCAAACCCATTCCCTATCGAATTTATGCCGATGCCGCACGCCGCATCCCCTTGGCCGTGGACGTACCGTTGAGCGGCCGCGTGCCCGATTCCGGCACGGTGGACTTGCCACTTTATGGACGCATCGAGCCGCTCAAGGAAATACCGGCCGTGGGGCGTTATTCCGACCTGCTCAAAGTGACGGTGACATGGTAAGCCGCGCCCTGGCCTGCATCGCGCTGGGCGGCCTGTTGCTGCTGGCCGAGGACGCCCAGGCGGCGGTCGCCGGGCAGATTCACGCACGGCTGGTGATCACTGCCAGTTGCCAGGTAAGCAAAGGCAACGACAGCGCGCCGGTGAGCCCGGATGGCGGCTCGGCCTTGCTGGATTTCGGCAGCCACGGACCCACCTGGGACAAGGGCCTGGGCGCCGGCATCAGTGATAGCGACAAGGCCGCGCTGGCGGTGTCCTGCAACCCGTCGGTGGTGAGCAGTTTCACCGTGACCATCGACGGCGGCGCCCACGGCGACGGCGTCACCCGGCGCTTGAGCAATGGCCGGCAAACCATACCGTATCGGCTGTCGGCCGATCCTGCGGGCCGAAGCACCTACAGCATCGGCCAGCAACGCAATTTCGTCGTGACCAAGGGCGCACAGGTACCGATCCCGGTATTCGGCTCGGTGGTGGCGAATACCAGGGCCCTACCGGCCGGCATCTACACAGACACCCTGACGGTGACTCTGGATTGGTAATTCATGAGGATGGACATCATGCATGCACTTGTATCTAAAGCAGTTCTCCCATTGGTCGCACTGGCCTGGGTATCGGGTGCCCAGGCGGCCACGACGGTCACCGGGCAGATCAGCTCCACGCTGATCCTGACCAACAGTTGCCTGGTCAACGGCGTGGGCGGCACCACCGGTTTGAACTTCGGTACGATCAATTTCGGTACCACCGACAGCCAGTTCACCACTCAGTCCGGGCAAGTACTGGGCGGCGGTGGAGGCGCGTTGTCGATCCAGTGTTCCTCGGGCACCTCGCCGGTGATCACCGTGGGCGCCGGGTCCCATGACGGCCAGTCCACCGGCGGCACCCGGGCGCTGTATGACGGCGTGGCCAATTATGTGCCGTATGACTTCTACACCGACACCGGGCATTCGACACTCCTGGCGATCAACGGAACGATCAACGTAGGTGCGAGCACGGGCGTTGCGCAAACCGTGAACATCTACGGCCAGGCCGTGGGCAAGGCAGGTCTGCCGGCGGGTACCTACACCGACACGGTGTCGGTGCAACTGACGTTCTAGTGCCATGAAGCGGGCCTGCTGGGCGACGCTGGCGGTCATCACGGGTTGGGGAATGCCGTTGTCGTTGCTGGCGGTGACCAGCCAGACGATCCAGGTCAGCGCGACGATTGCCGCAGGCTGCCTGGTGGTGGGCGGCGGCACGAACTACGGCAGCCTGGCGTTCGGCAGCTATTCGTCGTTGTCCACCAGCACGGTGTCGGTGGCGCTGAGCAGCGGGGTAACGCTGCAATGCACCCCGGGAGTCACCTTGAACATGAGCGTCAACGGCGGCTTGTACAACGCCAGTGGCCGGCACATGCAACTCAATAGCGGCAGTGCCCAAGTGGCGTACCAGCTGTTTCAGGACGCGGCCCTGAGCCAGAGCCTGGGGATCAGTCAAAGCGTCAGCGTGGCCTACAGCAACGCGAACAATATAACCCTGCCGATTTACGGCCGGGTGGTGTTACCGGGTAGTCAGCCTGGGGGGACGTACAGCGACGTGCTGCAGGTGCAGCTGTCCTGGTAAGGCGATTGGCATGAGGAGTGGAATCTATGTTTGCAGCTTCCCGGCGGTATTGGGTTGCGGGTTTTATCGGTCTGGTGGCGTTGGGCGCCGGGCAGGTCCAGGCTGCCAGTTCGGTGCTGATCTGGCCCATTGACCCGGTGCTGGAGGCCGATCAACAGGCCAGCGCCTTGTGGTTGGAGAACCGCGGTACAGAGACTGCCAACCTGCAGATCCGGGTATTTGCCTGGAGCCAGGGCGGGTTTGACGAGCAGTACCAGAACCAGCGCGAAGTGATCGGCAGCCCGCCGGTGGCGAAGATCGAACCGGGGCAGAAGCAATTGGTGCGCCTGACCCGGACCCGGGAAGTGCCGCCGGGCCAGGAGTTGGCCTATCGGATCATCATCGACGAAATCCCCGCCGCCACCCCTGAAACCCCCGCAGCCGATGGCAAGACGGCCGCAGCCATCCGCTTTCAGATGCGTTATTCGGTGCCGTTGTTCGCCTACGGCGCAGGCCTGTGGAGCAAGGAAGACGCGACGCGCCAGCGCGACCCCAAGGGCGCGGGCAAGCCTGACCTGAGCTGGAAAAAAGTCACCGTCGGCGGGCGCAACTATGTGGAGATGCGCAACCAGGGCGCGGTGCACGCGCGGCTCACCGATGTGGCGTTCAAACAGGGCGGGCAGACCCGGCCGCTGGTAGACGGCCTGCTCGGCTATGTACTGCCGGGCGCAACCATGCGCTGGCCGGTGCCACAAGGTGTCGCGGGCGATCAGCCGCTGCAGGTGCGAGTCAATGGCGCAGCGCAACTGGAGAACCTTGCGCCGGGACGGTAACGCAATGGAATAGGGCATGGAGCAGCCCTTGGTCTTAACGGATGGAGATGTCCATTGATGGACACAATGCCTTGGTGAGCCATGGTTGGGCTCGTAGTCGATGGCGATCGGTGTGGGTGGTGGGCGGCCTGGCGGGCCTGGTGCTTGCGCCGCTTGGCGTGGCCGCGCCGTTGCCGCCGCCGCCCAGCAACATGGAGGCTGTTGCCGATGCACAGTTGTTCCTCGAACTGGTGGTCAACCAGATGGACACTGGCCGGGTGGTGGCCGTGGATCAGCGCGCCGGCGGCCTGTTTGTGCCGGCGGCCACCTTGCGGGACGTGGGCATGAAGCTGCCGGCCGAGATCACCACCGAGGTCGCGCTGGACCACCTGCCGGGCCTGCACACCGATTACGACAGCCAGGGCCAGCGCCTCATGTTGACGGTACCGCCGGCGTGGTTGCCGGCGCAGTTCATCGGCAGCCGCAACAACTACCCGCGCGCCCAGGCACTCACCAGTTTTGGTGCGTTGCTCAACTATGACGCTTACCTGAACGACACCGATGACGCCGGCACATACCTGGGCATTTTCAACGAAGTGCGGCTGTTCGATACCTGGGGCACCTTGTCCAATACCGGCCAATACCGCACCACCTTTGGCGGCCAGGCCAGCGGCAGCACTTTGAACAATGGCTACCGGCGCTATGACACCACCTGGCGCTTTTCCGACGATGAGCGCCTGCTGACCTACGAGGCGGGCGACGTGATCAGCAGCGCATTGCCGTGGAGCAGTTCGGTACGCCTGGGCGGGGTGCAAGTGTCGCGGGATTTCGGCGTACGCCCGGACCTGGTGACTTACCCCTTGCCACAATTTGCCGGGGAGGCGGCGGTGCCGTCGTCGGTGGACCTGTTCATCAATGGCTACAAATCCAGCAGCGCAGATCTGCAGCCGGGCCCTTACACCTTGACCAACGTGCCGTTTATCAACGGCGCCGGCGAAGCGGTGGTGGTCACCACCGATGCCCTGGGCCGGCAGGTGTCGACCACCGTGCCGTTCTACGTCACCAGTACGTTGTTGCAAAAAGGCCTGTCGGATTTTTCCGTGGCGGCCGGTAATTTGCGCCGCGACTACACCATTCGGGATTTTGGCTACGGGCCGGGCGTGGCCAGCGGCACCTTTCGTTACGGGGTGTCGGACTACTTCACCCTGGAAAGCCATGCCGAAGCCTCAGGCGACCTGACCCTGGGCGGGCTCGGCGGCAACGTGCGGCTGGGCAACTTCGGGGTGCTCAATACCGCCCTCAGCCAAAGCCAGTTTGATGGCGAGACCGGCCAGCAACTGAGCTTCGGTTATCAATACAGCAACCAGCGCTACAGCCTGTCATACCAGCGAGTAGAACGCCGCGACCAATACGCCGACCTGACCCTGGTCGACACGCCTTATGCGAGCCTCAGCAAGCGCAGCGAGCAGGTGACCCTGAGCCTGAACCTCAACGATTTCGGCAGCATCGGTGCCGGCTATTTCGATGTGCAGGCGGCCGATGACTCCCGCACCCGGCTGATGAACCTCACCTGGAGCAAACAGCTGTGGCGCAACACCAGTTTCTACCTGTCGGCCAACCGCGAGGTCGGTGACAGCAACTGGGCCATGCAGGCGCAGTTGGTCATCCCGTTCGACATCTATGGCAGCCTGGCCTTGAGCAACGAGCGAAGCCAGGCCGGCGAGAGTCGCCAGCGGGTCAACTACAGCCGGGCGGTGCCGTCCGAAGGCGGCGTGGGCTACAACCTGGGGTATGCCAGTGGCGACGGCCCCGCCTATCGCCAGGCCGACCTGACCTGGCGCATGCAGTCGGTGCAATTGCAGGCGGGCGTGTACGGCAGCAGTGACGCCGAGACCCGTTGGGCGGATGCCAGTGGCTCGCTGGTGTGGATGGACAATCAGGTGTTCACCGCCAACCAGGTCAATGACGCGTTTGTGGTGGTGAGCACCGACGGCTATTCCGGTGTGCCGGTGCTCTATGAAAACCAGTTGGTGGGTGAAACCGACCGCAACGGGCACTTGCTGGTGCCGTGGAGCAGCGCGTACTACCGCGGCAAGTATGAAATCGACCCGCTGAACCTGCCGGTCAACGTGCAGACCCCGAATGTCGAGCAGCGCGTGGCGGTGCGGCGCGGCAGCGGCTACCTGCTGGAGTTCCCGGTGCGCCGGGTGATCGCGGCCAGTATCACCCTGGTGGATGCCCGGCATCAGGACCTGCCCCTGGGCAGCCAGGTGCGTCATGAGCAAACCGGGGCGCGCGCGGTGGTGGGGTGGGATGGCCTGGTGTACCTGGAGAACCTGGCGGCCCACAACACCTTGCAAGTCACCGTGGGAGAGGGCCGTACCTGCCAGGCAACGTTCGACGTGGATATCAACGAGGAGCAGGTGCCGCTGATCGGGCCTCTGGTTTGCCAATGAGACAAGGAGTGTGGGTGTGCGGGTCAAGGAATGGATAGTTGGACTGCTGGTGCTGGCGGGCCTGGGTTTTTCGCTACAGGCAATGGCCGCGTGTTCGGCGCCGGGAGCTACGTCGCCGGCCAGCTTTGGCTCGATCAGTTCGATGACGGTGCGCACCGCTGCCCAGACCAGTTCCACCACCAACGCTGGCTTGAACTGCGGGGCCACGTTGATTTCGCTGCTGGCGGCGAGTGATCACTTCTATGCAACCATCACTTCGGCCACCAGCGGCATGGTCGGCCCTACCGGGGATGTCATCGGTTATACGATTTACGCCAATAACAGCACCAGTTACCCGATCAACCGTGGCACCCAGTTCGATTTCGGCGCGACGGGCATTGCCCAAAGCGTTGGCCTGGTTTCCGGGCCGGGCACGAAGACCTTGCCGCTTTACCTGAGATCGATCACCGGCAGCAACGTGGCTGCCGGCCTTTACACGGAGACACTCAGCATCGCCTGGGTCTGGAACTACTGCGCGGTTCTGGGGGTTGGGTCGCTGTGTGTCTTCCGGGATTCCGGCTCGGGCACATCCTCCCTGACGGTCAGCATGACGGTGAGCAACGACTGTCAGATCACCGCGCCCAACATCAGCTTCGGCAGCGCGCCGGTGATCAGTGGTTTTTCCAGTGTGAACGGGCAAGCCACGATTGCCTGCACCAAGGGCAGTGCCTACACCGTGGGCATCAGCGATGGCCAGAACCCGGTGAGTGTGGGCGGGCAGCGGCGGATGATCTCGGGGAGCAATTTCCTCAATTACGACATCTTCAAAAGCGCCACCACCACTCGCTGGGGCAGCGTGACCACCGCCCGGCGCGCCAGCTCCACGGCTGAGGTGAACCCCGGGAATGGCCTGGGCACCGGCAGCCAGGTGTTCAACTACAACGCGGCGATCTATAGCAACCAGGCCACGCCGCCGGCCGGTACCTACGTCGATAACGTGGTACTGGATGTGGGTTTCTAGAACCGCATCGTCTGCTTGAGCATCTGCGTGGTCGACGGGTCTTGCGGGCTGACCATCGCATAGTTGTAGCCCGCGCCCGACCAGTATTCGGCCTGCAGGCCGTCGGCACTGCGGCTGCCACGAGGCAGGAATTTGTTTTCCGGGCCCGGCGGACGGATATAGAAACTGATGCGCCGCCCTTGGGGGTCTTCATACAGCACCATGGCCGCCGCGCCTTGTTCGGTACTGAGCAGGCGCCCGCTGACCGCCTTGAACCCGGCCTGGCTCAGGTCCGGCAGGCGGTAGGCCTGGTTGAAGTAACGGTCGAGCCAGCCTTGCATGTCGCCACCGCTTTGCACGTGGTAGTCGGCGGGCAAGATGCCGTCCTGGGCAAACAGGCGGTAGGCCTGCATCGCGTCGCTCATGGGCGCCATGCTCTCGAGCAGCGTAGCCTGGCGGGCCTGCCAGCCGCCGAGGCCGCCGACACTGACGGCAATCAACAGCATGGCGGCGGTTGCGAGATGGCGGCGTGACTGGCGCTTGACCCGCTGGCGAATCAGGGCCGGGTCCAGCTCGGGGTTGGCGGGTTGTTGCAGTGCGCCGCTCAACGAGGCCCGCAGGTGCTGCGCGTCCTGTTGCCAGGCGTGCACCTGGGCGGCGACGTCCGGGTGGGCCGCCAGCCAGGTTTCGAGCTGGCGGCGGTCGGCGTCCAGGAGCTGGTGATCGACGTAGGCATGCAAATCGCGTTCGCTGGGAGGCAGGCTGATCATTTGAGTATCCGCAGGGCAGGGCTGGTGATTTCGCCGTCGCTGAGCTGGCGCAGGGCCTGGCGCGCGCGCGACAGGCGAGACATCACGGTGCCCACGGGCACCTCGAGGATGTCGGCGACTTCTTTGTAGCTCAAACCTTCCACTGAGACCCACAGCAGCAGGGCGCGCTGTTCGGTGTTCAATTTGTCGAAGGCTTGCAGGGTCGATTGCGCGATGACGGTGCGCTCGACCGACGGCTGCGAATCATCGCGGCCGGTGAAAAATTCCAGCATGCGTGTGTACCGCCGGGAGCGCCGATGGGCGTCGAGGAACTGCCGGTAGAGGATCGAGAACAGCCAGGCGCGCAAGTCGCCTTCGAGGCGTTTGTCGGCCCAACTGATGATCGCGCGCTCAAGGCTCGCCTGCACCAGGTCGTCGGCGCTGCTGGTGTTACGCGTCAGGGACACGGCAAAACGCCGCAACCTGGGGATGAGTTCACGTAACTGTTCGTCGAGTTCGTGCATGGGATTCTGGCTAGTCACTACGCTGGGACTAGGAAGACGTCCGGCGTTGAAGGTTATTCCAGGCCAATAAAAATAAACAGCAGGCCAGGGAATAGAGTGCGCTGGCGTTCGTCCCAAGTGTTCCGACCTTATGTTTCACCCACTCAAGGCCTTGGGCCCTGGAGTTATTTCATGGTAGATCACTCATCACCGCCCCGTCCGCCGTTGAGCACCGCAAGCCTGATAATTCGGTTGGCCAGCATCGGCGTGGTGGTTGCCGTCGTGGCCGGGGCGTTTGCCTACGTTAACGGAAGCCTCGACCCACAGCGGTTGCGTCCCAAAACCCTGGTCAATGCCTTGGAAACCAACAACGGCTTGCACCCTGGCTACCGGCGTAACCATGCCAAGGGCGTGTGCGTGGCCGGTTATTTCGAGAGCAGCCCCGAAGCGCGCCAGTACTCCAGTGCCCAGGTATTCAGCGAGGCGCGCACCCCGGTTATCGGGCGTTTTGCGCTGCCCAGCGGCAACCCGTATGCGCCGGACAGCAGCGTGCCGATCCGCAGTTTTGCCTTGCAGTTCAACTTGGCCAACGGCCAGCAATGGCGCACCGGGATGAACAGCATGCCGGTGTTCCCGGTGGGCACGCCCGAGGCCTTCTTCGAGATGCTCAAGGCCGGCGCACCTGACCCGGCCACCGGCAAGCCGAACCCGGCAGGCATGCCGGCGTTCTTCGCGGCGCACCCCGAGACCGCGCCGTTCCTGGCCTGGGTCAAAACCGCCAAGCCGTCTGCCAGCTATGCCACTGAAACCTATAACGGCATCAACGCGTTTTACCTGGTAAACGCCAGCGGCCAACGCCAGGCCGTGCGCTGGGGCGTCGTACCGCAAAGCCAGGATGCTGCGGGGGCTACGGCGCCCGCCGGCAGCGACTTCCTCGAAAAAGACCTGGCCCAGCGCCTGGTGGCCGGGCCGTTGCGCTGGCAGTTGAGCCTCACCCTGGCCAACCCGGGCGACCCGGTGGATGACGCCAGCAAGACCTGGACCGGTGAGCACAAGGTGCTGAATGCCGGGACCCTGGTGCTGGAAAGCAGCCAGCCGCAAATGGACGGTGATTGCCGTGACATCAACTTTGATCCACTGGTGCTGCCGAGCGGTATCGAAGCCTCGAATGACCCATTGCTGGCCGCCCGTTCGGCGGCGTACGCCAGTTCCTACCTGCGTCGCACCAGCGAAGTCAGCCAGCTGCACAGCGCCCCTCAGGAGTCGAAGCCATGAATGCCCAACCCCGGTTTTTCGCCCCGCTGGCGCGGCTGCTGCATTGGCTGATGGCGTTGATGATCATCGCCATGCTGTTTATCGGCGCGGGCATGGTGGCCTCGGTTTCCGAACGCCATGAGTGGCTGATCCACCTGCACAAGCCGCTGGGCATTGCGATCCTGGCGCTGGTGATCGTGCGCCTGGTGGTGCGTTTTTCCACGCGCCAGCCGCCGCTGCCTGCCGACTTGCCGCTGTGGCAAGTGCTGGCGGCCAAGGCCTCCCACGTGGTGCTGTATGCGTTGATGCTGGTGTTGCCGCTGCTGGGCTGGGCGATGATTTCAGCGGCCGGCGACCCGGTGATGCTCAGCAGTTCGGTGCAGTTGCCGGCGCTGGTGGGGGCGAATGCGCCGTTGTTTGCCGTGTTGCGCAAGGCTCACGGTTACCTGGCGTATTTGCTGTTTCTGACGGTGTTGTTGCACCTGGCGGCGGCGCTGTTCCACGGTTTGATCCGGCGTGACGGTGTGTTGCAAAGCATGACCGGCAGCAAGGACTGAAGCCTTCCCCGGCGGCGGTTGCTGTGAGGCAGCCGTCGCCGGGATCGTGGATGTTTAGCGCAATACGCCGACGATATCCGCCACGCTGCTCAACACGTCCTTGCCCAACTGCATCGAGCGTTTGCCCGACCAGCCGGTGTGCGGGTTGGGCGCGTCGTCGTTGTCCTTGAAGGGCATTTCCAGGGTCAGGGACAAGCAATCGAACTTCTCGCCGACGCTGTTGCACGCCAGGGTCATATTGGCTTCGCCCGGCAGGTCGCGGGTGTAGCCATGCGCGGTCTGAAAATCCCGGGTGAGGTTGCTCAGGTGGCTGCGGAAGTGTTTTTCCAACTGCTCGATACGTGGCGTGTAGCCCGGGTTGCCTTCACAACCGGCGGTGAACACATAGGGGATTTCCTCGTCGCCGTGGATATCCAGGAACAGGTCAACGCCGTACTTTTCCATTTGTTGCTGGACGAACAGTACTTCGGGGCTGATCTCCTGGCTCGCACTTTGCCAGGCGCGGTTGAGGTCCTGGCCCATGGCGTTGGTGCGCAGATGCCCATGGAACGCGCCATCGGGATTCATGTTCGGTACCAGGTACAGGTCGGCGGCGGCCAGGAGCTTTTTCAGCTCGGCGTCACCGTCCTGTTGCAGGCGCTCGATGATGCCTTCCATAAACCATTCGGCCATGTGTTCGCCGGGATGCTGCTGGGCGATGATCCAGACCTTGCGCTTGTTGGCCTCGCCCTTGCCACGGCGCAGCAGTTGGATATCACGGCCTTCGACACTTTTGCCGGTGGCCAGCAATTGCGTGCCGGCGCGGTTCAGCGCCTGGTCGATCAGCCAGTCGTGGCGTTCGCGGCTGTAGGGTTCGAAGTAAGCGAACCAGGCCTGTTTTTCACGGGTTTCGAGGGTGATGTGCAGCGTTTCGCCATCAAAGCGGGTGGGCACCCGGAACCAGTTGATATGGTCGTAGGACGCCACGGCGTTGTAGCCGCTCCAGGCGTGCTTGTAAGACGAGTGGCCGGCATTGCTCAGGCGGAAGGTGTGGGTGTGACCCACGTGCATGCCTTCGGCCTTGAAGTGGAACCACTGGAAGTGCTGGCTGCGTGTATCGGGCTTTATCGCCAGCAGCAACTGGTGAGCATCACTGGCGTCGAGCACCTGGATATTGCCACTGTCGAAGTCGGTGCTGATCTTGATGGAGGTCAAGGCCACGGTCATAGTCTGGTTGCCTGAATATGAGTGTTGTGGCGGGCATTTTACACCGGAGCGGGGCAAAGCCTGGATGCAATTTTTGCGGGTGAAGAGGGGGGCGTCGTCCATGACGCCGCCGCAGCTTAGAATCTATGAGATTGATTCTCAAGTGCTATTTTTGAAAGAACCGGCCTAGAGCGCTCGATCGACTTTCTTTTGGCGATGGTCTTTTGCTACCATGCGCGCCATCAAGCAACACACAGTCTTCATTAGCCTGAAGTCACGCCAGGGAAAAACTGGCAAAAAAAAGACCCGGCCAAAGAGCCGGGTCAAAAACCGTGATTAGCCTGATGAGGAGATATTCCAAGAGTCCGACCTAAGGTCTCTTGGTCTATCGACTGATCTCGCGATCAGCTAGGTCCAATAATAATCATTATCATTTGCAAGTCAAATGTTTTTATCCCTCGGATAGAAATATTTTTCCCGCGTGCCTGTTACAGGCTGGCCGGCTGTTCGGCACCCCTCGCCGAAAGCCGCAGTGACCGCTCCACCATCACCTTCGCCATATCGATCAAATAGACCACTGAAAACGCCAGGTCCCGGCTATTGCCGTGGGCGCTGTTTGCCGATTCGTACGCAGTGGCCGCGGCGCTGCGCAGCAGGTCGGAGGCGTGGACCAGGGCCTCCTCGTCGCTGATGCCGGGCTTGACCTCGAACAACGTATCGTCAACGGAGGGCGGTGCGGCATCCTCTTTCAGGTAATAGTCCAGCGCGCGTTGGGCGGCGCCACTGCTGCGCAGGAACAGCCGCTCGTCTTCATCGCAGGTGTCGGGCAGGGTATACGAGGTGGTCGTCATAAGGGCAGTGCTCTGTGTGGGTGTCGAAAGCCTGCAATCGATATTAGTACTAATCGTATTTATGGCGTTTTATTGATTACTACAAACTGTTTATTGTCGTGGTGAGTACACAACGTATTGTCAGGGCCCATGGATAAATGGATAGCGTTGGTCAAGGCCAACATGAAAGACCGCAAGGTCACGCAGGACCAACTGGCGTCGCGCCTGGGCATGTCTCAGGGCGGGGTCGGCCACTGGCTGAACAAGCGTCGGGTGCCGAGCCTTGCCGATATGAACCGGGTGGTGCAGGAGCTGGGCCTGGATGGGCTCGAGGTCGCGCTGGTGGTTCGCGAAAAAGCGCTCGCGGCGGTTGCCGAGGAACTGCAGCCGGCGCCGCACTACAACCCGAATTACCGTTACCCGGTGAGCGAAGGGAAGGGAGGCTACCCATTGCAGGAAGAACCTCGGCCGTACGGCGTTACTCGTTTTCAGATGAGCGACTATCAGGCCCGTGGCAAGGCGTTCTGGATGCGCGTGACTGGCGACGCCATGACCGCCCCCAGCGGCTTGAGTATCAATGAAGGCACGATGATTCTGGTGGACCCGGCCATCCAGCCCGAGCCCGGCAAACTGGTGGTGGCCCAATGGGCATTTGATTCCCAGGCGATCTTGCGCAAATGGGTCAGGCAGAGCGGCCAGCTTTACCTGGTGCCGCTCAACCCTACATACCCGAAGATGCTGTTCAGTGAAGAGTGCCGGATCATCGGCGTGGTGGCGCAGGCGGTCACGAGGTTTTAACTCGCGGCTTCCAGCTCCACCAGTGCGCTGCCTTCACCGACCATTTCGCCTTCCTGGCAGTACAGCGCCTTGACCACGCCGGCATGGGGCGCGCGAATGCTGTGTTCCATCTTCATGGCCTCCAGCACCACCAACTGCGTACCGGCTTCAACCGTTTGCCCGACTTCCACCAGCACTCGCACGATGCTGCCGTTCATCGGTGCGGTCAGGCCGCCCTGATGGGACTGGCTGGCGTCGACGGCGGCAATCGGGTCGAACAGGCTGACACTGTGCACCTCGCCGTCCCAGCGCAAAAACACACTGCCGCCCTCGCGTACCGCCAGATGGGAGCGGCGCACGCCGTGCTGGTCGATCAGCAATTGTTCGCCGTGCAACTGGGGCGGGTTGACGCCGGCTTGCAGCATTACCAGGCGATCCTGGCCGTTGCAGCTCAGGTGCAGGGAAACCTCGCCCGGCAAGCCTGCGCGAAAACCTCGGGTGTCGGCCCAGGGCGAACGGGTGTCAGTGCTCGGTTGGGTCTGCATGAACGCCTGGCCGGCGGCCTGCCAGAACTCATCGCTCAACTCCCCTGGCACAGGTAGCAGCTCATCCTGATAACGCGGGATAAACCCGGTATCCAGCTCGGCAGCGGCAAACGCCGGATGGCCGATGATGCGTCGCAAGAAGCCCAGGTTGGTCTTCAGCCCGCCTACGGCAAACTCATCGAGCATGCCCAGCAGCCGCAGGCGCGCCTGTTCGCGGTCCTCGCCCCAGGCAATCAACTTGCCCAGCATCGGGTCGTAGAACGGTGACACGTTGTCGCCTTGTTCGACGCCGCTGTCTACCCGGCGCCCGGGCCCTGGCGTGGATTCGCGGTACAGCGCCAGGTGCCCGGTGGCCGGCAGAAAATCGTTGGCCGGGTCCTCGGCGTACAGGCGCACTTCAATCGCATGCCCCAGCAGCGGCACTTGCTCCTGAGTCATCGGCAGCGGCTCGCCCTGGGCCACGCGGATCTGCCAGGCCACCAGGTCCAGGCCGGTGATGGCCTCGGTCACCGGGTGTTCCACCTGCAGCCGGGTGTTCATCTCCATGAAGAAAAACTCGCCCCGGGCGTCCAGCAGAAACTCCACGGTGCCCGCGCCCACGTAGCCGATGGCCTGGGCCGCACGCACGGCCGCTTCGCCCATGGCCTTGCGCTGCTCGGCACTCAGGCCCGGCGCCGGGGCTTCTTCGACGACTTTTTGATGGCGGCGCTGGATCGAGCAATCGCGCTCATTGAGGTACAGGCAGTGACCGTGCTGGTCGGCGAACACCTGGATCTCCACGTGACGCGGCTTGAGCAAATACTTTTCCACCAGCATCTGCGCATTGCCAAACGAGGACAGCGCTTCACGCTGTGCCGAGGCCAGCGCTTCGGCCAGTTGGCTGACGTCCTCGACCACCTTCATGCCCTTGCCGCCGCCGCCTGCCGTTGCCTTGAGCAGCACCGGGTAACCGATACGCTCGGCTGCCTGGCGGAAGGTCTCCAGATCCTGGGCGTCGCCGTGGTAACCGGGCACCAGCGGCACGCCGGCGGTTTCCATCAACGCCTTGGCGGCCGATTTGCTGCCCATGGCATCAATGGCCGAGGCGGGCGGGCCGAGGAAGATCAACCCGGCGGCTTCAATGGCGCGGGCAAACCCTGCGTTCTCCGAAAGAAACCCATAACCCGGGTGAATCGCCTGGGCGCCGCTGGCCTGGGCGGCGGTGATCAGTTTGTCGATTTGCAGGTAACTGTCGGCGGCCTTGCTGCCGCCCAGGTCCACACGAATATCAGCCTCGCGGGCGTGCCGCGCGTCACGGTCGGTGGCGCTGTGCACGGCCACGGTGGTCAGGCCCATGGCCTTGGCGGTACGCATCACCCGACAGGCGATTTCGCCACGGTTGGCTACCAATACGGTAGTAAGCGTCTTCATGAACGCGGCTCCTGAGGCTGCCAGTTGGGCGCGCGTTTTTGCAGAAAGGCACGCAGGCCTTCCTGGCCTTCGGCGCTGACGCGGATCCGGGCGATGGAATTTTCGCAGTAGCGTCGCAACGCTGGCGTCAGGGCACCGTGGCCGACTTCCCGTAGCAGGTCCTTGCTGGCGCGCATGGCCGCCGGGCTGTTGAGCAGCAGATTGGCAATCCACAATTGGACGTGTACGTCCAACTCATCAGCGGGATAACTCTCCGCCAACAACCCGATTTCCCGCGCCCGCTGGCCGCCGAAGCGATCTGCCGTGAGGGCATAGCGTCGGGCAGCCCGCTCACCGATCGCCTGCACCACGAACGGGCTGATCACCGCCGGCGCCAGGCCAATGCGCACTTCCGACAGGCAGAACTGCGCATCGTCGGCGCCAATCGCCATGTCGCAGCAACTGATCAATCCCAGGGCACCGCCGTAGGCCGCGCCCTGGACTACCGCCAGCGTCGGGATCTTCAGCTTGGCGAGGTTGTACATCAGCTCCGCCAGTTCTCGGGCATCGTCCAGGTTGGTGTGGTAATCCAGTTCGGCCGACTGCTGCATCCAGGCCAGGTCGGCGCCGGCGCTGAAGTGTTTGCCGCGCCCGCGCAGTACCAGAAAGCGCAGGGCCGGATCGCCTTGCACCCGGTCCAGGGCAATGATCAGTTCGCGGATCATTTCGGCATTGAACGCGTTGTTCTTGGCTTCACGACTGAGCCACAGCGTAGCAAAGCCACGGGGGTCGGTGATCAGTTCGAGGGTGTTGAAATCGCTCATGGGGTGCAGCTCCATTTACATGCGGAACACGCCGAAGCGGCTCGGCTCGATGGGGGCGTTCAGCGCGGCGGACAGGGCCAGGGCGAGCACGTCGCGGGTCTGCAGCGGGTCGATGACGCCGTCATCCCACAGCCGTGCGCTGGAGTAGTAGGGGTGGCCCTGGGTTTCGTACTGGTCGAGGATCGGCTGCTTGATTGCCGCTTCCTCATCGCTGCTGAAACCCTGGCCGGCGCGCTCGGCCTGCTCACGCTTGACCTGCACCAGCACGCCGGCGGCCTGTTCGGCGCCCATCACGCCGATGCGTGCGTTGGGCCACATCCACAAGAAGCGCGGGTCGTAGGCGCGTCCACACATGCCGTAGTTACCGGCGCCGAAGCTGCCGCCGATGATCACGGTGAACTTCGGCACCTTGGCACAGGCTACCGCTGTCACCAGTTTGGCGCCGTGCTTGGCGATGCCGCCGGCTTCGTATTTCTGGCCGACCATGAAGCCGGTGATGTTTTGCAGGAACAACAGCGGAATCCCGCGCTGGCAGGCCAGTTCGATAAAGTGCGCGCCTTTTTGCGCGGCCTCGGCGAAGAGGATGCCGTTGTTGGCCAGGATCGCAATCGGATAGCCGTGCAGGTGCGCAAAGCCGCACACCAGAGTGGTGCCAAACAACGCCTTGAATTCATCGAACACCGAGCCGTCCACCAATCGCGCGATCACCTCGCGTACATCGAACGGTTGCTTGGCGTCGGCCGGAATCACGCCGTACAGCTCTTCGCTGCTATAAAGCGGCGCCAGCGGCGTGCGTTGTTGCAATTGCCCCAGCTTGCGCCAGTTGAGGTTGGCCACACTGCGCCGAGCCAGGGCCAGCGCATGTTCGTCGCTGTCGGCATAGTGGTCGGCCACCCCGGAAATCTTGCAGTGCACATCGGCACCGCCCAGGTCTTCGGCGCTGACCACTTCTCCGGTCGCCGCCTTCACCAGCGGCGGGCCGGCGAGGAAGATGGTGGCTTGCTGGCGGACCATGATTGCTTCGTCCGCCATCGCCGGCACATAGGCACCACCGGCAGTGCAGGAGCCCATCACCACCGCGATCTGCGGGATGCCCTGGGCGCTCATGTTCGCCTGGTTGAAGAAGATTCGTCCGAAGTGCTCGCGGTCCGGGAACACTTCATCCTGACGCGGCAGGTTGGCGCCGCCGGAGTCCACCAGGTAGATGCACGGCAGGCGGTTCTGCTCGGCGATGGTCTGGGCGCGCAGGTGTTTCTTGACGGTCAGCGGGTAGTACGAGCCGCCTTTCACCGTGGCGTCGTTGGCGACGATCATGCATTCGACGCCTTCCACCCGGCCAATCCCGGCAATCACCCCGGCAGCGGGCACGTCTTCGCCGTACACCTGATAAGCCGCCAGCTGGCTGAGTTCAAGGAACGGCGAGCCAGGGTCGAGCAAGCGATTGATCCGCTCGCGGGGCAACAGCTTGCCCCGCGACGTATGCCGCTCCTGGGCCTTGGCGCCGCCGCCTTGCTGCACCTGGGCGAGCAGGGTATGCAGGGCGTCGACCTGTTGGAGCATCGCCGCGCTGTTGGCGGCGAATTCCGCCGAGCGCGGGTTGAGCTGGGTGTGCAGGGTAGCCATGGTGCGCGCTCCGTTCAGCGGGTTTCGTTAAACAGTTCGCGACCGATCAACATGCGCCGGATCTCACTGGTGCCGGCACCGATTTCATACAGCTTGGCGTCACGCAATAGACGACCAGCCGGGAATTCATTGATATAGCCATTGCCGCCGAGAATCTGGATCGCGTCGAGGGCCATCTGGGTAGCGCGTTCGGCGCTGTAGAGGATCACGCCGGCGGCGTCCTTGCGCGTGGTTTCGCCGCGCTCGCAGGCCTGGGCCACGGCGTACAGGTAGGCGCGGCTGGCGTTGAGCTGGGTGTACATGTCGGCGACCTTGCCCTGGATCAGCTGGAACTCGCCGATGCTCTGGCCGAACTGCTTGCGGTCATGGATGTAGGGCACGATCAGGTCCATGCAGGCCTGCATGATCCCGGTCGGGCCGCCGGACAGCACAACGCGTTCGTAATCGAGGCCGCTCATCAGCACTTTCACGCCGCCATTGAGTGCGCCGAGGATGTTTTCTTCCGGCACTTCGACGTCATCGAAAAACAACTCGCAGGTGTTGGAGCCGCGCATGCCGAGCTTGTCGAACTTGTTGCTGCGGCTGAAGCCCTTCGAGTCGCGCTCGACGATAAACGCGGTGATGCCGTGGGCACCCTTTTCCAGGTCGGTCTTGGCGTAGATCACGTAGGTATTGGCATCAGGGCCGTTGGTGATCCAGGTCTTGCTGCCGTTGAGCACATACACACTGCCGCGTTTATCGGCGCGCAGCTTCATGGAGACCACGTCGGAGCCGGCGTTCGGCTCGCTCATGGCGAGTGCGCCGATGTGTTCGCCGCTGATCAGCTTGGGCAGGTATTTGAGTTTTTGCTCATGGGTGCCGTTGCGGTTGATCTGGTTGACGCAGAGGTTGGAGTGCGCGCCGTAGGACAACGCCACCGAAGCCGAGCCCCGGCTGATTTCTTCCATGGCCACCACGTGGGCCAGGTAGCCCAGGCCGGCGCCGCCGTATTCTTCCGGCACGGTGATGCCCAGCAGGCCCATATCGCCGAACTTGCGCCACATATCGGCGGGGAACAGGTTGTCGATATCGATCTGCGCAGCGCGCGGCGCCAGTTCCTTGGCCACGAAGGACTGCACCTGGTCGCGCAGCATGTCGATGGTTTCACCGAGGGCGAAGTTCAGGGAGGGGTAACTCATGGACGGGCACCTTCTAGCGTTGTTTTTGTATGGCCAATACGCCGGGGAGGGCGATCACCTTTACGTTAACGTAAACTTGCGTTGCGGGCCTGTCAATCGTAGTTTACGTTTACGTCAACCTACAAAAAAGACAACAGGGGTCGTTATGGATCAATCGAATCAGAGCTACAGCCGCGGCTGTCAGGATAAGGCCTTGCTGGCCATGACTATCGGCCAGGCCTTTGATCAAACGGTTTCGCGCTACTCCGACGGCGAAGCCTTGGTCGTGGGCCATCAACAGCGTCGCTACACCTGGCGGCAACTGGCAGAGACGGTTGACTTGCATGCACGTGCGTTCCTGGCCTTGGGGATGCAGGCCGGCGACCGCTTGGGCATCTGGGCCCCCAACTGCGCCGAGTGGTGCATCAGCCAGGTCGCCAGCGCCAAAATCGGCGTGATTCTGGTCAATATCAACCCGGCGTATCGCAGCAGTGAATTGGAGTACGTACTCAAGCAATCCGGTTGCCAGTGGTTGGTGTGCGCCGGGTCGTTCAAGACCTCCGATTACCACGGCATGTTGCAGGAGCTTCAACCTGACCTGCGCGGCATCATCAGCCTTGATCCCAGCCCGCCCCCGGGGTTTACGCCCTGGTCGCAATTGGCGGCCCTCGGGGCAGGCGTCCCGCCCGAGCAATTGCAGATCCGCCAGGCCGGCCTGCACTTCGATCAACCCGTCAATATCCAGTACACCTCCGGCACCACCGGCTTCCCCAAGGGCGCCACCCTCAGTCACCACAACATCCTCAATAACGGCTACATGGTTGGCGAAAGCCTGGGCCTGACGGCGCAAGATCGCCTGGTGATCCCGGTGCCGCTGTATCACTGCTTTGGCATGGTGATGGGTAACCTGGGCTGCATCACCCATGGCACCACGATGATCTACCCGAGTGACGGTTTCGACCCATTGCTGACCCTGGCTGCCGTCGCCGAAGAACAGGCCACCGGGCTATACGGGGTGCCTACCATGTTTATCGCCATGCTTGATCACCCGCGCCGCGCCGAGTTCGACCTGTCGCGCCTGCGCACCGGGATCATGGCGGGCGCCACTTGTCCGATCGAGGTGATGCGCCGGGTTATCGGCGAGATGCACATGAGTGAGGTGCAGATTGCCTATGGCATGACGGAAACCAGCCCGGTGTCGTTGCAGACCGGGCCGGATGATGACCTTGAGCGGCGTGTTACGACGGTTGGCCGGACCCAGCCACAGCTGGAAAGCAAGATTATCGATGACGCCGGTAACACGGTTGCTCGGGGCCAGGTAGGGGAGCTGTGTACCCGTGGCTACAGCGTGATGCTCGGTTACTGGAATAATCCTGACAGCACTCGTGAGGCTATCGACGAGGCGGGCTGGATGCATACCGGCGACCTGGCGACCATGGATGAACATGGGTATGTGTGCATCGCCGGGCGTAACAAGGACATGATCATTCGCGGAGGTGAGAACGTGTACCCGCGGGAGTTGGAGGAGTTTTTCTTTACTCATCCGGCGGTGGCGGATGTGCAGGTGATCGGGATTCCGGATGAGCGCTATGGTGAGGCGATTGTGGCGTGGATTAAGTTTCATCCGGGGCATGTGGCTAATGAGCTTGAGCTGCAGACGTGGTGCAAGGGGCGGATTGCGCACTTCAAGATGCCCAAGCATTTCAAGTTTGTGGATGAGTTTCCGATGACGGTGACGGGGAAGATCCAGAAGTTTCGGATGCGGGAAATTATGATTGAAGAGTTGAAGGGGGGGTGAGGGAGGGCGGGGTGTTTATCCGTTATTTAGGTAACGGCGGCTTATGGTTTCGCTCTTACAGCGAGTCACTTTGCAAAAAAGCGGCAAAGTAACCAAAG
>NZ_JACAPJ010000024.1:37381-37635 GCF_013385765.1 Pseudomonas sp. C8002
GATCAAGATCAAGATCAAAAGCACGGCGGCCTGAGAGCCGACCTGAGTGTTAAAAGCCAGATCAAAAGCCAGAGCGAAAACAGATCTGCTTTTCTGTGGGAGCGGGCTTGCTCGCGAAAAACCTGAGAGCGCCGCGTTGAATCAGGATGCCCACGTCATCGTTAACGACCTTCGCGAGCAAGCCCGCTCCCACATTTGGACCGTGCCCGCTTTAGCTTTTGATTTGGCTTCTAAACACTCAAGCCGGCCGGGAG
>NZ_JACAPJ010000025.1:0-21860 GCF_013385765.1 Pseudomonas sp. C8002
TAACTCCTTCTGGGCTTCGATGACCTGAAGCAACTCGCTGCCGAAACCTACATAACTCTTTGTTTACCAAGGAGTTTTCCGTTTCGACTGCGCCGGAAGTGGGGCGAATTATAGACTTCCAGAATCTGCCGTCAACCCTTAATTCAGCTTTTCTATCAATCCATCCCGACAATCACGGAATTCGTCTATATAGGAAGGCCCCCTTAACTAATTGAGCAATATATTGCCCAACGCTCAACAGTTAAGCATCATAGCCACTCGGTTTCTTTCAATACGACCTCGGACGAATACCCTCAATGACCACTTCCCCGCGTAGCCTGGCTTCGACACTGTTTCCGGTCGGCCTGCTACTCATTGCCATGGCCTCTATTCAATCAGGCGCCTCACTCGCCAAAAGCATGTTCCCCATCGTGGGCGCCCAGGGCACCACCACCCTGCGCCTGATTTTCGCCAGTGTGATCATGCTGCTCCTTTTACGCCCATGGCGCGCCAAGCTGACAGCCAAGTCGTTGCAGACGGTGATCGTCTACGGGATGGCGCTGGGGGGAATGAACTTCCTCTTCTATATGTCGCTGCGCACCGTTCCGCTGGGAATTGCAGTAGCCCTCGAATTCACCGGCCCACTGGCAGTAGCCATCTACGCTTCGCGACGCGCCGTAGACTTTCTCTGGATAGCCTTGGCGATTGTCGGACTTCTGCTATTGATCCCAGTGGGCGAAGCCAGCAGCGGCATTGACCTCACAGGCGCCGCCTATGCACTCGGCGCAGGTGCGTGCTGGGCACTCTACATTCTGTTTGGCCAAAAGGCCGGCGCCGACAATGGCGTTCAGACTGCGGCCCTCGGCGTAATGATTGCAGCGTTGTTTGTTGCACCGATAGGTATCGTCCACGCGGGCGCCGCACTCCTCACACCCTCGCTGATCCCGATCGCCATTGGTGTCGCGGTTTTATCCACCGCCCTGCCCTACACCCTGGAGATGGTCGCCCTGACTCGCCTGCCAGCCCGCACGTTCGGAACCCTGATGAGTATCGAACCCGCGTTCGGCGCCCTGTCCGGGCTGTTTTTCCTTCAAGAGCACTTGTCCCTGGCGCAATGGCTGGCCATCACCTGCATTATCCTGGCCTCGGTGGGTGCAACCCTGACCATGCGTAACGAATCAAAACCACTCGTTCCAGCCGATTGATTCAGGATTTGACGTAGCTATGGCATTTGCCGCTCAATTAGGCCATGTTTAGGTCGTAACCCAGTGTCATTCATGGAGATTTTCGATAAGGACATCATGAACGCTACACTCGAGAGCGAGCAAAGCCAGCTTCGTGCACTTAAGCGAGGCGGCTATTAAGGATAGTAATGAAGCGAATTTTGATGCTGTTCATGATTGTGGCAATTGCAGGTTGTGCCGCGACCACCAAGACCGAAGTAAAACGGGGAAAGAAGGGCCTGCATATCAACTGCTCAGGCCTGTCCTCTTCCTGGGACCAGTGCTACGCCAGTGCAGCTAATTCGTGTGGCGCCAAAGGCTATAAAGTCATCGCCAAGTCGGGGGACAACGCCGAAGATCCAGGCGACTACCCGTTCGGTCTTAACCCCGCCGGCTACACAAGTCGAAGCATGATTGTCATCTGCAAGTAACTGTCGATGACCTCACAGCCTCGACAGCTGCTGGCTGAGCACCTCGTAGTTCGATGACAGGACCTGTGCCTGCACCTGCGGGTCGACCATCATCCGCGCCACCACCAGGGCGCCGATGCATTGCGACAGAATCGACCACGCCAGGGGCTCGCTGCCCAGTGTTGCTGCCCACCCCACCTGCAATCGGCAAATCCAGTCCTGCGCCTGTTGACGAACGGCCACATCAGATCGCGCAATCTCCGCCCCCAGGCTCGGCAACGCACATCCGGCTTCGGATTGCTCCACATGGGCCATGCTCAGGTAGAACTTCAAACAGCGATCCAGCCGCTCACGGCTTTGCACCCCGTCGCCATTCAATCGCTCAAGGCTGTGGCTCAATTCACGCTCGACAATCGAACTGAACAATTCATCCTTCGAAGCGAAGTGGCTATAAAACGCACCGCCACTCAAGCCAATGGCCTTCATCAAGCCATCCACCCCGACACTGGCAAAACCCTCTTTCTTCGCCAGTGCCGCACTGCTGTTCAGAAGCTTTTCCCTGGTTTGCTGCTTGTGACTAGCCGAATATCGCATCGCTTCCTCCACTGTGCTGTCAGCTTGACGCCTGCTGGATCGTAGCATAACGTTCGTTTGGCAAACGATCGTTTACTAAAGGATCTCCCATGACGAACAACAAGAAAATCGTACTGGTAGTGGGTGCCGGCGATGCCACAGGTGGTGCCATCGCCAAGCGTTTCGCCCGTGAGGGTTACGTCGCCTGCGTCACCCGGCGCAGCGCCGATAAACTGCAACCCTTGGTGGATAGCATCCACGCAGCAGGTGGCGAGGCGCATGGCTTTGCCTGCGATGCCCGCAAGGAAGAAGACGTTATCGCGCTGATCGAGCGGATTGAAACCGAGCTGGGCCCCATCGAAGCCTTCGTGTTCAACATCGGCGCCAATGTGCCGTGCAGCATCCTGGAAGAAACCGCCCGCAAGTACTTCAAGATTTGGGAGATGGCCTGTTTCTCAGGCTTCCTCAACGCGCGGGAAGTGGCCAAGCGCATGGTCACCCGTAACCGCGGCACCATCCTGTTTACCGGTGCCACGGCCGGGTTGCGTGGAGCCGCCGGCTTTGCCGCGTTCGCTGGAGCCAAACACGGGATCCGTGCACTGGCGCAGAGCATGGCTCGCGAACTGGGCCCACGGAATATCCACGTCGCCCACGTCGTCGTGGATGGCGCCATCGACACCGACTTCATCCGCGACAACTTCCCGCAAAAATACGCCCTCAAGGATCAGGACGGCATTCTCAATCCGGACCACATCGCCGATAACTATTGGTACCTGCACAGCCAGCCCCGGGACGCCTGGACCTTCGAGCTGGACCTGCGCCCCTGGAATGAACCCTGGTAAGCGCGCCCCATAACAATAAACTGCGAGTATCCAGCATGAGTAAAACAGTAGAATTTTTCTTCGACCTCGGCAGCCCTGCCACCTATCTGGCCTACACCCAACTTCCAGGCCTGTGCGCTGCAACCGGCACCCAGCTGATTTACAAGCCAATGCTGCTGGGCGGGGTGTTCAAGGCCACCGGCAATGCATCACCGGCCACCGTTCCCGCCAAAGGTCACTACATGTTCCAGGACCTGGCACGCTACGCCCAGCGCTACAACGCCCCGCTCAAGTTCAACCCACACTTCCCCATCAATACATTGACGCTGATGCGCGCTGTCACCGGTGTCCAAATGCGCCAACCCGAGCGTTTTCAGGATTTCATCGATTGCCTGTTCCGTGCCCTTTGGGTAGAAGGCCGTCACCTGGGTGATCCTGCTGTGGTGGCTGCGGTGCTGGCTGAACACGGCTTTGATCCCGAAGCAGTCCTCGCGTTGACGAATGACGATGCCGTCAAGGCCACCCTCAAAGACAATACCGAGCACGCCATCCAGCGCGGCGTATTCGGGGCGCCTACGATGTTCGTCGACGACCAGTTGTTTTTCGGCCAGGACCGCCTGGAGTTTGTCCGCGAAGCGCTGAGCTAGATTTCAATCACCAGACGCCCTTGAGCGCCGCCGGCGAGTAACTCGCAGGCGGCGTTTGCCGAGTGCAGGTCGAATTGACGCCCGTCGAGAATCGGCGTGAGCTTCCCGTCATCAATCAACTGCGCCGCCTCGGCAAGGATCTGCCCGTGGTGCTCCCGCCCCTTGCCCGTCAGCATCGGCAGCAGGGTAAACACCCCGGAGTAAGTCGCCCCGCGAAACGACAACGGCGCCAGGCTATGAGAACCCCAGCCAAGACAACTCAGCACATGCCCGTGATAAGTCCTGGCCGCCCGGAAGGATGCATCCAGCGTCGGCCCGCCCACCGTGTCATACACAATGTCAAAACCTTCGCCCGCCGTGTGCAAAGCTACATACTCCTCGACGGTGTGCTGTTGGTAGTCGATAAACGTAGCGCCCAGCCCCTCGATCAACGCCCGCTGCCTGGCTGAACCGGTCGCAAACACCTCGGCGCCAAATGCATTAGCCACTTGCACGGCGACATGTCCTACACCACCCGCACCGCCCTGAATCAGTACTTTATGCCCCGGGCCTACATGCGCACGGTCCACCAGCCCTTCCCATGCGGTGATCAGCACCAGCGGCAATGCCGCGGCTTCGCGCATGCTAAGGGTCACGGGTTTTCTCGCCAGCAAGCGCGCATCCACCACGGCAAACTCCGCCAACGAACCCTGGAGGCCGCCCACTCCCGTCGCCAGGGCGTACACCTCGTCGCCCGCCTTCCACTCGTTGATACCCGGGCCCACCGTCTCGATGATCCCCGCCAAGTCCAAGCCAATCACAGCCGGCAACGGCTGACGGGCATGGGCCGCCTCGCCTGCTCGAACTTTCCCATCCAACGGGTTGAGGCCACTGGCCTTGATCTTCACCAGCACCTCACCATCCCCAGGCGTCGGCCTTGGAATCGTTGCCAGCCGTAACGGCCCGTTCGCCACATCCACCACCAGGGCGTGCATTTGAGTTGTATCAGTCATGGTCGCGATCTCGATTCATCAGGAAGTGATCACCATGATGTGCCCGGCCATTCATGCCGATAAGACGCCAAACGGCTATAGTGACCATGCTCATTTGGCATGAATCGGTAGCCCCATGGATAAGCTCAACGCAATGGCCATTTTCGTTCGAGTGATCGAGCGCGGGAGTTTCTCTGCGGTTGCCCGGGAGTTGCAGACCACTCAGCCCACTATCAGCAAAGTACTACGTGCACTGGAGACAGAACTGGGCGGCAAGCTGATTTCCCGCAGCACCCGCAAACTCTCCCTGACAGACGAAGGCCAGCGCTACTACAGCCATTGCCGACAAATCCTCGCGGCGGTGGATGCTGCAGAACACAGCTTCCAGTCCGGCAAGGAGGCTGTCGCCGGTCCGTTACGCATTGGCTCGTCGGTGAGCTTCGGTCGCCTGCACATCGCCTCACGCCTGGCGGGATTTCTCGATCGATACCCACAGGTACAGGTTGACCTGCAACTGAGCGATCAAAATCAGGACCTGGTCAGCGAAGGCCTGGACGTTACCCTGCGCATCGGCGAGTTGCGCGACAGCGGCCTGATCGCCCGGCAGATCGGCACTACTCACCGGGTCACCCTCGCCAGTCCGGCCTATCTGGCCAAACACCCGGCGCCGCAAACACCGCAAGAGCTGGCCCGGCACAATTGCCTGCTGTTCAACCTGCTCAGCAGCCAGAACCAATGGGGCTACGAAAAGGACGGGACGCGGCACAGTGTCAAGATCAAGGGCAACGCCCAGAGCAATAACTCCGAGGCTATACGCGAGATGGTATTGGCGGGGCACGGCATTGCGCTGTCGCCCCTGTGGTTGTTCTTTGATGACCTGAAGGCCGGCCGGGTGGTCGCCTTGCTGCAGGACTACACCCCGCAGTCGCTGCCGATTCATGCCGTTTCGGCACCCAATCGCCGCCAGTCCGCCCGGGTCAAAGCGTTTATCGACTACATGGCCGATGCCCTGACCCAGGCGCCCGAGCTGCAGCCCCTCAGATAGCGGCCGTACGCACCTGCAACCATTCCAGTGCCGCGCCACTGAGCAGCGGGCTCAGGCGCTCAAGGACTTGCGCGTGGTAATCGTTGAACCACTGGCGTTCTTCCACCGTCAGCAACGACGGCTCCAGGCAACGGGTGTCGATCGGGCACAGCGTGAGTGTCTCGAACTTGAGGAACTCGCCAAACTCGGTCTTGCCCGCTTCACGGTTCAACACCAGGTTCTCGATGCGCACACCCCAGCGGCCCGGCCGGTAAGTGCCGGGCTCGATGGAGGTAATCATGCCTGCCTGCATTGCCGTTTGCGGTGCGGCGACGGCTTGATAGGCGATCACCTGCGGGCCTTCATGCACATTGAGGAAATAGCCGACGCCATGACCGGTACCGTGGCCGTAGTCCACACCCTCGGCCCAGATCGGCGCACGGGCGATGGAATCCAGCAGCGGCGAAAGAATGCCCTTGGGGAAATGCGCGCGAGACAAGGCAATCACACCTTTGAGCACCCGCGTGCAGTCGCGCTTCTGCTCTTCGCTTGGCGTCCCGATAGGCACCATCCGCGTGATATCGGTCGTGCCGCCCAGGTATTGGCCACCGGAGTCGATCAGCAGCAAGCCATCGCCCTCGATCAGCGCGTGTTCTTCCTCGGTCGCGTGATAGTGCGGCATCGCGCCGTTGGCGTTGAATGCGGCAATCGTATTGAAGCTCAGCGACACATAACCCGGACGACGGGTACGCGCTGCCGTCAGGTGCTCATCAATGGTCAGTTCGGTGATGCGCTCACGGCCCAACGCGCTGTCGAGCCAGGCGAAGAATTCACACAGGGCCGCGCCGTCCTGCTCCATGGCCTGGCGAATGTGCTCGGCGTCCGCCAGGCTCTTGCGCGATTTGGCCAAGGTGGTCGGGTTAAGCCCCTCGATCAGCGTGACGCCACTGCCCAGGTTTTCCAGCAAGCCGGCGGTCACCCGGGCCGGGTCGACCTGCACACTCGCGCCCGAAGGAATGTCCTTCAACGCCGCTGCGACTTCGCTGTAATCGCGCAGGGTCACGCCATCCTGTTCCAGCACCGCGCGAAGCTCGGCGTCGACTTTGCTCAGGGCCACAAACAGCGTCGCCTGCTGCTGGCCGATCAAGGCAAACGAGACAAACACCGGGTTGAACGAAACGTCGCCACCCCGCAGGTTAAAGAGCCAGGCAATGTCATCCAGGGTCGCGATGAAATGCCAGTCGGCCCCCTTTTCCGTCAAGCTGGCACGCAGGGCTGCGAGCTTCTCGCCACGGCTGACGGTGGCCTGGGGTGGCAGATGTTGATAGATCGGTTGGTTCGGCAAGGTTGGACGGTCTTGCCAGACTTCATTCAACAAGTCGATATCCGTGCGCAAGCTTGCACCACGTGCCTCCAGCTTGCTGCCCAGGGTGCGCGCCGAGGCCACGGCCATGACCGCACCATCAACGGCCACCACGCCGCCTTCCGGCGTCTGCTCCGCGAGCCATTCCAGCGGCCCGGGCTGGCCGGGTTGCAGCTTGACCAACTCGATGCCACTGCCCTTGAGCTCCTTGGTCGCCTGTTCCCAATAGCGGCTGTCTGCCCATACACCGGCAAAATCCGCAGTAACAATCAGCGTGCCCACCGACCCATGGAAACCCGACAACCACTGGCGCCCCTGCCAGTAACCCGGCAGGTATTCGGACAAGTGCGGGTCCGCCGACGGCACCAACAGGGCATGAATGCCCTCGCGGCTCATCAGTTCGCGGGTGTGCGCCAGGCGCTGGGGAACCGTTCCATGGGTCAAAGGCTGTGTGCTCATCGTGTCTCCTGCTAACCACTAATAATTGTTATGGGGTCAAACGGCCCAGAACGCCGGTGCGCTGGCCAGTGCCGCCTTGATCAGCTGTACCGCCTGATCGATATCCTGCTCGGTGGTAAACCGCCCGAGGCTCAAGCGAATGGTGCGACCTGCGCTGCGGGCATCATGGCCCAGCGCCAGAAGCACATGGGACGGTGCATTGCTCGCCGAATTGCAGGCCGAAGTGGCCGAGAAGGCAATGCCCGCGCTCAAGGCGGCGGAATTGAACTCGCTTTCGCTGAACGTCAGGCTCAGGGTGTGGGGAATGCGTTGGGTAAGGCTGCCATTGAGGCGCACCCCGGCAATTGTATTCAGCTGTTCCAGCAGGCGCTCGCGCAAGGCAACGATGGTCGCCTTTTCTTCAGCAAAGGACGCTGCCGCCAGGGCAAACGCGGTGCCCATGCCGGCAATCTGGTGAGTTGCCAGGGTGCCCGAACGCAAACCACCTTCATGGCCACCGCCGTGAATCTGCGCCAGCACTTTCTGCTGCGCACGTGGGCCGACGTACAACGCGCCGATACCCTTGGGACCATAGAGTTTGTGTGCGGAAAATGACATGAGGTCCACTGGCCATTCGGCCAGGTCAATCTCGACCTTGCCTGCGCCCTGCGCCGCATCCACGTGAAACAGCGCGCCATGCTCGCGCACGCGTGCGCCAATCGCCCGGATATCGTTAAGAGTGCCCAGCTCGTTGTTCACCAGCATCAGCGACACCAGGAAGGTGTCCTCACGCAATGCTTCGCTCACCGCCTCGACACTGATCAAACCCTCGGCGTCCGGCACCAGGTACGTCACGGCAACCCCGGCTTCCTGCAACTGGCGAGCGGTGTCGAGCGTGGCCTTGTGTTCAATCTGGCTGGTGATGATGTGCCCGCCGGCCACGCCGCGCGCCTGGGCAACGCCCTTGATGGCGAGGTTGTTGGACTCGGTGGCACCGGAGGTCCAGACAATCTGTGCCGGCTCGGCGCCGACCAACTCAGCCACCTGGCCCCGTGCCTGCTCAACCGTTTGCCGGGCCTGTTGGCCGAACGCGTGGGAACTGGACGCAGGGTTGCCGAAGTTGGCATTGAAGCCCAGACACTCAACCATCACCTGGATGACCCGCTCATCCACCGGCGTGGTGGCGGCGTAGTCGAAATACAGCGGACGTTTATTCATGACGTTAAAGACTCGCAGAGCAGGTTCCCGAGAACAACGTCTCAGGGGCCGCAATCAGGAAGGAAGATGGTTTACCTGATCCCGTGCCGTTAAAGAAAGACCACTTTATTTAAAAGTGCGTAGGAACGCTCCTGAAATTCAGCTTAACAGGCTCCGGGAAACGGGTGGCAAACAAAAAGCCCGAGGTTCCTGTGGGAAACCTCGGGCTTTTCAGACCTCGCCACTGACTCAACTGGGGCGACCGTGCAGCGTCATGCTGCGCTCGGCATTCATCTCACCCTGACGGTCGAAACCGAAGGTGTTCCGTGGCTGGCCGGTCAGTTCGGCTTTCTTCTGTTGGTATTCATCAAATGACAGGCCTCGACGGCTCAGGGCTTCAAGCGCCAGTTCCTTGCTCTCCTCGGCCGAGTAGCCACGCAGTTCGGGCGACGAATGTGTCGCACAACCGGCAAGGACTGAGGTGACAAGCAATACGGAAATGGCGAGAAAACGGTTCATGGCGAAGGTCCTGCGAAACGGGCTGAAGTCAATGAGTACAGGCTACTCCCGCACCTGCACGGTGAAAAATCATCAGCCGTGATAGTCGCTATCAACCTTTGCGACACTTCTGATAGTCGCGCCATATATTCCATCTAGGTCTATAAATATGGAAATACGTTCATTTACGGAATAAACACAACCCTCTATAAATGGCCTCAACACTCACGCCACTGTTCGCCTGGCAACTGTTGCCCAGGCAACAGTCATTCAACAAAACACCAGGCAGACAACACCACCATTTTCCAACACCTGGCACAGAGGCCACGCCAGTCAAGGGCTGCACAGCTTGGTACAGCTCTTGCTCAAGCCCTGCTACTGCTCTTGCCCTGAGCCACTGTTGAAAAAGGAACTGTTGATGACCCGTCCACTGAATGTCGTTGCCCTCTCCGGCGGAACCTGGCGTCCGTCCCGCACCCTGGTGTTGACCCAGGCGGTGCTGGCCGAACTGGCCGATCAATTGCCGATCCAGGCCACCCTGATCGAACTGGGCGACATTGCCCGGCCGCTGGGCGGCGCACTGTCCCGCCAGGAATTGCCCGCCGACGTCGAAGCGCAACTGCAGGCCATCGAACAGGCCGACTTGCTGATCGTTGCCGCGCCGGTGTATCGCGGCTCCTACCCCGGCCTGCTCAAACACCTGTTCGACCTGGTCGACCTCAACGCCCTGATCAACACCCCGGTGTTGCTGGCGGCCACCGGCGGCAGCGAACGCCACGCCCTGGTACTCGATCACCAGTTGCGCCCGCTGTTCAGTTTCTTCCAGGCCCTGACCTTGCCCATTGGCGTGTACGCCACCGAGGCCGATTTCACCGATTACCACATAACCAGTGAGCCCTTGAAGGCCCGCATTCGCCTTGCTGCAGAACGCGCCGCGCCGTTGTTTGCCGCGCATCCCACCTCTCTGCTGAAAATCGCTTAAGGATTTGTCATGGATGTTTTCTGGTTTCTGCCTACACACGGTGACGGCCACTACCTGGGCACCACCCAGGGTGCTCGCCCGGTCACCCTCAACTATTTGAAACAAGTCGCCCAGGCCGCCGACAACCTCGGCTACCACGGCGTGCTGATTCCCACCGGCCGCTCCTGCGAAGACTCCTGGGTGATTGCCTCGGCGCTGGTGCCGTTGACCGAACGCCTGCGTTACCTGGTGGCGATCCGCCCGGGGATCATCTCGCCAACCGTCTCGGCCCGCATGGCCGCCACCCTCGACCGCCTGTCCGGTGGCCGCCTGTTGATCAACGTGGTGACCGGCGGCGACCCCGACGAAAACCGCGGCGACGGCAGCTTCCTCGATCACAGCGAACGCTACGAAGTGACCGACGAATTCCTGAAGATCTGGCGCCGCGTGTTGCAAGGCGAATCGGTGGATTTCGAAGGCAAACACCTGCGCGTGCAGAACGCCAAGGCACTTTACCCACCGGTGCAGAAGCCATATCCACCGCTGTACTTCGGCGGTTCCTCGGACGCTGCCCACGACCTCGCCGCCGAACAAGTCGACGTGTACCTGACCTGGGGCGAACCACCGGCTGCCGTCGCCGAGAAACTCGCCGACGTGCGTGAGCGCGCCGCCCGCCACGGGCGCACCGTCAAATTCGGGATTCGCCTGCATGTGATCGTGCGCGAAACCGAAGAAGACGCCTGGAATGCCGCAGCGAAACTGATCGAGCACATCAGCGACGAGACCATCGCCGCCGCGCAAAAATCCTTCTCGCGCTTTGACTCCGAAGGCCAGCGGCGCATGGCCGCCCTGCACGACGGGCGCCGCGACAACCTGGAAATCGCCCCCAACCTGTGGGCCGGCGTCGGCCTGGTACGTGGCGGCGCGGGCACGGCCCTGGTGGGCAACCCTCAGCAAGTCGCCGAGCGCATCAAGGAATACGCAGACCTGGGCATCGAAAGCTTCATCTTCTCCGGCTACCCGCACCTGGAAGAGGCGTATCGCTTTGCCGAACTGGTGTTCCCGCTGCTGCCGGAACCCTACGCCAGCCTGGCCGGGCGCGGCGTCACCAACCTCACCGGGCCGTTCGGCGAAATGATTGCCAACGACGTCCTGCCGGCAAAAGCCAAGGCCTGACCTGCCGTCTGCCGGGGCACGCCCCGGCACACCATGAGGAATACCGCGTGACAGCCAAACCCAACAGCGTCCTGCCCTCACCCTTGCAGACCGCCAAACTGCTGGCCGCCGAATTTGCCCTCACTGCCGTCGAACGCGACGAGCGCGGCGGCACACCGAAGACCGAACGTGACGCCCTGCGCCAAAGCGGCTTGCTGGCCCTGAGCATTCCCACCCAGTACGGCGGCCTCGGCGCCCGCTGGAGCGAAACCCTGGAGATCGTGCGCGAATTCGCCAAGGTCGACAGCTCTATCGCCCACGTCTTCGGTTTTCATCACCTGATGCTCGCCACCGTTCGCCTGTTCTCACGCCCGGAGCAATGGCAACCCTGGTTCGAACAAACCGCGCGCAAGAACTGGTTCTGGGGCAACGCCCTCAACCCGCTGGACACGCGCACGGTGGTCAAAGCCTACAACGGCTGGCGCGAATTCTCCGGCAAGAAGAGCTTTTGCTCCGGAGCCAGCGACTCGGAAATGCTGATCGCCTCGGCGGTGGATGAAAGCGCCGGCGGCAAGCTGCTGATCGCGGCCATCCCCAGCGGGCGCAGTGGCATCACCCTGCACAATGACTGGAACAACATCGGCCAGCGCCAGACCGACAGCGGCAGCGCCAGCTTCGAACGGGTACGCGTGGAAGAGTCGGAATTGCTCCTCGATCCCGGCCCGCTGAGTACGCCCTTCGCCTGCCTGCGCCCACTGATCGCTCAACTGACCTTCACCCACATGTTCCTCGGCATCGCCGAAGGCGCGTTTGCCGAAGCCCGGAATTACACCCTGACCGAAACCCGGCCCTGGCATAAATCCACGGTGCAGGACATTCGCCAGGACCCGTACGTGCTCAACCACTACGGCGAATTCTGGGTCGCGCTGGAAGGCGTGCGCCTGCTGGTGGAACGCGCCGCCGAACTGCTGGACCAGGCCTGGGCCAAGGGCCCGAGCCTCAGTGAAAGCGAGCGCGGCGAGCTGGCCATCGCCATCGCCACGGCCAAGGTCGCGGCCACCCGCAACGGCCTGGAGCTGTGCAGCCGCCTGTTCGAAGTCACCGGCGCGCGCTCCACTCACGCCTCGCTGCGCCTGGACCGGCACTGGCGCAACCTGCGCACGCAAACCTTGCACGACCCGGTGGACTACAAGCTCCACGAACTGGGGGACTGGGCGTTGAACCAGTCCCTGCCGATTCCCACGTTCTACTCCTAGAAGAGGTGCCCATGCAGCTTTTAACCTTACCGCCCTCGCCCGCTCTTGCGACCTCGATCCGCGCCACGGCCCAGGTCTTCGAAGACCCCAAATCCCAGGCGCTGCTGGCGCACATCCAGCAAGTCGCGCCCAGCGAAGCCAGCGTGTTGATCATCGGCGAAACCGGCACCGGTAAAGAGCTGGTGGCGCGCCATATCCACAACCTCAGCGCCCGGCGCAACCGGCCCTTCGTGGCCGTGAACTGCGGCGCGTTTTCCGAATCCCTGGTGGAAGCCGAGCTGTTCGGCCATGAAAAAGGCGCCTTCACCGGCGCCCTCAGTGCCAAGGCCGGCTGGTTCGAAGAGGCGGACGGCGGCACCTTGTTCCTCGATGAAATCGGTGACTTGCCGATGGCGATCCAGGTCAAGCTGCTACGGGTACTGCAGGAACGCGAAGTGGTGCGCCTGGGCTCACGCAAAAGCATTCCCATCGACGTGCGGGTATTGGCGGCCACCAACGTTCAGTTGGAGAAAGCCATCAATGCCGGGCATTTCCGCGAAGACCTGTACTACCGCCTAGACGTGGTCAGCCTCGAACTCAGCCCCCTGCGGGATCGGCCCGGTGACATCCTGCCACTGACCCGGCATTTCATCGAAGCCTACAGCCAGCGCCTGGGTTACGGCCCGATCACCATCAGCCGCGAGGCCGAGCAAAAGCTCAAAAGCTACAGCTGGCCGGGCAACATCCGCGAGCTGGAAAACGTGATCCACCACACCCTGCTGATCTGCCGCAACGGGGTGATCGAGCGCGACGACCTGCGCCTGTCGAACATGCGCATCGAGCGTCAGGACGACAGCCAGCACGGCACCGACAACAGCGCCGAAGCCCTGCTGGAACGCGCCTTTCAAAAGCTCTTCGAGGAACAGGCCGGGGCCCTGCATGAAAAGGTCGAGGATGCGCTGCTGCGCGCCGCCTACCGCTTCAGCCATTACAACCAGGTGCACACCGCCAACCTGCTGGGCCTGAGCCGCAACGTGACCCGTACCCGTTTGATCAAGATCGGCGAGCTGGCGGTGAACAAGCGACGCCCCGGCGAAAACGTACAGGGCGAGCGCATGCTGCACCTGTCAATTTAGGCGGCAGTGCAGAGCGTTGTCATGGCTGCGCTCGATGCTGCGCAGCACCTGGAACGAACCGAAGGTCACCGCCGTGGCCTGGTGGGCGCGGATCAGCGTCCAGAAGTCTTCCTCACCGTGCTCAAAACACATGAAGGCCGCTTCCCCCTCCTCGCGGGAGCGCCATTGCAGGTAGCTGAGCACCCGGCGCCCATCATCGCTGACCTGCACGCTGGCATTGATGAAGCCGCCATGGCCCTGGGCCAGGCGCTCGCTCTGGGATGACAGGGCCGCCACCAAAGCCGATTGCTGCTGAGGCTCGATGTGGAATTCGACCATCTGGGTAAAACTCAGACTCTTCTCTAATACCTGCATGAACATTCCCCTCTCACTGTAGGCACAATCTTGCGATTCGATGCCACGCAGGGTAAAACCTCTAGTTAAGTCAAGGTCAAGGGCTTTTTCATGGTCACCAAAGAACTCACCGTCGGCCAATTGGCAGCCCGCAGTGGCGTGGCGGTTACCGCGCTGCACTTTTATGAAACCAAGGGATTGATCAAGAGCCACCGCAACGCCGGCAACCAGCGGCGCTATCCGCGGGATGTGTTGCGCCGGGTGGTGGTGATCAAGATTGCCCAGCGTTTGGGCATTCCCCTGGCGACGATCCATGACGCGCTGCAAACCTTGCCCGATGGCCGCACGCCCAACGCTGCCGATTGGGAGCGCCTGTCTGCGCTATGGCGTGAGGACCTGGACCAGCGCATCGAAAAACTGATGTTGCTGCGGGACAAACTCAACGGCTGTATTGGCTGCGGGTGCCTGTCGCTGGAGGCGTGCCCGCTGCGCAATCACGACGACGTACTGGGTGAGCGCGGGCCTGGGGCACAACTCTTGGAGCCGTCCACATAATGGCGGGGTAAAACTCGATCAATGTGGGAGCGGGCTTGCTCGCGAAAGCGGGGTGTCAGTCGCCAGATGCAGTGGCTGATCCACCGCCTTCGCGAGCAAGCCCGCTCCCACACAAGCCCGCTCCCACATTTTGATCGCCGTCAGACTTAGAAGCCCGGGGCAATCTGGCCTTTATAGCGGGTCAGGATGAACTGGCGCACTTCATCGGAGTTCAACGCCTTGGCCAGTTTCTGGATGCCAGGGTCATTGATGTTGTCCGGGCGCGCGACCAGGTACTCCACATACAGGCTCTTGCCCTTCTCGACGATCAACGCGCTGTTGGTGTCGATCCCCGCTTCCAGGGCGTAGTTGGCAAACACGAACGCCAGGTCCACCTGGCTCACCGAGCGGGCCAGCAACGCACCTTCCAGTTCACGAATTTTCAGGTGCTTGGGGTTTTCAACGATATCCCGCGGCGTGGCCAGGGTGTTGCTCGGGTCCTTGAGCTTGATCAGGCCGGCTTCGTCCAGCAGCACCAAGGCGCGGCCAGTGTTGACCGGGTCGTTGGGGATCGACACTGTCGCGCCGTCTTTCAACTCCGAGATATTTTTGATCTTGGTCGAGTACGCGCCGAAAGGCTCGATGTGCACACCGACCACCGGCACGAGGTTGGTATTCCGGGTCTTGTTGTAGTCATCCAGGAATGGCCGGTACTGGTAGTAGTTGGCGTCGATGTTCTTCAGCGCCAGTTGCTGGTTGGGCTGGATGAAATCGGTGAAGACCTTGATTTGCAGGTCCACGCCTTCCTTGGCCAGCACCGGCTTTACGAACTCGAGGATCTCGGCGTGAGGCACGGGCGTGGCGCCGACGACCAGCGTCTCGTTGGCAACGGCATTGAAGGACAAGACAGCGGCCAAGATGGCCAGGGATTTTTTCATGGTTGCTCCGAAGGCATTAGTTATAGGAATCAACGGCGGCTGTAATGCGCCACCAAACGGTCACCGGTCATCTGCAGGGCCTGCACCAGCACCAACAGCAGCAACACGGTGACCACCATCACGTCGGTCTGGAAACGCTGATAGCCGTAGCGGATAGCCAGGTCGCCCAGGCCACCGCCACCAATCACCCCGGCCATGGCGGTGTAGTCCACCAGCACAATCGCGGTGACAGTGACCGCTGCCAACAGCCCGCCCCGGGCTTCCGGCAACAGCGTGTGGCGGATCACCTGCCAGGTGCTGGCGCCCATGGATTGAGTGGCCTCCACCACGCCACGGTCGACTTCGCGCAAGGCGGTTTCCACCAGCCGTGCAAAGAACGGCGTACAGCCCACCACCAACGGCGGAATCGTACCGGCCACGCCCAGGGAGGTGCCCACCAGCAAGGTGGTCACCGGGATCAGCACAATCAGCAGGATGATGAACGGCAGCGAGCGCAGCACGTTGACCACCACCGACAGCGCCCGATACACCACCAGGGTTTCGTGCAACTGGCGCTTGCCGGTGAGGAACAACAGCACCCCCAGCGGCAACCCCAGCAGCACGGTAAAACCCAGGGCCGCGCTGAGCATGCTCAGGGTTTCCAGGCAGGCTTGGCCGATGTCGGCCCAATAGATGTTTTTAAACAGCTCGGCCATGGGTCAAGACCAATCGTGACGCGGTGGCTTGGCGCCGTTGAGCAGCCAGTTGCCCACCACGTGATACTTCCAGCGCACCGGGTCATGCAGGGTATGCACCCGTGCATTGCGCCAGTGACGGTCGAAGTTGTGCTTCTTCAGGGTGGAGCGGGTGCCGCCGAGTTCGAAGAGCTTGTTGCTGGCTTCAATGGCGATTTCAGTGGTCAGTACCTTGGCCCGCGCGACAGCCAGGGAGGCATGGGCAACGTTGTCTTCATCGGGTGCCGGGCGCGCGGCGTCCAGGGCCTTTCCGGCCCGCTCCAGCAAGGCTTCCGCCGCTTCCAGGCGAATATCCAGCGCGCCGACCTGGATGATAGTCAGCGGGTCTTCACTGGCGTTTTCCACCCCGGCATCGATCCATGGACGGGCGAATTGCCGGACGAACTGCACCGTGTCACGCAACGCGGCACGGGCGATGCCGGCATCGATGGCGGCGGTGGTCAATTGAGCGAAAGGCCCGGCCAGGGTCGGCGAATCGTAGGAGCGATGGGTAGGAAACAGATTGAACGCCGGCACCTTCAAGCCTTCGGCCAGCACCGTGCCGCTGGAGGTGGTGCGTTGGCCCATGCTGTCCCAGTCGTCGACCACCACCAGGCCTGCGGTGCCGCGCGGCACGAACGCCAATTGCGCATTCTGCTGTTCATCCAGCGCCAGCACCGCCAGCCAGTGGGCATACAGCGAACCGGTGCAATAACCCTTGCGACCGTTGATCACATAGCCATCGCCTTGCCGGCGAATGGTCGCCTGGATGTCCTGGACGTTCTTGCCGCCGGTTTCCGACAGCGCATTGGCAAACCGATGCCCTTCCAGCGCCAGGGCAAAAAAGTACGCCTGCTGCTCGGGCGTGCCTTGCAGGCGGATATCTTCCAGCAGGCAGTAATGGTTCTGCGGGATTTGCCCCAGCGAAGGGTCGGCCGCCGAGATAATCGCAATCACCTGGGCCAACACCGCGTATGACACCTGGGCACCACCAAACTCGCGGGGCACGCTGATGCCCCACAGACCGCTGTTGGAATACAGGTCGACGACCTCCGCAGGCACCTGGCGGGTGCGATCGCGCTCGGCGTCCTGTTCCAGCAACACGGCAGCGACTCGGCGGGCAACGGCCAGTGCGTGGGCCTCGTCGCGGATCAACTCGGCGTGGGGCGTGTGAATCGGGTAATCGGCAGATACAGGCAGTACAGACATACAACGCTCTCGGGCGAATGGTTTGCCAGAGGCATTGCAGCTTCTGTGCCTGAGGCGCCTGGCCTTCAAACACAAGGGTTTGCTCCCGATATACGCGCGGCAGACCGCCCTTGGCGCAGCAAACTGCCGGTTTGCTGTTGCCTGGGCAACACCTCGTCGGCTGCCCGCAAGCCACGGCGCACGTGGCCTATAGTGAAAAAGCCGTCCCTCCACAACCACCATCAAGGAGAACGATATGAGCGTTAAACCCATTCCCGAGGGCTACCACAGCATCACGCCGTACCTGGGCATCGACAAAGCCGCTGAAGCCATCGAGTTCTACAAACGAGCCTTTGGTGCCACCGAAGTCATGCGCCTGGACATGCCCGACGGCAAGATCGGCCATGCCGAACTGCGCATTGGCGATTCGGCGATCATGATGGCCTCGCCCTGTGGCGAAATGTCGTTCGGCAGCCCGGGAAAAGAACACCCCAGCGTTTGCCTGCATCTCTATGTGCAAGATGTCGACCAACAGTTCGCCCAGGCCATCAAGGCCGGCGGCACGGCGATTTCAGAACCCAAGGATCAGTTTTACGGTGACCGTTCCGGGACGCTGAAAGACCCCTTCGGGCATGTGTGGTTCCTGGCCACGCGCAAGGAGGACTTGACCGAGGCGCAAGTTCGCCAGCGGGCCGAGGCGTTGTTCAAGCAAGGATGAAGTCGCCTGGGCGACACAACCCAACGGTAGGAACTGGCTTGCCTGGGATGGCATCACCTCGGTGCGACTGATACACCGAGTTGCCTGCATCGCAGGCAAGCCAGCTCCCACCGTTGACCTGCACTGCCTGAAAGATCGGGCTTCAACACACTTCATGAACAACCCCTCCACGCTTTCCCCCTTGCCCCGGGCGCCGTGTGATTTCAGGATGCAGGCAATCATCACAAGGAGTCATTCCATGTTCGCCGGATTCCAAAAAGACCAGCGCCACGTCAACGGTGTGGACATCAGCTACCGCAAAGGCGGCGCGGGTCCCGGCCTGCTCCTGCTGCACGGGCACCCGCAGACCCACGTCATCTGGCACAAGGTCGCCGAGCAACTGGCCGAACACTTCACCGTGGTCGCCGCCGACCTGCGCGGTTATGGCGACAGCAGCAAGCCCGCCGCCATTGACCATCACACCAATTATTCAAAACGCGAAATGGCCCGCGACGGCGTCGAGCTGATGAAAGCCCTGGGCTTCGACGAGTTCTCGGTGCTGGCCCACGACCGTGGCGCCCGCGTCGCCCATCGCCTCGCCCTGGACCACCCCAAGGCCGTGCAGCGCATGGTGCTGCTGGACATCGCACCAACCCTGTCCATGTACGCCCAGACCGACGAAGCCTTTGCCCGCGCCTACTGGCACTGGTTCTTCCTGATCCGCCCGGCGCCGTTGCCCGAGAGCCTGATTGAAGGCAACCCGGAACTCTACCTGCGCAGCGTCATGGGCAGCCGCAGTGCCGGGCTCAAGCCGTTCACCGATGAAGCCTTCGCCGAATACCTGCGTTGCCTGAAACTGCCGGGCACCGCCACCGGGATCTGCGAGGACTATCGCGCCGCCGCCGGCATCGACCTTGAGCACGACCGCGCCGATATCGACAAGGGCAACCACCTGGAGCTGCCGCTGCTGGTGATGTGGGGCGCCGAAGGCACCGTCGGGCGCTGCTTCGAACCCCTCAAGGAATGGCAGAAAGTCGCGACCGACGTACGTGGCAAGGCCCTGCCGGCCGGCCACTACATCGCAGAAGAAATCCCTGAAGTGCTGCTCGGCGAAGTCCTGACCTTCCTTCGCTGAGCCTTTATGAACCGCTGACCTGACCGATCCCGCCCCGCAGGCTTGAAACAGCCTGCGACGGGATCTGCTTGCCCAAAAAACGTCTCGAGATAATAAAAATGACAATCAGAAAACTGCTGGGAACCCTGTATGTGCAGGTGATCATCGCCATTGTGCTGGGCGTGTTGATCGGCAACCACTGGCCTCAGGTGGGCATCGACCTCAAGCCGTTGGGCGACGGGTTTATCAAGCTGATCAAGATGATCATCGGCCCGATCATCTTCTGCACCGTGGTCTCCGGCATCACCAGCATGCACGACGTGAAGCAGGTGGGCCGCGTCGGCGGCAAGGCGCTGCTGTACTTTGAGATCGTCTCCAGCATCGCCCTGGTAATCGGCATCCTCGCCGCGCACCTGCTGCACCCCGGCGTGGGTTTCAATATCGACGTGAAGACCCTCGACACCTCCGCCATCGCCGGTTTTGTCGGCCAGGCCGAACACGGCGAAGGCGTCACCGGGTTCCTGATGCATGTGATCCCCACTACCTTCTTCGACGCCTTCTCCAAAGGCGAAATCCTCCCGGTACTGTTTGTGTCGGTGCTGTTTGGCCTCGGGCTGGTGATGATCGGCGAGAAGGGCCGGCCCCTGGTCGGCGTGATCAACCAGGCCAGCGAAGTGTTCTTCCGCATCGTCGGGATGATCAGCCGCGTCGCGCCGATCGGGGCCTTCGGGGCCATCGCCTTCACCATCGGCAAATACGGCCTGGGCTCGCTGCTGCCGCTGTTGAAACTGGTGGGCACGTTCTACGTCACCGCGTTTTTCTTCGTCGCCGTGGTGCTGGGCAGCATCGCCCGGTATGTGGGGTTCAGCATCTTCAAGCTGCTGACCTACATCAAGGCTGAACTGTTGATCGTGCTGGGCACCAGCTCATCCGAATCGGCCCTGCCGCAACTGATCCAGAAACTTGAAAGCCTTGGCGCGTCCAAAGGCGTGGTGGGGATCGTGGTGCCCACCGGCTACACCTTCAACCTGGACGGCACCAACATCTATATGACCCTGGCGGTGCTGTTCCTGGCCCAGGCGACCAATATCGACCTGACGCTGGAGCAACAACTGACCCTGCTGGCGGTGGCGATGCTTACCTCAAAAGGCGCCGGTGCGGTGGTGGGCGCAGGTTTTGTCGCGCTGGCCGCCAGCCTCGCGGTGGTGCCGACGGTGCCGGTGGCGGCGATGGTGCTGATCCTGGGTGTGGACCGGTTCATGGCTGAATGCCGCTCACTGACCAACATCATCGGCAATGCCGTGGCGGCGCTGGTGGTGGCGGCCTGGGAAGGTGAACTGGATCGCGAGAAAATGGCGCCCATCGCCCTCAAGCACGGCCGCCATGCACGGGCCGCCGCCCAGGCGAAGATCGCCGCCGAGTAACCCTTAAACACCAATCCCCTGTGGCGAGGGAGCTTGCTCCCGCTGGGCTGCGCAGCGGCCCCAAGATCTTTGGGAGCGCTACGCACTCCAGCGGGAGCAAGCTCCCTTGCCACAGCAAGCGCCCTCACCACAGAAACTCCTTCGCCATACCGGTGCTATTCTGGCGGTTCATGCCGCCATGCCTGTTTCTGATGAACAACAAGAAAGATACCGTGCCCCTACCTGAAGACCTGCGGGTATTCCTGACCGTGATCCGCAAGGCCGGCTTTGCTGCGGCTGCCGACGAGCTGGGTTTGTCCCCGGCCTACGTCAGCAAGCGTATCCAGATTCTCGAAACCACCCTCGCCACCCGCCTGCTGCACCGCACCAGCCGCCGTATCGCCCTGACCGAAGACGGTGAGCGCGTGCAGCGCTGGGCCGTGCGGATTCTCGAAGACTTCCAGCAGTTGTCCGACGAGCTTTCCGACGCCCACGACAGCCCGCGCGGCCACCTGCATTTGTGCAGCAGCTTCGGTTTCGGCCGTAACCATGTGGCACCGGCCTTGTCGCTATTGGCCGAACAATACCCGGACCTGGAGATTCGCCTGGACCTGTTCGACCGGGTGGTGGATATCGTCAGCGAGGGTTTCGACCTGGAGATTCGCGTGGGCGACGACATCCCCGGGCAACACATCGGTCGCCGGCTGGTGAGTAACCGGCGGGTGCTGTGTGCGGCGCCCGCCTACCTCGAACGCCGTGGTGTGCCGCAGCACTTGAGCGACCTGGAACAGCACGACTGCCTGGTGCTCAAGGAGCGCGACAACGCGTTTGGCATCTGGCACCTGGAGCGCGATGGCGTGCAGGACAGCGTGCGCGTGCGCGGGCCGTTGTCGTCGAATAACGGCGAGATCGTCTTGCAATGGGCCCTGGACGGGCGCGGCGTGTTGCTGCGTTCGATGTGGGATGTGAAGCCGCTGCTGGAGCAAGGGAAACTGGTGCAGGTGCTGCACGACTACACCCAGAGCGCCAACGTGTGGGCGGTGTACCCGACGCGGCTGGCCTACTCCGGGAAGTTGCGGGCGTGTGTAGAGTTTTTACAGGAGCACTTCAAGGGGTTGTCGATTTAGCGTGCCGGGTTTGAGTACATATCCGTTGCTGCGGTAACGGCCGCTGACGGTTCTGCTCTTACAGCGGCCTACCGGCCGGCTTGAGTGTCGTAGAGCAAAAAGCCAAATCAAAAGCGGGCACGGTCCAAATGTGGGAGCGGGCTTGCTCGCGAAGGTCGTTAACGATGACGCTGGCATTCTGG
>NZ_JACAPJ010000025.1:21915-68490 GCF_013385765.1 Pseudomonas sp. C8002
CGGGAGGCCGCTGTGCTCTTGATTTTGATCTGACTGCCCCATCCAGCCCGAGGCCGAACGCAGGCAGTGCGCAGCAGCCAACCTGTAACTACAGCCCCATCACCCGAGCCAGGGATTGGCCGCCAAATGCTCACGCTCAAACGCCTTGATCTGCTCACTGCGCTGCAACGTCGTGCCAATAGCATCCAACCCCAACAACAACGCAGTCTTGCGCAACGTATCGATCTGGAACGCAATCACCTGCCCGTCCGCCAAAAGGATCTCCTGCGCCTCCAGGTCCACACTGATCTGCGCCTGCTCAGGCTGACTCACCATCTGCCCCAACCGCTGCAACACCGCCTCCTCCAGCGTGATCAACAACACCCCGTTACGCTGGCAGTTGTCATAGAAAATCCCCGCAAAGCTGCTGCCGATCAACGCGCGAATGCCCATCTGCTTCAGGCCCCACACCGCATGCTCCCGGCTGGACCCACAGCCGAAGTTCGGCCCCACCACCATAAAGCTCGCGCCCTGCCAGGCCGGCTGGTTCAGCACAAATTGCGGGTCAGGCTCACCCGAGGGCAAAAAGCGCAAATCAAAGAACAACCCGCGATCCAGCCCGTTGCGGTCGATGCCCTTGAGAAACTGCTTGGGCATGATCACGTCGGTGTCGATATTGGCCGCCAGCATCGGCGCCGCCTTGCCGGTGATCCGAGTGAAGGGTTGCAAGCTCATGTGCGGTCTCCAAAGTGGCGAATATCTGTCAGCCGGCCAGTGATGGCCGCAGCGGCGACCATGGCCGGGCTCATCAGGTGCGTGCGGGCACCCGCGCCCTGGCGGCCTTCGAAATTGCGGTTGGTGCTGGAGGCGCAGCGGTCGCCCGGCTCCAGCACGTCGTCGTTCATCGCCAGGCACATCGAGCAGCCCGACTGGCGCCATTCAAACCCGGCGTCGATAAAGATCGCGGCAAGGCCTTCGGCTTCGGCCTGGTCACGCACTTCGGTGGAGCCCGGCACGATCATCGCCCGCACATGGTCGGCCACGTGCTTGCCGCGCACCACGCTGGCGGCGTCGCGCAGGTCTTCGATGCGGGCGTTGGTGCAGGAGCCGATAAACGCGTGGCTGATCACAATGTCGCTCAACGGCATGCCCGCTTCCAGGCCCATGTAGTTCAAGGCACGGCGCATGTCCTGGCGCAGGATCAGGTCGCTGATGTCTTGCGGGTCCGGCACGCGGGTACCGATGGGCGCGGCCTGGTCGGGGCTGGTGCCCCAGGTGACCATCGGCTCAAGGGCGCTGGCATCCAGCTGCACTTCGAGGTCGAACACCGCGTCGGCATCCGAGTGCAGTTGGCGCCAGCCCACCAGGGCGCGTTCCCACAACTCGCCCTTCGGCGCGCGTGGCTTGCCCTTGAGGTAGGCGAAGACCTTTTCGTCCGGCGCCATGAAGGCTCCACGTGCACCGGCTTCCACCGCCATGTTGCAGATGGTCATGCGCGCCTCGACGCTCAGGGCATCGATGGTCGACCCACAAAACTCAATGGCGTAGCCGGTGGCACCCGAGGCACCGATCTTGCCGATCAGCGCCATGATCACGTCCTTGGAGGTCAGCCCACGGGCCAGTTCGCCGTCCACGGTCACACGCAGGCTTTTCAAACGCTTGTAGACCAGGGTTTGCGAGGCCAGCAAATGCTCGATTTCCGAAGTGCCAATGCCAAAGCCGAACGCGCCCAAGGCCCCGTAGGTGGTGGTGTGGCTGTCGCCGGCGGCGATCACCATGCCCGGCAGGATAAAACCCTGTTCCGGGGCGATCACATGTTCGATGCCCTGGCGCTTGTCGAGGATATCCAACAGCTCGATCCCGAAATCCCGGCAGTTTTCCGCCAGGTACGACACCTGGCGCGCACCGCCCGCATCCGGCATGGTCGCGATGCGCTTGGGCGTGGTGGGGTTCACATGGTCGACCACCGCCAGCGCCGTACCGGGCCGCCACACACCACGGCCCGCCTCGCGCAAGCCGCTGAAAGCTTGCGGGCTGGTGTATTCATTGATCACCTGGCGGTCGATGTACAGCAGCACATGGCCCTGGTCATCCAGGCGGCACACCGTGTGGGAATCGATGTGTTTGTCGTAGAGGGTTCTGGCAGAAGTCATTATGGGGCTCGCTCAACGGTATGACCCCATCATAGGCAGCGCCCCCGCCCCATCAATCCCGCCTTGGTGATGGCTCGGAACATGTTTCGTGTTGCATGAATGCGTATTTGAAACATTTACTTTCATATCCGCCTTAGGGTTTTGTGTTTCTCATCCGTCTTAACTTAGATACAGCCGCTCGCGTCAGCAAAAGCTACGGGTGGCGTTTTCCGGGCCTTTACCGCCTCCCTCCGATCAAGACCCTCATTCACATGTCGAAGAAGTCACGCTCAAAACTCTGGTTTCTCGTGCACAGCTGGCTGGCATTGCCCATCTGGTTCTTTGTGCTGATCGTCTGCGTCACCGGCACCCTGGCGGTGGTCAGCCAGGAGATCGTCTGGCTGGCCAACCCGGACATCCGCGCCAGCAAGCCGTCGGACGATGCCGAACCGCTCACCTACGACCAGGTGATCGGCGCCATCAAGCGCGCCGAACCCCAGGTGATCGTCGAATCCCTGAGCCGCCCGGACGAATCGCACTTCGCCCTCAGCGCCGACCTCAGCTACCCCGACGGGCGCTCGCTGGAGGTCTACGTCAACCCATACACCGGGGTGATCCAGGGCATCAGCCCATCGTTCAACTTCCAGCAATTTACCCGTGCCCTGCATGGCTGGTGGCTGGTGCCTTTCACCAATGGCTACAGCTGGGGCTGGTACCTGGTCTCGCTGCTGGGCTTGCCGCTGCTGGCCTCGCTGGTCACCGGCCTCGTGGTCTACAAGCGTTTCTGGAAAGGTTTTTTCAGGCCGACCCTGCGCATTCGTCACGGTGCGCGGATTTTCTGGGGCGACTTCCACCGGTTGAGTGGCATCTGGTCGATCTGGTTTATCGCGGTGATTTCCATCACAGGCACCTGGTTCCTGATCCAGGCGATCCTGGGTGATAACCAGATCACCATTTCCAGCGAGCCGATCGTCCCGGCGATTGCCCGCGACAAAGTGCCGATGTCCGCCCCGGGCGTACCGGCGCCCATGATTCCCCTGGACGAGGCGATCAACATCGCCACCCAGCGCATTCCCGGGCTTGAGGCCAGCTTCGTGAGCCTGCCCAGCAACGCCTACAGCCACCTGCGCATCGGCGGGCGTGGCTGGTACCCGCTGATGTTCCAGACCGCGGAAATCAACCCGTACAACGGCGAAATCGCCGCCTCGCACCTGCTGTCCGACCGTTCGGCCCTGGAGTTCGTCACCGAATCCATGCGCCCGTTGCACACCGGGGACTTTGGCGGGATCTGGATCAAGCTGATCTGGGCCTTCTTCGGCCTGGTGCTGAGCATGATGGTCTTGAGCGGCTTGCTGATCTGGACCAAACGCACGGCTCTGGCCACCCTCAATGCGCTGAAACGCGAAGCCAAGGCAGCCCGTCAACCGGCGAAAACCCAGGCCTTGCAGGCTGAGACCACGGAGGCCAACCCATGAACAAGGCCATGACGGTTCAACCCCCCTCGCCCCTGCGGGCCTTCTGGCTCAAATGGCGCTTCCACATCAATATCCTGCTGTTGCTGGTGCCCCTGGGCTTCATGCCCAAGTACTTTGCCGACGCGGCACTGTTTCGCGGCGACAGCGGCCTGGGCGAACGGGAGATCGGCGAAGTACAGGTCGGCCCCTGGAGCCTGAAGCTCGCCGAGCTACGCAACGAGCCGCCGCGCCCGGACCCGGCAGGCCCGATGAAATCCTTCAACGCTGCCCTGTGTGCCACGTGCATCGACCAGGTCAAGGCGACCTACCTGCGTATCGGCAAGCCCCGCAGCCTGCGGGCGGCCGGGGTGATTTTCTTCGGCACCCCATACCGCATGGGCGCCGCGTTGCCGATCCCTGAGCGCACCCCGCTGGACGCCGAAGTGTGGATCACCATGGAAGGCTGGGACGGCGCCATGCACCAGGCCTCCATTCCCTTGAGCCAGGCATCGCCGGCCACCATCGACTGGCTGAAAAAACGAGGAGTTAAACCATGACTTTGCCGCAACTGGCCCGCACCGTTGGCGCGCTGATCCTCAGTGCCGGTTTCAGTACCGTCGCCCTGGCCCACAACCCGATGTGCGAATGCAAGGAAATCGCCGGCGAGCAGATCCAGTGCACCGGTGGTTTCTCCGATGGCAGCGGTGCCCCCGGCGTGACCCTGGATGTGATCGGCTACGACGAGACCATCCTGGTGCCCGGCAAGCTGGGAGAAGACTCGAAGCTGACCTTCAAGAAACCCTCCGCCGAGTTCTACGTGTTGTTTGATGCCGGCCCCGGCCACGTGGTGGAAATCGACCAAGCGGATATCCAGCCCCAATGAGCCGTACAACCCAAGTCGTGCGCCCGGCCGGTGCCGGGCACGAAACCCTGTATGTCCTGCTGTTGTGCCTGATCATCCTCGCCGTTGCCGGCACGGTGGTGGCCTTGCGCGGTGAAAGCCAGGAGATCGCCGCCGTGCCCAGCCACCAACTGGACGCCCGCCGCGACCTCAGCGCCGCCGAGCAAGGCATCTACGCCGACCTGCGGGTGACCCTGGATGAAATCCACTTGCTGCAGGAGGAACACAGCGCCCTGCCGACGCCTGAACAGCTGGCCGAAGAGGGCTTCGCGCCCTTCGCCCAGGACGCCAGTTCGGTGAGCCGTGGCGACCACCGCTGGCAGTTGCTGGACGCGGCCTATCTGGGCCTGAGCCAGACGCCGGACCTCAGCGGTTCGCTGTTGATGCGCATCCGCGGCGCCGAGCCGGATATCTGGCTCAACCGCAGCGCCCACCTCACCGCCCCCACCGACCTCACTGACCAGGCGCTGATCAGCGCGGGCTGGCAGCAGGTAGTCGCGCAATTCGATGCCGGTGTCACCCGCCAGCATCGTCACTGAATTCACGTTGCAGCCGAGAGAAGACCATGTCTATTTCATCTCCATTATTACGTCTGGTGCTGGTCGGCCTGATCACCGTGCTGCTGGCCCCGTTCGCCAGTGCCGACCCGGCAAAGCGCCTGCGCATCGGCATCACCCTGCACCCGTATTACAGCTACGTCGCCAATATCGTCGGCGACAAGGCTGAAGTTGTCCCGCTGATCCCGGCCGGTTTCAATCCCCATGCCTACGAACCCCGCGCCGAAGACATCAAACGCATCGGCACCCTTGATGTGATCGTGCTCAACGGCGTCGGCCATGACGATTTCGCCGACCGCATGATCGCCACCAGCGAGCGCCCGGACATCCCGGTGATCGAGGCCAACGCCAACGTGCCGCTGCTGGCCGCCACCGGCAACGCTGCGCGCGGTGCGGGCAAGGTGGTCAACCCGCACACCTTCCTGTCCATCAGCGCCTCGATTGCCCAGGTGAACAACATTGCCCGGGAACTGGGCAAACTCGACCCGGACAACGCCAAGACCTACACCCAGAACGCCCGCGCCTACGGCAAGCGCCTGCGCCAGATGCGCGCCGACGCCCTGGCCAAGCTCACCAGCGCGCCCAACCCCGACCTGCGGGTGGCCACCGTGCACGCGGCATATGACTACCTGCTGCGGGAATTCGGCCTGGAAGTCACCGCCGTGGTGGAACCGGCCCACGGCATCGAGCCGAGCCCCAGCCAGTTGAAGAAAACCATCGACCAACTGCGGGAACTGGACGTGAAAGTGATCTTCTCGGAGATGGATTTCCCGTCCAGCTACGTCGACACCATCCAGCGTGAATCCGGGGTGAAGCTGTACCCGCTGTCGCATATTTCCTATGGCGACTACAGCGCGGAAAAATACGAAGTGGAAATGACCGGCAACCTCAACACCGTGGTGCGGGCGATTCAGGAGTCCGGGGCATGACGGCGGCTGAACACCTGAGTGTGGCCAGCGTTGGCCCGACCCTCGACTTCGATAACGTCGCGCTGACCCTGGGCCGTACGGTGATCCTCGATGCAGTGAGTTTCCAGGTGCAGCCCGGCAGCATCCATGCGCTGGTGGGCCCCAACGGCGGCGGCAAAAGCTCGCTGATCAAGACCCTGCTGGGGCAAACGCCGCACCAGGGCCAGTTGAGCCTGCATTGGCCGGATGCACCCGGCACCATCGGCTACGTGCCCCAGGCGCTGGAGTTCGACCGGGGCTTGCCGATGACCGTCGACGATTTCATGGCCGCGATGTGCCAGCGGCGTCCGGCGTTTCTCGGGCTGTCCAAACATTACGCCGCCGCGATTGGCGACGCACTGGAACGGGTCGGCATGCAGGACAAGCGCAAGCGGCGCATGGGTGCCCTGTCTGGCGGTGAACGCCAGCGGGTGCTGTTGGCCCAGGGCTTGATCCCGGCACCGCACTTGCTGGTGCTGGACGAACCGATGTCGGCGCTGGACGAAGCCGGGATCCAGGTGTTCGAGCGGCTGCTGAACGACTGGCGCCAGGCCGGGATCACCGTGCTGTGGATCGAACACGACCTGGAAGCCGTCGGCCGCCTGGCCGATCGCGTCACCGGCCTGAACCGCCGCGTGCTGTTCGACGCCACGCCGAAAGAAGCACTGACCCCGGACCGCCTGCTGACCCTGTTCTCCACCCACCCACGGAGCCCGGCCTTATGAGCTATGAAGCCTTTCGCCTGATGGTCCAGGGCTGGGCGTCTTCCGGGTATCTGCCGGAAGCGCTGGCCTATGGATTTGTAGTCAACGCCCTGCTCGCCGGCCTGCTGATCGGCCCGGTGCTGGGCGGTTTGGGCACCCTGGTGGTGGTCAAGCGCTTTGCGTTCTTTTCCGAAGCCGTGGGCCATGCCGCACTGACCGGCGTGGCCGTGGGCATTCTGCTGGGGGAACCCTACACCGGGCCTTACGGCAGCCTGTTCGGCTACTGCCTGCTGTTCGGGATCCTGCTCAACTACCTGCGCAACCGCACCGGCCTGGCGCCGGACACGCTGATCGGCGTATTCCTCTCGGTGTCCCTGGCCCTGGGCGCGAGCCTGCTGCTGATTCTGGCGGGCAAGATCAACGTGCACATTCTCGAAAACGTGCTGTTCGGCTCGGTGCTGACCGTCAACGGCAATGACCTGCTGGTGCTGGCGATTGTCGGCGCATTGGTGATGGCCCTGGCCCTGCCGCTGTACAACCGCATCATGCTCGCCAGCTTCAACCCGCAGTTGGCAGCGGTGCGCGGGGTGGCGGTGAAGACCCTGGACTACCTGTTCGTGATCCTGGTGACCCTGATCACCGTGGCGGCGGTCAAGGTCATCGGTGCGATCCTGGTGGGTGCGTTGCTGGTGATTCCGGCGGCCGCCGCACGCCTGTTGAGCCAATCGCTCAAGGGCTTCTTCTGGATCTCGGTGGTGATCGCCACCGTCAGCACCCTGTGCGGGATCCTGCTGCCGATCATCTTCGACCTGCCGATTCCGTCCGGTGCCGCGATCATCCTGGTAGCCGGTATCGCCTTCGCCCTCGCCGCCATCGCCCGCGGCACGGTCCCCAGCCTGAAAGGGAATCTTGGATAATGCGCCCGATGTTTCGACCACTGCTTCTGGCCCTGGCCATTGCCACACCGGCATTCGCCGCCGACGGCGTCAAGCCGCTACAGATCACCGCCAACCAAGGCGTTGGCCATGTTGCCTTGAACCAGGCCAAGGCGACAAAACCGGTAAAAGTCCTCGCCGCCTTGCCGATCACCTATGGCTTGGCGCAGGTGTTGCTCAAAGGCACTGACGTACAGCTTGAGCGCGCGGCACCGGCCAACCTGCCCGGCTCGCGGCAAGTCGCCTATTTCACAGGGCGCGGTGCGCAGGCGCTGAACACCCTGGCGCTGGACGCCGATGCAGCCATCGGCCTGCGCTCGCTGTGGCCCGACGACCCGCTGTACCCGGTGGCCCGGCGCAGCAATATCCGCATCGTCGAAGTCGACGCCGCGCGCCCGGTGGACGGCGGCTTGCCGGGGATTGCCGTGCAGCCGGGCGCCACCGACGGCCTGAACAGCCAGCCGTGGCAAGCCATCAACAACATGGGGCGTATGGCCGATGTGATGGCCGCCGATCTGAGCCGTCTGGCGCCCGAGGCCAAGCCGCAGATCGAAGCCAACCTGGCCGCGCTCAAGCAACGCCTGCTCAAGCTCACCGCCGACAGCGAAGCGCGACTGGCCAAGGCCGATAACCTGACGGTGGCCAGCTTGAGCGATCACTTTGGTTATCTCGTCAGTGGCTTGAACCTGGAGCTGGTCAGCACCGATGCAAGGGCGGATACCGAGTGGACACCCGAGGCGTTGCAGCAACTGAGCGAAGGCTTGAAGGAGAATGAGGTGGCCGTGGTGCTGCATCACCGCAAGCCAAGCGATGCGGTACAGGCGGCGGTCACGGCGGGCGGGGCGAAGTTGCTGGTGCTGGGCACCGATGGCGCCGACCCGGTGGCGGAACTGGAAGGCAATGTGGATCAGGTGATCAAGGCGCTGTAACGCGCCTCTCACCGGCGAAACACAGTAAATGTGGGAGCGGGCTTGCTCGCGAATGCGGTGTGACAGTCAACACATACGGTGACTGAAACAACGCCTTCGCGAGCAAGCCCGCTCCCACATTTGAGTCGGTGTTATGCCCGAGGTCCGGGTCAGCCGGCAAGTGCCTGGCTATCCATCTTCTGGCGCAGGCTCAGCGGACGCATGTCGGTCCACACTTCTTCGATGTAGGCCAGGCACTCTTTCTTCATCCCGCTCTTGCCCACGGTGCGCCAGCCTTCCGGCACGGCCTTGTAGTCGGGCCAGATGGAATATTGCTCTTCATGGTTGACCACTACCTGAAACAGGATGTCTTCGCGGTCGAATACTGAGGTCATTGCTGTTCTCCGTCGGGGTAAGGCTGGCTGCGCACCACGCACAGCTGATGTAAGAAGGAACGTGCCAGCCCGATAAAAAATTAGAGGCTGGTGACTGACGCCGCCAGGGCGCGACCAAAAATCTCGGCCACACGGTCGATTTCTGCGGCAGTAATCACCAGCGGCGGCAGGAAACGCACGACGCTGCCGTGTCGCCCGCCCAGTTCGAGAATCAACCCGCGCTTGAGGCATTCACGCTGCACCAGCGGCGCCAGTTGGCGATGCACCGGCGGGTGGCCCTGGGCATCAGGCGCACCGGCGGGGTCCACCAGTTCCACACCGAGCATCAGCCCACGGCCACGAATGTCTCCCAACTGCGGGAAGTCGCGCTGCAGGATGCGCAGGTGTTCGCCGAGGCGCTCGCCCATGGCGGCCGCGTGGGCGGGAATGTCGTGGTCCTTGAGGTAACGCATCACCGCCGAGCCGGCCGCCATGGCCATCTGATTGCCACGGAAGGTCCCGGCATGGGCGCCCGGCAACCAGGTGTCGAGCCAGTCGCGATACACCACCACCGCCAGTGGCAGGCTGCCGCCGATGGCCTTGGACAGCACGACCACGTCCGGGACAATGCCGGCATGTTCGAAGGCAAACATCTTGCCGGTGCGACCAAAGCCGCTCTGGATTTCGTCAACGATCAGCGCCACACCAGCCTGCTCGGTAATGCGCCGCAGGCCGCGCAGCCAGTCGAGATCAGCCGGGATCACACCGCCCTCGCCTTGCACCACCTCGACGATCACCGCCGCCGGCAGCAATACACCGGCCTCGGGATCGTTGAGCAGGTTTTCCAGATAATGCAGGTTGACCTTCACCCCTTCCGCGCCGCCCAGCCCGAACGGGCAACGGTAGTCGTACGGGAATGGCAGGAATTGCACGCCATTGCCGAGCAACGCGCCCAGTGGCTTCTTCGGCCCCAGGCTGCCCATCAGGCTCAGGGCGCCCTGGCTCATGCCGTGATAACCGCCCTGGAATGACAACACCGTGCTCCGCCCGGTGGCGGTGCGCACCAGTTTCAGCGCGGCCTCCACCGCATCGGTGCCGGTGGGGCCGCAGAACTGGATCTTGGCTTCCTGCGCCAGCGCCGGCGGCAGCAGGCCGAACAGGTCCTGCACGAATTGGTCCTTGACCGGCGTGGTCAGGTCCAGGGTGTGCAACGGCAATTCATCGCTCAGCACCTGGCGAATGGCATCGATCACCACCGGGTGGTTGTGCCCCAGCGCCAGGGTGCCGGCACCGGCCAGGCAATCGATAAAGCTGCGGCCTTCGACGTCCTCGACATAGATCCCTCGGGCGCGCTTGAGCGCCAGGGGAATGCGCCGTGGGTAGCTGCGGGCATTGGATTCCTGCTGGCGCTGGCGGGCCAGCAGCGGGGTTTCATCGAACTGGTAAAGCGTTTCCGCAGGGACCGCCTGGGTCTCTTCGATACGGCTGGTAGCGACTGACATCTCTCGATCCCTCAATACGCTGATGATGGTGACCAAACTGCCCACCCGTTGGCGCCAGGCCCAAGGGCCGCGCACGGATTTCCTGTTCTGGAAACGCATCAGCGAAGGGAGGATTTACACCTGTGGTCGTTAAAAACAGCTTTAGCGGATTTACCCGGCCACCCCGGTGTATTTTTCATTCAACGCATACAGGATCGCGCAGGTCTGCGCATCCAGCCGCCCACTGTAGTCAGAGGGCCGAAAATGCATCTGGAACGCACGGACACGTTGCTGGAAACCCAGGCGATTTTTCGCCGGGGCATAACCGTAGCGCTGGAACGCCCGCTCCACCTCAACCTCTGGCGGCAGGCCGATGTCGAACCGACGTTGATAGGCCATCTTGGCCACCTCTTCATACCAGGCCCCCACGCCCGCCTCGAACAGGCAGCGCCATGGCAAGCGGGGGCCGGGGTCGCTCTTGCGCCAATAGGCAATGTCGGAATGCCCGAGGATGTCGGTAGGACCGATCGCCGGGTAACGCACCTGAATGTCACGAATCAAGGCGATCAACACGTCAATCTGCTCTGCGCCATACGCCGGGAAGGTCAACACACCGGCGTCATCCCGGGCCTGGTTGACGATTTCAATGCCGATGGAGCGGCTGTTGAGGTTATCGCGCCCGGCCCAGTGGCTGGTGCCGGCGTGCCAGGCGCGTTGCGCTTCGTCCACCAGGCGAAATACCCGCAACTCGTCATAGCCGGCGGCGCGGTAGCTGGCGTCATGGGGGTCGGCCAACAGGTAGTGGGCACTGAAACCGTCGCGGGTCAGTGCACGCAATGACGAGGCAAAGGGCGCGGCGGTGTAATGCACAATCACCTGGCGCACGGCCTGGCCATTGCGCTCATTGAAGTCGTTTGCGGGATACGTGGAATCGATAACCAACATAGGGGCTGTCCTTTTCAACACAGGCCGAGTCATTCAGCCGGTTCAAACACAAAAAAATGACCGCCATCCTGAAGCGTTGCGCTTGAGGATGGCGGTAGCTATGTGTGCTGTGAAAAGAAGGTTTCAGCGCCGCAACGGCATGCCCAGGTCGACGCGCATGCCATCGGCCTGGCTGTCGAATTTCAGGGAGCACGAGCAGCGCTGCACGATGGCCTGGACGATCGCCAACCCCAGGCCGCAACCCGGGCTGTTGCCGTTGCGCCAGAAGCGCTGGGTCAAGTGTTGCAAGTCTTCGCTGGAAATCGGCGCGCCATGGTCACGCACCCGGAACACCACATTGTCGCCAGCGCTGGACACACTCAGCTCCACCCGGGTATCGGCCGGGGTGTGGCGCAACGCGTTGTCCAGCAGGTTGCGCAGGGCGGCGACGGCCAGGCCCACCGGCATTTCCAAAGGTTTTTCGGACAAACCGTCTGCCAGGATCAGGTCAATACGCTGATTGTCGCCGCCGTTGGCATCCTGGATCGCCAGTTGCGCAACTTGCTCGGCACTCGATTGCAGGCCGTCATCAAACGACAGGCTGCCTTCGACCCGCGCCAGCAGCAGCAACTGCTCAAGGGTGCGGTGCAAGCGGTCGGCGCCCTCTTCAGCATGGGCCAGGGACTGGTCACGGGCGGCGCCTTCGGTCATGCGCGCCACTTGCAGGTGGGTCTTGATCGCGGTCAACGGGCTGCGCAGTTCGTGGGCCGCGTCACCGGTCAAGCGGCGTTCGCGTTCGATGGTCTTGGCGATGCGTTGCAGCAACTGGTTCTGGGTGTCGAGCAGTGGCTTGAGTTCGCTGGGCAGCGGGCTGATCTGCAACGGTTCGAGGGAGTCGGCACTGCGGCGCATCAAGGCGTCACGCATGCGGTTGAGCGGCAACAGGCTCTGGCCGATCCCCAGCCACAACAGGCACAGGCAGCCCAACAATGCCACGCCCACCGGCACCGAGGCGGCCAGCAGGATCGACAGGTTCAACGCTTCACGCTCCACCTGCCGGTCGGCGGTGGTGATAAACAAATCGCCACGGGACAGGGTAAAGCTGCGCCAGCCCACGCCATCAATCATCTGGTCGCGAAAGCCGCTCTTGCGCGACTCCAGGCCCTGGTCCGGCGTGGTGTGGCTGCGGGCCAAAACCACGCCGCGCAAGGAACTGACCTGGCACGCCATACCGCCTGGCACATTCAGTTGTTCGGCGCTGAAGTGCGCGCCCTCCCCCGTGCTGGAGAGGCCGGGCATCTGCTCCATCAGCCCCGCCACCATGCGCGCCGACGCCACCAGGCGCTGGTCGAGGGAGAACATCATCTGGTTGCGCAGGTCGTTGAGCATCCACGCGGCGGCCAGGACCCAGATCAGCACGAAAGCTGCGCCGAGCTTGAAGGTCAGCCGCAGGCGCAGGCTCATCACGAAGCGTCCTCTCCACCGTCAGCCGGGCCCAGGCGATAGCCCAGGCCGCGCACGGTTTCGACAATGCCGTTGCCGAGTTTGCGCCGCAGGTGGTGGATGTGCACGTTGAGGGCGTTGCTTTCCAGTTCGTCGTTCAGGCCGTAGACGCTGTCCTTGAGCTGCTCGCTGGAGAGCACCCGACCACGGTTTTGCAACAGGGCCTGCAACAGCGCCTGCTCGCGGCGGGACAGGTCCACCGACTCACCGCCCAGCAACGTTTCGCGGCTGCTGGGGTTGTAGGTCAGGCGCCCGTGCTCGATCAGGTTGACGCTGCGGCCGGCTACCCGGCGCAACAGGGTGTGCAGGCGTGCGGCGAGTTCGCGCAGGTCGAAGGGCTTGAGCAGGTAGTCGTCGGCACCGGCCTGCAGGCCGTCGACGCGGTTGGTCACCGAATCCCGTGCGGTCAGGATCAGCACTGGAATCTCCAGGCCCTGGCTGCGCAGTTGCTGCAACAGCTTCAAGCCGTCTTCATCCGGCAGGCCGAGGTCGAGTACCATCACGTCGAATTCCGCCACCTTGAGCATCGCCCGGGCAGCCGCAGCCGTGCCGACGCGCTCGACCGTCAGGCCCTGGGCGCTGAGCCCGGCAACAATGCCGCTGGCGATCAGCTCGTCGTCTTCACAGACCAGTACGTGCATGGTGAACCCTTTGCAAAATGTGAGGGTGATTAAAAAGGCAGTGGATTAAGCGTGCATTATGCCGCCAACGCCAAGAATCCCGGATAATCGCTTCTTTCTAGGATAGCCCGGTTAATCATCGGTTAATCAACGCCACACATTGTGTGTCCCACTTGCTTCGAACTAAGGCTTGATCATGCGGCATCTGTTTATCTTTCTGCTGGTAGTGTTTGCTGGATTCGCCCAGGCCGCGCCTGGCAACAATCCATTCGAGACCAAACCCGACTTCCTCCCGGTGGGCAAAGCCTTCACCTTTACCTCCGAGCGTCTGGCCTCCGGCGAAACCCAGTTGTATTGGCAGATTGCCGACGGTTACTACCTGTACCAGCAGCGCATGAAATTCGATGGCCTGGCCGAAAAGCCGACGTTGCCCCAGGGCGAAGCCCACAGCGACGAGTTCTTCGGCGAGCAGCAAGTCTATCGCCAGGGCCTGGAAGTGAAGATTCCCGCTGGCGCCACCGGCCAGGTCAAGCTCGGCTGGCAAGGCTGCGCCGATGCCGGCCTGTGCTACCCGCCGCAATCGATCACCGTGGACCTGGGCGGCAACCCTGCCGTCGCCGCCACCGGCCAGGCCCAGGACCAAAGCCTGGCCAGCGGCCTGCAACAACGCAGCCTGGGCTGGAGCCTGCTGGTGTTCTTCGGCCTGGGCCTGCTGCTGGCCTTCGCCCCGTGTTCCCTGCCGATGTTGCCGATCCTCGCCGGCCTTGTGGTCGGCAGCGGCGCCAGCCCACGGCGCGGCTTTGCCCTGGCCGCCAGCTACGTGGTGTGCATGGCGCTGGTGTATGCCGCGCTCGGTGTATTGGCTGCGCTACTCGGCGGCAACCTCGCCGCCCTGCTGCAAACCCCGTGGATCCTCGGCAGCTTCGCTGCGTTGTTTGTGATTCTCGCCCTGCCGATGTTCGGCTTCTTTGAACTGCAACTGCCGGCCTTCCTGCGCGATCGCCTGGACAACGTCAGCCGCAACCAAAGCGGCGGCAGCCTGGTAGGCGCCGGCGTGCTCGGCGCCCTGTCCGGCTTGCTGGTGGGCCCGTGCATGACTGCGCCCCTGGCCGGCGCGCTGCTGTACATCGCCCAAAGCGGCAACGCCTTGCACGGCGGCCTGATCCTGTTTGCCATGGGCATCGGCATCGGTGTGCCACTGTTGCTGCTGGTGACCGTGGGCAACCGCTTCCTGCCCAAGCCTGGCACCTGGATGAATATCCTCAAGGGCATCTTCGGCTTCCTGTTCCTCGCCACCGCCGTGCTGATGATTCGCCCGGTGGTCGGTGAAACCCTGTGGCTCGGCCTGTGGGGTGTGCTGGCGCTGGTCATGGCCTACTGCGGCTGGCGCCTGGCCCGCGATTTCGGGCGTACCGCCATGCTGTTCGGTGCCGGTTCGCTGGTGTTGGGCCTCTGGGGCAGCGTATTGGTGATCGGCGCGGCCGGCGGCAGCGACGACCTGTGGCAACCGCTGAAGGTCTACAGCGGCTCGCGGGTAGCCGGTGCTCCCACCGCCCACGAAGCCTTCATGACCATCAACGACCCGGCCGTACTGCAAAGCCAGCTCGACAGCGCCAAGGCCCAGGGCCAATGGGTGCTGGTGGACTACTACGCCGACTGGTGCGTGTCGTGCAAGATCATGGAAAAACAGGTGTTCGGCAAACCCGAGGTACTGGCCGCCCTCAAGGATGTGCGCCTGCTGCGCCTCGACGTCACCGCCGACAACGCCGCCAGCCGCGAGCTGCTGGGCCGCTACAAGGTCCCCGGCCCGCCGAGCTTCGTCTGGATCGGCCCCGACGGTGAAGAGCGCCGCGCCCAGCGCATCACCGGCGAAGTCGACGCCGCCGCCTTCCTGCAACGCTGGACCCAAGCCCGGGAAGCCCTCTGATGCTGACACTGACCATCGGCACCTTCGCCATCGCCCTGAATCACTTGCTGCTGATCACGGCGTTGATCCTCGCCACCCTGGTGGGCTGGCGGGTGGCCAAGCGCGGCGGCGAGAACCCCGAGTCGGTGCTGTTCACCCTGTTTCTGCTGGGCATGCTCGCCGCACGCGTCAGCTTCGTGCTGATGTACTGGTCGTACTACCAGAATGACCCGCTGCAAATCGTCGACCTGCGCGACGGCGGTTTTCTCGCCTGGCCCGGCGTGATCGTGCTGATCATCGGCGCGCTGATCTACGGCTGGCGCCGCCCGCTGCTGCGCAAGCCGCTGAGCGCCGGCGTGATCACCGGCCTGGCGTTCTGGGCCTTGACCAGCCTGTCCCTGACCCTCTACGAAAAAGGCACGCACCTGCCGGACATTGCCCTGCGCAACGCCAATGGCGAAACCGTGCAACTGGCCGACTACAAGGGCGGCCCGCTGGTGATCAACCTGTGGGCCACCTGGTGCCCGCCGTGCCGGCGCGAAATGCCGGTACTGGAAAGTGCCCAGCGCCAGCGCCCGGACGTGACCTTCCTGTTCGTCAACCAGGCCGAAAGCATGCAAAGCGTCGCCACCTACCTGGCGACCCAGGGCCTGAACCTGGATAACGTGCTGTTCGACGCCAGCGGCCGCCTCGGCCAGGCCGTCGGCTCCATGGCCTTGCCCACCACCCTCTTCTACCAACCTGATGGTCGCCTGATCAACAGCCACCTGGGCGAACTCTCACAGGCCAGCCTGGCCCGCGCCATGGAGCGCTTCGAGCCGACCACCGCCAAACCGGCCTTGCCGGCCACCACAAGGAATTCGCCATGCTCCGCCTCCGCCACCTGCTGACACTCCTGCCCCTGACCCTGGCCGCCAGCCTGGTCCACGCCGAAGACTGGCCGGCGCCGATCAAGAACATCGAAGCCAAGGGGGCCAAGATCATCGGCAAGTTCGATGCGCCCAGCGGCCTCACAGGTTACGCGGCGCAATACCAGAACCGTGGCATGGCGCTGTACCTGACTGCCGATGGCAAAAGCGTGATTGCCGGCAACCTGTACGACGCCGATGGCAATGACCTGAGCACCGCGCCGCTGGAGAAACTGGTGTATGCGCCGATGGCCAAGGAAGTCTGGGCCAAGATGGAACACAGCAACTGGATCCAGGACGGCAACAAGGACGCGCCGCGCATCGTGTACCTGTTCAGCGACCCGAACTGCCCGTACTGCAATATGTTCTGGGAGCAGGCGCGGCCTTGGGTGAAGTCGGGCAAGGTACAGTTGCGGCACATCATGGTGGGGATTATCCGTGAAGACAGCCCGGGCAAGTCGGCCGCGCTGTTTGCCGCCAAGGACCCGCAACAGGCCTTGGAAGCCCATGAGTCGGCCGGTAAAGGCAGCAAGTTGCAGGCGCTGGAGAAGATCCCGGCGGATATCCAGGCCAAGCTTGATTCGAATATGAAGCTGATGGACGAACTGGAGTTGTCGGCCACGCCGGCAATTTTCTATCTGGATGACAAGGGTGGATTGCAGCAACAGCAAGGAGCGCCGTCGCCGGATAAGCTGGTGAAGATTCTCGGTCCGAAATAAGCAGACTGTTGGAAAAGGCCTCCCAAAAGCCGGAGGCCTGTATCCTTCAAGCGACCAATTCCAAGCAGATCAAACCTCCTCCACCACCAGTAACGTCACATCGAAGTCATTGCCGGGGTTCCCCATCTGACGATTATCAACGCTGAGCCTTGTCGTTGAAGTGGCAGTAAAGGTTCCTTGGAGCAACTGCCAAGACAACCCAGGAGAGGTGATCGAAGTAATATCGGCCCCGTTTGCCACCAACACCATAGAAGGCTTTGGAGGTGAGCCGCTATTGTCACGTATCCAAGCACTGAACCTGTAAATACGGCCTGACTGCAGTTGAGTGTAGAGTTTGAAAAGCTTTTCGCGCTGTGTAACGGGGTTACTGGTGTACGTATTCCCCCAATCAAACAAGTAATACCCCGACGCTGCTCCCGGCACTGCCCCGGTTTTAAGTACCAGGTCACCCTGAGATGCTGCTCCCGCCCCTCTTTGCCAGTTATTCCAGCCTTTCTGGTTCGGGTTAAAGTCAGTTACATCTTTCATAGGCTTGGTAAAAACCAAACTCAGTACTGGGAAGACGATCTCCTGACCCGGGCTGGGACTGCCATCCGGCGTGCAGCCGAATGTCACGACCAACGGTGTAAGGTTACGCAACTGCTCCAACTCGGAGCGCAGGAGAACCCGTCTCAGGCCGTTCTCAACATCCCCCTCGGTAATCAGTTCGGCCATCATCACCCTGATGACATAGGCGCTCCCATCTTCCCTTGTGCCGTCTACTTGTAGCCAACCTCTCTGCCCCGCCAGGATAAACCACCATTTTTCCACAGTAATATGGGCATCTCCCGCGAATGTCCGCAGGTCCAGAATACCGCTTTGGGTCGCAGGTGGCGTGGCCTCGGGCACTACCGGCATCGGCAGCCGCACCGGTACACTGATGCGCAAATTGAGCGTTTTGGAGGGTGCCCGCTTGCAGGCACTGGTGACGGTGTAGTTAATCTGGATCGTTTTACCGGCGCCTTGAATCACCGCTTCACGGGGGATTGGGAAATCCACATAACCCGGGTCGCCGTTGCCGGGCTCCGGCGCCAACGGCAAGCGGGTACCGTCCGACCGAATCCAGTCCAGGCTGATCATTTGCCCCGAGCTGATGTGTGCATACTCCACACGCACCGTCACACCGTCCCGACCGTTCCAAATCGTCAGGTCCTGGCCGACTGCCTCCAGCACCCTTGGTGCGTCGAGCACCAGCGCTTCCTGTTCAAGCTCCAAGTGCAACACCGGGAACCGTTCAGCGCTGGCCAGATCAACCTGGCCATTGAAGTTCACCGCAAAGTGCACGCTCAACCCACTGCAATCCGCCAGTTTTTGCAGCTCATGCCGCGACAGCACCGCACTGACGCCGTCGTGCAACCACTCCTCGGCCAGCGGCTCCCCCTCCAGCACATCAAAATGATAAGGCGTGCCATCGTCCAATTCACCGGTGGCCCATAACCAGCAAGGCTGGCCCAAGGCACGATAAGGGAAAGGAATCACCAGGGCTTGTGCGTCACCGTGGAAGGTATTGAGGTCCAGTACATGGCCTGTGGCCTGGAGAACCTGCGGTGCAGGCAACTCGCTGACATTGAGAATTTGCACATGGCGTTCAGGCGATGGCCACGTCTGACCTTCCCGCTGGACCGTGTAATGGACCGTGACCTGTTCATTGAAATTGGCGCTGATAGCCGAGGGTGGCACGTGAAATTCCACAAACGCCTCATCGCCAGCATTTTTACATTCCAGCTGCGGGCTACCCGCCCCGGGCGTGCCCTCCCAATAGGCACACACCCAGTCGCATGGGCACATCTGCTCATAACTGACCCGGATGGTAGCCCCCTCCTGGGCATTGACCGGATTGAGTGCATAGTGTTCAGGCGAAATCAGCGTCGCTTCAACCAGCGTAGGTGCCACGAGATTCAAATGGGGTTCAGTGAGCACCGTCAATGTGGTACTCGGAAAAAGTCTGGATGCATCATCCTCCGGACCGTTAAAGGCCACGATAAATACCAGGGTCAGTTGACTGCCCTGTTTAAGCCCCCGCAGTTTGTCCAAGGGTAAAGCTCTGCGCCATCCCTCATGCACCTCGGCTTCTGTCACCTGCTCGTGATTGACCAGGCGAAGCGTAAAGGCGCTCCCGTCCGCCAGGGTGCCATAGAGGTCCAGCCAAACGAACTGAATCGGATCAATAAACACCCAAGGCGTCACATACACCTGCGGGTCTTGCCCACACAATACTGTAAGGTCCAACACCCCATCGACCGCCTGAGGCACGTCAGGATGGGGAAGATCGTTGAACGGCAATGTCACATAAATATCGCTCTCACTGCTGGAAAACTCCTCGCCATTATGGGTAACCACACAACGAAACAGCGCAAAGCGATTGATACGCAGCCCGACGTAATAGGGCGGGATATGAAAATCCACACACCCCTCTGTCACACCATGCAGGGGCTCAGGCGCATATTCTTCCCCTGGCAAGCTCTTCCAGAACACCCGAATGAGGTCATCCTCACTCATTCCTTCATAACAAACTCGAAGCGTTGCGCCGTCGATCGCATCAAGCGGATCCAGCCTTCGTCCCACAGCTTGAACCAATGTAACCTCAGGAACGATGGCGGTTGCAGATTTGGCAGGCATACCTAAACTCCTTTTCCATGAGAAGAGCGCCTCATGACGGACTGAAACCAGTCCGACTGGCGAGCCCTTATCAAATGCTGAAAAAGAAACCGAATCTACTGTCAGAATTCACAGTTCCAACCTCAAAAACCACGCCGCACGACGAGTGGCACGTCGTGGCACGAGTGATTTTCTATCTGGATGACAAGGGCGAACAGCAAGGAGCGCCGTCGCCGGATAAGCTGGTGAAGATTCTCGGTCCGAAATAATCAGCCCTAGCCTGAAAAGACAATGCCCGCATCGAAGCGGGCATTGTCTTTTCAGCGCGGATTAAATCCCCTCGACCAGGAAATCATCCATGTACCAATCGTTGCCGCTCGTAGCGCCTTCATGGCTATAGATTTCCAGCAGCACGGGAGCGATGGTTGGCGTAAAGGTGAAGCTCAGTGTGTGCCAGTTCAGGTCAACCAACTCTTCCACCGGTGTTTGTTGAATGGAGTCTTTGCGCAACGATAACTTGGGCGTCGCGAACGCAACGCTGTACCGTCGAATCCGTACGGAAAACCGATAAGTAAAACCGCTCTCCAAATCCAAGAAGCGCCGCTGCAGGATCGGGCCGAAACTGTTATTGGTGTATGTGAAATTCCTGACTGCGTAATCGGGCTTGCCGTCAGGTCCCGTCCCCATATATTCAATGCTGATATCCCTGGCATCGGGTGCGCCTGACCCTACGGTCCATAAACCCAAGGTCTGATCGTTGAAATCCGTCAGGTCTCTGTACTGCTTGCGCAACAGCAACATCAGCACAGGGAACACAATTGCTTCGCTCACATGGGAGCTGCCGTCCGCCGTAACCTTGAACACGATGTTCAATACGGACCTGTGGCGAAACTTTTCCAGTTCCTCACGAGGCAGAACGTGCGACAACCCATGGTTTGCCTGCTCTTGCGTGATCGGCTCATTGACCAGCAGCTTGAGGGTATGGGACGACCCGTCGAGCAAGGTTCCCGTACATTCCAGCCAGCCCTTTTGCCCCGCCAGGATGAACCACCAGGCTTGCAGCGTAATCTCGGCATCCCCGGTAAAGGTGCGCAAGTCCAGTGTCCCCTGGCCACCGGGCAATTGAGTGGCCTGCGGCACCTCTGGCGCAGGCAAGCGCTGCGGGACACTGATCTGTAGCTCCAGGTCAGCTGACGTGACGTGCTTGCATGCGCTCGCGACGCTGTAACTGACGGGCACTGTTTTGCCGCTTCCAGCGATTACAGCCTCGCGGGGAATGGTGAAGTCAACGTACTTCGGATCAGTGTTACCCGGCTTGGGTGGCAACGGCAGGCAACTACCGTCCGATTGTGTCCAACACACGCTGATCTCGTCATGAGCACTGATGTGGTCATATTCCACCCGTGCCGTCACGCCATCACGGCCATTCCATACCGTCAACTGCGAGCCCACGGCCTCCCGAATGGTCAAGGGTTTCAGGACCAGGTCTTCCTGATGAATATCCAGGTGCAGCACAGGAAACGGTTCGGCGCTGGCCCTGTCGGACCGGCCATCGAAGTTCACCGCAAAATGCACGTCAAAGCGGCTGCAATCGGCCAGTTTTTGCAGGTCGCGCCGGGACAGCAGCGTACTGACGCCCTCCTGCAGCCATTGCTCGGAGAGCGGCTCGCCGTCCAGCACATCGAAGCGATAAGGCGCGCCATCTTCCCGCTCACCGGTTACCCACATCCAGCAGGGCTGCCCCAAGGCGCCGTACGCATAGGCCGCCACCGTCAGTTGCGCGTCCCCCTGGAACGTATTGAGGTCCAGCGTACTGCCCGTGGCCTGTTCCACCTGCGGCTTGGGCAGGCCGGAGATATTCAGGATTTTTACCGGTCGCGGCAGCGCCGACCAGGTTTGCCCTTCCCGTCGGACGGTGTAGCGGACCGACACCTGCTTATTGAAATTGGCGCTGATGGCTGACGCCGGCACATTAAAATCAACAACGTCCCGATTGTCGGCCTGCTTGCACTCGAGTACCGGAGTGCCTGCCCCGGCAGTCCCTTCCCAGAAGGCGCAAACCCAGTCGCAAGGGCACATATGCTCATAGCTGACCCGGATGGTCGCACCGTCCTGGGTATTGACCGGATTCAATACGAGATTTTCAGGTGTGATTTGCGTGGCTTCCACCACCGTGGGCGCTACGAGATCCAAATGAGGCTCGATGAGCAACGTCAACACCAAACCAGAAATCAGCCGATACACCGGCCTGGAATCCGCACGCGGCAAAAACTCAACGTAGAACGCAATATAAAGCTCACTGTCATGCTTGAGCGTGGCCAGCTCGGCACGGGACAACTTTCGGGTCCAGCCGTGGCGCACGTCCTCCTCTGTTACCGGTGCATCTTCATAAGGGTAGAGACTGGCCTTGGACCCATCAGGGTAAATCCCCCCGATATAGACCTGAGCCACTTGAACCGGGTCGATGAACGGCCAGGCGTCGACATGCAGAACCGGGTCTTCACCGCACAACAAGGACAGGTCCAGAACACCGCCTGAGGCTTGAAAGATCTGCAGTTGCGGCAAATTGGACGGCAGCTTGATGAACACGTCGGCAACGGGGGAAGGATGTTCCTCGCCATCGCGGGTAACGACATAGGAAAACAGCGCGAAGTTATCAATGCGCAGCCCTACGTAATACGGGGGTACGTGGAACTCGACCGAGCCCGCTTCGACGCCATCCAGGGAGGCAATCGGCGCGTATTCCCCCGGTGTCGACTCCCAGCGCAACGCAATACTGTCGGTGCTGAGCATCCCTTCGTAGAACACCCGGACAGTAGCCCCCTCCAGCAACTGGAGCGGGTCAACCCGGGGCTCTCCCTCGGCTTCGACCAACTGTGGCTTGGGCAGGTCAAGGGTCAACGGTGATGACTTGGGCATGATAGAACTCCATTTCAACGAGTGATGGTGTTGCCCATCACACGCCGAAATGCCCCCCTTGCCTACTGTCAGAATTCACAGTTCGAACCTTAAAAACCGCGCCACCCGACGAGTGGCGCGTTGCGATCCGAGTTAAAAACCCTCCAGCTCCGCCATCAAATCACTCAACCGATCCACCTTCTCGGCGCTGATCTCATTCGCCGCCAGCCCGTCGATATACCCCGCCAACGCCTCCACCGTGCTGCACTCGAACATCGCCCGCAACGGCACATCCCGCTGCAGCGTCTTCTGCACCCGTGAAGCTATCTGCGTGGCCAGCAACGAATGCCCGCCCAGTTCGAAGAAGTTGTCCTGCACGCCGACGCGCTCGACCTTGAGCACCTCGGCCCAGATCCCGGCCAGCGTCTGCTCCAGCTCATTGCGCGGCGCCAGATATTCCTGGCTGTGCAACTGGCCGATCTCCAGTGCCGGCAAGGCCTTGCGGTCCAGCTTGCCGTTGGCGTTCAGCGGCAACCGGTCGAGCCACAACCAATGCAACGGCACCATGTATTCCGGCAGCTCGGCCCGCAGGCGTTGCTTGATGCGATCGAGGCGCTCACCCGGGTTGAGCTGCGCATCCGCCGCCACCAGGTAGCCCACCAGATGCTTGCCGTTGACGCCCTCCTGCACGCCCACCGCCGCATCCCGCACTTCAGGCTGCTCATGCAGGCGCGCTTCGATTTCACCCAGCTCGATCCGGTAACCGCGAATCTTCACCTGATGGTCGATGCGCCCGACGTACTCCAACACACCGTCGCTGCGACGGCGGGCCAAATCCCCTGTTCGATACAACCGGTCCGCACCAAATGGATTCGGCACAAACGCTTGCGCCGTGCGCAGCGGATCGCTGACATAACCACGCCCCACGCCCGTCCCGGCCACGCACAACTCGCCAACCGCGCCTTGGGGCACCAATTCCAGCGCGCCGTCCAGCAGGTACAACCGGTTGTTGTCAGTCGGCGTACCAATCGGCAGATAAGTGCCACGGGTCGACGCCAGGTCGACGCGGAAGAACGCCACGTCGTCAGAACATTCCGCCGGACCATACGCGTTGACCAGGCCAATCTGCGGATAACGCAGCAACCACTGGTGCGCCAGTTCCGGCGGCATCGCTTCACCCGTCGGCAGCATCCAGCGCAAGCCATCCAGGCTCATGCGCTCCTGGGCGAGCATGCCCTGGATCAGTGACGGCACGCTTTCCAGCACGGTAATGCCCTGGGCCTGGACGTGAGCGAGCAAGCCTTGCGGATCATGGGCAATGGTATTCGGCACAATGTCCACCCGCGCCCCGAACAGCGGTGCCGCGAGGAACTGCCACACCGAGATATCGAAACTTTGCGAGGCGGTCTGGGCGATCACATCGTGCTCAGTCAGTTGCAGATACGGCACCTTGCTCAACTGGTTATTGAGCATGCCGCGCTGCTCCACCATCACGCCCTTGGGCAAGCCGGTGGAGCCCGAGGTGTAGATCACGTAGGCAAGGTTGTCCGGCGCACTGTAGATACCGGGGTTTTCCTGCGAGCCAGCCATCTCCTCCCACACCAGCAACTTCGGCCGGCCGCAGCAGGCAAACTCTTCCAGCAGCACCTGCGCCTGCTCACGGCACGCTTCGGTGCACACCAGCAACGGCGTGCGGCTCAAGTCGATAATACGGCTCAAGCGCTGGCTCGGCAGGCCCGGGTCCAGCGGCAGGTAACCGGCACCGGCCTTGAAGCTGCCGATGATCATGCCCAGCAAATCCAGATTACGTTCAGCCAGCAACGCCACCGGTTGGTCCAGCCCGACACCCGCGGCAATCAGCGCATGACCCAGGCGGTTACTGCGCCGGTTCAGCTCAGAGTAGGTCCATTGCTGATCCAGGCAACTGGCGGCAATCCGCTGTGGATGCTGTGCCACCTGGGCTTCGAACAGCTCGATGTAACTGCGCTCCAGCGGATATTCATGCTCGCTCTGGTTGCAGCCGTCCACCAGGAACTCACGCTCCTGCTCGCCAATCAGCGGCAAGTCGGCCATGTCGCCATGGAAGCCCTGCACCAGCGCCAGCAGCAGCCGCTTGAATTCAGCGAGCATGCCTTGCACGGTGGTTTCATCGAAATAACGCTGGTCGTAGGACAGGTGCAAGCCCAGGTCATCGCCCGGGTAGCACACGGCCGTCAGCGGGAAGTTGGTGTGGGTGCGACCGGAATCCGAGGTGGCATTCAGGCTTTGCGCACGGTCCAGTACCGAGACTTCCACCGGGGCGTTCTCGAACACGAACAGGCTGTCGAACAGCGGCTGGCCTTTCGGCAGTTCGCTGTGCTCCTGGATGGTCACCAGCGGCAGGTACTCGTACTCGCGCAGTTGCATATTGCTGTCGAGCAGGCCGCTCAACCATTGGCGCACGCTGCACTGCTGATCGTCCTCCGGCAGCTTGACCCGCAAGGCGATACTGTTGATAAACAGCCCGACAGTGCGCTGCATCTCGGGCATTTCTACCGGGCGCCCTGCCACGGTGACGCCGAACAGCACGTCGCGATCGCCACTCAAGCGCCGCAGCACCAGGGCCCATGCCGCCTGGGCGAAGGTGTTCACCGTCAATTGATGAGCCTGGGCCAGCTCGCGCAATTGCGCGCCGTCGCGCACATCCAGGCGGGTGTAGCAGTCGCCTACCACCATGCCGCCGCTGTGGCCGGCATGCTCGCGCAGGAACGGCCGGTCGCTCGGAATCGGTGTGGTGCGTTCGAACCCTTGCAGGTTCTGCTGCCACCACTGGCGCGCCTCGGCGAGGTTCTGGCGTTGCAGCCAGGCGATGTAATCGCGGTAACGCGGTGGCGTCGCCAGTTGCGCTTCGCGACCTTCGCCGAGGGCCGTGTAGATGTCGAAGAAATCGTTCATCAGCAGCGAGCGGCACCACGCATCGATCAGGATGTGGTGGTTGCTCATCATGAACCAGTAGCGGGCTTCGCCTACGCGGATCAGCCGCAGGTGGAAGGGCGCCTGGTTAAGCAGATCGAAACCGGCTTCACGCTCGTTTTTCAGCAACGCTTGCAGGCGCGGTTCCTGCTCGCTTTCCGGCTCCTGGCTCCAGTCGAGGTACTCGATCGGCGTGCTGCCGGGCTTGTGGATAACCTGCAACATGTCTTCGCCGACGTTCCAGCAGAACGAGGCGCGCAAGGCTTCATGACGGGCGATCACCGCCTGCCAGGCCTGGGCGAAACGCTCGGGGTCCAGGGCGCTGTTGATGCGGTAGCGGTCCTGCATGTAGTAGAGGCCGGTGCCCGGTTCCAGCAGGGTGTGCAGCAGCAAGCCTTCCTGCATCGGGGTCAGCGGGTACACGTCTTCGATGGCATTGGCCGGCACCGGCAGCGCATCGAGTTGCCCCTGGGTCAGGTGCGCCAGCGGGAAGTCCGACGGCGTAAGGCCGCCCGCGTCTGCCTTGAGGCAATGTTCGATCAGGCTTTGCAGTTCCGCCAGGTAAGCGTCCGCCAGTTCAGCGATGGTCTGGCTGTGGTGACGCTCGCGGCTGAAGGTCCAGCGCAGCACCAGCTCACCGCCGTACACCTGGCTGTCGACACTCAGCGCGTTGGGCAACGGCGCGTCCGGGTCGTGGGCGATCCCGGCGGACTCGTCCAGCGGGTGGAACAGTGCGTCGGCGCCAAAGCTCTGGTCGAACTGGCCGAGGTAGTTGAAGGTGATACTGGCGCTCGGCAACGCGGCCATGGTCTGGCGGCACAGGTCGTCGGCCAGGTAGCGCAGCACGCCATAACCCAACCCTTTGTGGGGCACGCCGCGCAGTTGCTCCTTGATCGCCTTGATCGAGGCGCCCTGCCCGGCGGCCTCTTCGATATGCAGCGGGGTCAGGCGCAGCGGGTAGGCGCTGGTGAACCAGCCGACGCTGCGGGTCAGGTCGATCTCGTCGAATAGCGGTTCGCGGCCGTGGCCTTCCAGCTGGATCAATGCGGATTCATGGCCACTCCAACGGCACAGCACACGGGCCAGGGCCGTCAGCAGCAAATCGTTGACCTGGGTGCGGTAGGCACTTGGCGCCTGCTGCAACAACTGGCGGGTGCGCTCGGCATCCAGGCGCACGCTGACGGTATCGGCGTCGCGATTGCGCAGCGAACCCTGTGGGCGATCCACCGGCAACTCAACGGCAGGGCCGGCCAACTGTTGCTGCCACACGTGCAGCTCCTCACGCAGGGATTCGCTGCCGGCATACGCCTGCAACCGCGCCGCCCAGTCGCGCAAGGCGCTGGTCTTGGCCGGCAGGTTGACCGGCTGGCCGTCGCTCAACTGGCGATACACGGTCTGCAAATCTTCCAGCAATACCCGCCAGGAAACGCCGTCCACCACCAGGTGATGGATCGCGATCAGCAGCCGGCGCTGGCCTTGTGGGCCGTCCACCAGTAACGCGCGCAACAACGGGCCATGGGCGAGGTTGAGGCTGCGCTGGGTGTCGGTGAACAGCGCGCCGCACTGCTCCATGTCCGCCACCTGGGCCTGCAACAGCAGGCCGCCTTCCGGCACCGCCAAGTGTTCGGCGTGCCATTGGGCGTCGCGCTGGGTGAAGCTCAGGCGCAGGGCGTCGTGATGTTCCAGCACCGCCAGCAACGCTTGCTCCAGGCGATGAGGTTCCAGGGCCTGAACCGGCTCCAGCAGCAATGCCTGGTTCCAGTGTTGGCGCTCCGGGATGTCGGTGTCGAAGAACCAGTGCTGGATCGGCGTCAGCCCGGACGCGCCGGTCAACACGCCTTGTTCGGCGCTGACCTGCTCGCTGCGGGTCGCCACGGCGGCCAGGGTTTGCACGGTCTGGTGCTGGAACAAATCACGCGGGCTGAAATGAATCCCCGCCTGCCGGGCCCGGCTGACCACCTGGATCGACAGGATCGAGTCGCCGCCCAACTCGAAGAAGTTGTCGTCAAGGCCTACCTGTTGCACGTTCAGTACCGCGCACCAGATGGCCGCGAGGTTTTGCTCCAGCTCGTTGCGCGGCGCCACGTACTGTTGACGATTCGCCTCGGGGTCCGGCTGCGGCAAGGCGCGGCGGTCGAGTTTGCCGTTGGCGGTCAGCGGCATGCTGTCGAGGACGATCAGGTGCGCGGGCACCATGTAGTCCGGCAGCTGCGCTTTCAAATGCGCCTTGAGGGATTCACGCAGCGCGCCCTGCTCCTGGTCGCTGACCAGATAGGCCACCAACTGCTTGCCGCTCGGAGAGTCCAGCGCCAACACCACCGCTTCACGCACCGCCTCGTGTTCCAGCAGGCGGGTTTCAATTTCTCCCAGCTCGATGCGGAAACCACGAATCTTCACTTGATGGTCGATACGACCGAGGTATTCCACCAGGCCATCGGCACGCTGGCGCACCAGGTCACCGGTGCGATACAGGCGACCGCCGTTCGTGGCAAACGGGTCCGCGACAAAGCGCTCCGCGGTCATGCCCGGACGCTGGTGATACCCCTGGGCAAGGCCTGCACCGCCGACGTACAACTCGCCGGTCGCGCCTTGCGGCACCAGCGCCAGATCCGCATCCAGAATGTAGGCCACACGCGCGCCGATGATGCTGCCGATCGGCACGCTGCCGGCGCCCTCTTCCAGGGCTTCCGGGGCCAGGCTGGCCAACGGCATCACCACGGTTTCAGTCGGGCCATAGGCGTTGAAAAACAGCGCCGGCTTGAATGCCGCACGAATGCGCTGCAAGTGTTCGCCGGTCAGGGCCTCACCGCCGGTGATGCACATGCGCACCGCCAGGGTCTGGTCTTGCGTGGCCAGCCATTGCGCCAACTGGCTGCCATAGCTTGGGGTGAAGCCCAGGATATTGATGCGGTGCCGACGAATCAGCCCGCAGATTTCTTCCGCGTCCCATTGACCCTGGGCCCGCAACACCACCTGGGCACCACTGAGCAACGGCACCAGCAGACGCTCGGTGGCAGCGTCAAAGTTGATGGAATAGAAGTGCAGCTCGCAGTCATCCGGGCGCATGCCGAAGCGCTCGATCACCGCCTGGCAATGCATGGCGATTTCGCCGTGGGACACCACCACGCCCTTGGGCTTGCCGGTGGAACCGGAGGTGTAGATCAAGTAGGCCTGATGTTGCGGCAGGCTGATGAAAGGCAACTCGCTTGCCGGGTAGTCCGCCAGGGTCAGCAGGTCATCTTCCAGGCACCAGCGGCCGACACTCTCAGGCAGTTCGCCCAATGCGTCGAACATCGCGGCATCGCTAAGCAACAGGCCGATGCCACTGTCTTCGATCATGTAATGCAGGCGGTCCAGCGGGTATTCCGGGTCCAGCGGCACATAGGCGCCGCCGGCCTTGAGGATTGCCAGCAGGCCGACGACCATTTCCAGCGAACGCGACAACGCCAGGCCGACCCGCACCTGCGGGCCCACGCCGCGCTCGCGGAGCATCCAGGCCAGGCGATTGGCACGGCTGTCGAGTTCGCTGTAGCTCAGGGTCTGCCCGGCAAAGGTCAACGCCGGTGCATCGGCACGGGCCAGGGCCTGCTCGCTGAACAGGTGATGGATGCACTGGTCGAGGCGATGCTCGCCAGCCTCAATGCCGAGGCTGTCTTGCAGGGCGCGCTGTTCGCCAGCCTCCAGCAACGGCAACTCACTCAGGCGCTGTTGCGGATCGGCGAGCAAGGCTTCCAGCAGGTTTTGCCAATGCGCCGCCATGCGCGCAATGCGCGGCTCGTCGAACAGGTCGGTGCTGTAGGTCAGGCAGCAACCCAGGCGATGATCGAGGTCAGTGACTTCCAGGTTGAGGTCGAACTTGGTGGCGCGGGCGTCGTTAGCCAGGTATTCGACTGTCATCCCGGCCAGGGTGCGGCTCTGCTGGAATTCCCAGCGCTGCACGTTGCACATCACCTGGAACAGCGGGTTGTACGCCGCGCTGCGGGTTGGTTGCAGGGCCTCCACCAGATGGTCGAACGGCAGGTCCTGATGGGACTGGCCTTCGATCACGGTGTGGCGAACCTGGTCAAACAGTTCGCCGACACTCATCTGCCCGTTAAGCTGGCAACGCAGCACCTGGGTGTTGAGAAATGCGCCAATCAGCCCTTCGCTTTCCGGGCGAATCCGGTTGGCCACCGGCGCACCGATGCGCAGGTCGGTCTGGCCGCTGTAGCGGTAGAGCAATACCGCGAGGGTGGCGGTCATGGTCATGAACAGGGTCAGGCCACGTTCGGCGTTGAAGGCACGCACGCGGGCGGCGAGGTCATCGTTCAAATCGAAACGGTACAGCTCGCCCTGGTGACTTTGCACCGGCGGCCGCGGACGGTCGGCCGGCAGTTCCAGCAGCGGATGTTCGGTGCCCAGTTGCGCGGTCCAGTAATCCAGTTGGCGCTGGCGTTCGCCGGACTCCAGCCACTGGCGCTGCCACACGCTGTAGTCGAGGTACTGCACCGGCAGTGGCGCCAGTGGCGATTCGCGGTCGTCGATGAACGCTTCATACAGCGCGCTGAGTTCACGGGCAAAGATGTCCATGGCCCAGCCTTCGGTGACGATATGGTGCAGGGTCAGCACCAGGTAATGTTCCTGCTCGCCGGCCTTGACCAGGCAGGCGCGCAGCAGTGGACCGGTTTCCAGATTGAACGGCGTGTGGGCTTCATGATCGGCCAGTTGCTGCACACGCCGTTGCCGCTCGGCCTCACTGAACGCCGAGAAATCCTGCCAATCCATGCGCACGCCGGTTTGCGCCGCAACCTTCTGCTGCGCCACGCCATTGATGCTCGGGAAAGTCGTGCGCAGGGTTTCATGACGCATGATCAAGGCCTGCAACGCCGCCTCGAAACGGCCCACGTCCAGCACCCCGCGAAAGCGCGCCATGCCGCCGACGTTATACGCCGGGCTGTCGGGCTCCATCTGCCAGAGGAACCACATGCGCTGCTGGGAATAGGACAGTGGCACCGGTTGGCTGCGGTCAACCTTGCCAATGGCCAGCTGTTGGTTACGTTGCCCGGCGGCCTGGATCAGCCGGACCTGCTCGGCGAAAGCCCCCAGCTCGCTGGCGTCGAACAGCGTGCGCAACGGCAGTTCGACGTCACAGGCCTGGCGGGTGCGGGAGATGATTTGCGTGGCCAGCAACGAATGGCCGCCAAGGGCGAAGAAGTCGTCCCGCAGGCCGATGCGTGGCAGCGCCAGGACTTCACGCCAGATCGCGGCGATTTGCTGTTCCAGCGCTGTTTCAGGTTCGACGTGCTCACGTACCTGCCACACCGGTTCCGGCAAGGCGCGGCGATCCAGTTTGCCGCTTGGGCTCAGGGGCATCGCGTCCAGGCGCATCAACTGCGCCGGGACCATGTACTCCGGCAGCTCGGCGGCCAGGGCGGTTTTTACGTCCTGTTCATCCAACGGTTCGCTGGCGGTGTAGTAACCGATCAACTGCGCACCGGCTGCGGTTTCCCGCACCAGCACCACCGCTTGGGCGATGCCGTCGAGAGCCAGCAGGCGGGCTTCGATTTCTTCAGGCTCGACACGGAAGCCACGCAGTTTGACCTGCTGATCCAGGCGCCCGAGGTATTCCAGCACACCGTCGGTGCTCCAGCGCACGCGGTCACCGGTGCGATACAGGCGTGCGCCCGCCTCACCCAACGGGTCGGCGACAAAGCGTTCGGCGGTCAGCCCCGCACGCCCGAGGTAACCCCGGGCCAGGCCGATGCCACCGATGCACAACTCACCCGGCACACCCGCCGGCAGCGGCTCGAACTGATCATCCAGCACCCGGCAAATCACATTGCCCAGCGGCCGGCCAATCGGCGAACGCTCGCCGTCCTCGGCCTGGCAATGCCAGTGCGTCACGTTGATCGCGGTTTCGGTGGGGCCATACCGATTGTGCAGCTGCACCGCCGGCAACTGCGCCAGCACCCGGTTGCGCAACTCGGCAGGCAGCGCTTCACCGCCGGAGAACAGGCGACGCAGGCTGGTGCATTCGGCAGCCAACGGTTCGTCGACAAACAGCTGCAACAGCGGCGGCACAAAGTGCAGGGTGGTCACGCCGTGCTCCTGCACCAACTGCGCGATGCGATGGGGATCGCGATGCTCGCCGGGGCCGGCCAGCACCAGGCGGCAACCGGTGATCAGCGGCCAGAAACACTCCCACACCGACACGTCGAAACTGATGGGCGCCTTTTGCATCAGCACATCGGTTTCATCCAATTGGTAGGTGGCTTGCATCCACTGCAAGCGCTCGGCCAGCGCGGCATGGGTGTTGCCCACGCCCTTGGGCTGGCCGGTGGAGCCGGAGGTGTAGATCACATAGGCGAGGTTGTCGCCATTGAGGTGCAAACCCGGCGCGTGGGTCGGCCAACTGTCGAGCTTGAGGCTGTCCATGGCGATGACGCACACGCCTTGCGCCGTGGGCAGTTGTTCCAGCAGTGAAGTCTGGGTCAGCAGCAGTTGCACGCCGCTGTCCTTGAGCATGTAGGCCAGGCGTTCGGCGGGATAATCCGGGTCCAGCGGCACATAGGCGCCGCCGGCCTTGATGATTGCCAGCAGGCCGATCAGCAGTTGCGGCGAACGCTCGGCGGCGATGGCCACGCACACGTCCGGGCCGACGCCCTTGTCCCGCAGGTAATGGGCCAGGCGGTTGGCCTGGGTGTGCAATTGCGCGAAGGTCAGGCTGCCGTCCTGCCACACCAGTGCGGTGCGTTCCGAGACGTGTTGGTTGAGTTGTTCCGGCAGCCAGCGCTGCGCCGGTGTGCACGGCGCAGCGCTCCACTGCTGTTGTTGGCGCTGCTCGTCGGCGTGCAACAGCTTCAGGTCGCCGATGGCCTGTTGTGGTTGCTCGCAAATGGCTTGCAGCAGGTTGATGAAGTGCCCGGCCAGGCGCTCGATGGTGGCGGCGTCGAACAGCTCATCGGCGTAGTCGAAGGACAGGCTCAAGCGCCCGTTGCGGTCTTCTTCAGTGTGCAGTTGCAGGTCGAACTTGGCTTCGCGGCTGTGCCATGCCAGCTCGTCGGCAAGCAGGCCCGGCAAGCGGCGCAGGGCGCCGAGGTCACGTTGCTGGTGGTTGAACATCACTTGGAACAGGCCTTGTTCCCGAGCTTGGGGGAAGGCTTCCAGCAGTTGTTCGAAAGGCAGGTCCTGATGGGCCTGGGCACCCAGCGCTGCGGTGCGGGTTGCCGTCAGCAACTCGGCGAAGGGCAGGCGCGCATCCAGTTCGGCGCGCAGTACGAGGGTGTTGATAAAGAACCCGATCAGGCCTTGGGTTTCCTGGCGCGGACGGTTGGCGTTGGGCACGCCGATGCGGATATCGCGTTGGCCGCTGTAGCGATAGAGCAGGCTCTGGAACGCCGCGAGCAACAGCATGAACGGCGTGGATTCGTGGCTTTGGGCAGTCTTGCGAATGGCTTCGCCGAGGCTCGCGCTCACACGCACACTGTGACGCGAGGCACTGCGCAGGTGCTGCGCCGAACGCGGGTGATCGGTGGCCAGGCTCAGGGTTGGGTGCTCGTCGCCCAGTTGTTGTTTCCAGTAAGCCAGTTGTCGCTGGCCCTCGCCTTCGGCCAGCCACTGGCGCTGCCAACTTCCGTAGTCGGCGTATTGCAGGGCCAGCGCTGGCAGCTCCAGGGGTTGGCCCTGGGACGCAGCGGCGTACAGTCGCGAGAATTCGTCGATCAACACGTTCAGCGACCAGCCGTCCGCGATGATGTGGTGCATCGTCACCAGCAGTTGGTGGTCGTCGTCATCCAGGCGCACCAGCGTTACCCACAGCAGCGGGCCTTTCTCCAGGTCGAACTGGGTGCGGGCTTCGTCTTCACGAATCTGCTTGGCACGGGCTTCCCGCTCGGCGGCAGGCAAATCGCTGAGGTCGATGACTTGCAGATCGAAATCAGCCTTGGCGTCGACCCGCTGGAAGGCCTGGCCATCGCGCTCGAAGAAGCGCGTGCGCAGGGCTTCGTGGCGCTGGATCAGTTGCTGGAAGGTTGCGCGCACCGCGTCTTCATCCAGCTCGCCGCGCAACCGCAAGGCGCCGGGAATGGTGTAGGCGCTGCTGTGCGGGTCGAGTTGCCAGGTGATCCACAAGCGGTTTTGCGCGAGGGATTGCGGCAGGTCTTCCTGTCGCGACAACCCATGGATTGCGCCTTGGGCCACGCCGCCGTCCTGCTGCAATTGCCCGACGCTGGTGGCGAAGGCAGCCAGGGTGGGCGCTTCGAACAACAGGCGCAGGTTCAGTTCCAGGCCGAGGGTTTCCCGCAGCCGGGCGACGACCTGGGTGGCGCTGATGGAGTTGCCCCCCAGCAGGAAGAAGTGATCGTCGGCGGCGACCTGCGTCACCTGCAATTGCTCGCACCAGATCGCGGCAATCTGGTTTTGCAGTTCGGATTGCAGGACAGCATCGCCGACCGGCGCCTGCACGCCGGGGAACTGCGCATAACTGTCGAGGCTGCCGTCCGCCAGGCGTGTGCGGCAGGCCGAGCGCTGCACCTTGCCGCTGGACGTTTTCGGCAAGCCACCGGGGTTGAGCAGCACCACCACGCTCGGCGCTTCCTGGCAGGCTTCGGCCACCGCCTGGCGAATCGCCTTGATCAGTGCTTCCGGCGGCAGGATTTTCTGCACGCTGCGGCTGATTTCGGCGGCGATGCCAATGCCTTCCAGGCCCTGGTCATTCACCGCGAACGCGGCGACCCGGCCCTTGCGCACCACTTCCACTTCACGCTCGATGGCTTGCTCGATGTCCTGGGGATACAGGTTGTGGCCCCGCACGATCAGCAGGTCTTTCAGCCGGCCGGTGATGAACACTTCACCTTCGCGGATAAACCCGAGGTCGCCGGTCCGCAGCCAGGTACGGCCTTCGTGCTGAACGAAAGTCTTGGCGGTGGCTTCAGGGTTGCGCCAGTAGCCGTGGGCGATGCTCGGGCCGGTGGCCCAGATTTCACCGACGGCATTGTCGGGGAGCGTCGCCAGGGTGGCGGGGTCGGCAATCAGCACCGCGTGCGCGGGCTGGCTGGTGCCGCAACTCATGATCGCCGCGCCCTGACCGGGCTCGGCGCGATTGGCGGCCAGAGCCTGTTCGTCCAGGCGCACGGCCGGGATGCCCTGGCCACGGGTGCCGCCGGCAACGAACAAGGTGGCCTCCGCCAAGCCGTAGGAGGCGAAGAAATTGTTCGGGGTAAAACCGCAGGCGGCGAACTTCTCGGCGAAGCGTTCGAGGGTGTCGAGGCGGATCGGCTCGGAGCCGGAATACGCCACGCGCCATTTGCTCAGGTCCAGGCGATCCAATGCCGATTCGCTGACTCGCTCGCTGCACAAGCGATAGGCGAAGTCCGGCCCGCCGCTGATGGTGCCGCCGTATTCGCTGATCGCTTCGAGCCAGCGCAATGGCCGGCCAAGGAAGTACGCCGGCGACATCAATACGCACGGCACACCGCTGAAGATCGGCTGCAGCAGCCCGCCGATCAGGCCCATGTCGTGGTAAAGCGGCAACCAACTGACGATCACATCGTCGGGGTTCAGGTCGATGCCGAAGCCGTGACGGATCAGCAATTCGTTGGCCACCAGGTTGCCGTGGGTCACTTGCACGCCCTTGGGCAACGCAGTGGAGCCGGAGGTGTATTGCAGGAAGGCGATGTCATCGTCCTGCAAGTTGGGCGCGATCCAATTGCCCGCGATTTCAACATGGAGACTGTCAACGCACAGCAACTGCGGCGCGCCTTCGAGTTGCGCCAGCGAATCACCGAGGCTGGACGTGGTCAGCAGCAACCGCGGCTCGGCGTCTGCAATGATCGACAGCAGCCGCTCCTGATGATGGCGGCGGGCGGACTCCGGCGGATAGGCCGGCACCGCGATGACCCCGGCGTACAGGCAACCAAAGAACGCCGCGACGTAATCCGGCCCGCTGGGGAACAGCAGCACCGCACGATCGCCCAGCCCGGCGTCGGCCTGCAAGGCGGCGGCAATGGTGCGGGCGCGCAGGTCGAGGTCGCGGTAACTGAGGACAACGCTCTGTTCGGCCGTCTCGGCAAGGAAGCGCAACGCCAGTCGATCCGGGGTTTGCGCGGCGCGGCGTTGAAGGGACTGAACCAGGGTGCGGGGAAGTTCGAAGGCGTCCATCATGGGGTTCCTGCCTGAAATCGGCTTACTGGGAAATCGGGGAATGTGTGGCCGGGGGGGCTTGTTCAGCCGGTTGCCCGGGCCATCTGCCGCGCGGCGTCGTTGCGCCAGCGGGCCAGGTGTTCGTCGGCGTAACGCCGCACACAGCGCAGTACGGAACTCTCGTGCTGCACCAGGAAGAAGTGGTGACCGTCGAACATGTCGAGGGAGAAACCGCTGGCGGTGTCTTGCTGCCAGTCCAGCAGTTGATCGGCGCGCACCGTGTCCTGCTTGCCGCCGAATACATGGATGGGCAGGCTCAGCGGCTCACGCTCGCCGTATTCGAAACTGCCGCACAGCAGGAAGTCGGCCCGCAGGATCGGCAGCATCAACTGCATCAGTTCGGCGTTGGCCAGCACGTCTTCGCCCGTGCCCTTGAGTTCCCGCAGGCGGGCGATCAGTTGTTCGTCGTTTTTCTCGATGGCGTATTCGCTGACATCGCGACAGGCCGGGCCGGCGGTACCCGAGGCAAACAGCGCCAATGGCGGCGGCGCGCCCCGTTCGCGCAGGGCATGGGCCAGTTCGAAGGCCAGCAGGCCGCCGAGGCTGTGGCCGAACAAGGCGTAGGGGCCGTCCAGCTCGGCGCGGATCTCATCAGCCAGTTGCCCGGCCAGGTTTTTGATATCGCGCTGCAACGGCTCGTCCATGCGCATGCCGCGCCCCGGCAACTCCAGCGGCCGCACCTGCAACCACTCCGGCAGCGCCCGCCGCCAGCGGCTGTAGACCATGGCGCTGGCGCCGGAGTAAGGCAGGCAAAACAGGCGTAATCGAGCCGGCGTGTTCATTTCAGACCACTCCCGCTCACACGATAAAAACCCATTTTGTCCTCCTCCAGGCGCTGATCCTTGGCCGGTTTGTTAACTGGCCTTTCACCCATGAGAACGGATGGCACCGGGAAATAATTAGTCAGCGAGACGCCGTTCACACCTCTCGATAAAGCATAAGATTAGTTCGTCTTCTCATTTGACAATCATTATCATTAAGCATAATTTGTTGCCCGATGTGTAGGAGGCCTCAGCAAGGACGCCCTCCCCCAACCTTCTCTTGCAACAAGGTGATTTCCATGACGGAACAAGTATCCACAGGCAGGTGCGACTCACCCCTACTCCAGGCCTTCGTCGACAATCGACTGATCCTGGTCAAGATCGCAGCGCGTATTACCGGCTGCCGATCCCGCGCCGAAGACGTGGTGCAAGACGCCTACTTCCGGTTGCAATCGGCCCCCACCATCACGTCATCGTTCAAGGCGCAGCTCAGTTACCTGTTCCAGATCGTGCGCAACCTGGCTATTGATCACTACCGCAAGCAGGCGCTGGAGCTGAAATATTCCGGCACGGAAGAGGAAGGCTTGAATGTGGTTATTCACGGCGCTTCACCTGAGACCTCGCACATCAACTTTTCGACGCTGGAGAACATTGCCGACGCCTTGACCGAGTTGCCTCAGCGCACGCGTTACGCGTTTGAGATGTACCGGCTGCACGGGGTGCCGCAGAAGGATATTGCCAAGGAGCTGGGGGTTTCACCGACGTTGGTGAACTTTATGATTCGCGATGCACTGGTGCATTGCCGGAAGGTTTCCGGGACCCATAGCGACACGTTTGCGCGGCGGGCCTGACGCGCCACACATCCCATGTGGGAGCGGGCTTGCTCGCGAAAGCGGTGGATCAGTCACACATGCATTGACTGACACTGCGCTTTCGCGAGCAAGCCCGCTCCCACATTTGATCTTCGTGCACTCAGATTTTTTGCTCAGTCAAACCAACCCACACCGCTCAAAAAACCGCTCCCGCCCCAGAATCATCAACGCCGCCCGCTTATGAGGAAAATCAAACTCCTTCTCACAGTGGAAACACTGATTCTGCATATGCCCAATCATCTTCCCGTTATCCGCCCGAGGCTCAGCCACTACACGCTGCGTACGCGGATCATCGAGAAACAAGTAATGCACCAGCGCCGACAACCAACTCGCTACCTTGTGCGGACCACGGTGGTGCTCTTCGCCCACCAGCATATGAATCCCGCGATCGTAATCCGCCGCATCATAAAACGGCGCAATCCGATCCTCCTTCGCCCAATACGCCTCGAAATAAGCAAACGGCTCATCATCGAAACAGCCAATCAACGTCAACGCATGGGGATCCGCTTCCAGCTTGTCCAGATACTCCCGATGCTGTTCCAGGCTGCCAGTTTCCTGCCAGAAATTCGCCACCCGCGCACTGTTCTGCCAACGATTGAAGCGCGCCAGATCAACATCAATCTCCACCGTACGCAGTGAAATCCACGCCCCCAGCCGCGCATCAAACCGCCGATACACCTCGCCCCGCGGCTTCGGCGCACGGGCAGGATGACGCTTGCCGCCGCTGATGATCATCTGCTGCGGATAAGCCCCCGTGAGAGATTGCCCCAGCCACGGTTGCGGCAACTGCCAGAACAGCGTGCGCTCGCAATGAAACTGCCCGGCAACCCCGGTCGCCACCAGCAACCCACTGCGCAAGGCATCTTCCGGCGCATGCTCAAGACACCAGACCAGTCGCTGACGCCCGGGCTCCCTGGCAAACAGCCAATAACACGCCGCCCACAAGGCACGGGCAGCCGGCACACTGGCGGGCTCCTGCAAATGCACCTGCACCTCATCACCCCGCTCAAGGCGCAGGCGAATCAGCGGCTGGCCCTCAAGGGTGAGGCTCAGGCGGCTATCAGTTTCATCAGCATTCAGGGCGGGTCCCGCCGGCAAGGGCAGCACTGACAGGTCATTCAGATTGGACATGGGATGGGCTCACGAATCGTCGACAGTTCAACAAGTGACGTGAGCCGAGGGCAAAAATTTAGACGATCACGGTACCGGCATTACATCGATGCGGTAAGGCTCGAAGATCTTCAGCAACTGGCCGTTGTCCCTCAGCTGCTTGAGCAGCCCGGCGAACGCCGGCCCCGTGATCGGCGCCTTGGGCCGCAGCAACGCATAGTGGTGGTACACCTGGTCGATCCGCTCGGACACCAGGAACTGCCCCGCCGTATCGGCATTGCGCACCAGGAAATCACTGAGGTAGGAACGTGTCACCAGGGCGATGTCGGCCCGGCCCCGGGCGACCATCAGCAGGTTGCTGTCGTGGGAATAGGTCAAGGTGGCGTTGAAGTGCTCCGCCATGTACTTGGGGTCGGGGTTGAAATTGGCGAACGCGTAGTGATAGCCGCTGAACACCGCCAGGCGCTTGCCGGTCAGGTCGGCGAAATACGATTGGTCGCGACCGGGCTCCTGCTGGGCCACGAAGATTTCCGCATCCTCCAGGCCCATGTCGACATCGGTGTGGGCAATATCCTGCCAGCCCCACTTGGGGTTTTCGAAGATCGCCATGTCCACCCGACCTTGCTGGAAGTCGCGAAAACGCCGGGGAATCGAGGTGGGTACCAGCACAAACTGGTAGTCGGTTTGCAGGGCGTTCAAGGCTTCCACCAGTTGCGGCAGCAACCCGGTGTCGGCACCCTGCTCCGGGCGCACGGTGTATGGCGGGAAATGCGCAGCACCGACCCTCACCAGTTGGGCGGCCGAGGCAGGCATCAGCCACAGTGCGCCAAGTGCCCATATTGAGAGTCCTGCAGCCAATCGCCAAGGCGAAAACATCAAGGCACACACCGTCGAAAACTTTGATCCCGCTAAGCTAGGCGTTTTTGTCTATCGAGACAACTTTCTGCCACACAATTAATAGCTTGCGCGAAAGGGCTAGTCAGCTTTCAACACCATCAGCAAGGCTTCGTCGGCCAGTTGCTCGAGGGTCATGCTGCCCTGGGCGCGAAACCAGGTGGTGGTCCAGGACAAGGCGCCCGTCAGGAAACGCCGCGTGATAAACACATCGCCCTTGATGTAACCGGCGTTTTTCGCCTCCCCCAGCACCTGCAACCAGATCTCTTCGTAGATGTCGCGCAAGGCCAGCACCTGGGCCTGGCCCTCGGCCGACAGGGAACGCCATTCATACACCAGCACCGCCATGGCCTCGCCACTGCCGCCCATGATCGACTGCAATTCGCAACGAATCAGCGCCAGCACCCGCTCGCGCACGTTGCTCGCCTCGGCCAGGGAAGCGCGCATCAGGGCGGTGTTGTAGTGGATGGTTTCCTCCATCACCGCCCGCAGGATTTCGTCCTTGCTCTTGAAGTGATGAAAGATGCTGCCGGACTGGATCCCGACCGCGCCGGCCAGGTCACGCACGGTGGTGCGCTCAAAACCCTTGTTGCGAAACAGGTGGGCCGCGGTTTGCAGCAGCTTGCCACGGGCACTGTCGGGGTCGGTCAATTGGCCGGCTTCGACCATGGTGCGCATCACCCGCAGGGCTTTTTGCTCATCCATGCTGCTCTCCTTAACTTCTGGTTACGTCTTGGGCGGCAATTTAGGCCGTGGCAGCCAACCAAGCAAGCGCTTGGGGCAAAGTTATGACCAGAGTTTACAAACCAAGCGCTTGCTTGGTAGTGTTGGTATCAGCAAACCAGAGGAAGGACGCCCCATGAACAAGACGGTACGCATCGGCTGCGCCAGCGCCTTCTGGGGCGACACCTGCACCGCCGCTGCGCAGTTGGTGCACGGCGGCACGCTGGATTACCTGGTGTTCGACTACCTGGCGGAAGTCACCCTGTCGATCCTCGCCGGAGCGCGAATGAAAGACCCCCAGGCCGGCTATGCCACGGATTTCGTCGAGGTGCTGACGCCGCTGCTGGCGGATATCCAGCGCCAGGGCATCCGCGTGATCAGCAACGCCGGCGGGATCAACCCCCAGGCCTGCGCCGCCGCGTTGCAGGCGGCCTGCGACCAGGCCCGAATCCCGTTGAAGATCGCCGTACTGCTGGGGGATGACCTGCTACCGCAGTTCAAGCAACTGCACGGCGTCACCGACATGTTCAGCGGCGCGCCCTTGCCGCCGATGTGCGTATCCACCAACGCCTACCTCGGCGCGCCCGGTATCGTGCAGGCGTTGAAGCTGGGCGCCGATATCGTCATCACCGGCCGTGTGGTCGACAGCGCAGTGGTCAGCGCAGCGCTGGTGCATGAATTCGACTGGTCCTGGCAGGACTACGACCGCCTGGCCCAGGCGGCATTGGCCGGGCATATCATCGAATGCGGCGCGCAGTGCACCGGCGGCAACTTCACCGATTGGCGGGAGGTGCCGGACTACGAACACATCGGTTTCCCGATTGTGGAGGTCAGTGCCGACGGCCAGTTCACCGTCAGCAAGGTCGAGGGCACCGGCGGACTGATCAGCGAACTGAGCGTCGCCGAGCAACTGCTGTATGAAATCGGCGACCCGCGCGCCTACCTGTTGCCCGACGTGATCTGCGACTTCAGCCAGGTCAAGCTCCGGCAACAAGGCAAAAACCGCGTGCACCTGCACGGCGCCAAAGGCCTGCCGCCCACCGACCAGTACAAGATCAGCGCCACCTACCCGGATGGTTTTCGCTGCACCGCCAGTTGCCTGATCGCCGGGATCGACGCGGTGGCCAAGGCCGAACGGGTCAGCCAGGCGATCATCAACAAGACCTCAGAGCTGTTCAGCCAGCGCGGCTGGGCGCCCTACACCGACATCAACATCGAACTGCTGGGCAGCGAAGCCACCTACGGCCCCCATGCCCAACGCCAGGACTGCCGCGAAGTGGTGGTGAAACTGGCGGTGCGTCACCCCAGCAAACAGGCGCTGGTGCTGTTCGCCCGGGAGATTGCCCAGGCGGCCACCGGCATGGCGCCGGGGCTCACCGGGATCGTCGGCGGGCGACCCACGGTGTACCCGCTGATTCGGTTGTTTTCATTCCTGATCGATAAAAGCGCCTGCCAATTGCAGGTCGATTTCCTTGGCGAACGGCATGCCTGCGAATTGCCCGTCGCCAAACCGCTGAACACCTCGATCGCATTGATCGACCCGCCCAAACCCCAAGGCCGCGCCGACGCCAACGTGCCGCTGGTCAAGCTGGCCGTGGCCCGCTCCGGCGACAAGGGCAACCACAGCAACATCGGGGTGATCGCCCGCCAGCCCGAGTACCTGCCGTGGATCGCCGAGGCGCTGACGCCCGAAGTGATCGTCGACTGGATGAGCCACGTGCTCGACCCGATCCACGGCCGCGTCGAGCGCTGGTATTTGCCCGGCAGCCACAGCCTGAACTTCCTGCTGGAAAACGCCCTGGGTGGCGGCGGGATTGCCAGCCTGCGCATCGATCCCCAAGGCAAGGCCTTCGCCCAGCAACTGCTGGAAATCCCGATTGCCGTGCCGCAGCACATTGCCGATCAATTCACTTAAAGGACCCGCGCCGTGGCCTTCGACTCGATCTTCAAAGCCGACCTGTTCCAGGGGCAGACCATCATCGTTACCGGCGGCGGCAGTGGCATTGGCCGTTGCACCGCCCACGAGCTGGCAGCCCTCGGCGCCCATGTGATCCTGGTGGGGCGCAAGCCGGAAAAACTGCAAACGGTGGCGGCGGAGGTCAGTGAGGACGGCGGTCGCGCCAGCTGGCAGGCCTGCGATATTCGTGATGAAGAAGCGGTCAAGGCGCTGGTCGGCCAGGTCCTGCAGGAGCACGGCCCGATTCATGGCCTGGTGAACAACGCCGGCGGCCAGTACCCCTCGCCGCTCGCGTCGATCAACCAGAAGGGCTTTGAAACCGTGTTGCGCACCAACCTGGTGGGCGGTTTCCTGATGGCCCGGGAAGTGTTCAACCAGAGCATGAGCAAGCACGGCGGATCCATCGTCAACATGCTCGCCGACATGTGGGGCGGCATGCCCGGCATGGGGCACTCCGGTGCGGCACGTTCGGGCATGGACAACTTCACCAAGACCGCCGCCTTTGAATGGGGTTACGCGGGGGTGCGGGTCAACGCCGTGGCGCCGGGCTGGATTGCCTCCAGCGGCATGGACACCTACGAAGGCGCATTCAAGGCGGTGATCCCGACCTTGCGCGAGCATGTACCGCTCAAGCGCATCGGCACCGAATCGGAAGTCAGCGCGGCGATTGTGTTCTTGCTCAGCCCCGCCGCCGCGTTCGTCAGCGGCAGCACCTTGCGCATCGACGGCGCCGCCAGCCTGGGCAGCCGCGCCTGGCCGCTGCACAAGGCGCAACCGCCGAGCGTGTCCTTTAATGGTTTCCACCGGGCTTACTTGCCGGACGTGCTCAAGGAGGAGAAATAAGCCATGCCGGTGATCGACTCGCAACTCGACGCCCACAGCCCGCAATTCGCGCAGAACCGCGAAGCGATGCTCACGGGCGTCAATCAATTGCGCCAGCTGGAGCAAAACCTGCTGGGCAAGGCCGCCGAAGCCAAGGCCAGGTTCGACAAGCGCGGGCAACTGCTGCCACGGGAACGCCTGAATCTATTGCTCGACCCCGGCGCGCCGTTCCTCGAACTGGCGAGCCTGGCCGGCTACAAACTGCACGATGACAAGGACGGCAGCGCCGCTGGCGGCGGGTTGATCGCCGGCATCGGCTACGTCAGCGGCGTGCGCATGCTGGTGGTGGCCAACAACAGCGCGATCAAGGGCGGGACCATTTCCCCCTCGGGCCTGAAAAAATCCCTGCGCCTGCAACAGATCGCCATGGAAAACAAACTGCCGGTGGTGACGCTGGCAGAAAGCGGCGGCGCCAACCTCAACTACGCCGCCGAGATTTTCGTCGAAGGCGCCCGCAGCTTCGCCAACCAGGCGCGGATGTCGGCCATGGGCCTGCCGCAGATCACCGTGGTGCATGGCTCGGCCACGGCGGGCGGCGCTTATCAGCCGGGTCTTTCGGATTACGTGGTGGTGGTGCGTGGCAAGGCCAAGCTGTTCCTGGCCGGCCCGCCGCTGCTCAAGGCCGCCACCGGCGAAGTCGCCACCGATGAAGAACTGGGCGGCGCCGAGATGCATGCGCAAACCGCCGGCACCGCTGAATACCTGGCGGAAAACGACGCTGACGGCGTGCGCATCGTGCGTGAGATTGTCAGCCTGTTGCCGTGGGATGACCGCTTGCCGCCTGTGCCAAAGCGCGCTTACAGCGAGCCGCTGTACCCGATTGACGAGCTGTTGGGGCTGATCCCCGACGATCCGAAAAAGCCCTACGACGTGCGCGAAATCCTCGCGCGGTTGGCGGACGCTTCCAACTTCCTCGAATTCAAGGGCGAGTTCGACCCGCACACCGTCTGCGGCCACCTGCATATCCAGGGCCGCGCCTGTGGCTTTATCGGCAACAACGGGCCAATCACCCCGAAGGGTGCGAGCAAGGCCGCGCAATTTATCCAGCTGTGCGACCAGAGCCAGACACCGCTGCTGTTCTTCCACAACACCACCGGCTTCATGGTGGGCACCGAGTCGGAACAGCAAGGCGTGATCAAGCACGGCGCGAAGATGATCCAGGCGGTGGCCAATGCGCGGGTGCCGAAACTGACCATCGTCGTCGGCGGCTCCTACGGTGCCGGCAACTATGCGATGTGCGGCCGTGGGCTCGACCCGCGTTTTATCTTCGCCTGGCCCAACAGTCGCACCGCCGTGATGGGCGGCGCCCAGGCGGGCAAGGTGCTGCGGATCGTCACCGAAGCCAAGCAACTGAAAGACGGCCTGGTGCCCGACCCCAAGGTGCTCGACATGCTCGAACAGGTCACCGCACAGAAACTCGACAGCCAGTCCACCGCCCTCTACGGCAGCGCAAACCTATGGGACGACGGGCTGATTGACCCACGGGATACACGAACCTTGCTCGGGTTTCTGCTGGACATCTGCCACGAGGCCGAGGTGCGGCAACTACAGCCCAACAGCTTTGGTGCAGCGCGGTTTTGATGATCGTTCCCACGCCCCGCGTGGGAATGCAGCCCGGGACGCCCCGCGTCCCCATAGGGAGAACAATAAAAATGATCTTCACCCAGGAACACGAAGCACTGCGTCGCACCGTCCGTGGCTTTGTCGAGCGCGAGATCAACCCGCATGTGGATGAGTGGGAAAAGGCCGGACGCTTTCCGATCCACGAGATCTTCCGCAAGGCCGGCGACCTCGGTTTGCTGGGTATTTCCAAGCCGGAAAAATTCGGTGGCATGGGTCTCGACTACAGCTACTCGATCGTCGCCGCCGAAGAGTTCGGCAGCATTCGCTGCGGCGGCATCCCGATGTCCATCGGCGTGCAGACCGACATGTGCACCCCGGCCCTCGCCCGCTTCGGCTCCGATGAATTGCGCGAAGAATTCCTGCGCCCGGCCATCAGCGGCGAACAGGTGGGCTGCATCGGCGTTTCGGAAACCGGCGCCGGCTCCGACGTGGCCGGGCTGAAAACCCATGCCCGCAAGGACGGCACTGACTACGTGATCAACGGCAGCAAGATGTGGATCACCAACTCACCGAGCGCCGACTTCATCTGCCTGCTGGCCAACACCTCGGACGACAAGCCGCACATCAACAAGTCGCTGATCATGGTGCCGATGAACACCCCCGGCATCAGCGTCAGCCCGCCCCTGGAAAAGCTCGGCATGCACAGCTCGGAAACCGCCCAGGTGTTTTTCGACGACGTGCGCATCCCCCAGCGCAACCGCATCGGCCATGAAGGTGCGGGATTCATGATGCAGATGCTGCAGTTCCAGGAAGAGCGGCTGTTCGGCGCGGCCAATATGGTCAAGGGCCTGGAGTACTGCATCGACAGCACCATCGATTACTGCAAGGAACGCAAGACCTTCGGCAAGGCGCTGATCGACAACCAGGTGATCCACTTCCGCCTGGCCGAACTGTCCACCGAAATCGAATGCCTGCGGGCGCTGGTGTACCAGGCCACCGAGCAGTACATCAAGGGCCAGGACGTGACGCGCCTGGCCTCCATGGCCAAGCTCAAGGCCGGCCGCCTGGGCCGGGAAGTCAGCGACAGTTGCCTGCAATATTGGGGCGGCATGGGGTTCATGTGGGACAACCCGGTGGCCCGGGCTTATCGCGATGTGCGGCTGGTGTCGATTGGTGGTGGGGCGGACGAGATCATGCTGGGGATCATTTGCAAATTGATGGGCACCCTGCCGGGGAAGAAGTCGTGAACACGTTGTTGCTGGAACCGCATAACGGGGTGCTGCATGTGACCCTCAATCGGCCGGACAGCCGCAATGCCATGAGCCTGGAAATGGTCAACGAACTGCGTGCGGTACTGGCCGATGTGGCTGGGGACAAGAGCGTGCGGGCGTTGGTTATCAGCGGCGCGGGTGGGCATTTTTCGGCCGGTGGCGATGTGAAGGACATGGCTCGCGCGGGAGCCGCGGGTGGCTTGCAGGCGTTGAACCGGGCGTTCGGTACGCTGTTGCAGGAAGTGGAGGCGCTGCCGCAGGTGGTGATTGTGGTGCTTGAGGGTGCCGTGCTGGGCGGCGGGTTTGGGTTGGTGTGTGTCAGTGATGTAGCGATTGCGGATCATCAGGCGCAGTTTGGGTTGCCGGAGACCGGCCTTGGGTTGTTGCCGGCGCAGATTGCCCCGTTCGTGGTGAAGCGTATCGGGCTGACCCAGGCGCGGCGGCTGGCTTTGACGGCGGCGCGGTTTGATGGGGTTGAGGCGCTGCGGTTGGGGTTGGTGCATTTTGTGGAGCACGATCCGCAGGCGTTGGCGGAGCGGCTGGATGAGGTGTTGGGGCAGGTTTTGCGATGTGCTCCGGGGGCTAATGCGCGGACCAAGGCGTTGCTGCTGGCCAGTGGTGAGCAGGCGTTGGGGCCGTTGTTGGACCAGGCTGCCGAGTGGTTTGCCGAGGCGGTTTGTGGTGAGGAAGGGGTTGAGGGGACTCAGGCGTTTGTGCAGAAGCGCAGGCCGGGGTGGGCGCGATGAATCGGGGGCATATCCGTTATTTTTGTAATGGCGACTATGGGTTCCGCTCTTACAGCGGGTCACTTTTGAAAAGCGCAAAAGTAACCAAAACGCTCTTGCCCCACCACTCGGCACCTCGCCTAGGCTCGGTGTGCCCTCACTCCGGCTTTGGAGCGTGGGCCGCCGTCATGGGCCATCC
>NZ_JACAPJ010000025.1:68569-68766 GCF_013385765.1 Pseudomonas sp. C8002
AGCTAAAGCGGGCACGGTTCAAATGTAGGAGCTGGCTTGCCGGCGATGGCATCAACTGGGTGTACCTGATGCACCGAGGTGTCTGCATCGCCGGCAAGCCAGCTCCTACAGAAAAGCAGCTCTGCTTTCGCTCTGGCTTTTGATCTGGCTTTTAACACTCAGGTCGGCTTTCAGGCCGCCGTGCTCTTGCTTTTGAT
>NZ_JACAPJ010000025.1:68833-88448 GCF_013385765.1 Pseudomonas sp. C8002
CCGGAGTGAGGGAACACCGAGCCCTAGCGAGGTGCCGACAGGCGGGGCAGAGCGTTTTGGTTACTTTTGCGCTTTTCAAAAGTGACCCGCTGTAAGAGCGGAACCAATAGCAGCCGTTACCGCAGGAATGGATATGTACACGGTAAACGCCAACCCAAGGGGTCACTCATGTTCAACAAAATCCTCATAGCCAACCGTGGCGAAATCGCCTGCCGCATCCAGCGCACCGCTCAATCCCTGGGCTACCGCACCGTAGCGATCTACAGCGAAGCCGACGCCGACGCCCTGCACGTCCAGATGGCCGACGAAGCCATCAACATCGGCCCCGCCCCCGTCACCCAGTCCTACCTGAACATCGAAGCCATCCTCAACGCAGCCCACCGCACCGGCGCCGACGCCATCCACCCCGGCTACGGCTTCCTCTCCGAAAACCCCGACTTCGCCCGAGCCTGCGCAAACGCCGACCTCACCTTCATCGGCCCCAGCCCCGAAGCCATCGACCTGATGGGCAGCAAACGCCTCTCAAAAATCGCCATGCTCAACGCCGGCGTCCCCTGCATCAAGGGCTACCAAGGCCCCGACCAGGGCGACCCAACCCTGCAACAACAAGCCACCCACATCGGCTACCCACTGATGATCAAGGCCAGCGCCGGCGGCGGCGGCCGCGGCATGCGCCTGGTACACAACCCCGACACCCTGCTGGAACACCTGCGCACCGCCCGCTCCGAAGCACAAAACGCCTTCGGCAGCGCCGAACTCATCCTCGAACAAGCCCTGATCGCCCCCCGCCACGTCGAAATCCAACTGTTCGGCGACACCCACGGCAACCTGATCTACCTCGGCGAACGCGACTGCTCGGTCCAGCGCCGCCATCAAAAAGTCATCGAAGAAGCCCCCTGCCCCGTCATGACCCCCAAGCTGCGCCAAGCCATGGGCGAAGCCGCCCTCAAGGCCGCGCGCGCCGTCAATTACGTCGGCGCCGGCACGGTGGAGTTCCTGCTCGACCGCGACGGCAATTTCTACTTCCTGGAAATGAACACCCGCCTGCAGGTCGAACACCCGGTCACCGAACTGATCACCGGCCTCGACCTCGTCGCCTGGCAACTGCACATCGCCGCCGGCCAACCTTTGCCCCTGAGTCAGGAACAAGTGACCCTCACCGGCCACGCCATGGAAGTGCGCCTGTACGCCGAAGACCCGGCCCAGGGCTTCCTCCCGCAAACCGGCGACGTACTGCGCTGGGACCCGGCGCCAGGTGTGCGCATCGATCATGGCGTGCTGGAAGGCCAGCGCATCACCCCGTTCTACGACTCGATGCTGGGCAAGATCATCGCCCACGGCGCCACCCGCGAAGAGGCCCGGCGCAAGCTGGTCAGGGCCGTGGAAGACTGCGTGCTGCTCGGCGTGCCCACCAACCAGCGCCTGCTGGCCAGCCTGCTCAAGCATCCACACTTCATCGCCGGCGACTTCAGCACCGGCTTTATTGCCGAACACTTCAGCGACATCCCGCGTCCCCACGCGACCAACGAAGAGCTGGCCCTGGCCGCCGCGCTGTTTTACCAACACAGCGCCAGCGCTCACACCCAGCCATTATCCGGCTGGCGCAACAACGCCAGCGTACCCTGGACCTGGCAATTGGCCGAACACGACGAGCCCCGGGCCATCAGCCTCAGTGTGCTGGCGGACAATTGCCTGCAAGTCGAGATTGATCAGCACGCCATCGAAATACGCGACCTCTCCACCGACGGACGCTGGGCCACCGCCGTTCTCAACGGCATTCGCCGTCGCATTGCCTACCACCTGCAAGGCACCCGGCTCTGGTTGCCCGGCGTGTGCATCAATGATCGAACCCAAACCGTCGCCACCCGCCAGGCCGAGGCCAGCAACGGCACGGTCAAGGCGCCGATGGACGGGGCAATTGTCGAAGTACGGGTCAGCGAAGGCGATTCGGTCAGCAAGGGCCAGCTGTTGCTGGTGCTGGAAGCGATGAAAATGGAGCACCCCCTCAAGGCCGGCATGAGTGGCGTGGTCAAGCGAATCCAGGCGGTTGCAGGCGATCAGGTCAGGAACCGTCAGATTTTGCTGGAGATCGAGTAAGCCCTGGGCGGAACTAGCAGGCTTGGCTACGCTCTATCCCCATCAGGACGGGAAGAGTACGGGAACCTGCGATGCCTCATTGGCTGATTATTGATCTTGAAGCCACAACGGATGAAGGCGGCTGGCCCGTGACCGAGATGGAAATCATCGAAATCGGTGTGAGCCTGGTCAACCGCCAGGGCCGTGAACTGGACCATTTCCAGCGTTTCGTGCGGCCATTGCGCAGGCCGCTGCTGACGCCGTTCTGCCGCCAGTTGACCCACATCACCCAGGCGAATATCGACGCTGCCGCGCCGTTGATCGAGGTGTGGCCGCTGTTCGAACGCTGGCTTGGCCAGCACCAGGCACGCCTGGAAGGCTGGGCAAGCTGGGGTGACTACGATCGCCAGCAACTGGAACTGGAGTGGCAGCGCCATGGCTTGAGCAGCGTGCTGGGCCAGACGCCCCACGTGAACCTCAAGCAACGCTTCGCCAAGGCCCGGCGCCTGGACAAGCCGCTGGGGCTCAACGGCGCGCTGCAACTGGCCGGCATGCAGTTCCACGGCCAACAGCATCGGGCGCTGGAAGATGCACGCAATACCGCACGGCTGCTGCCGTTGATTTTGCCCGTGTAGAAGGCATACTGGCCGACCTTTCTTGACCCTTTTCCGAGGATTCGCCCATGTTTAAAGTCAACGAGTACTTCGACGGCACCGTCAAGTCGATCGCTTTCGGCACTGCAGAAGGTCCGGCGACCATCGGCGTCATGGCCCCGGGTGAATACGAGTTCGGCACTGCCCAGCGTGAAATCATGCACGTGGTATCGGGCGCACTGACCGTCAAGCTGCCAGACAGCACCGACTGGGAAACCTTCGCCGCCGGCACCCAGTTCAACGTGCCAGCCAACAGCAAGTTCCAGCTGAAGGTGGCGGTCGACACCGCCTACCTGTGCGAATACCGCGGCTAAACGTTCGATAGCCGAAAAAAATGCCCGTCTCGCGAGAGACGGGCATTTTTCATTTCAGGGCTGCTTACTCCAGGATCGTCACCGGCATGCCGACTTCCAGGCGGCCCACCCCATCGTTGACCAGGTTCTGCCCAAACATCACATCGCCCTCTTGCTCGCGGTAGGTCTTGAGCGTGGCCAGCGGTTCGCGGTCGGCACTGCGCTCGCCACTCGCCGGGTCGATGGTGGTGAGGATGCAGCGTGAGCAGGACTTGACCACGCGAAACTCCACATCACCGATCCGTATCCGCTTCCAGCCGTCTTCGGCAAAGGCTTCGCTGCCCTCGATCACCAGGTTGGGGCGAAAACGCAGCATCTCCATGGGCCGACCGATACGCTGGGACAGGTCATCCAGGGACGCCTGGCCGATCAGCAGCAACGGAAAGCCATCGGCAAACGCGACCTTGTCATCATCCTTGCCGTAGCCGGCCTCGGTCGTGCGTGCACGGGACAGCGGCACTTGCACCAGCCGCGTGGGTTTGCCGATGAATTCGCTGAGCCAGGCGCCCGCCTCGTCACCGGCATCCGGCACGCGCAAGGTGTCACGCCAGATGGTCACGCCGCGCAACTCGGCATCGCTGCCGGGTAGTGGCACGTCAAGCGCAGGTTGGCCCTCGGCGCTCAAGGTCAGGCCACCGGCGCTGTTCCACAGCGCCGAGAGCTGGCTCATCCTGGCCACGGCGCGCTGGGTCAGGAAACGCCCGCTGGCCTCGTCCACCAACATCCAGCGTCGATCCCCGTCGAGCCCGAGTGTGTCCAGGCCGATCTGCTGCAAGGATTCACCCTTGCCGGACTTCAAGGGGTATCGGTACAACGCGCTGAGACGAAGCATGGGCCTGCATTCCTGAGGGACAAAGCCGTCACCCTAAGCTCAAGCCGGGACTTCGTCCAGCATCAGGCGCTGACGCACCACGTCCACCAACTTGTCGGGCTGGAACTTGGAGAGGAAGTTGTCGCAACCGACCTTCTTCACCATCGAGTCGTTGAAGCTGCCGGACAACGACGTATGCAGCACCACGTACAGGCTGCGCAGGCGCGGGTCGTTGCGAATCTCGGTGGTCAGGCGGTAGCCGTCCATCTCGGGCATTTCGGCGTCGGTGAAGATCATCAACAGCTTGTCGGTCATCACCTGGCCACTGTCGGCCCAGGCCTTGAGCATGTTCAGTGCCTTGAGGCCGTCGCTGGCAATGTGCATCTTCACCCCCAACTGTCCGAGGGTGTCACGCAGTTGCGAGAGGGCGACGTTGGAGTCATCCACCAGCAGCACTTCGCGGCCGCGGGCGCGTTCCAGCACCGGGTCTTCAAGTTTCTCGCGGGAAACCTTGGCATTGTAGGGCACGATTTCGGCGAGGACTTTTTCCACGTCGATGATTTCCACCAACTGGTCATCGACCTTGCTGATGGCCGTCAGGTAATGCTGGCGCCCGGCACTTGCCGGCGGCGGCAGGATCGCCTCCCAGTTCATGTTGACGATGCGGTCGACGCCGCCCACCAGGAACGCCTGCACCGAGCGGTTGTACTCGGTGACGATAATGGTGCTGTTGGGGCCCGGAATCAGCGGACGCATGCCAATCGCCTGGGACAGGTCGATCACCGGCAACGTCTGCCCACGCAGGTTGACCACCCCGCAGACAAACGGGTGGCGCTGGGGCATCAGGGTCAACTTGGGCAGTTGCAGCACTTCCTGCACCTTGAACACGTTGATCGCGAACAGCTGCCGCCCGGCCAGGCGAAACATGAGGATCTCCAGGCGATTCTCACCCACCAATTGTGTGCGTTGATCTACCGTGTCGAGAATGCCGGCCATTAAAGACTCCTGGGGTTTAGCGGATGGATAGTGCTGGTCACTGAAGCAGGTTATCGGCGGCAAACGCCGGACCTTGACCCCCACTAAAATGCCATGCAAATCCATTGATGTCACACTGACATCATGCTTTACTGAACCCGCTTCAACGCAAGGCCCATCACCACCGCCGCGTGACCGCAAAGTCTGCGCGAGGTTCCGCTATGTAAGGGATTCCCCTATCCACAATCAGGACCAACCTGATATTCGCGATATCTAATAGCCATTAATGTGACGCCATTCTCATTGCATGAATGGAGTCAGGCTTTTGTTTGCTATCGCAAGCCCACGGCCAACGGATCATCCAGTGACTTATGTACTGGCACCCAAAGAAGTTGTGCGAATGCCCCTGGAAATTGTGGGGTACTCGGACGACGGCCGTCATTCAAATAAATTTCCTACTGAAAAGTCGGAACGGGCCTACAGATATTCGTCATATTTCAGCGGTAGTTTTACGCCATTCAACCGGTGCAACATCTCATCATCCGATCGTATGTTCTGGAGACTTGTGTGATGAACGACGGCAAAGAGTGGCAACTTGCACTTCCCGAGTTCCTCCTCGAAGCGGAAATGTTGCTGGCCAAGTCTGAAGAATGCTTGAGCCACCTGCATTTGATCCGCAACGACAGTGACGCGATCGACTGCATGAAAACCAACCTGATCAAGCTCGCGGAAAAATCCGAAGCCCTGGCCCTGAGGGCGATCAGCGAGTTCTCACGGCATATCCAGTACCTGATCAGCAACGCCGCCAGCCCCCTGCAACTGCATGACGAAGCACTTGATGCACTGCACAACTGCCTCACCCTGCTGGCCTGGCAACTGGAGTTGATCGATACAAAAACCGGCAAGCTCGGCCTGGATGAAACGGAACAAACCGTGTTGATCGCCACCGTTGTCCAACACATCCCCCAAAGCGATTTCGGCTATAAGCAACAACACAGGCCTTACGCTATTTGAGGCTTCTTCGCATTCAAGCGACAAAAATGTCGCATTCAATTGCCTGATTATCTAAAAACGACACCACAACTATTTATGCATCACGACGTCGTTAGCAGAAAAATATCAATAAGCCACTAACGACAATACTGATACAAAACAACTTCAATGATACAACTTCCCCACTCGTTGAACTCCGGGACTACCTTCCGGGACGCTGCCGTGATTAATACTCCTCATCCCGCTCGGCGCCAGGCGACCAACGGTAATAGTGGTGGTACCATGCCCCGCTCGAAGTGACTCAACTTCATGATGCATATAAACGTGAAATGCGCCTCCTATGTACGCCAGCCTGAAGTCACTCATCGCAAGGTCCGTGTCCCGAAGCAATGCACGCTGGATAACCCTCGCGCTATGCCTGTGCGCGTGCCTGCTCAGCCTGTGGGCTTATGCACACTCGGCCGATCTTCCCCTGGCGCTGTTGTCAGTGAACCTGGCCACCCTGCTGGTGGTGGGCTTGCAACAGTGGCGCTCACGCAAGTCCATCAAGTTCCAGCCCCAGGAGTTGGCCGACCGTCTGTTGCAGGTCCAGGAAAACGAACGTCATCGTCTCAGCCGCGAACTGCACGACGATATCGGCCAACTGTTGACCGCCGCCAAGCTGCAAAGTGAATGGCTCAAGCGCCGTCTTCCGGAAAACCTGCAGGGCCACTGTGCGGTGCTGTGCAACACCCTCAACGAAACCCTGGCCAAGGTGCAGGACGTGTCGGCCATCCTCAACCCCCGGCAACTGGCGAGCCTGGGCCTTGAGGCGAGCCTGCGGGCGCATCTGCTCAAGACCCTGGAAAACACCCGGGTAAGCTGGAGCCTGGAATGCCATCAACGGCTGACCGGCATCCCGGAAGAGATGGCTGTTGCCGCCTTTCGCATTACCCAGGAAGCCGTCACCAACATGCTGCGCCATGCCCAGGCACGTAACCTGCTGGTACGCCTGCAACGCCTGCCCGAAGGCCTGTCACTGTTTATCAGCGATGACGGCCAGGGCTTTTCGCCCGCCATCAACCCCGCCCAGGAAGGCCAGCGGGGCATGGCGGGAATGTCCGAGCGGATTGATCAACTGGGAGGCACATTGTCGGTCAATAGCCAGCCAGGCTCCGGGACGAGGATCGAAGCGCTTTTCCCCTGGGCGCCCCGCGCCCTCGAACGGGCCAACCCCCATAAGGTTCTAGAGTGACGTGCAACTTACTCCTGGTGGATGACCACTCCCTGATCAGGGCCGGCGTGCGTGCGCTGGTCATGGATATTCCCGGCTACGCGGTGATCGGTGAAGCGAGCGACGGCGCGCAGTTGCTGGAGCGGTTTGACGCGCTGCAACCCGACATCGTGCTGCTTGACCTGTCGATGAAGCACACCGGCGGGCTCGATGCATTGAAAGACCTCAAGCGCGCCTACCCGAAGAGCAAGGTGCTGATCCTGTCGATGCACACCGACCCGGAGCTGATCATGTGCGCGCTGGAGTCCGGCGCCCATGGCTACCTGCTCAAGGACACCACGGCCAATGAGCTGGAGCACGCGCTGCTGGCGTTGCGCAACAACGAACGCTACCTCAGCCCGGCAATCGCCCATACGGTGATCAACCAGGCGCTGATCCGCAATCAGGCCCAGGTCAACCCGCCGCCCCACAGCCACAACCTGACGGCACGCCAGTTGGAAATCCTGCGCTTGATCGTGCGCGGCAAGTCCACCCGTGAAATCGCCAATGGCCTGGGTCTGAGCATCAAGACCGTAGAAGCCCACCGCTCGCAGATCATGAAGCGCCTGCAGATTTTCGACGTGGCGGGCCTGGTGCTGTTCGCAGTGCGCGAACAGATCATCAGCCTTGACGATTAGTCAGCAACGGTGAGTCCTCCGGCAGATGCACCCGCAGTGCCTGGGGCAAGGCCGAGAAGTGCAAGTCGTCACCCTGGAGTGGTTCGCCGTCGAGGTTGATCGCCAGCCCTTCGGCGACCTTGATTTCGACCCACGGCAAGCGCGCCCGCACAAACATATTGTCCAGGCCCCAGCCGTCCGTCATCAGGTTGCGCAGGGTGCCGACCACTTCCTGCGGCGCCGGCAAGATGCTGATATCCAACAAACCATCATCGGCCAGGGCGCCGGGGCACAGCACGTGGCCACCACCGGCCTGGCGCCCGTTGCCGATGCCCAGGGCCAGCAGTTCGCCGCGCCAGTGAAAGTCGGGGCCCTGCAATTCACCGTAGGCCGCGCGCAACTCGCTGAAGCGTGACAGGCCGGTGAACAGATACGCCGCGCCACCGAGGACTTTCTTCAAGTCTTCGGAGGTGTTGGCGGTGACCTGACTGCCAAAACCACCGGTGGCCATATTCAGGAAGATCTGTCCGCCTACTTCGCCCAGGTCGATGGCACGGGCCGGTACATCCAGCAGGTCCAGGGCCTGCTCGGGCTCCAGCGGCACACCGGCGGCGCGGGCAAAATCGTTGGCGGTACCGAGGGGCATCAGCACCAGGCTGGCCTCGGTCTTGGCCCGGGCCATGGCCTCGGCCACATCCCGCAGGGTGCCGTCACCGCCGCCGGCGATCAGCCGCGTGTAGCCATCGGCAAGGGCCTGATCGACAAACCGCTGGGCATCGCCACCCTCCCACGTCACCCGTACGGCCAGCTCCCAGCCCTGCTCGCGCTTGCCCTGCACTGCCGCCCGCACCTCTTCGTTGAGGGCTTGCTTGCCGTGCAGAATCAACAGTGCCTTGGGTGTGCTCATGGATGAATGCTCCTGGGTTTAAGGTTCCTGAGGGATGTTGACCGTGGCCAATCGAAAAAAAGCCATCGGATGTAGAAATTAACCGGGTTTTGTAGCGTTTCTGACACGGATCAACTCGCACTTGGCGAAATCGACCTAGACTTATACCTATTCCCACCCGACAAGGCCGTCGCACCATGATCACCATGTCCGCCTTCCACTCCATGCTTATCCCCATACTGACCGGCATGATCCTCCTGGCCATCGGCTTCAACTTCCGCGACAAACCCATCGGTGTGTTCGGCATGTGGATCGGCATGCTGCTGATCCTCGGCACCGTGGTTTACAAGATCCTCGCCAAACTCGCCGAATGACAATCTCACTCGCATTGCACATGACGGCCTCGTACACTCGGTCAATTCGTCGTTTTTAAGGTTGACCGCCTCGTGCTTGCCCGTCTGTTTGCCCTGCCCTGTTGCCTGCTTTTCTGCCTGCTGACCCTGCTGCCCATGGCGCCTGCCCACGCCGTGAGCCTGCCGGGGCTGCTGGGCAGCAACACCAAAACCCAGCCGCAAGCCGACGTCCCGTTGGGCCAGTCCCTGGACGAGGTGATCAAGACCCTGGAAAACGACCAGCAGCGCACCAAGCTGCTGAGCGACCTGAAAAAGCTTCGTGAGACCACGCAAAAGGCCCAGCCCGCCGCCGAACTGGGTGTACTCGGTTTGATCGGCGGCACGCTGTCGAGCCTGGAGCAACAATTCTCCGGTGCCGACAGCCCGCTCAATCGCTGGTCCAACGAGTTTGACCAGGCCAAGGATGAACTCACCGCACTGATGCTGCCGGCCAGCGAATGGCTGCCGATCATCTTTGCCTTTGCCATGATCCTGATGCTCTGGAGCCTGCTGGCCGCGATCCTGATCTGGCTCAGCCACCGGGTGCGCGAACGCTTCGGCCTGACCGAAGAACTGCCGCAACACCCCAAGACCTGGGACCTGCTGCGCTTTGCCCTGCGCAAGCTCGGCCCGTGGCTGATCGCGTTGGTGATCACCGTCTACATGAGTTACGCACTGCCCTCGTCCCTCGGCAAATCCCTGGCGATGGTGCTGGCCTACGCGCTGGTGGTGGGCACCTGCTTCTCGGCGATCTGCGTGGTCGCCTTTTCCGTACTCGACGGCCCGCACCGTCACCGCGCGTTGTACATCCTGCGCCACCAGGCCTTCCGGCCGTTGTGGCTGATCGGCAGCTTTGCCGCCTTTGGCGAAGCCGTCAGCGACCCGCGCCTGGCCGAGAGCCTGGGCCAGCACCTGTCCCATGTCGCCGCGACCATCGCCAATGTCATGGCCGCGCTGTCCACCGGTGTGTTCATCCTGCGATTCCGCCGGCCGATTGCGCACCTGATCCGCAACCAGCCGCTGTCCCGCCGCCTGACCCGCCGCGCCCTGAGTGACACTATCGAAATCGTCGGTACCTTCTGGTACCTGCCGGCGTTGCTGCTGGTGGGCATCTCGCTGTTCGCCACCTTCGTCTCCGCCGGCGACACCAGCACCGCCCTGCGCCAGTCGTTGTTGTGCACGGTGTTGCTGGTGCTGTGCATGGTGATCAACGGCCTGGTGCGCCGCCATTCCCTCAAGCCGCAGCGTGGGCACAAGCGCCATGCGCTGTACTCCGAGCGCCTGAAAAGCTTCGTCTACACCCTCGCCCACCTGGTGGTGTGGCTGGTGTTTATCGAACTCGGCCTGCGGGTCTGGGGCCTGTCGCTGATCCGCTTTACCGAAGGCGACGGGCATGAAATCAGCGTCAAGCTGTTCGGCCTTGCCGGCACATTGCTGTTTGCCTGGCTGATCTGGATCCTCAGCGACACCGCGATCCACCACGCCCTCACCCGCTCGCGCAAAGGCCTGGCCAACGCGCGTGCGCAAACGATGATGCCGTTGATTCGCAACGTGCTGTTCGTGACCATCTTCATCATTGCCGCCATCGTCGCCCTGGCGAACATGGGCATGAACGTCACGCCGCTGCTGGCGGGTGCCGGTGTGATCGGCCTGGCCATCGGTTTTGGTGCACAGTCGCTGGTGGCGGATTTGATCACCGGCCTGTTCATCATTATCGAAGACTCCCTGGCAATTGATGACTACGTGGATGTCGGCGGCCACCTGGGGACGGTCGAAGGGTTGACCATCCGTACCGTGCGCCTGCGGGACATCGACGGCATCGTGCATACGATCCCGTTCAGTGAAATCAAAAGCATCAAGAACTACTCCCGGGAGTTCGGCTACGCGATCTTCCGGGTGGCGATTCCCTACAACATGGAAATCGACGACGCCATCAAGCTGATGCGCGACGTCGGGCAGAAGATGCGCAACGACCCGTTGCAGCGGCGCAATATCTGGTCGCCGCTGGAGATTCAGGGTGTAGAAAGTTTCGAGTCCGGCAGTGCGATTCTTCGCGCCCGCTTCAAGACCGCGCCGATCAAGCAGTGGGAGGTTTCGCGGGCGTTCAACCTGTCGCTCAAGCGTCACCTCGATGAAGCCGGGCTGGACCTGGCCACCCCACGCTTGAGCGTGCAAGTGGTGACAGCGGCGGGAGGCGTGCAAGAGAAAGAATAAGCGCTGCCCGGATGACGTCAGGATCAACAACAATAATCATGGAGAGTCCTTATGCGTTTGACCGGTCTTACACACCAATGGGTATTCGGCCTGCTGTGCGGTGTCGCCAGCAGCGCGGTCATCGCCGCCAACAGCGGCCAGGACAGTGCCCGCGAAACCATCGCCGCCCAGGCCAAAGTACTGGAACCGGCCCTGCTGGAAACCCGGCGCGACATCCACGCCCATCCTGAACTGGGCAATACCGAACATCGCACCGCGGAGCTGGTGGCCAAGCAGCTGCGGGAGATGGGGCTGGAGGTCAAGACTGGCGTGGCGCGCACGGGCGTTGTCGCCATCCTCAAGGGCGCCCTGCCCGGCCCGACCGTGGCCTTGCGCGCCGACATGGATGCGCTGCCGGTCAAGGAAGTCTCCGGCCTGCCCTTCGCCTCGAAGGCCAAGGGTGTGTACCTCGATAAAGAAGTCGACGTGATGCACGCCTGCGGCCACGACGCCCACACCGCCATCCTGCTGAGCACGGCGAAAATCCTTACAGGTATGCGCGATCGTCTGCCTGGGACCGTGGTGTTTTATTTCCAGCCGGCTGAAGAAGGCCCGAGCGACTTTATCCCCGACGGTAAAAACACTTGGGGCGCGAAGATGATGGTGCAGGAAGGGCTGATGAAATCGCCCAAGCCGGATGCCGTTTTTGGGCTGCATGTGTGGGCCGGGGTGCCTGCGGGGCAGATTGCGTATCGGCCGGGGCCGACGCTGGCGAGCTCGGATGACCTGCGGATCAAGATCCTGGGCAAGCAGACCCATGCGGGGCGGCCGTGGGATGGGATCGATCCGATTACCGTGGGGGCGCAGGCCATTGTGGGGCTGCAGACGGTGGTCAGTCGGCGTACCGACATTTCTTCGTTTCCGGCGGTGGTGAGTATTGGCACCATCAACGGAGGGACGCGGTACAACATCATTCCCGAGTCGGTGGACATGAGTGGGACCATTCGCTCCTACGACTATGGCATTCGCCAGAAGCTGCATGCGGATGTGCGGCAGACCGTCGAGAAGATTGCCGAGAGTGGTGGGGCGAAGGCTGAGGTGACGATCATTGAGAAGTACGACCCGACCATCAACAACCCGGCGCTGACCGAGAAGATGCTGCCGAGTTTGCGTTGGGCGGCGAATGGGGATGTGGTCAACGCCCCGTTAGTGGGTGGGGCTGAAGACTTCTCGTTTTATGCCAAGGAAGCGCCAGGGTTGTTTGTGTTTCTGGGGGTGACGCCGAGGGATCAGGACATGAGCAAGGCGGCGCCGAATCATAATCCGGGGTTCTTTGTGGATGAGTCGGCGTTGGTGGTTGGGGTTCGGACGCTGGCTTCGTTGGCGACGGATTATTTGTATGCCAATGCGGCGGATTGAGGGTATATCCGTTATTCAGGTAACGGCCGCCTAGGGTTCCGCTCTTGCCCCACCACTCTGCACCTCGCTCGGGCTTAAGTGTGGTGAAGCAACAGCAAACCCAAAGGCGGACACGATCCAAATGTGGGAGCGGGCTTGCTCGCGAAGGTCGTTAACGATGACGTGGGTATCCTGACTCAACGCGGCGCCCTCAGGTTTTTCGCGAGCAAGCCCGCTCCCACATAAAGCGGCTCTGCTTTTGCTCTAACACTCGGGTCATCGGGGTAAAGCCCTGTGCTTACTTGGGGCTGGGCCGGCATTCCAGCTGTTCAAAAGTGAGCCGCTGTGAGAGCGGAACCAAAAGCCGCCGTTACCTAAATAACGGATACACACAGGCAAAACGTCAAACCACATCCACCCCCACATGAATCGCATCATGCCGCCAAAACTCCAGATCACAATCAATCAACCGCTCATGCTGATCATAATTAACCCGAGCAATCCGCAACCCCGGGCTCCCCACCGACACCCTCAACGCCGCCGCAGCCTCAACCTGCAATGACGTCGGCACAATCTCAAACCGCACCCGCCCGTAGTGCAAGTCATACACCCGCGCATACAACTCCGTAATCGACTGATTCAAATCACACTCCAGAATCCCCGGAAAATACTGCGGGTTCAGATAGTGCTCCACATACAACACCAACCGCCCATCAATCCTGCGCCCCCGGCAAATCTGAATCACGCTGGACAACGCCGGCAACTGCAACCACGCACACACCGCCGCCGAAGCCGGCTGCAACCGCGCCGAAATCACCTCGGTCGACGGCACCCGACCCTGGGCACTCACCATCGCGTGAAAATGACTGCGCTGCATCAGGTTATAGGCAAGCCTGGGCGGCGACACAAACCACCCCCGCCGCTCCTCGCGATAAATCTGCCCTTGTGCCTCAAGTTGTAACAAGGCTTCCCGCACCGTAATCCGGGTGGTACCAAACAACTCGCTGAGCTTGCGCTCGGCCGGCAGCTTACTGGCAGGCGCCAACAAGCCATGGTCGATCTGCTCTTGCAGCGCCAGGCCAATGGTTGTCACCGCCTTGGTTGCCTCATCACGCATCAACGTTACCTATCTGGACTAGACCAGCACTATTCAGGTGCACAAAACGCCCTCTAAACGCGCCTCTGCTGTTGCGTGCAAGCCTAGGCATTGCACATGACCGACAGATGACAGCGCCTCGCGACGTCCTGCCACAAGACCTGCAATACATCGGCCAAGTCCAAGGCTTCCGGGCGGTTTGGCATGGTCTACGCTTACCCGGTGATCCCCCGTCCAGGCCAACAAAAAACGACATCGACATGAAACTGTCATCCGCCACGCCTAAATTGGCTCGTGTATTGCTGACCTAGACCAACACCACCGCAAACGTCGATAAAAACGCAGCGTTGAAAACGCCCAAAGGAGCTTCGGATGAAACAGCTTTTCCTGGCATCACTGTTAGGCTCGACCATTGCCATGTGCACCGCCGCCATGGCCGCTGATACCGATCTAAAAACCCTGGAAGCCGCCGCGAAAGCGGAAGGCGCCGTCAACAGCGTCGGCATGCCCGATGACTGGGCCAACTGGAAAGGCACCTGGGACGACCTGGCCAAGACCTACGGCCTCAAGCACATCGACACCGACATGAGCTCCGCCCAGGAAGTCGCCAAGTTTGCGGCAGAGAAAGACAACGCCAGCGCCGACATCGGCGACGTGGGTGCAGCCTTCGGCCCGATCGCGGTGAAACAGGGCGTTACCCAACCGTACAAACCGACCACCTGGGCACAAGTCCCGGATTGGGCGAAAGACAAGGACGGTAACTGGGCCCTGGCCTACACCGGCACCATCGCCTTTATCGTCAACAAAAAACTCCTGCACGGCTCCGAAGCGCCGAAAAGCTGGGCTGACCTGAAGACCGGCAAATACAAGGTTTCCATCGGTGACGTGAGCACCGCCGCCCAGGCGGCCAACGGCGTACTCGCCGCCGCACTCGCCAACGGTGGCGACGAGAAGAACATTCAGCCGGCGCTGCTGATGTTCGCCGACATCGCCAAGCAAGGCCGCCTGTCGCTGGCCAACCCAACCATCGCCACCATGGAAAAAGGCGAAGTGGAAGTGGGCGTGGTCTGGGACTTCAACGGCCTGAGCTACAAAGCCAAGATGGCCAACCCGGATGACTACGTGGTGCTGATCCCATCGGACGGCTCGGTGATTTCCGGCTACACCACCATCATCAACAAATACGCCAAGCACCCGAACGCCGCCAAGCTGACCCGCGAATACATCTTCAGCGACGCCGGCCAGACCAACCTGGCGCGTGGCAATGCGCGGCCGATCCGTGCCGAGCACCTGACCTTGCCAGCCGACGTACAGGCCAAGCTGCTGCCTAACGAGCAGTACAAGAAAGTCACGCCGATCAAGGACGCCGACGCTTGGGAGAAGACCTCCAAGGCACTGCCGCAGAAGTGGCAGGAAGAAGTCATCATCAATATGCAATAAGGCTTAACACGCCTGTTCAAGTGGAACGCGGTCAGTGTGGGAGCTGGCTTGCCTGCGATAGCGGTATAACATTCAGCAGCATTGTCGACTGACACACCGCTATCGCAGGCAAGCCAGCTCCCACATTTGATCGGTGTTCCAACCGAAAAACCGAGTCAAGCCTATTTGTTGCGGAGCCCCAGCCCCTATGAAGCACAACGTCATCCTTGTCGTGCTCGACGGCCTGAATTACGAGGTTGCCCGACACGCCATGGGGCACTTGCAGGCCTATGTCGGCGCAGGACGCGCAGCATTGTACAAACTGGAATGTGAACTGCCGGCCCTGTCCCGGCCACTGTACGAATGCATCCTCACCGGCGTCCCGCCGATCGAGAGCGGCATCGTCCACAACAACGTCTCGCGCCTGTCCAACCAGCGCAGCATTTTCCATTACGCCACCGATGCCGGTTTATCCACGGCGGCGGCGGCTTATCACTGGGTCAGCGAGTTGTATAACCGCTCGCCCTTTATCGCCGCCCGGGATCGGCATACCAGCGACCCGGCCCTGGCGATCCAGCACGGGCATTTCTACTGGAATGACCATTACCCGGACTCGCACCTGTTTGCCGACGCCGAAAGCCTGCGCCTCAAACACGCGCCGAATTTCCTGGTGGTGCACCCGATGAACATCGACGATGCCGGCCACAAGCACGGCCTCGACACCCCGCAATACCGCAACAGCGCGCGCTCGGCCGACATCATCCTCGCCGACTACCTGCAAGGCTGGCTCGACGCCGGTTACCAGGTACTGGTGACGGCCGACCACGGCATGAACAACGACCGCTCCCACAACGGCCTGCTGCCGGAAGAACGGGAAGTGCCGCTGTTTGTGCTGGGTGATGCCTTCAGCCTCGACACCCACGCCACGCCCAAACAAACCGAGCTGTGCGGCACCGTCTGCGAGCTGTTGGGTGTACCCCACGACAAACCTGTATGCCGGGAGCTGTTGAAGTGAATTCAGTGATCCGCGGCAAATGGCTGGCCGCCTTGTGCCTGGTGCCCTTCGCGCTGTTTTTTATCGTGTTCGAGATCGCTCCGCTGCTCTGGGTGCTGGTCAGCAGCCTGCAATCGGAAGAGTTTGGCTGGGGCCTGGCCAACTTCAGCAAGATCGCCAATTCGAAATTCTACCTGCAGGCAATCCAGTACAGCCTGGAGATCAGTTTCTACTCCAGTGTGTTCGGGATCGTCATTGCCGTGCTGGGCAGTTACTCGCTGCGTCGGGTGGATGGCCGGCTGCGCAATTTCGTGACCGCCTTCGCCAACATGACCAGCAACTTCTCCGGCGTACCCCTGGCCTTCGCCTTCATCATCCTGCTGGGGTTCAACGGCAGCATCACCATCATGCTCAAGCAGGCCGGGATCATTCAGGACTTCAACCTGTATTCCAAGACCGGGTTGATCATCCTTTATACCTATTTCCAGATTCCCCTCGGCGTACTGCTGCTCTACCCGGCCTTTGACGCGTTGCGCGAAGACTGGCGCGAGTCCGCTTCGTTGCTCGGCGCGGATGGCTGGCAATACTGGCGGCATATCGGCTTGCCGGTGCTGACCCCAGCGCTGCTGGGCACCTTCGTGATCCTGCTGGCCAACGCTCTCGGCGCCTACGCCACGGTGTACGCGCTGACCACCGGCAACTTCAACGTGCTGCCGATCCGCATCGCGGCGATGGTCTCCGGCGATATTTCCCTGGACCCGAACATGGCCAGTGCCCTGGCCGTGGTGCTGGTAGCGCTCATGACGGTGGTGACCGTAGTCCATCAACTGCTGCTCAAGAGGAGCTACCATGTCTCGCGCTGAACCTGGCTCGGCCGCCCTCTACCATCGCGTAGTGGTGTACCTGTTGCTTGCTGTCCTGGTGCTGCCATTGCTCGGCACCCTGGTCTACTCCATCGCCAGCAGTTGGTCGGCGACCATCCTGCCATCCGGCTTTACCTTCAAATGGTATATCCAGCTGTGGAGTGACCCGCGCTTCCTGAATGCCTTCGGCCAGTCGCTGCTGGTGTGCGTCGGCGCGCTGATCTTGTCGGTGGTGCTGATCCTGCCGCTGCTGTTTGTGGTGCATTACCACTTTCCGAAACTCGACGCGCTGATGAACATTTTGATCCTGCTGCCCTTCGCGGTGCCGCCGGTGGTGTCGTCGGTGGGGCTGTTGCAGCTCTATGGCTCGGGGCCATTTGCGATGGTAGGTACGCCGTGGATCCTGATCGGTTGCTACTTCACCGTGGCGCTGCCGTTCATGTATCGGGCGATCACCAACAACCTGCAAGCGATCAACCTGCGGGACCTGATGGATGCCGCCCAACTGCTCGGTGCCAGCACCTTTCAGGCGGCGTTCCTGGTGGTGCTGCCGAACCTGCGCAAGGGCTTGATGGTGGCACTGCTGCTGTCGTTCTCGTTCCTGTTCGGCGAGTTCGTGTTCGCCAACATCCTGGTGGGCACCCGCTACGAAACCCTGCAGGTGTACCTCAACAATATGCGTAACAGCAGCGGCCACTTCACCAGTGCCCTGGTGATCTCCTATTTCTTCTTCGTGCTGGTGCTGACCTGGGCCGCCAACATCTTGAACAAGGACAAAAGCCAATGAGCTTCGTCAGCGTCCAACACCTGCAGAAAGGCTACGCCGGTACGCCGGTATTCAGTGACATCAACTGCGAAATCGCCAAGGGCGAATTCGTCACCCTGCTTGGCCCGTCGGGCTGCGGCAAGTCGACCCTGCTGCGCTGCATCGCCGGCCTGACCTCGGTGGACAGCGGGAAAATCCTGCTGGATGGCCAGGACATCGTCCCGCTGAGCCCACAGAAACGGCATATCGGCATGGTGTTCCAGAGCTACGCGCTGTTCCCCAACATGACGGTGGAACAGAACGTCGCCTTCGGCCTGCGCATGCAGAAGGTCAATGCCGACGACAGCCACAAACGCGTGCAGGAAGTGTTGCAACTGGTGGAGCTGAAAGAACTCGCCGGCCGCTACCCGCACCAGATGTCCGGCGGCCAGTGCCAGCGCGTGGCCCTCGCCCGCTCCCTGGTGACGCGCCCGCGTCTGTTGCTGCTGGATGAACCGCTGTCGGCCCTCGACGCACGGATTCGCAAGCACCTGCGCGAACAGATTCGCCAGATCCAGCGCGAGCTGGGCCTGACCACCATCTTCGTGACCCATGACCAGGAAGAAGCCCTGACCATGTCCGACCGGATCTTCCTGATGAACCAGGGCAAGATCGTACAGAGCGGCGATGCCGAGACCCTCTACACCGCGCCGGTGGATGTGTTCGCCGCGGGCTTTATCGGCAACTACAACCTGCTGGACGCCGACAAGGCCAGCAAACTGTTGCAGCGTCCGATCACCGGGCGCATCGCCATTCGCCCGGAGGCCATTGAGCTCAGCCGCAGCGGTGAGCTGGATGCGTTGGTGCGCAGCCACAGCCTGTTGGGCAACGTGATTCGCTACCGCATCGAAGCCCGGGGCGTGGAATTGGTGGTGGATGTGCTTAACCGCTCGGCTGACGATCTGCACCCGGATGGTCAGAGATTGGCACTTTCCATCGACCCAAGTGCGTTGTGTGAAGTAGCCTGACGCACGATTTATTTGAGAGAGCGTGACAGATGGCATTGGTAATTTTTGATCTGGACGACACCCTGATCCACGGCGACTGCGCCACCCTGTGGAGCGAGCAAATGGGCCGCCTGGGCTGGGTGGATGGTGAGTCGTTCATGCGCAAGAACGACGAACTGATGGCGGCCTACAGCCGCGGTGAGCTGGCCATGGAGGATTTCATGGACTTCAGCCTGGAGCCGATGATTGGCCGCACGCCGGAAGAGATCGAGCACCTTGTAGAGCCGTGGGTGGAAGACGTTATCGAGCCGCTGATCTACAGCGAAGCTACCCGGACTATCGCCCGGCACCGCCAGAATGGTGACCGGATTCTGGTGATCTCGGCGTCGGGGACGCACCTGGTCAAGCCGATTGCGGCGCGTATCGGCATTGATGAAGTGCTGGGGATTGAGCTGGACGTCGCCCATGGGGTGTACAGCGGCAAGACCACAGGTGTACTGACTTACCGCGAAGGCAAGATCACTCGCCTGATGGAATGGCTGGAGCAGGAAGGTGAGCACCTTGATGGGGCGTACTTCTACTCGGATTCGCGCAATGATTTGCCGCTGTTGCTGAAGGTGGAGAACCCGCAGGTGGTGAATCCGGACCCGGTGCTGCGGGCGCATGCTGAGAAGGCTGGGTGGCCGATTCATCATTGGGTGTGACGTTTTGTGCTGGTTTGAGGTGGGTACATATCCGTTATTCAGGTAACGGCCACCTATGGTTTCGCTCTTACAGCGACTCACTTTGGAAAAGCCCCAAAGTAAGCAAAGGGCTCTGCCCCGCCTGTCGGCGCCTCGCTGTGGCTCGGCGTTCCCTCACTCCGGCATTGCTCCGCGGGCCGCCGCGACGG
>NZ_JACAPJ010000026.1:0-124191 GCF_013385765.1 Pseudomonas sp. C8002
ACGGTCCAAAGCCGGAGTGAGGGTACACCGAGCCTAGGCGAGGTGCCGAGTGGTGGGGCAAGAGCCTTTTGGTTACTTTTGGGCTCCTTTCAAAAGTGACCCGCTGTAAGAGCGGAACCAATACAAGCCATCACCCAAAAACGGATATGCCCCCAAAAAGAAGCATCACCCATTAGCCAGCTCTTCCAGATGATCCATCAACTCCTGCGGCTTAAGCACCAACACATCACTGTCCACCGCATCCAGCACTACCTCCGCCGTATTCCCGATCAACGCCCCGGAAATCCCGGTGCGCGCCACCGTACCAATGATGGTCACCGCCGCCTGCCACTTGTGCGCCGCGTGAGGAATCAACACATCCGCCGGCCCTTCCTCGATATGCAGATGAGTGTCGTCAATATCAAACTCCGCCTGGAACGCCTTGCACTGCTCACGATAGCGTGCCTCGATCGTCTCCTTGAGCTGAAATACCGGATCCGCCGCCGACAGCATCGGCGACGGATGCGCACTGATCACATGCAACTGCGCCTTCGCCAAACTCGCGATATCAAAACCATGATCAATGATCGAGTTATGCAGCGCCTGGTGCTCCGCATCAGAGTTCCCCACATCAATCGCCGCCAGAATCACCCCGCCAGCCCAAGGCCTGGACGTCTTCACCAGCAGCACCGGAGTCGGGCAGTAGCGCATCAACTTCCAGTCGGCAGGCGTCAACAGCGCCTTTTTCAGCGGGCTGTCAGCGAAATGCTGCTTGACCACCAACCCACACCCCTCTGCCTGCTGCACGTCGATGATGGTTTCATGCAGGCTGTCATTCCACGCCTGTTCGGTGGTGACGCTGTAGCCATCCTCCTGCAAACCGGCCTTCAGCAGGCTCAACATCGCCGAATGCTCATGCCGCTTGTCACACACCAACAAATGCAAATGTGCCCCGGTGACGCCGGCAATCAGCTTGGCGCGCTTGAGGGCCAGGCTTTCCGAATGCTCAGGCTCGATGACCACCAGGATGCTGCGTATGGCTTGCATGGTCGGGTTCTCCAAAAAAGGGTGGGCGTGGAACAACTATAGTTGCTGCCCGGCACACGTCATGTTGATGCACATCAAGCCCGGTAGCTGGCGGTCTGCGGCGCGGTCGGTATAATCGCCGGCCTTTTGTGAATCTTTGCCCGTGAGCCCGATGAACCTGCCAGAAATCCACGAATTCCTCGGTTGCCGCACCCCCGACGGCTGGGTCCAGGCCGCGTTGGCCGACCAGGAAACCCTGCTGATCGACCACAAGAACTGTGAATTCAAGGCCGCCAGCACCGCCTTGAGCCTGATCGCCAAGTACCATTCCCACGTCGACCTGATCAACCTGATGTCACGCCTGGCCCGGGAAGAACTGGTGCACCACGAGCAAGTCATGCGCCTGATGAAGAAGCGCAAGATCGAGCTGCGCCAGCTGTCCGCCGGCCGCTACGCTTCGGGTTTGCGCAAGGTGGTGCGCAGCCATGAACCGGTCAAACTGGTGGATACCCTGGTGGTCGGCGCGTTTATCGAAGCCCGCAGTTGCGAGCGTTTCGAAGCACTGGTGCCGCATTTGGACGAAGAACTCGGCAAGTTCTATTTCGGCCTGCTTAAAAGCGAGGCCCGGCATTTCCAGGGTTACCTGAAACTGGCTTACCAGTACGGCGACGCCAAGGACATCGCCCAGGTCATCGACCGTGTACGCGCCGCCGAGCAGGAACTGATCGAGTCACCGGACGTCGAGTTCCGCTTTCACAGCGGCGTGCCAGCCTGACACAACCGCTGCACCGAGCAACGCGGTGATCCCGGCGAGTATCAGGATCACCGCCTGCGTCCCCAGCGGCGCCGCCAGCAGTGCGATCAGCAACCCGGCCAGCGGCTGCGAGAGGTTGTTGAGCAAGGTCAGCACGCCCACCGTCTTGCCAAAGTCCCGGGCCGGGATTACCCGTTGTCGGACGCTGCGGATGTACACGTTGAACATCTTGTCGAAACCGGTCAGCAGCAGGAAACCCACGGCATAAGCCCACACATTCGGGCTGATGGCCGTGATCAACGCTCCCACGGCAATCATCGAATACGACAAACCGCCCAGCACCTTGAGCGGCAGGGAAGCGCGCGCCAGGAAAAACAGGATGGCGATGGTCACCAGCGCGCCGGCCGCCTGCAACCCGGCGTAGGTGTCCTTGCCGGCGGCGTATTGGCCAATGACCATCGCGGCGGAAGTGGCGAGGGTGACGCCGATGATCAGGTTCACACCCACCGCCAGGGCGATAATCCTTTTCAGCTCCGGCAGGTCGCGGATATGCCCGAAGGCAACGCGCAACGGCTGCAGCCAGATGTCGTTGTGCTGCTCGAAGGTTTCAAGATTGACCGTGGTGTGGCGTTGCCAGATGCGCATCGCCAGGTCCGCCAGCAGGAACAGCCCTGCAACTCCCAGCACGACCCAGTGCCAGGCCCAGACGCCCAACATCAGCGCGGCCACCAGCGGGCCCAGCACCAGCCCGGTCTGGTCGGCAATCTGCGAGTAGGACAAGGTCTTGGCGTAGGTGTAATGCTTGAAGATATGCGGCAGCAGCACTTCCCGGGCCATGATGCCCTGGGTGGTCAACACGCCGCACAGCGCCGAAAGCATGACAATCCAGTAAATCCCGTCGAACATTCCATACAGCAGCACCGCCGCCACACACGCCAGCGCCCGGTACACCTGGCTGATATGCAGGACGCGCACGGCGGGATATTTGTCGCACAACGCCCCGCACACCGGGAACGACAGGTACCGCGGCAAGGATTCGACAAAAAACGCCAGGCCCGCCCAGGACACGCTGTTGGTGGTCTGGAACACGATCAGCGGCACGATGAACAACAGAATCTGGTCGGCCAGGCGTGACAGAAACAACGAAATGAAGAAAGCCAGGTAATCCTTGCGCATGGTGTGCTCGTGTCCGTGAGTCAAATTGTCGTCAGTAGCCGGAGCCGGATTTATCCGTGAGATTGTGGCGCTCGTCGCCCTTGAGCGGCGGGTTGAATACGCTGACCAGCACCAGGTCCTGCTCCTTTCCGCCTCTTAGATAATGGCAGTCGTGTTGGTCCAGCGCATAAATATCACCGGGGCGGATCGGGTAGACGTTACCGTCCATATCTTCGACTTCACCCTCACCGGCGATGCAGTAGCAAGCCTCCAGGTGATTACGGTATTGCAGCAGTGACTCGGTGCCGGCACGCACGACGGTGTGGCAGACGGTATAACCCATCCCGTCCTTTTCCGTCAGCAACCGATGGCTGGTGCCAGCGCCCCATTCGACAAAGTGCGCGGTGTTTTCTATGTCTGATTTGTGACGAACGAACATGGTTTTCTCCCGCTATGTAGGTAGAGGGCCATGATTCTCTTGTGTTTGTGGTGTTGTCATCAGCGACACTTCCGAAAAGCGTGTGGGGCGCATCTGGCGGACGGTACCGAGTTAAAGACTGCGGTGAAACTGTTAAAAACTCTTAAAAGCATGAAGCTTCGTCGGCCAGTGATGGCCAGCTGCTTTAGTCTGCCGGCTTGCCACCTATAATGCGCACACTTCAATCCGCGCGTGCACTGGAAATTTATGGATAACTTGGGTCTCGGCAAGGTCTTGCTCGTGGAGGACGATGAGAAGCTGGCAGGGCTGATCGCCCATTTCCTGTCCCAGCATGGCTTCGAGGTGCTGGCCGTGCACCGCGGCGACCTGGCGCTGGCGGCGTTCCTGGAGTTCAAGCCGAAGATCGTCGTGCTCGACCTGATGCTGCCCGGCCAGAGCGGCCTGCATGTGTGCCGTGAAATTCGCAACGTGTCCGACACACCCATCGTGATCCTCACCGCCAAGGAAGACGACCTCGACCACATCCTCGGCCTGGAGTCCGGCGCCGATGATTATGTGATCAAGCCGATCAAGCCGCCTGTGCTGTTGGCTCGCCTGCGCGCCCTGCAACGTCGCCAGGCGCCGGAACCCACGGTGCGCGGCGCCCTTGAGTTCGGCCGCCTGGCCATCGACCGCAGTTGCCGGGTGGTGAGCCTGGGCGGGGAGAAGATCGACCTGACCACCATGGAATTCGAACTGCTGTGGTTGCTGGCCAGCGCCGCCGGGAAAATCCTCTCCCGCGATGACATTCTCAACCGCATGCGCGGTATTGCCTTTGACGGGCTCAACCGCAGCGTCGACGTGTACATCAGCAAGCTGCGCGGCAAGCTCAATGACAACCCCCGGGAACCGGTGTGCATCAAGACCATCTGGGGCAAGGGCTACCTGTTCAATCCGTTCGCCTGGGAGGTCTAGATGTTAAGGCTGTTTCTGCGTCTGTATATCATCCTGGCCATTGGCTTGGCCGGGGCGATCTGGCTGGTGAACTACACCTTCGATGAGCTGTTGCCGGAAGCCAACGAAACCTACAACCGCGAGGCCCTGCGCGGCCCGGCGTATGGGGTGGTGGAACAATTGCGGCCGGTGACGGGGGAAGCGCGCGCCGCCCGCCTGGCCGAGTTGCAACCGCACTATGGGCTGCGCCTGGCGCTGGTGCAGCGGGACAGGCTGAAACTCACCGAGCGTGAACAGCAACTGCTGGCCAGTGGCGAGTTGGTGGTGCGTGGGGATTTCATGGAGTTCATCTCCAACATCGACGGCGGCCACCAACTGCTGGAAATCAAACTGCCGGAAGAGCCTAAGTGGCTGTACATGTGGGCCTATGGCTTTCTCGGCCTGTGCCTGGCGATTGTCCTGTACTTCTGGGTTCGGCCCCATTGGCGTGACCTGGAGCATATCCGCCTGGCCGCGCAACGTTTCGGTGACAACGATCTCGGCTCGCGCATCCTGCTGCCGCGCCGTTCTACCGTGCGCGAGCTGGCGGGGCACTTCAACCAGATGGCCGAGCGCATTGAAAGCCTGATCGCCAACCAGCGCGAGTTGACCAACGCCGTGTCTCACGAGCTGCGTACGCCGATTGCGCGGCTGTCGTTTGAGCTCGACCAGCTCAAGCAACAGGCCGATCCACGGGAGAGCCGCGCACTGATCGCCGACATGTATGCCGACCTTGGCGAGCTGGAAGAAATGGTCTCGGAACTGTTGACCTACGCCAGCCTGGAACGCGGCGCCACGCAGATCACCCGGGAAAGCATCGAGGCCCACAGCTGGCTCGACAGTGTGCTCGGCAGCGTTGCCCTGGAGGCCGAGGCGGCAGGCGTGCAGTTGCTGCTGCGCACCTGTGAAGTCGATTACATCCGTATCGAGCCGCGCTTTATGGCACGGGCGGTGATCAACCTGTTGCGCAATGCAATTCGCTATGCCGACCGGCGCGTGGAAGTGTCGCTGGTGAAGTTTGGCACCGGCTATGAAGTACGGGTCAATGACGATGGGCCCGGTGTGCCGGTGGAAGGGCGAGGGAAGATTTTCGAGCCGTTCCTGCGCCTGGACGCCAGCCGTGACCGCCGCACCGGTGGCTTCGGCCTCGGCCTGGCGCTGGTGCGGCGGGTGTGCCAATGGCATGGCGGGCAGGTTGAAGTGCTGGATTCGGAGTGGGGCGGGGCATCGTTCCGGATGACCTGGGCGTATGCCGAGTAATCATCCAGGAGCCATGGAGATCAAATGTGGGAGCGGGCTTGCTCGCGAAGGCGGTGAATCAGTCGTCGGATACATTGACTGAAACACCGTCTTCGCGAGCAAGCCCGCTCCCACATTTTGATTGGGTTACCAAAGTTAGAACGTGTACTCGACCATCCCCATCACCGACGTCTGCAAGCGTCTCTCCACAATCGGGCTTTGCCCGGCCTTGTCTGCCAGGTACTGCACATCCAGCAGCGTCGAAAACTGTGTGTGTTCGCTGATCGGCAAGCTCCACACCAGATTCATCCCGTTGCTGATGTTGCCGCCGCTGGCCTTGTAGGCCTTGAAGCGACTCTGTGCGGCCTGGCCGGTGGTGACGCCGTACCAGGTCTGCAGGTAGTTGCTGTCGCCAAAATGGCTGCTGAGGCTGGCATCCAGCGAACCGTAGTCGCCGTCGTACAGATTGGTGCCCAGGCTCAGTTCCAGGTGGGTGAACGCCTTGCCGGAATCCTTGTGATCATCTTCCTCAAGCGCATGCTCCAGGGTTGCGCCGAGAATCACCCCGCCCAGGTTATAGCTGCCACTGACACCCACCTGGGCGCGAGTCTTGATCTCGCCCATACCCTTGAGTTTCTTCGAGCCCGGGCGCCCGGTCTTGCTTTCGTCCTTGCGTGAGCCGCTGGCGCCGACGTAGGCGCTGAAGCTCGCACCGCCGCCGTCATAACCCCAGCCCAGGCCCTTGTCGGTGTCGAGGAAAATCCCCCACGGGCTGACGATGGCCGCCCCCAGCACCGGCGCGGTGACTCGCTCGTCGCTGCCGCTGTAGCGGGGCAGGTTGGCCACGCCGGCCTTGAGGGTGTATTCCCAGTCGTCGGCCAGCAGGGTGTCGGCGCTGGCCAGCAGGCACAGCGACGTCAGGGACAGGCACAGGTGTTTTGAACGCATGATGGTCTTCATGTGAGGTCAGAGACTCAAGGGGTTGTGGGGAGAATCGGTACGTTTGAAGTGGTAGCCGGAGGCGCTCAGGCCGTTGACCTGGCGACTCACGGTATCGCCCAGGCCATAGCCGTTGCCGGCCAGCACCGCGTGGGCGTTGTCCACGGGCAGCAGGATGTAGTCGGTCAGCGGCTCGTCGTGCAGTTGGCCGCGGATCACCAGGAAGCCGTTTTCCAGGCGCACGCTGATGCCGCTCAGGGGCGCGTCGGGCTCATGGGTGTTGAGCACTTGATAGGTGCCGATGGTGTCGGCCCAGGCATTGCTCAGCGGGGTCTGTTCGATGCGTTCGCCCACCGGGACGCGTTGGCCGTGGCTGCGGGCGGTGAGCATCTGGCGCCCTTGCACCGTTACCACATCCAGCTGCACACGGCCCAGTTCGCCGAGGTCCTTGAGCCAGAAGCCGAGGAATTTCTGTTGTGCCCGCAGCCAGCCCTGGCCGTCGCGCAGCAGTTCGAAACGGGTGTCGGCCAACTCGCCATACAGCTGGCCGTTTTCGTCCTTGATACGGAAGACACCCCAGGCCGTGGCGTAGAAACCCGCCAGGCGCCTGCGGTCGATCGCGGCGGGCACCTGGCGGATTTTCAGGCCGTGGGCGGGCGCCTGGCAGTTGTCGGCACACACCGGGTCGCCGGTCTGGGCCTGGAGCATCAGGCGCAGGGTGTCGGTGGTCAGGGACACCACCATCTCTTCGGCGTTGCTGTCGTTGGCCATCACGATCACGGCCAGTTGCTGGTCCGGCAGCATCGTCAGTTGCGCCGCGAAATCATCTCCGCCACCGCTGTGCTGGAAGGTGCGAATGCCGGGGCCCACCGGCTCATCGCCGCAAGGGGCGAGAAACCACCCCAGGCCCATCTGGCAGTCGAAGTCCAGGGCGTTGCCGGTGTTTTGCTGGCTGAACATCTCGTCAATCGACTGGCTGCCCAGTACCTGTCTGTCTTTATAGAGGCCCCGGGCGAAGAGCATGCGCACGTAGTGGCTGAGGTCCTTGGGGCTGCTCCACAAGCCACCGGCCGCAAGGTCGCGCACCTGGGCGTCGGCGCTGACGGTGCCGTCTGCATAACCCCTGGCGCGAAAGCCCGGTTGCGCGCCGGTGCCGACGAAGCTCGACTGGTTCATCTCCAGGGGCTTGAGCAGGCTGCTTTGCAGTCGGGTTTCGAAATCCTGCCGACTGCTGCGTTCGATGGCGGCGCCGATCAGGGCGTAGCCGAGGTTGGAATAGGCCACCTGGGTCCCCGGTGGCGTGCTCAGCCAAACCCCTGAAATACGCATCGGCATCTGGCCCATGGCGAAGGTGTTGCGCACGTCCCGCAGGTGTTCGCTGGGCAGACCGGACTGGTGGCTGAGCAGGCGGCGCAGGGTGATGTCGCGGTCGGCGGCAGCCTGGTCGGAATGAAAGCGCGAGCGTACGTAGAACTCCCGCAGCGTGTCCTGGATCGGGGCGTCGAGGGCCAGGCGCTGTTGCTCCACCAGTTGCAGGGCGGCGGTGGCGGTCAGCAGTTTGGAGAGGGCGCCGGCGCGGAACGCGGTGTTGGGGGTGACGGGTTTGCCCAGGGCCTTGTCGGCCAGGCCAAAGCCCTGGGCCCAGATCAGTTCCTGGCCGTTGACCAGGGCGATGGACAGGCCGGGTATGTTTTGCCTGGCCATTTCGCTGGGAATGCGTTTTTGCAGGTAGCGGATGATTGCGCTGTAGTCGCCCTTGGGAATGGGCGGCGGGGCCGGCGGCTGGCCGTGGCAGCCGAGGCTGCCCAGCAGGCAACCCAGCAGCGGAATACTGCGCAATGTGCGAAACATGATGAGCACCCGAGGGGTGGTTTGGATGCTCGAATGCTAGGGGCGGGCCGTCGATGAGTCTTTGTGAGCTTTGTCGGGAAACTGTCAAAGACTGTTAATACAGGCCGCCCCTAGCGGGTTTGCTCCATTGCCGCAGCTCCAGCATCAGCTATACCTAATGCTCAACGCTTCCTCAACGTCAGCCAAGGAGTCTCGCGATGAAACTGGGAATAATGATCAGCACCGTGTGTATTGCCACGATCGGGGTGATGGGGTGTTCCAGCAAGGTGACGCAGCCGGACGAATACTCCGGGTTTCTCTCCGACTACAGCAACCTCAAGGAAGCCAAGTCGCCATCGGGCGCGCAGGTGATGCGTTGGGTGGACCCCAACCTGAGTCTGAGCCGCTATAACGCGGTGTACATCGAGCCCACCCAGTTCTACCCCAAGCCGCAAGCCAGCACCAAGATCCCTGAAAGCACCTTGCAGGGCATCAGCACCTACTACAGCCAGGCGCTCAAGCGCGAACTGGAAAAGTCCTTGCCGCTGGCCGACGGACCAGGCCCGGGCGTGATCGTGGTGCGCGCGGCGATCACTGCCGTCAGCAGCAAGACCGAAAGTCTCAAGCCCTATGAGTACATTCCTGTCGCCCTGGTGGTCGCCACGGTCAGCACGGGCGCCGGGATTCGTGACCAGGAAACCACCTTGGGCACCGAAGCCCAATTCCTCGACGGTGCCAGTGGCAAGGTGGTCGCCCAAGTCGTGCGCAAAGGCACCGGTAAACCGTTGGCAAACGACTCCCAGGTGATGAAAGCCGATGACGTGAAAAACGTCATCGACGGCTGGGCGTCGGACCTGCATCAATCGTTTTTGAAGCTTAAAAAGGGCTAAGCCTCAAACGGTGCGCGACTTGAGCGGGTGCTATTTGATCGGTGTGAGCGGTGGCTGCTTCCATTGCCCGTTACCCACTTCAGGCTTGGGCAGGTAAATGCGCAATAGGGCATAGAACGGGCCGGGTGGTGCTGGCAGCCAGTTGCTTTGTTCCGCCTTCGGTGGCTCGTGGTGCGCGACCAACAGCGTCAGGCCGCCATCGGCGTCGAGCTTGAAGTTGGGCAACATCCCCGACGTGAGCACGTAGCGCTTCTTCAGGTTGGGGGTCAGCAGATTGGTCTTGGCGTTGTACATGGTCAGTGACCAGAATGCGTCGGTCGGTGGCAACTGGTCCTTGGCGAAGTGCAGGGTGTAGCTGTGGCGTGCGCCGTTGGCGGGTTTGCCCTCGCTGTCCACGGAGTAGCGCAGGTAGGCCGTTTCATCGCCGGAGTTGCCAAACAGGTGCAGGTTGGCGCCAGCGTAGCGGTACAGGTAGTTGTTTTGAAGGTGGTCGCGATTGCCGAACAGGTCTGCACTGGATACTTGATGGGTATCGATCTTGTCTTTTTTGAAGGCTGCATACTCGGCTTTGCCGTCGGCGATGCCGTCATCCAGCGCTTTGCGTTGCTCAACCGTCAGGGCCTTGAGGTCGAACGGTTTACCCGCCTCGACGCCGATCCTGGCAAAACGCGCGAGCACGTCTTTCTCACTGTCCTGCGGTGCTGCGTAGGCCAGCATGAAGTTCAGATAGCGGAACAGATGCACGCTGTCGCTCATGTTCGGCGTAGGCTTGGGCCAGGCAATTTTCGGCGGCTTGATGGGTTTGGGCTGCTTCACGTAGCTGCTCAGGGTCTGGACCTTATAGCCGCCCTGGATCTGTCTGACTTTGCCCAAGTCCTTTTCATCGAACAATTGAGTGCGGTACAGGGCGTAGGCGATGTTGCTTTCGCTGTACACGACGCGGTCGATATCGGTTGGCTGCTGGCCTTTCCAGCCCGGGCCGGCAATCATGTAGTGGCCACCGTTGTTACCGGTGCTGCGGGTGCCCAGATAGCCGAAGTTCTGCGTATAGAGGTCGACCAACTGCACGGCGTAGTAGCGGTTGTCTTCGATCCTGGGCAGGGTCAACACCACGGGCTCGGCCCGCAGATCGAGCCAGACAAAGGAGTTGGGCGTGTCCGGGTTGGGGGTGGGGATCGCTGTATCTTTAGGGGTTATCGCCTGCGCGGTGTTCCCGATGTGGTTGAACGGCGCCTTGAAGTTCGCCCCGGTCTTGTCGACAGCCTGGGTGTAGAGAGTCTTGTACATCTCCACCACCGGGAAGCCATAAAGATAGGCTTCCTTGGCGATGGCCCGGGCTTCACTCGGCGTGGCGGTGAAATCGGCCCAGGCGCCGGTACTCATGAAAATCGAGAGGCTCGCCAACAGCAGGCGCGTCGGTGTTCGAATCATGTTGTTGCGTCCTTACTGAGTCAGTCGGATGTCGTCGAGTTTTCAGCTGTTATAAAAGCAGGCTCCGGTGGGCGCGTACAGTCGCAACTAGCTGAACCTTTGCGTGTCAGGCAGAGTTTGCACTCAGTTGCTCGGGAAGTCTTTTGGCACGTGAGGTTCAACGCAAAGATCTATCGATCAGTTGACATCAACGAGATCAAGTGCCGCCTGTGAAAGGCGGCATCGGGGGGCAGTCAAGGCAGTATGGACTTGACCTTGTCACGCAACTGATCAATCGAGAACGGCTTGCCGATCACCTGCATGTCGGCTGGCGAATCGATATTTTCGGCATAACCGCTGGCGAACAGGATGGGCAGGGCGGGGCGTATTTCACGGGCCTTGAGGGCGAGTTGCTTGCCGTCCATGTCCGGCAGGCCGACGTCGGTCATCATCAGGTCGATGGTCTGGTCGGTGTCTTGAACAATTTTCAAGGCTTCTTCGGCGTCGGCCGCTTCAAGCACTTGGTACTCCAGCTCTTCGAGGACATCGACGATCAACATGCGCACGATGGCGTCGTCTTCGACTACAAGGATGGTGGAGGGGGCGGCTGACATAGTGGAGGTTCCCGAACAGTGGAAGGGGCAGGTCTTGGGCAATGGGAAGACCGTTTTCATCCTGAGTATTGTCGGTCCCGGCAAGTTCCCCAGATAAGCAAAACATTGTGCCGGTAACGGCTACAAATGTCGCGTATCACCGCCACTCACTTGCCAGGGGCTTGCTGGAACAACCAGCAAGCCCCTGGCATGGTCTCAAGCTGCCGGTTTTATCGGTTAAAGGGATCCGTACACCAACCCATGCACCCGGCTCTGGTTCTCGCTTGCCTTGAATGTGCTGACCGTATATTCCGGGTTTGTCGGCGTCCCAAACGCTCCCGGGATAAGCTGCGCCTTACTGTTGGCCAGCGATTCCTTCATTCCTTTCTTCATGGCGTCCTCGGTCGGAAAATTGACCAATCCGAAATTGGGGTCGAAATAGAACCATTTTCGCGTGCCACCTTCCACGATCACTCCCGCTGTCATCGCGTGGACGGGCGTGGCGATGATGAGTGTCTTGGACGTCGTCGCGTTGGCCAGGTCATCGATGATGGCCTGATAGGACTTTTGCGTGACGACTTCGGCCGAGTGCGGTCGCTTTCTGAAGTGATCCTGGGCTTCGCTCATGTCCTTGATGAACCTCGCCGATTTTGGGTTGGTTTCCTTGGTCGCCGCCGCAATGAAAAGCTTGTCGATGTACTCGTCCTGTTTTCCAACGGACACGGCGTAGGCCATTGCGTTGGCTAACACGCCACATTCGCCTCCGGTCACCGTGTCCACCTGGCTCAAATAGAAATTCTGGGGCATGCCCCTGAGCTTGATGCCGGGGATGCGCTCAATTTCGGCTTTGTAGAACTCATAGTTTTTAAGGCCGACTTCTGATCGCTTTTTGCCTATTGACTGTGCCAGGGCGCCGATTTCTTCGGGGCTTCGATTCGGCTTAAGTGCCAGTTCCATGAGCTCTGCGATATCCATGGAGCCCGAGTAGCCCGGGATGTCATCCACTACCCCGTTGTTATAGCCACGCATATACGCATCGTGGCTCGTTGTTCTGGCGTGTTCCTGCGTAGCCTTGAATGAGTTGGATAATTGCTTGGAGGGTGTGTTTTGCGCCGTGGTGGCCGGCCCTCCGACAAAGTACTCCCAGAAGCTTTCAACGTTGTCCTGGACCGACACGGTCTGTGGCGTGAACCCCTTCAGCGGTGGGCCATAGGGTTGTTTCTTGAGGGCGTCGTACGCGTACCATTCGCCCTTGTTCAATACAGCGGAGGCTTCGACGGTTTGATCCGCCAGCTTGATGGTGCCGATTGCCGCGACGCCATGTTCCTTGCCGGCGGCTTTCAACAGGTCATAGCTGCCGGCTGCCCCCTTGAGTTTGTTTAGCCCGTTAATGCTTTTTTCGACTACAAACTTGCCGCCCCGGTTAATCAGTCCTGCGCCTCCCAGAAGCAAATCGCCCAAGCCGCCCACCGGGTTCAAGGCGCCGATGGTGGCGACACCGATCTTTTTGGCAACATTCAGCGCCTTGGCGCCTGCACTGAGGGCTTTTGTGCCCGCCTGTGCCGCTTTGGACGAACCCAGGCTGACAAAGCCCAGCAGGTCCAGCTGGAGGTCAATCGCCCCCTCCAGGTAATTACCCTTGGTAAAGTTGGCAATCGCTGACTTGAAGGGAATGAGGTCGAGGAAGAAATGGGTCACCTTCAACTCGGTTTCCATTTGCTTGTCGTACGTCGTGGCGCCTTTGGCTTGCTTGACGACATCCTCGTTGCCCAGGTCGAGGTTTTCGACAAATGCATCCGCGATGTACTGGGTACGGGCGGTGGCAAAGCTGTTGGGAGGCAGTGGGTTCGTGTCTGTACTGGCTGAGCGCTCGGGCTCACTGGCCTCTGAAGCGTCGAATTTTTTTATTCTGTTTTCCTCGATCGCCAGTTCCCAGGTACTCGCAGAGAAATCCTGGGGCGTTACTTTTTTGATGCTGCCGTTTTTTATGTCCAGCCTATAGGTAACAGGTTCCGTGCCACCCTCTACCTGTATCAGCAGCTCATTTTTAATCGGTTTGAAAAGCGAGGTGACCAGGTTTGGGCCCAATTGATAAACAGAGGGCTGGTAAAAAGTGAGGTTGCCCTGCTCGATGTTTTTTCGATCTTCCAGCGGCAGGCTGGCGATCAGGTGCTTTACGGTGGTGACAACCCCGTCGTTCAACGACTTGATCGACGCTTCAAACTGCTTTTGAAATGTCGCGTTTACGTCGAACTTGAGCGACTGGCCTTCCAGTGCCTGGGTGATGTCTGGATCCTTGGATTCCCAGGTGTAATCGCCCAAGCCACTCATGGCGATGTCCAGTAACGAATGCAGGCCCGCAGGTGCGCGGTTAGGGTCGTAGAGCGGTACGCCAAACTGTTGTTGGCGGGTGTCCTTCACCGTCAGGGCCTTTTTTTCAAACGGCACATCCTCGCCAAATCGCTCTTTGAGCTGGGCCAGTGCAATGGCCTTGCGGCTCGGGATATCGGTCTCCAGCAGGGTGGAGGCCTTCATGCGTTCATCCACCTGTTGAGTGAACTCGACGCGTATCGCTTCCAGCTGGTCGGGGCTGTAGGCATCGTCGGGTTGTTTGCTGATAACGCCGTTGGCCACGGCCCAATCAATCAGCGCTGCCCTCTGTGCGCTTTGGGTCACGGCGGGCTCGGCGAGTGCAGCGCTTTCGGCCTTGAGCATCACTTGGGCGAAAGTCATGTTCGGTACCGAGCCCGGCGACTGCGCTTCAATCGACGCCGCCGCAACCGCCAGGTTGACCCAGGCCGGGCTGCCATAGGTCACGCTGGCCGGGATGTCTTTGATCAGGAACTCCGGGGCTGTTCTTGCCAGCAATACGTAAGCACCCGCCTGGGCCATCTCGGGGCTCGTTCTGCCCTCGCTCGACAGGTGTGCGCTCAGCCCGTTGACGATGGCAGAGGCCGGCTTGCCCCAATGTTCTTCACTGGCCACGTCGAAACCGGCCAGTTTGTTCCGTTGAGGCGCCTGGACTGACTCGGGATCCATCTGTGCACTGATGGCGGCCAGCAGGTAGTCGTAATGGCTGTTCTTGGTCTCGATACCATTGAGCCCGCGCTGCAGGGCCTGGCCCATCAGTTGGCCTTCGGGCGAGCTTAAAAGAAACTCGAGGATCTTCGCCGGGTCGTTCAAGGCGGCCACAGGAATGGGATTCTGGTACGCGAGAAAGTCCAGGACGCTCTTTGTCTGCGTGACTTGCGGCTGATCGCCGAGGTGGTGGGCGTGGTTCATCGCAAGCAGGCGCAACTGAGTTTGCTGGTTCTGGTCCAGCGGTGCGGGCCAGGACAGGGCACCGCCCAGGTCACCGAAAGGGTGGGCGGCGATCCTGACGGTCGCTTCCAGTTTCAGCTTGAGCAACTCGGCCTTGGAGGTTGGCAGAGGCACCCCGTTGGCATTCAGGAATGCCTCCAGGCTTTGGTTGACCCTGGTCCCCATGTCCAGGGTGTTGTGATGGGACGAGTCCGGATGAATGGCCATTTGTGTGAGCTTCAGGACGGACTGTACATAGGCGGCGGTGTCGTAGTCTTGCAGGGCCGGGGCTGCGAGGTTGATGGCGTCCAGCAGGTTCTGCCAGTTCTGCCGGTCGGCCATGGGCTGTTTCAGCACATCGGAGCGGCTGGCGGCTGATGCTGGCGCTGCTGCAACGGCAGGGGGCGTGGCTGGCTGGGGGCTCAGGGACGATGCCCCGGAAGCAGGGGAGGAAAAGAATTGGGGCGCAGGCTGTTGCACGGAGAGGTTGCTGACATTTTGCATCGGTGGGTACCTGTTTTATTAGGAGATACGCGCCTTTTCCGAGGAGGTTCCCTGTTCCCCACGGCACCCCTTTGGGTGGGGCGGCCCACACACAACGTTCCAGGCTCACTTCGGTTCCCATGTAAGAAGGAAAGTCAATTGCCGAGTGTTAAAAACACATCCATTCGTCTATTTATCAATGGGTTATGTAATCCATGTCGCTACGGGTAGCAGAAAAATAGCGCTCAGGCGCAACTTTGGGGCAAACTCCTCGTTTTTCCGTATTGGCCAAGGCATGCCCATGACTCCCGCGTCGTCTGTCGATGAGAAAAGCTTCCGTAAATTGCTGGGCCGCAACGTGGCACTGCCGTTGGGCGTTGGCGTGCTCAGCGCGGTGTTTTTCGTCGTTCTGATCACCTACCTGTTGTCGGTGATCCAGTGGGTCGAACACACCGACCGGGTAATCAACAATCTCAACGAAACCTCGAAACTGACCGTGGACCTGGAAACCGGCATGCGCGGCTTCCTGATTACCGGTGACGAGCATTTCCTCGACCCGTACGAAGTGGCCAAGCCGCGGATCATTTCCGACTTGCGCAACTTGCAGGCACTGGTGGCGGACAATCCGGAGCAGGTGGACCGGCTCAAGCGTCTGGAATCGTTGCAACAGGCGTGGAACACCTACGCCCAGTCGATGATTGACATGCAGCGGCAAAACGGCGATTACCGCACCGCCGTGAAAGCCGGGCGTGGCAAGAGCCTGACGGACGAGATTCGCAAGGAGTACGACCGGGCGGTGGCGATGGAGCAACAGTTCCGCATCACCCGCAATGAAGACGTTACCCGCACCACGATCATCAGCGTCACCTTGTACCTGGTGTTTGTGCTCGGCCTGAGTGGCTTCCTGGCGTATGTCGGCCGAAAAAATCTTTTAGAACTTTCAAACAGTTACAGCGAAAACCTGATGTCGCAGCAGAGGATCGCCAAGCGCCTCGAGCAGCAAGCCTGGTTGCGCAACGGCCAGACCGAGCTGGCCGAGCAGGTCCTTGGCCAACTGACGCTGAACCTGCTGGGGCGCAACATTTTGCAGTTCTTTGCCCAGTACATGGGCTCGGCGGTGGCGGCGTTGTACGTGCGTGAAGAGCACGGCGGCCTCACACGCGTGGCTACTTATGGCTTCTCCCGCGAGCAGGAGCAGCAGGAACAGTCGATCTACAACGACGAAGGCATCGTCGGCCAATCGGCCCGGCAGGACCGCCTGATTCGCCTGGACGATGTGCCGGTGGATTACTTCAAGGTCAGTTCCGGCCTCGGCGAAGGTGCGACCCGCAGCGTGCTGGTGGTACCGACCAGCGATGATGGCCGGGTCAACGGGGTGATCGAACTGGGTTTCCTGCGTGCACTCGATGACCGTGATGTCGAACTGCTGGAGTTGATTGCCGACAACATCGGCACCTCCATCGAAGCCGCGCGTTATCGCCAGCGCCTGCAGGAAGTGCTGGCCGAAACCCAGCAGCTCAATGAAGAGCTGCAAGTGCAGCAGGAAGAGCTCAAGACGGCCAACGAAGAGCTGGAAGAACAGTCGCGCATCCTCAAGGAGTCCCAGGCCCACCTGGAAACCCAACAGGCGGAGCTGGAGCAGACCAACGAACAATTGGCCGAACAGACCCAGACCCTGGCCGAGCAGCGCGATGCCATGGACCAGAAGAACGTCCAGCTCAACCGCGTACAGATCGAGCTGGAAGAGCGTGCCGACGAGTTGCAGCGCTCCAGCAAGTACAAGTCCGAATTCCTCGCCAACATGTCCCACGAGCTGCGCACGCCGCTGAACAGCTCGTTGATCCTGGCCAAGTTGCTGGCGGAGAACCCCCAGGAAAACCTCAGCGCCGAACAGGTTAAGTTCGCCGAGTCGATCTACTCGGCCGGTAACGACTTGCTCAACCTGATCAATGACATCCTCGATATCTCCAAGGTCGAAGCCGGTAAGCTGGAAATGCGCCCGGAGAACACCAGCGTTGCGCGCCTGGTGGATGGGCTGCGCGGCATGTTCGAGCCGCTGGCGGCCGACCGCAAGCTCGGGTTCCAGGTGGAGGTGCAGGAAGGCTCGCCACACATGCTGTTCACCGACCGCCAGCGCCTGGAGCAGATTCTGAAGAACCTGCTGTCCAACGCCATCAAGTTCACCGAGAAAGGTGAGGTCAGCCTGTCGGTATCCCGGGCACCGGGGGAGGGCATCGCCTTTACCGTACGCGACTCGGGGATTGGCATCGCCCCGGACCAGCAGGAAAGCATCTTCGAGGCCTTCCGCCAGGCCGATGGCACCACCAACCGTCGTTACGGCGGCACCGGCCTGGGCCTGTCGATTTCCCGGGACCTGGCGAACCTGCTGGGCGGCTATATCAGCGTCACCAGCGAACCTGGCCAGGGCAGTATCTTTACCCTGGTGGTGCCCGAGCACTATGTAGAGCGTGACGAAGACGCCCCGGCGCTGGAACAGCCGCGCGCGGTAGTCCCTGTGCCTGCACCGGCGCCGATCAAGGTGTCGCCGATGCCGATCGCCCACGAAGCGCAGATCCCGCGCTTTATCGATGACCGCGACAAGGCTCCGTTCGCCACGCGTTGCATCCTGGTGGTGGAAGATGAGCCCAACTTTGCCCGCATCCTCTTCGACCTCGCCCATGAACTGGGTTACCACTGCCTGGTGGCCCATGGCGCAGACGAAGGCTACGCCCTGGCGGAACAGTACATTCCCGACGCGATCCTGCTGGACATGCGCCTGCCGGACCATTCCGGCCTGACCGTGCTGCAACGTCTCAAGGAACATGCCGGGACCCGCCATATCCCGGTGCACGTGATTTCCGTGGAGGACCGCGTCGAAGCCGCCATGCACATGGGCGCCGTGGGCTATGCAGTCAAGCCGACCACCCGCGAAGAGCTCAAGGATGTGTTCGCCCGCCTGGAAGCCAAGCTGACGCAGAAGGTCAAGCGTGTGCTGCTGGTGGAAGACGATGACCTTCAGCGAGACAGCATTGCCCGCCTGATCGGCGACGATGATATCGAGATCACCGCCGTAGGCTTCGCCCAGGAGGCCCTGGACCTGCTGCGCACCCACATCTACGACTGCATGATCATCGATCTCAAGCTGCCGGACATGCTCGGCAACGAGCTGCTCAAGCGCATGTCCATCGAGGACATCTGCTCGTTCCCGCCGGTGATCGTCTACACCGGGCGCAACCTGACCCGCGATGAAGAGGCCGAACTGCGCAAGTATTCGCGCTCGATCATCATCAAGGGCGCGCGTTCCCCCGAGCGCCTGCTGGACGAGGTGACACTCTTTCTGCACAAAGTCGAATCGCAGTTGTCCCATGAACGCCAGACAATGCTCAGGACTGCCCGCAGCCGCGACAAGGTGTTCGAGGGCCGCAAGATCCTGCTGGTGGATGACGATGTACGCAATATCTTCGCCCTGACCAGTGCCCTGGAGCACAAGGGCGCGATTGTCGTGATCGGCCGTAATGGCCGCGAGGCGATCGAGAAACTCAATGAAGTCGATGACATCGACCTGGTACTGATGGACGTGATGATGCCGGAGATGGACGGGTACGAGGCCACCGCCTTGATCCGCCAGGACCCGCGCTGGCGCAAGCTGCCGATCATCGCGGTGACGGCCAAGGCCATGAAGGACGATCAGGAGCGCTGCCTGGCGGCAGGCTCCAACGATTACCTGGCCAAGCCCATCGACCTGGACCGGTTGTTTTCATTGATTCGCGTGTGGCTACCCAAGATGGAACGGATTTAATTGGAACGAAGCACTGACATCGAACTGCGCTTGTTGATTGAGGCGATTTACCTCAAGTACAGCTACGACTTTCGCGACTACTCCGGCGCTTCGGTCAAACGCCGCGTGGCTCATGCGTTGCGTCAGTTCGACTGCGCCACCATCTCGGCCTTGCAGGAACGGGTGCTGCATGACCCGACGGCGTTCATGCAGTTGCTGCAGTTCCTGACGATTCCGGTCAGCGAAATGTTTCGCGACCCCTCGCACTTCCTGGCGATTCGCAAGGAAGTGGTGCCGCTGCTCAAGACCTACCCGTCGATCAAGATCTGGATCGCGGGCTGCAGTACCGGGGAGGAGGTGTATTCCATGGCCATCCTGTTGCGTGAGGAAGGCCTGCTGGAACGCACCATCATCTACGCCACCGACATCAACCCCCGGTCCCTGGAAAAAGCCAAGCAGGGGATCTTTTCCCTCGAGAACATCCGCGCCTATACCCACAACTACCAGCAGGCCGGTGGCCAGCGTTCGTTTGCCGATTACTACACGGCGGCTTACGATCATGCGATCTTCGACAAGACCCTGCGGGAGAACGTGACGTTTGCCGATCACAGCCTGGCCACCGATAGCGTGTTTTCCGAAACTCAATTAATTTCCTGTCGCAACGTATTGATTTACTTCAATAAAAAGTTGCAGGATCGGGCGTTTGGACTGTTCCATGAGTCGCTGTGTCACCGCGGCTTCCTGGTGCTGGGCAGCAAGGAAACCCTGGATTTTTCCGCCTACAGCAAACAGTTCGAACCCCTGGTCAAGCAAGAACGGATCTACCGAAAATTATGAATGAAGCTACTGCCAGCCCGGTATCCGGGATCGAGGCCATTGTGATCGGCGCTTCCGCAGGCGGTGTCGAGGCATTGCTGAGCATTTTTGGCGAGCTGCCGGCGAGCTTCGGCCTGCCGATCATTACCGTGCTGCATTTGCCCGACGAGCGCCGCAGCCAGTTGGCGGAAGTGTTTGACCGTCGCGTATCGATGAAGGTGGTGGAAGCGCGGGACAAGGAAGTGATCCAGCCCGGTACCCTGTATTTTGCCGGCCCCGGTTATCACCTGTCGGTGGAGCACGACCGCAGCCTGTCACTGAGCCAGGAGGACCGCGTGCACCATTCCCGCCCGGCAATCGACTACCTGTTTGATTCAGCCGCCGATGTCTACGGCAAGGGCTTGCTGGCGATTTTGCTGACGGGGGCCAACCAGGACGGCGCCCGGGGCCTGGCCCACGTCAAGCAGAGCGGCGGTACCACGGTGGTGCAGGACCCTTTGGAGGCGCGCGTCGCCGTGATGCCCCGGGCCGCCCTGGCGCTGCATGAACCTGACCATATCCTCACCTTGAGCCGCATCGGCACCTTGCTGGCTTCCCTGGAATCCTCCCCATGTTAAGTACTGTCCAGGCCAAACTGCTGATCGTCGACGATCTGCCGGAAAACCTGCTGGCCCTTGAAGCGCTGATCAAGCGCGAGGACCGCCAGGTCTATAAGGCATTGAGCGCCGACGAGGCCTTGTCGCTGCTGCTGGAGCACGAGTTCGCCATGGCCATTCTCGACGTGCAGATGCCGGGCATGAACGGCTTCGAGCTGGCCGAGCTGATGCGCGGCACCGAAAAGACCAAGAACATTCCCATCGTGTTTGTCAGCGCTGCCGGCCGTGAGCTCAACTATGCGTTCAAGGGCTACGAAAGCGGCGCCGTGGATTTCCTGCACAAGCCGCTGGATATCCACGCGGTCAAGAGCAAGGTCAACGTATTCGTTGACCTGTACCGCCAGAGCAAGGCGATGAAGCAGCAGGTTGAAGCCCTGGAGCAAAGCCGGCGCGAGCAGGAAGCCTTGCTCACGCGCTTGCAGGCCACCCAGGCCGAACTGGAGCAGGCCGTGCGCATGCGCGATGACTTCATGTCGATCGTCGCCCACGAAGTGCGCACGCCCCTCAACGGGCTGATCCTGGAAACCCAGCTGCGCAAGATGCACCTTGCCCGGGACAACGCCGCAGCGTTTACCCTGGACAAGATGCATGCCATGGTCGACCGCGATGAGCGGCAGATCCAGAGCCTGATTCGCCTGATCGAAGACATGCTCGACGTGTCGCGCATTCGCACGGGCAAGCTGTCAATTCGCCCCGGTCGCTTTGACCTCACGCAACTGGTGCACAACCTGCTGGAAAATTTTGCGCCGCAGGTGGCGGCGGCGGAGTCTTCGGTGGCCTGGGTCCAGGAAGGGCCGGTGGTGGGCAACTGGGATGAATTCCGTATCGAACAGGTGGTGTCCAACCTGTTGACCAACGCCTTGCGCTACGGGGCCAAGAGCCCGGTGGAAGTGCGGGTGTACGCCGAGCATGGCGAAGCACGGGTAGAAGTACGTGACCACGGGATCGGCATCAGCGAAGACAACCAGAAGCGTATTTTCCAACAGTTCGAGCGCGTGTCGGCCAACCATGCCGTGGCGGGCCTGGGCCTGGGGTTGTTTATCTCCGAGCAGATTATCGCGGCCCACGGCGGGACCATTGAAGTGGAAAGCCGGATAGGCGAGGGCGCGCTGTTCCGCGTCTGCCTGCCCCTGGAGGCCGGGGCATGAAATCAATCGCAAATCCGACGCAACCTCTGCGTGACCCCATGGTCGTATCAGCAGCAATTGACCGGACAAAGGCTTCCCATGAGTGAAGATGCACAAGATGTTGTACTGATCGTCGAAGATGACGAATCGATTATGTTTGTGTTGGGCGAGTACCTGGCGGGCCTGGGGTATCGGGTGTTGAAGGCGATTGACGGTGAGCAGGCGTTTGAAATCCTGGCCACCAAGCCGCACCTGGACCTGATGGTGACCGACTACCGCCTGCCTGGCGGCATTTCCGGGGTGCAGATCGCCGAGCCTGCGATCAAGCTGCGACCGGAATTGAAAGTGATCTTCATCAGCGGTTACCCGCAGGAGATTCTCGACTGCAACAGCCCGATCACGCGCAATGCGCCGATCCTGGCCAAACCGTTTGACCTGGATACGTTGCAGGAACATATCCAGCGGCTGTTGGCTTAACGTCTTGAGAAGAGGGAGCACACTCCCTCTTCAAGCCTTGATCATCTCCCTCACCTTTGCCGTCAACAGATCAAAGGTGAACGGCTTGGTGATCATCTGCATGCCCGGGTCCAGAAAACCGCCCCGTACAGCCGCATGCTCTGCATAGCCGGTAATAAACAACACCTTCAACTCGGGCCGCACCTGTCGGCCGATCTCCGCCAGTTGCCGGCCGTTCATGCCGGGCAGGCCAACGTCGCTGATCAGCAGGTCAATGCGCTGGCTGGACTCGATGATCGGCATGGCGCTGTCGGCATCACCGGCTTCGACGAAGGCATAGCCCAGTTCACTCAGCACGGCGCTGACCAGCACTCGCACGGCCGGGTCGTCCTCGACGATCAGCACGGTCTCGCCGGCATTGGCGAACGGCAGCAATGCCGGGTTGAGCGGTTCATCTGCAATGACCTCGCCGACATACCTCGGCAGGAACAGGCTGACGGTGGTGCCTTGGCCCACCACACTGTGGATCGACACATGCCCGTGGGATTGGCGCGCAAACCCGTAGATCATCGACAACCCCAGCCCGGTGCCCTGGCCGATGGGTTTGGTGGTGAAGAACGGGTCAAATGCACGGCTGATCACGCTCTCGGGCATGCCGCAGCCGGTGTCGCTGACGCTCAGTTCCACATAGTCGCCAGGGGTGAGGGTGCCGTAGGCTGCGGTAAACACGCTGTCGAGGTGGCGGTTGGTGGTTTCCACCACCAGTTTGCCGCCATTGGGCATTGCATCCCGGGCATTGATGGCGAGGTTGAGCAGGGCGCTTTCCAGCTGGTTGGGGTCGGCTTCGGCGGTCCAGAGTTGCTCGGTCAGGCGGATATCCAGGGCAATGCTTTCATTCAGGCTGCGTTGCAGCAGCTCACCCATCGAACTCACCAATTGATTGATCTGTACCGGTTTTGAATCCAGCGACTGGCGACGGGAAAACGCCAGCAAGCGGTGGGTCAGGGCGGCCGCGCGGTTGGCTGAAGTGACACCCAGGTCGATCAGGCTGTCGAGGTCTTCGGTGCGGCCCCGAGCCACGCGCCTGCGCAGCAGTTCCAGGCTGCCGATGATGCCGGTCAGCATGTTGTTGAAGTCATGGGCGATGCCGCCGGTCAATTGGCCGACGGCTTCCATTTTCTGTGACTGGCGCAACGCTTCTTCGTTATTGCGCAACTGCGCCGTACGTTCTTCCACCTGTTGCTCAAGGGTTTCCAGGGTGCTTTGCAGGCGCTGCTCGCTCTGGCTCAGGTCGATCAGCCGGTCGCGGGCCTCGTATTGCCGACGACGTCCGCGCAGCGCCGTGGTCACGAGGCTGATCAGGGTGATCGGGTGGAACGGACGCTCCAGGAACGTCACGTTGCCCAGCAAGGTGCTCAGGTGCGACGAGCCATTCTGTTCGCTGCCGCCGTGGTGCGTCATCAGCACAATCGGCAGGTCTGACCACGCCGGTTGTTGATGCAGGTGCGTGAGCAGCGGTTCCAGGTCGATACCGCGCAGGGCTTCGGCAGCAATGACCAGCAAGCCGGCACCGTGCTCCAGCTCCTCGCAGAGCATCTGCAAATGGCTGGCGATGATGCCGTTGAAACCAGCCTCATTGAGCATCATCAACGCCAGGGAGCTGTCGCGACCCAGGGGCGCCAGAATGATCGCCCGTTCGAAAATGGCCGGCAGGCCACTCATGAACTTTCATCCTTGAGCAGCGGGTTGTCGGTGCCCATGTAGGTCGGTACGCCGCGCAATACACCCTGGAACGCATCAAGCGGTTCGCCGATGGTCATGCCACGACTGCCGATGCGGTATTCGCGAATGGTCGATTCGTGGCTGCCGGTGCGTTTCTTGATGATCGAAATAGCGCGCCGCACCTTGCCCAGCGCTTCGAAGTAACGCAGCAGGATCACGGTGTCGGCCAGATAGGTAATGTCCACCGGCGCCTGCATGTCGCCCACCAGCCCGTGCTGGGCGACGGTCATGAAGGTCGCGGCGCCACGGCGGTTGAGGTACAGCAGCAGTTCGTGCATGTGCAGGATCAACGCGTTCTCTTCCGGCATCGCGGCCTGATAGCCATTGACGCTGTCGATCACCACGGTCTTGATCCCGCGTTCGTCCACACAGCGGCGCACCCGATGGGAGAACTCGCCGGGGGACAACTCGGCGGCGTCTACCTGTTCGATCAGCAGGTTGCCGGTGGCTTGCAGGGCCTCCAGGTCGATGCCCATGTTCTTCATGCGCTCGAACAGCAGGCCCAGCTCTTCGTCAAAAATGAACAGCGCGGCTTTTTCGCCCCGGGAGACGGCTGCCGCGGCAAAGATCATCGAGATCAGCGATTTGCCGGTACCGGCCGGGCCCAGGATCAAGGTGCTGGAACCTGTCTCGATCCCGCCGCCCAACAGGGCGTCCATCTCGCGGATGCCGCTGGTAAGGGTCTGGCGGTTGTAGCCGCCACGGTGCTCGGCTGCCACCAGGCGCGGGAACACATGTACGCCGTCTTCCATGATGGTGAAGTCGTGAAAACCGCCACGGTACTTCTGGCCACGGTACTTCACGATCCGCACGCGGCGGCGCTCGGCGCCGTAGTTGGGGGTCAGTTCTTCCAGGCGAATCACACCGTGGGCCACGCTGTGTACGGTCTTGTCGAGGGACTCGGTGGTCAGGTCGTCCAGCAGCAGCACGGTGGCGTCGTAGCGCACGAAGTAGTGCTTGATCGCCAGGATCTGCCGGCGATAGCGCAGGGAGCTTTGCGCCAGCAGGCGGATTTCCGAAAGGCTGTCGATCACGACGCGGGTAGGTTTGACCCGTTCCACCACTTCGAAGATCTGCCGGGTGGCTTCGCCCAGCTCAAGGTCCGAGGAATACAGGAGGCTTTGCTGGTGCTCGGCATTGAGCAGGCTTTCGGGGGGAGTCAGTTCAAAGATGTGAATGTGTTCGTCCAGGTCCCAACCATGGGACTTGGCACCCTGGCGCAACTCGCGCTCGGTTTCCGACAGGGTGATGTACAGCGATCGTTCGCCGTTTTTTGCGCCGGCCTGGAGGAAATGCAGGGCCACGGTGGTTTTACCGGTGCCGGGTTCACCTTCCAGCAGGAACAAATGGCTACGGGAAAGCCCTCCGGCAAGAATGTCGTCCAGACCTTCAATACCGGTGGCCGCCTTTGCTGTGAACAGCTCTTTGGATGTAGACAAGAAGTGCCCTCGGGTCACAAATAAGTAGTCGGCAGCGCCGTCTGGGGCGCGCCATATTTACTTGACCTTGGCGCCGTGTGGCGGTTCAACGTTTTGTATCAAATACCGCTTTTACAGGCCCTGTTGCAGCGCCGGGTCATCCGGATTCTGCTGTTCAAGCTGTGCCAGCAGCACCTGCACATTCTGCAACTGGCCGGTTTCCTTCCAGTAATTGACCAGCAGCACCCTGGCTTTGCGATTGGCCGGGTTGCGCTGGATGATTTCTTCCAGCTGGCGCTGGGCGGCCTCCAGTTCCTGCTGGGCGTGCAGGGTGGTGGCCAGGTCGTAGCGGTAATCCTGATTGTTCGGTTCGAGCTCCACCGCCCGGGACAGGCTGAGCAGGGCAAAGGCGCGCTCGCCATGGTGCAGCAGCCACATGCCCAGGGCATGTTGCAGGTAGGCCGAATCGGGGTGGGCCTGCAACTGTTTGGCCAGGAGTTGGCGGGACTCGTCGACCTTGCCCTGCTTGTCCAGCAGTTCAATTTGCGCGACCACGGCTTGCAGGTTGTCCGGTTGCAGGCGCATCGCCTGCTCCAGGGCGTTTTGTGCGTCGGGCAGCAGCGCGCTGTGAATGTACAGGCGTGCCAGCTGGATCCAGCCTTCGGGGCTTTCGGGTTGGCCCTTGAGCAGCTTTACGTATTCGTCGAGCACTTGCTGCAACGGGCCGAAGTACAGGCCCAGGGTATCCGGGGACAGCCCGAGCAAGGCATTGGCCGCGGCAAACCTGACGCTTTGCTCGGGGTCATCCAGCAGTGGCCCGAGCAACAGCGTGCGCTGGCCGCTGGGCACCAGGCCGACAATGCTGTGAATCGCCGCCTCGCGCACCATTGGCGCGTCGTTGGCCAGATCCTTGTCCGCCAGCTTGAGGGCCTGGGGGCTGGGGTAGTTGGGCAGTTCGGCATGCAGGGCGGCGCGGCGCACATCGGAGAGGTCCGGGCGGCCCAACTGTTGATACAGCACCCGGGCAGCGCCGGGTTCACCGTTGTGCGCCTGTTTCAAGGCCTTGGCGTAACCATGGGCGATGGCCGGGGGCACCACCACCGGCGTGGTGCGGGTGAAATACCAGGTGATCAGCACAATAAACAACAGGGCGCACAGGCCGACGATGGAATAACGGCGTGACTTTGACATGCAGGCGTCCGAAAGCTGGGCAGCTAGTGCAAAGCCATCAGCTTCGGTCAGGTTATCGCGAGTGTCAAACCCGCATCACGTCAGCACGAACTCAATCGGCTCAAGGGCCGGCGGCAGCGTGGTTTCGCCGAGGGCGGCGAGAATCTCGCGCTCCAGGGTGCGCACGATGGCGTTGCAGGGCAGGTCGTTTTCGTCGAAGCCGAACGGGTCTTCGAGGTCGTCGCCGATTTCGTCCAGGCCGAAGAAGGTGTAGCTGACGATGGCGGTGAACACCGGGGTCAGCCAGCCCAGCGGCTCGGCCATGGCGAAGGGCAGCAGGATACAGAACAGGTAGATGGTGCGGTGCAGCAGCAAGGTGTAGGGGAAGGGCAGCGGGGTGTGTTTGATCCGCTCGCAGGAGGCCTGGACCTGGCTCAGGCCGTACAGCCGGGTTTCCAGTTGGGTGTAGCGCCAGTCGCTGATGTGGCCCTGTTCGGCGAGGTTCGAGCAGCGGGCGCCGAGGTCTTGCAGGATGCTGTCGGGGAGGTTCGGGTGGCCGGGTTCTGGGTTGGCCCACGGTTTGATCGCCTGGCTTTCGTCTTCCAGGCGCAGGCGGGCGATCAGGCCATGGGCGAAACCGCACAGGCTGCGCAGGACGTGTTTGCGTTCGGCAGGGTTGAGGACCTGGGTTTCGCGGATCAGTGAGCGGATCTCGATGATCATCTGGCCCAGTTGTTTGCGGCCTTCCCACCAGCGGTCGTAGCAGGCGTTGTTGCGAAAACTCATGAAGATGGACAGTGACAGCCCCAGCAGTGTGAAGGGTGTGGCGTTGATCTTGGAGAAATAGGCCGGGTGCAGGGTTTCTACCAGCACGATGACTGAGGCCAGGAGGGTGACCAGCAGGCTGCGCAGCGCAATGCGTTTGGCGATCGAGCCCTTGAGGGAGAACAGGATGCCGAGCAGGTTGGGTTTGGGACGGACGATCATGGGCGGGCTTCTTGGGTGGCGCAGGCTGTCAGGTTAGAAGCATGTTTGCGTTGCGTCCAATTGCTTGGGCTGACTGGGTGATTGGTGGGGTCTATCGGGATTGAGTACATATCCGTTTTTTCGGTGACCAGAGCGAAAGCAGATCTGCTTTTCTGTGGGAGCGGGCTTGCTCGCGAAAAACCTGAGAGCGCCGCGTTCATCCAGAATGCCCGCGTCATCGTTAACGACCTTCGCGAGCAAGCCCGCTCCCACATTTGGACCGTGCCCGCTTTAGCTTTTGATTTTGCTCTTCAACACTCTTTTGCGCTTTTCAAAAGTGAGCCGCTGTAAGAGCGGAACCAATACAAGCTATCACCCAAAAAACGGATATACACACACCAGACAGCGCCCCCCATTGGCCAAACCAGTCAACCAAGTTGAAAGCTTTGACCATTGCCCCCCCCACCGCTCTAGAGCGACTATTTCACCGGTCTACGTACCCATCCTGAAAATAAAAAACACACAGGGATTTGAAGCGATGCGTGATTACTCGGCTGCCACCACCCAGTTCAACTACCAACACACCGTCGACGCTGCCTTGTCGGGCAACCTGCAGGCCCTCAACGCCTGCGTCGAATGCTGCGACCGCCACGCATTACCTGGCCGCATCGCACTGTTCTGGGAGGGCAAGGACGGCCGCAGCGCCACCGTCACCTTCACCCAACTGCAAGACCAGGCCGCACGCTTCGCCAACTTCCTCCTGGCCCAGGGCGTCAATCGCGGCGACAAGGTGGCAGGCCTCCTGCCACGCACCGCCGAGCTGCTGGTGGTCGTCCTCGCCACCTGGCGCATCGGCGCGGTCTATCAGCCGCTGTTCACCGCCTTCGGCCCCAAGGCCATCGAACACCGCCTGAACAGCTCCGGCGCCGCGCTGGTGGTGACCGATGCAGTAAACCGTCCCAAACTGACGGAAGTGGCCGACTGCCCGACCATCGTCACCGTCGCCGGCCCCAACGGCGAAGGCATCGCGCGCGGCGATTTCAGCTTCTGGGCCGAGCTGCCCAACTATTCCAACCTCTGCGAACCCGTATTGCTGGGCGCCGACGACCCGTTCCTGCTGATGTTCACCTCAGGCACCACCGGCCCGTCGAAAGCCCTCGCCGTGCCGCTCAAGGCAATCGTTGCGTTCCAGAGCTACACCCGCGACGCCGTCGACCTGCGCCCCGAAGACGCATTCTGGAACGTCGCCGACCCGGGCTGGGCCTACGGCATCTATTTCGGCGTGACCGGCCCCTTGTCCATGGGCCACCCGATCACCTTCTACGATGGCCCGTTCACCCTCGAAAGCACGTGCCGTGTCATCAACAAATACGGGATTACCAACCTCACCGGTTCTCCCACGGCCTATCGCCTGCTGATCGCCGGGGGTGAGCAGTTCGCCAAGTCGATCAAGGGCAAGCTGCGTATTGTCAGCAGCGCCGGCGAGCCATTGAACCCGGAAGTGATCCGCTGGTTCGCCGATAACCTCGGCGTGACCATCCACGACCACTACGGCCAGACCGAGTTGGGCATGGTGCTGTGCAATCACCATGGCCTGGAGCATCCGGTGCACGTCGGCTCCGCGGGCTTTGCCTCGCCGGGCCATCGCATTGTGGTGCTGGACGACAACCATCAGGAGTTGCCCGCCGGCCAACCGGGCATCCTCGCCATCGACCGCGAGCAATCGCCGATGTGCTGGTTTGCCGGTTATGACGGCGTCAAGACCAAGGCCTTCGTCGGCAAGTACTACCTCAGCGGCGATACGGTGGAGCTGAACCCCGATGGCAGCATCAGCTTTGTCGGGCGCAGCGACGATGTGATTACCACTTCCGGCTATCGCGTGGGGCCGTTCGACGTAGAGAGCGCCTTGATCGAGCATCCGGCCGTGGTGGAGGCCGCCGTAGTGGGCAAGCCATGTCCGGAACGCACCGAGATCGTCAAGGCGTTTGTGGTGCTCAGCGAGCAGTACCGCGCCGAGCCGGCCCTGGCCGAAGAGCTGCGCCAGCACGTGCGCAAGCGCCTGGCCGCTCACTCGTACCCGCGGGAAATCGAATTTGTCAGCGAGCTGCCCAAGACCCCGAGCGGCAAGCTGCAACGCTTCATTTTGCGTAATCAGGAAATTGCCAAGGCCCAGGCGGCCACGGCGTGACCCATTCTTCAAGGAAACAATGATGCAGATTGAGAACAAGGTTTTTCTGGTCAGCGGTGGCGCTTCAGGCCTCGGCGCGGCAACCGCCGAGATGCTCGTGGCGGCCGGTGCCAAGGTGATGCTGGTGGACCTGAACGCCGACGCAGTGGCCGCCCAGGCGCAAAAGCTCGGCGCGCAGGCCCGCAGCGCGGTCGCCGATATCAGCCAGGAAGCCGCTGCCGAAGCGGCGGTACAGGCCACCGTCGCCGCCTTTGGCGGTTTGCATGGGTTGGTCAACTGTGCCGGTGTGGTGCGGGGCGAGAAAATCCTCGGCAAAAATGGCCCGCACGTGCTGGCCAACTTCGCCCAGGTGATCAACGTCAACCTGATCGGCAGTTTCAACCTGCTGCGCCTGGCTGCAGCGGCTATCGCTGAAACCGAGGCGAATGCCGATGGCGAGCGCGGTGTGATCATCAATACCGCTTCAGTGGCAGCGTTTGACGGCCAGATCGGCCAGGCGGCCTATGCCGCTTCCAAGGGCGCGATTGCCAGCCTGACCCTGCCGGCGGCCCGCGAACTGGCGCGCTACGGGATTCGGGTGATGACCATCGCCCCCGGTATTTTCGAAACTCCGATGATGGTGGGCATGACGCCGCAAGTGCGCGAATCCCTCGCCGCCGGCGTGCCATTCCCGCCGCGCCTGGGCAAGCCGGGCGAGTACGCCGCGCTGGTGCGGCATATCATTGAAAACAGCATGCTCAACGGCGAGGTGATCCGTCTCGACGGGGCCTTGCGCATGGCAGCCAAATAAGGAGATTTTTCATGACTGATCCAATCGTTATTGTCAGCGCGGTACGCACCCCGATGGGCGGGTTCCAGGGCGATCTCAAAGGCCTCACCGCTCCGCAACTGGGCGCTGCGGCGATTCGTGCAGCGGTCGAACGCGCCGGTATCGCTTCCGATGCCGTGGATGAAGTGCTGTTCGGCTGCGTGCTGCCCGCCGGCCTCGGCCAGGCGCCGGCACGCCAGGCGGCGCTGGGTGCTGGCCTGGACAAGTCCACGCGCTGCACCACCCTCAACAAGATGTGCGGCTCGGGCATGGAAGCCACGATCCTGGCCCATGACGCGTTGCTGGCAGGCAGCGTGGAGGTGGCCATCGCCGGTGGCATGGAGAGCATGTCCAACGCGCCGTACCTGCTGGACCGTGCCCGCAGCGGCTATCGCATGGGCCACGGCCGGGTGCTCGACCACATGTTCCTCGACGGCCTTGAAGACGCCTACGACAAGGGCCGCCTGATGGGCACCTTTGCCGAGGACTGCGCCGAGCACAACGGCTTTTCCCGCGAGGCCCAGGACGCGTTCGCGATTGCGTCCCTGACCCGTGCGCAACAGGCGATCACCGACGGCAACTTCATCGCCGAAATCGTCCCGGTGCAGGTCACCGTGGGCAAGGAACAGAAAACCATCATCCACGACGAACAGCCGCCGAAAGCCAAGCTGGACAAGATCGCCACCCTGAAGCCGGCCTTCCGTGAAGGCGGCACGGTGACGGCAGCCAACTCCAGTTCGATTTCCGACGGTGCGGCGGCGCTGCTGCTGATGCGCCAGTCCGAAGCGCACAAGCGCGGGCTCAAGCCTCTGGCGGTGATCCATGGCCACGCGGCGTTTGCCGATGAGCCTGGCCTGTTCCCGGTAGCGCCGGTGGGGGCGATCCGCAAGCTGATGAGCAAGACCGGCTGGAACCTCGACGAAGTCGACCTGTTTGAAATCAACGAAGCCTTTGCCGTGGTCAGCCTGGTGACCATGAGCAAGCTGGAGATTCCCCACAGCAAGGTCAACATCCACGGCGGTGCCTGTGCCCTGGGCCATCCGATTGGCGCGTCCGGCGCGCGGATCCTGGTGACCCTGCTTTCGGCCCTTCGCCAGAAAGGCCTCAAGCGCGGCGTTGCAGCGATCTGCATCGGCGGCGGTGAAGCCACGGCCATGGCCGTTGAATGCCTGTACTAAGGAACACCTATGCTGCCGAATGACGAACAACTGCAAATCAGCGAAGCCGCCCGGCAATTTGCCCAGGAACGCCTTAAACCGTTCGCTGCCGAGTGGGACCGCGAGCATCGCTTTCCCAAGGAAGCCATTGGTGAAATGGCCGAGCTGGGCTTTTTCGGCATGCTGGTCCCGGAGCAATGGGGCGGCTGTGATACCGGCTACCTGGCCTACGCCATGGCCCTGGAAGAGATCGCTGCCGGTGACGGCGCCTGCTCGACCATCATGAGCGTGCACAACTCCGTGGGCTGCGTGCCGATCCTCAAGTTCGGCAATGATCAACAGCGCGAGCAGTTCCTCAAGCCCCTGGCCAGTGGTGCGATGCTCGGTGCGTTTGCCTTGACCGAGCCCCAGGCCGGTTCCGACGCCAGCGGCCTGAAAACCCGTGCCCGGCTGGAGGGCGATCACTACGTCTTGAATGGCTGCAAGCAGTTCATCACCTCCGGGCAAAACGCCGGGATCGTGATTGTGTTTGCAGTCACCGATCCGGCTGCCGGCAAACGCGGCATCAGCGCCTTTATCGTGCCCACCGACTCGCCGGGCTACAGCGTCGCGCGGGTCGAGGACAAGCTCGGCCAGCATGCTTCCGACACCTGCCAGATCCTGTTTGAGGATGTGAAGGTGCCGGTGGCCAATCGTTTGGGCGAGGAGGGCGAAGGCTACCGGATCGCCCTGGCCAACCTCGAAGGCGGGCGTGTCGGCATTGCTTCGCAAGCGGTAGGCATGGCGCGGGCGGCATTTGAAGCGGCCCGGGACTACGCCCGCGAGCGGGAAAGCTTTGGCAAGCCGATCATCGAGCACCAGGCCGTGGCCTTCCGCCTGGCGGACATGGCGACGCAAATCGCCGTGGCGCGGCAGATGGTGCATTACGCCGCCGCCCTGCGTGACAGCGGCAAGCCGGCGCTGGTGGAAGCGTCCATGGCCAAGCTGTTTGCTTCGGAAATGGCCGAAAAGGTCTGCTCGGCAGCCTTGCAAACCCTCGGCGGTTACGGTTACCTGAGCGACTTTCCCCTGGAGCGGATCTACCGCGATGTGCGGGTCTGCCAGATTTACGAAGGCACCAGCGATATTCAACGCATGGTCATTTCACGCAATCTCTGAGGAGTCTCTATGAGTTACGAAAGCATTTCGCTGGACGTGCAGGGCCGGGTCGGGCTGATCACCCTCAATCGCCCGCAAGCGCTGAACGCCCTGAACGCGCAACTGGTCAGCGAGCTGAACCAGGCGCTGGACAGCCTGGAAGCCAACCCGGAAATCGGCTGCATCGTGCTCACCGGCTCGAAAAAAGCCTTTGCCGCCGGTGCCGACATCAAGGAAATGGCCGAGCTGACCTACCCGCAGATCTACCTCGACGACCTGTTCAGCGACAGCGACCGCGTGGCCAACCGCCGCAAGCCGATCATCGCGGCGGTCAACGGGTTTGCCCTGGGTGGCGGCTGTGAACTGGCCTTGATGTGCGACTTCATCCTGGCGGGTGACAACGCCAGGTTTGGCCAGCCGGAAATCAACCTCGGCGTGCTGCCGGGCATGGGCGGCACCCAGCGCCTGACCCGCGCCGTGGGCAAGGCCAAAGCCATGGAAATGTGCCTGACCGGGCGCTTTATCGATGCGGTGGAAGCCGAGCGCTGCGGGATCGTCGCGCGCATAGTGCCGGCGGATGAGCTGTTGGACGAAGCACTGAAGGTCGCGACCCTGATCGCCGGCAAGTCGGTGCCCATCAGCATGATGGTCAAGGAAAGCGTGAACCGCGCATTTGAAGTGAGCCTGTCCGAAGGCGTGCGCTTTGAGCGCCGGGTGTTCCACGCGGCGTTTGCCACGCTGGATCAGAAGGAAGGCATGGCGGCGTTTGTGGCCAAGCGTGCGCCGGAGTTCAAGGACAAGTAAACACTGTCCTGAAACGCTGAAGATCAAAAAATGTGGGAGCGGGCTTGCTCGCGAAGGCGGTATTACAGTCACCCGATGTATCGACTGATCCACCGCCTTCGCGAGCAAGCCCGCTCCCACATGGGTTATGCGAAATACCTGTTACAGCTGGTAGTTTTTCAATTCTCTGGCAATCACCATCCGCTGAATCTCGCTGGTGCCCTCGTAAATCTGGGTAATCCGCGCATCCCGGTAGTAACGCTCCACCGGGTAGTCCTCCAGATAGCCATAACCCCCATGAATCTGCATGGCTGAAGAGCACACCTTCTCGGCCATTTCCGAGGCAAACAGCTTGGCCTGGGAGGCCTCCGACAGGCATGGCTTGCCCGCACTGCGCAATCGGGCAGCATGCAGGATCAGCAGGCGCGCCGCATTCAGCCGGGTTTGCATGTCGGCCAGCAAGTTGGCCACGCTCTGGTGCTCGATGATCGCCTTGTCGAACTGCACCCGGTCACGGGCATAGGCCAGCGCGGCCTCAAAGGCGGCACGGGCGATACCCAGCGCCTGGGCGGCAATCCCGATGCGTCCGCCTTCGAGGTTGGACAGGGCGATGGCCAGGCCCTTGCCGCGTTCACCCAGCAGGTTGGCTTCCGGTACGGTGCACTGGTTGAGGGTGACGGCACAGGTGTCGGAGGCACGAATGCCCATCTTGTGTTCGGTACGGTCCACCGCGAAGCCCGGGGTGTTGGTCGGCACCAGGAACGCCGAGATGCCTTTCTTGCCCAGCTCCGGGTCGGTCACTGCAAATACGATCGCCAGCTTGGCGCGCTTGCCGTTGCTGACAAACTGCTTGGCGCCGTTGATCACCCACTGGCCGTCCCGCAGTTCGGCACGGGTGCGCAGGTTGTGCGCTTCGGAACCGGCCTGGGGTTCGGTAAGGCAGAAGCAACCGATGGCCTGGCCGCTGGCCAGTTCCGCCAGCCAGGTTTCCTTTTGTGCTTGTGAGCCGTAGTTGAGGATTGGCCCGCAACCCACTGAATTATGGATACTCATCAGTGCGCCGGTAGCGCCGTCGCCAGCGGAAATCTCTTCCACTGCCAGGGCGTAGGCCACGTAGTCGACGTAGGTGCCGCCCCATTCTTCAGGCACCACCATGCCCAGCAAACCCAACTCGCCCATCTTGGCGACCAGGGCATCGTCGATCCAGCCGGCCTTTTCCCAAGCCTGGGCGTGGGGGGCGATTTCGCCACGGGCAAAGTCCCGCGCCATGTCGCGGATCATCACTTGTTCTTCTGTAAATTCAATATCTTGCATGATTTAGTTCCCGTTCTTGTCGAAGTCGCGGAAGAAGCTTTCGACATGATCAGCCTCCAACGCCTGCAGGGTTGGAGGGTTCCAGCGAGGGGTTTTGTCCTTGTCGATCAGCAGGGCGCGGACGCCTTCGATCAGGTCGCCACGGGCAAACCATTGGCGGTCCAGGTGCAGTTCCAGGGCAAAGCACTGCTCCAGCGGCAGGTGGCGCCCGCGACGCAGCATCTGCAGGGTCACGGCCATGGCCAGGGGGGAGCGCGTCTGCATCAGGCTGGCGGTGGTCAATGCCCAGTCATGGCTGTCGGCGACGGTGACTTGCTGCAATTGCTCAACGATGCTCGGCACGTCCGGCAAGGCAAAGAAGTGATCGATGGCTGGGCGTAGCGCCGCCAGAGGGGCGTCGGGCAATTGTTGCACCGCGAGGCTGGCCAGCAGGCCTTGCAGGTCCTTGAGGGGAGAATCGTGCCATTCCAGGCGGTCCAGGCGCTGGTCGAGGTCGGCGAGCCGGGCGCTGTCGAGGTACCAGTCCGCCAGGCCGCAATACAGGGCGTCGGCGGCACGAATCTGCACGCCGGTCACCCCGAGGTAGATCCCCAGTTCCCCGGGAATGCGCGGCAGGAAATAGCTGCCGCCCACGTCAGGGAAATACCCGATGGCCACCTCGGGCATTGCCAGGCGGCTGCGGTCGGTGACCACCCGCAGGTCGGCGCCTTGCACCAGGCCCATGCCACCGCCAAGGACGAAGCCGTCCATCAGTGCCAGGACCGGTTTGCGATAGTTGTGAATGGCGAGGTCGAGGGCGTATTCCTCGACGAAGAAGTCTTCGTGGAGGGTGTCGCCGCTCTTGAAGCTGTCGTACAGCGAGCGAATGTCGCCGCCGGCGCAGAAGGCTTTTTCACCGGCACCGCGCAACACCACGGCATGCACCTGGGGATCCTCCGCCCACGCCTGCAAATGCCGGCTGAGGCTGCGGACCATGTCCAGGGTGAGGGCGTTAAGGCCTGCGGGGCGATTGAGGGTCAGGTGGCCAATATGGTTGCGTACGTGCGCCAGGACCTCGTCTTGCACAATCCCGGCGCTGCTTGCCTCGGATGAAACCTGAGCAGTCATCTCTAACTCCCTGCTTTTATTGTTCTTTATCAAGATGTTCGCGGGCGAACCATCTCGCGATCGTACCAGTGCAAATTTGCCCAGTACAAGTCGGAATCATGCAGGTCGTTTTTGCATTTTTGCCTTATGGAGGAGGCTGGCCCTGGTGCTGGAAAACCGCGCCGATGGTGCGCCGCCGGGCATATCGCTCGCTGGCCTGGATCAGCTCCTCCAGCTCCTGCGGGGTAACGTCCAAGAACTGCTCGCGCTCGGCGAGGGCCTGCTTGAGGTCCTCGGCGCTGATCCCGGGGTTTTCGGTGGCGATTGGCATAAAGATCGGCGCAGCCGGTTCGCGGGTGCCCTTGGGGTAACGCGTGCGCGTGGCGTTGTTGTAGGCCAGCGCGCAGGCCAACAAGGCCGTGGCTCCCAGCATGACTGCGGCAAGTTCGTGCCAGCCCATGGCAATCGAGGCGGGGTCAGCCAGCACCAGGCTCATGGCCAGGCCGCCCGCCGGTGGATGCAGGCAGCGCAGCCAGCAGATCAGGATCACGGTCATCCCGGCAGCCAGGCATGCGCTGCCAAGCGTTCGGCCCAATACCCGGGCCACCAGCAGCGCAACGATCCCGGCACACAGGTAGCTGCCGATGATCGACCAGGGCTGGGCCAGCGCGCCGGAGGATACGGCAAACAGCAGCACCGCCGAGGCTCCCAGCGGGCCTATCAGGTGCAGGGCCACCTCGGTGCCGAACACCTGGGCGCACACCCAGACGCTGAACAGTGTGCCCAGGGCCATGCCGATGGCGGCACGACTCCATTCGGCAGGGCGGGTATTGATGGCAGCGGGTAACCAGCGAGCGAGCATTGACAGACGATCCGTGAAAAGCGGGCGAAAAAAAAGGCTTGCCTGGTTTCCCGGAAAAGCCCTTTAAAGAAGTTCCTGCATTTGGGGGAGGAACCTGCGCAGTGTGCCAATCGATGAAGACTGCTGCCAATGCATATTAATGCAGGTCAAGTGCAGTATTTTTGCTGTAAAACGTGTCAGCCAAACGGTATCAGGCGGGTTGGCGGTGGCATGGGGTTGCTGATCTTGCCCAGCACACGGTCATCGGTTTCCTCGTTGATCAGCAGGTTTTGTACATTTTCCCGCAGCGATGGATTGTTGGCCAATGGCCCCTTGAGCACCACCAGTGCATCACGCAGTTCCATCAGCCGATCCAGTTTTGGCAGCGGGATGTAACCCGCATTGACTCTGTCGCGGGACAAAGGCGCGACAGCGTCAGAGGTTGAGGGGTCGGGCAATCGACGGTCGGACACAAAACATTCCTCTAAATGAAATAAACGGCAGCGCTGAATGCTGTTTAAAAGGTCTTTATTGTTATTTCGACTGTTCGTTTAAGCGGGGCATGTCTTGATTGATGGCTTGCTGCTACGTTCGTCGAGTTTCTTTCGAAAGTAACAGGAATGCCTTACACCGCACCTTTGGAACTTCTGAAAATAGTTAGAAGGTATTAAATAATTAACTCGCTTGGCAGGCGAGTCTACAGTCGAGGGCTGGGGGCGGGAAGAGGGCGTGTTATCGGTAGCAGCGTATAGATGCGTAGGATGTTTCTCGATAGTTGCTACGCTAAAAGTTTCGAAGTTGAATGGGCAAAGAAGTTTCTTACATACACTTGGATTTATAACTACTGAATGTACTGGCGCGGGATAAGCGGTTGGTTCCGCTTATCCCGCGCCCTGTATCAAGGTTGTGCGGGTTTGATCAAATGCAGCAGTACGTAGGGGTTCTTGTCGAACTGGCCGATCAGTACCGGCTGCAGTGAACGAAAACGCGGGTCGCTCAACGCTTCATAGTCCGACTGGCTCATGATCAGCCATGCAGGAGCCTGGATCGGCGCCAGGTCGGCAGGCAACTGGGTAAACAACGGCACCCGGTCGCAATCGAGGTTGACCATGAACTTGATGGCTTTTGCGTCCTTGCCCAGTGCGTGCAGTACCAGCGGCGCCGGTTGTTGCTGGGTCAGCGCATGGGCCTGGAGGGTAAAGGTGCGCGTGTCATACAGGCGACGCTCCAGCGGCTCGACCATCACGATATACGCCAGCCACACCGCCAATACCGCGGCGAAGGCCGGGCCCACGTAGCGAAGGCGCTGGTTGAACAGCAAGCCCAGTGCCAGCACCTGGATCGCGATCAGGATCCCGAACACCGGATTGAGGCTGCCAATCTGCTCGGGGAAGCGGTGACGCGCCACGAACAAGCCTGCGATCAGCAGCCCCGGAATGACCGTCCACAACCCCAGCATCAGCCAGCGCAGCCCGGCGAACAGTCTGCCTCGCGACACCTGGAACGGGTACGCGGCGATGATTGCTGCCAGGGGCAGCATCGGCAGCACATAGCGCGCTTTTTTCGCCTGGGGCACCGACAAGCCGATCATCACGATCAAGCCGGCGGCGAGGCAGTACAGCACCAGTTTCAGCGCCGGGCCCTTGTCCTCGCGGCCACCGGCGACAATCGCAATCAGCGCGAGTATTGCCAACGGATACGCCGGCGCGTAGTTACCCAGCGAACTGCTGAAGTAATACAGCGCGCTGCCGGAGCCTTCGGTGCCGTCCATGCGACCCAGGAACTGCATGCGGATCACGTCCTGCATGAACGTTTCACCGCCACTGAGCTTGGCCAGCAGCAACAGCAGGCCCACGCACGCCGCCAGTAACGCCAACGCCAGCAGGCCGAAACTGAACAGCTGGCGCCATTGCCGATTGATCAGGTAATAGCTGCACAGCATGCCGGTGGGGATCACCAGGCCGATCGGCCCACGGATCGCGAACCCCACGATCAGCAGCGCAAACAGCCAGTGCAGGCGCTTGCCGGCGCCGAAGTGGTCGTGGGCGTAACCCAGGTAGAAGACTGTCAGAGCCACTGCCGCCAGCATCTGGTCGAGGGACACCGCGCGGGTTTCGCTGATGAAGGTGCTGCTGAGCAGCATCACCGCGATGCTCAGCAGTGCCCAGCGCCGGGAGTAGGGCGCGGTCAGCCGGTAGAGCAGCACCACGATCAGTGCTGAAGCGATGGCCGTGGGCAGCCAGGCCGTCAGGCTGGTGACCTGCCCCAGGGGCACCGACAGCAGCCAGGTCAACAGCGTCGAGGTGGCCAGGTAATCGGCATAAGGTTGCCCGTACGTGGTCGGGAAGAACCCCGGCCCGTGGCGCAGCATCTCCTGGGCGAACAGCACGAAGCGCGAGTCAAAGCCGATGATTGCCTGGTTCCAGTTGCCCGCGACAAACAGGATCAGGGCCAGCAGCCCCAAAATCCATGAGTGTCGGCGGATCGTCGGGCTGAGCAGGGGCCGATGAGCTTTGTCCACGTCTCAGGCTTCCTCGGCCTGAGGCGCCCAGTTTTGCTGGGGGATCGGCAAGTTGCAGGAATCGCCGCGGCCCATCGGGAAGTACTGGATGCCTTTGCGTGCCAGGCGTTCGCCGTCGTACAGGTTGCGGCCGTCGAAGATCACCGGGGTTTTCAGGCGTTGCTGGATCAGGTCGAAGTCCGGAGCCTTGAACTGCTGCCATTCGGTGCAAATGATCAAGGCGTCGGAGCCGCTCAAGGTGGATTCCGGGGTCCCCATCAGCATCAGGCGCGGGTCATCACCGTAGATGCGCTGGGTTTCCTGCATGGCTTCCGGGTCAAACGCACGTACATTGGCGCCGGCGGCCCACAAGGCTTCCATCAGCACCCGGCTTGGCGCATCGCGCATGTCGTCGGTGTTGGGCTTGAACGCCAGGCCCCACAAGGCGAAGGTCTTGCCGCGCAGGTCGCCCTTGAAGAATGCATTGGCGCGTTCGAACAGCTTGCTCTTCTGGCGCTGGTTGATGGCTTCCACGGCCTCCAGCAGGTCGCTGGAGCAGTTGGCGGCCTTGGCGCTGTGGATCAGGGCGCGCATGTCCTTGGGGAAACACGAGCCGCCATAACCGCAGCCTGGGTAGATGAAGTGGTAACCGATACGCGAGTCGGCACCAATGCCCAGGCGCACGGCTTCGATGTCGGCGCCCAGGTGTTCGGCCAGTTCGGCGATCTGGTTGATAAAGCTGATCTTGGTGGCCAGCATGCAGTTGGCGGCGTACTTGGTCAGTTCGGCGCTGCGCAGGTCCATGAAGATGATGCGGTCGTGGTTGCGGTTGAACGGTGCATACAACTCACGCATCACCTCGCGCACTTCTTCACGTTCGCAGCCGATGACGATCCGGTCCGGGCGGCGGCAGTCGGCAACGGCCGAGCCTTCCTTGAGGAATTCCGGGTTGGAGACGATATCGAACTCCAGGTGGCGGCCGGCAATGCGCAGGGCTTTTTCCATGTGCGCACGCAAGGTGTCGCCAGTGCCTACAGGTACGGTGGATTTTTCCACGAGGATCACCGGGTCGATACGGTGGCGAGCCACTGCATCGCCCACGGACAGCACGTATTTCAGGTCGGCCGAGCCGTCTTCATCGGAGGGGGTGCCCACGGCGATGAACAGCACTTCGCCATGTTCGACGGCGATTTTTTCATCATAGGTAAACGTCAGGCGTCCGCCTTCGAGGTTTTCCTTGACCATGGCCGCCAGCCCCGGCTCGAAGATGCTCACGTGGCCCTGTTGCAGCAGCTTGACCTTGTTCTCGTCAACGTCCATGCAGATGACATCGTGGCCGACTTCGGCCAACACGGTGGCCTGTACGAGACCGACGTAACCGCTACCAAATACACTGATTTTCATGGGGCATTCCTGGGACTTGTGGTGCTAGCACGACGAGAGTTGATAGTCAGGACTCCGAGAATGACCAAGGCCACTCCGGCAGTTTTTGAAAGCGAAAAATGTTCGTTGAACACCGGCAGGCTGGCGGCCAGCAGGTAGACCAATGCGTAGCTGATGCTGAGCAGCGAGTAGGCACGGCCCAGCGGCAGGTCTTTGAGCGCGCCAAGCCAGCAGAGCATCGACAGGGCATAGGCGATGATCGCCAGGATCACCACGCCCAGTGCGCCGAGGTCGATGGCACCCGTGTTGAGTGCCGTCAGCCATTCAGCAGGCAGTGGCAGGCGCGTCATGCTCCAGCGCATGCCCAACTGGGCACCGCTGACCAGTGCCACGCTGCCCAGGGCCAGGGCAAAACCGCGAGTGCGACTCATACCTGGCGCCCCAACAGCACCACACCGGCAATCACCAGCAGCACGCCGAACCAGTGACGACCATCGATGTGTTCGTGGAACACAAAGCGCGCCACGAGGGTGACCAATACAAAGTTGAGGCTCAGCATCGGGTAGGCGATGCCGACTTCCAGGCGTTGCAGCACCAGCAGCCACACCAGCAAGCCCAGGCCCAGGCACACCAGCGCCGACCACAGCCACGGCGAGCGCAGCTTCAGGGCCCAACCGTCGGGCTGGTCACGCCAGCCTTCCACGGCAAACTTCTGGGACACCTGGCCCATGCAGGTCAGCAGGCAGGCACCTAACAACAGCAGCAGAGTGGTCATGGCGCGCTCTGCGGGAAGATCAGAATCACGATATTGCCCTGCTCGTAACGCTTGCCGTCTTTGGGCAGCAGGTCCACTTCCTGGCGTTCGTCGTCACCCTTGACCCGCATCACCACGCCCACCGAGCCTTGCTTGCGCGCCTCGCTCATCCATTGCTGGACGCTGGCGGCATCGATCTTGCGGTAAGCGGTGTCCGGGAAGGCGATGCCGTATTTCACTTCGCCAACGGTGTTGTAGAGCATCACTTCAGGACGCTGCAGGCGCCATGACAAGGCCGATGCGGCGCCGAGGTCGTTGCTCAGCAACGCAGTGGTCGGCTGCAGCTCCTGGAGGTGGTCGATGATGAACTGGTCGGGGGTCTTGTTATAAACCACCGAGTGCGGCAACGCGGCCGGCACCAGCGCCACCAGCAACCAGCTGCCGATCACCGGTGCGGCCCACATGTGCAACGGGCGGGCGGCTTGCAGCAGGTTGGCGATGATCCAGCCGAACAGGAAGATGAACACCAGCACCAGGCTGAGTGTTTCCTGGCCGTGCTCGTACACCGGTTTTTTCAGCTGGAACCAGGTCAGGGTCAGCAACGCCAATACGCCAATGACCAGATTCACCCAGCCGTTGATGCGCAGTACGCGGCCACGGGCCTGGGCCAGTTTGTCGGCGAGGGTATGCCCCATCAGCAGCGCCAGTGGCAGCAGGCAGGGCATGATGTACGACGGCAGCTTGCCCTTGGCCAGGCTGAAGAACGCCAGCGGCATCAGCAGCCACAGCAGCAGGAAGGCGACCTTGCTGTTGCGTTTTTCCAGCCATGCCTGCTTCACGGTGGACGGCAGCAACGCCATCCACGGCAGGGTGAACGCAACCATCAGCGGCAGGTAATACCAAAAGGGCTCGGAATGCTGGGCGTCGTCGCCGGCAAAGCGCTGGATGTGCTCGTGCCAGAAGAAGAAATTCCAGTAGTCCGGTTCCTGGGCATGCACCATCAGCGCCCAGGGCAGGCTCACGACAATCGCCACCACCACGGCCACCAGGCCATAGGTGAGCAGTTCACGAATGCGTTTTTGCCAGAGCACGTAGGGCAGGGCGATCAGCACCGGTAGCAACCAGGCAAGGAAACCCTTGGTCATGAACCCCATGCCGCAGGCGAACCCGAGCAAGGCCCACGACCACAGCCGGCCGCGGGTGGTGGTGCTGTCGAAGCAGAACCACAGCGCCGCCCCGGTCAGGTTGACCCAGAAGGTAAACTGCGGGTCGAGGTTGGCATAGCCCGCCAGGAACGCGACGCTGACAAAACTCATGTACAGCACGGCGCTGACCAGGCTCTTGCGCGGGTCGTTCCACAAACGCCGGGCCACGAAATACACCAGCAGGATGCTCAAGCCGGTGCTCAAGGCCGAGGCAAAACGCACGCCGAACAGGTTCTGCCCGAAAATCGCCTGGCCCAGCGCGATCATCCAGTACCCGGCCGCCGGTTTCTCGAAGTAGCGAATCCCCATGAAGTGTGGCGAGGCCCATTTGCCGGTCAGCAGCATTTCCTGGCTGATCTGCGCATAGCGGGTTTCGTCGGGGATCCACAGGCCGTGGGTGGCCAACGGGATCAGGTAGAACACCCCGAAGGCCAGCAGGAGCAGGGGCAGGGCCCAGCGCCGGATCATGCCTTTTGCACTCCGAGCCAGCCTTCACGGCCGCTCAACGCACCACGCACCAGCTGTTGCTGGGGCAGGGTGGTGAGGTCGGCGGGCAACAGGTCGCCCAACGGTTTGAACGCGATGCCGCGCTGCCCTGCCTGGGCGAGCAACTGGCGAAAATCATTGGCCATCAGAATCCCTTCTACTTCTGCGTGGATCGTATAGACGTTGAGCTTCGACGGCTTGAAGCGGTCGAGGATGTAGCTATTGAAATCCTTGGCGGCCACCACCGGGCCCACGACTTCGTCGAAGGTCGGCATGTCCACCGGAATTTGTGGTGTGCCGGCACTGCCATCCGCCAGGGTCGGCCGGAACAGGCTGGTACCACGGCAATCGCTGTTGTAACGGAAATTGAACTGTTGCTTGGCTTGCACCACGCGCTCATCGGCACGCCAGCCGGCGGCGGCTGAGCAGTCGATGGGTTCACCGAGGATGTCGCTCAAGGTGTCGACGCCACGGCGAATCTGCTCGATCAGCTGTGCATCGCTCCAGCGCCCGGTGTTGGCTTGCCAGCCGTGATGATCCCAGGCGTGCAGCCCGACTTCATGCCCGGCGGCCTTGGCCTGGCGCATCAGGTGCCCCAGGTCGCGACCGATGGGTTTGCCCGGCCACGCGGTGCCGGCCAGCAAAATGTCCCAGCCGTACAAACCGGCAGCGTTGGAGCGCAGCATCTTCCACAGAAACTGCGGGCGGATCAGGCGCCACAAGTGGCGCCCCATGTTGTCCGGCCCGACGCTGAAGAAGAAGGTCGCCTTGACCCCGGCTTCATCAAGCGACTCCAACAACCTTGGCACCCCTTCGCGGGTGCCTCGGTAGGTGTCGACGTCGATGCGTAGACCCGCTTGCATCAACGCTTGTCCGCGATTTCGAGCATGGCTTCACGCAGGAAGAAATCCAGGGTGTTGCCGATGGTTTCGCTCATCTCCACGGTAGGCTCCCAGTTCAGAAGGCGCTTGGCGTTGTCGATGCTTGGCTTGCGGTGCGCCACGTCCTGGTAACCGGTGCCGTAGAACGCCTTGCTTTCCACGTCGCGGAAACCGGCAAACGGAGGGAAGTTGCTGCGCAGCGGGTGAGCTTCGAACTGACGCAGCAGTTCTTCGCCCAGCTGACGGATGCTGGCTTCGTTTTCCGGGTTACCGATGTTGATGATCTGGCCGTTGCAGTTATCGTTGTCGTTATCGATGATGCGGGCCAGGGCTTCGATACCGTCGGCGATGTCAGTGAAGCAACGCTTCTGCTCGCCACCGTCGAACAGACGGATCGGCGTGCCTTCCACCAGGTTCAGGATCAGCTGGGTGATGGCGCGGGAGCTGCCGATACGGGCCGAGTCCAGGCGGTCGAGGCGCGGGCCCATCCAGTTGAATGGACGGAACAGGGTGAACTTCAGGCCCTTGTCGCCGTAGGCCCAGATCACGCGGTCCAGCAGTTGCTTGGAGACCGAGTAGATCCAGCGCTGCTTGTTGACCGGGCCCACCACCAGGTTGGAGGTGTCTTCGTCGAAGTACTGGTCCTGGCACATGCCATACACTTCGGAGGTCGACGGGAAGATCACGCGCTTGTTGTACTTCACACAGTAGCGAACCAGTTTCAGGTTCTCTTCGAAGTCCAGTTCAAATACGCGCAGCGGGTTGCGGGTGTATTCGATCGGGGTGGCGATGGCCACCAGCGGCAGGACCACGTCGCACTTCTTGATGTGGTACTCGATCCACTCGGAGTGGATGCTGATGTCGCCTTCCACATAGTGGAAATTCGGGTGGCTGCGCAGGCGCTCAATGGCGTCGGAGCCGATGTCCAGGCCGTAGATTTCGTAGCGGTCGTCACGCAGCAGGCGCTCGGACAGGTGGTTACCGATGAAACCGTTCACGCCCAGGATCAGCACGCGGGTACGACGGGGCTTGCGGCCGGACTCGGCGCCGCGCAGTACGGAACCGTCCACCAGGCCCAGTTCATCAGCCAGGGACGGGCCGGCCAGGTACAGGCCGTTCTCGTTGCGCTGGCCGAACTTGACCACCAGGGAGTCTTCACCGCAGGCGATGCGCAGCGGGTTGACGCTGATCACGCGGCCTGGCGCCAGGCCTTCGTTGCCCTTGACGACTTCGGCGTTCCAGACGATCAGCTTGTGCTCGCCCACGGCGCAGAAGGCGCCCGGGTACGGTTGGGTAACGGCCCGAACCAGGTTGAACAGCTCTTCAGCCGGTTTTTTCCAGTCCAGCTTGCCGTCCGCTGCGGTGCGACGACCGAAGTAGGTGGCCTTGCTTTCGTCCTGTGCGGTTTCGGTCAGCTTGCCTTGCGCCAGTTGCGGCAGGGCGTCGCGCAGCAGGTTGGTGGCGGCGTCACGCAGTTTGGCGTGCAGGCTCAGGCCGGTGTCGGTGCGCTCGATCACGACTTTCTGCTGGGCCAGGATCGCGCCGGCATCGGCACGCTTGACCATGCGGTGCAGGGTCACGCCGGTTTCGGTTTCGCCGTTCACCAGCACCCAGTTGGCCGGTGCGCGGCCACGGTATTTAGGCAGCAGGGAGCCGTGCAGGTTGAACGCGCCTTTTTTGGCGGTGGCCAGCAGGGCTTCGCTCAGCAGGTTGCGGTAGTAGAACGAGAAGATGTAGTCCGGGTTCAGCTTGGCGATGCGCTCGATCCACAGCGGGTGGTTGGCGTCTTCCGGGGCGTGCACCGGGATGCCGTTGCGGGCGCACAGCTGGGCGACGGAACCGTAGAAATTGTTTTCCTTGGGATCATCGGCATGGGTGAACACGGCAGCAATTTCGTAACCCGCATTGAGCAGGGCTTCAATGCCAGCACAGCCAATATCGTGGTAAGCGAAGACAACAGCGTTTGAATTCATGACGAAACCTGATCGGAAGGAGAAGTAGAGGTGTGGGAGGACGTCAGGCCGTCGACCGTAAAGGTCTCGGCCGGTGCTGCCGGTTGGTTGCGCAGCACTTTTTCGATAAAGAACCGTGGGCGGGCCCGCACATCGCTGTACATGCGGCCCAGGTATTCACCCAGGAGGCCCATGCCGATGAACTGGCCACCGGTGAACACGAACAATACGGCGAACAGCACGAACATGCCGTCGCCGGCCCAACCGGAACCGAAAGCGATACGCAGCACGATCAGTGCAAAGGCGAAGAGCATACCCAGGGCCGCCAGGCTGAAACCGACGATGCTCAACAGGCGCAATGGCGTGGTGGTCATGCAGGTCAGCAGGTCGAACATCAGGCTGATCAGGCGCATCGGGCTGTATTTGGACTCGCCGTGTTCACGCTCGGCGTGATGCACCAGGATTTCCGTGGTGTGGCGCGCAAAGCTGTTGGCCAGGATCGGGATAAAGGTGCTGCGCTCGCGGCAGGCCAGCATGGCGTCGACGATGGTGCGGCGATAAGCACGCAGCATGCAGCCGTAGTCGCTCATGGCCACGCCGGTGGAGCGTTGCACGGCGAGGTTGATCAGGCGCGACGGCCAGCGGCGGAAGGCCGAGTCCTGGCGGTTGTTGCGCACGGTGGCAACCACGTCGTAGCCCAGGGCGGCCTGTTCGACCAAACGCGGGATTTCTTCCGGCGGGTTTTGCAGGTCGGCGTCCAGGGTGATCACCACGTCGCCCCGGCAATGCTCGAAGCCGGCCATGATTGCGGCGTGCTGGCCGTAGTTGCGGTTGAGGATCACCGCCACCACGTTGCTGCCTTCGAGCGCGGCGGCGTCTTCCAGCAATTGCGCGGAATTGTCGCGGCTGCCGTCGTCCACCAGGATGATTTCGTATTCGTAAGCCAGTTGTTTGCAGGCGGCCATGGTGCGGCGCAGCAGTTCAGGCAGGCTTTCTTGTTCGTTGTAGACCGGGATAACGATCGACACGCAATGAATTGGATAGGGTTTCAAAGATTCATTACCTCGGGGGTTAGAGCAACTTGGAGCGTAAAGACAGCAGTTATCGTCAGCCTCGGATGCCGGGCATCCGATCAAAAATAGCGTTGATTTGTGGCATTCATTCGACAGTCCTGACAGGTCACAGTGGGTCTTCCATGGCTTTCGTGAGTAAAGACCAAAATGCTCAAAGGTAAAGCGGAATCAACGAGTTAACCTGCAAAGTACGGTTCGTTCTCAAGTCGTGCCGCCAAGATTAAGCGCAAAAATGTTCAACGAATATGAAACGCAGATGAAAAAGTCGTTTTTTTGGCAGGTAGACAGCTAGGGTTCAGGTAAACAGCAGAAGCACGGCCAACGCCGTGCCGATGAGGGGAGAAGGGCCGGTAGGCTTTTTCCGCGCGCGGGCTGGTTCCTGAAGAATCTTCTCTGCAATGCCGCGCAAGTGCCGGTAAAGTAAGCCATCTCTTGCCAGGGCAGTCGGATGAATAGCGTGCAGCGTTTACGGCCAATGTTGATGGTGTTGTTGATGACGGTGGCCTGGGCCACGAGTGTGCGGGCCGATGACGGCGTGGCACTGACGTCCATCGACCAGGTGCCCGATGGCGTAGAAGTGCGGGGTAAACAGGTCGGCGCCTTCGTCTGGAGTGACAAACAGGGCAAGAACCTGTTGGTACTCGCAGAGCAAGTCAGCGAACGCGACGACGACGGTGCGCAGTCGGCCTTTGTCTACGCCGCCCAGTACCTGCTCGACGGTGACCGGCCCAAGCGCCTGTGGATGCTCTACGACGACGTGCAGCATTGCGAGTTCGATGCAGGCGCGCACTTCAACAGCGACGCCACCCGGGTCACCGACCTGCTGGGCGATGGCATCAGCCAGGTCACCGTGGGGTATAGCCGCACCTGCACCAGTGACGTCAGCCCCAATGATTTCAAGCTGATCATGCACATCGGCAAGTCGCAGAAGTACCGCCTGCGCGGCATCGACCGCTATGGTGCCAGCTGGTGGGATGAAGACGCCGGCGCCCTGCAAGGCATGCCGTTGCCCAAGGATTGCAGCATCGCCGCCCAACAGGCGCTGGTCAGCCAGTACAAGGAGCAGGGTACCGAGCTGCCGCTTCCTGGCTGTTACGGCGACGAAGAAGATTTTGCCAAGGCGCCCAAACCGTACCTGGAGTTCATGCGCCAGCACTGGTTTGCCTTGATGCAGAAGCAGGACACCGACTGGAGCCAGCAGCAGACACCAGCCCCGGCAGAAGACGATCAGGAATAGCCCCGGGGATTGACCTGCGCTAGACTCGGCGCTCGCCAATTCACTAAATATGTCGATTAAACAGATGGTTAGTCGACATATTTAATCCAAAGGCTGATCTACCTTGACTGAGTCTACCCGCAACCCGCTGACCCTCTATCTCACCCGCCTGGCGCCCTCCAGCCAGCTGACCATGCGCTACGTGCTGCAGGACGCCGCCGACCGCCTGGGCTTTGAAGACATCAACCTCGAAGACATCGACTGGCACCTGCTGCAGCCCGAACACGTCATGGCCCTGGTGGCGGTGCTGCGGGAAGACGGGTATGCGCCGAACACCTCATCGCTGTACGTCAACGCCGTGCGCGGGGTGATGAACGAAGCCTGGCGCATGAGCCTGATCAGCCAGGACCACCTGCTGAAGATGCGCTCGGTCAAGGCCATGGCCGGCACCCGCCTGAGCCAGGGGCGCAACCTGCGGCGTACGCTGATTCGTGAGTTGATGGAAGTCTGCGCCGCCGATCCGCGCCCCCAGGGCCTGCGGGATGCGGCGGTGATCGGGATCCTGTATGGCTCGGGCATGCGCAAGTCGGAATCGGTGAACATCGAGCTGGGCCAGGTCAACTTTGACGAGCGCAGCCTGCAGGTTACCGGCAAGGGCAACAAGCAATTGATCAAGTACGCACCGGCCTGGGCCTTTGCCAAGCTGGAGGCGTGGCTGGCGTTTCGCCGCAGCCAGTTGAAACCGGGTGAGCAGGACGATGGTTTCCTGTTCAACCGGATTCGCCGGGGCAGCCATATCACCCGCGAGCGCATCACCAAACACGCGATTTACTACATCGCCCGCCAGCGTGGGGAACAGGTCGGCGTGAAAATCATGCCCCATGATTTCCGCCGTTCGTTTATCACGCGGGTCATTGAAGAGTACGACCTGTCGATCGCCCAGAAGCTGGCGCACCACACCAATATCCAGACCACCGCCACCTACGATGTGCGCGACGACAATGAGCGGCGCAGGGCCGTGGATCGGTTTGACCTGTAGGGCCGCCCGTAACCTGGCCCGCCAACTGCCTTGAACTCTGCCCGGCAGCCGCGCTCGCAATAGTAGGGCGCGGGTTTTGCCGCGTGCCGTGTTTATTCAGTCGAAGGAGCAGACCATGGATACCTACAACATCAACAAGACCGGCACCGGTTGGGCGTTGACCAAGCAGGGCTCGGCACGGCCGTCGAAAACGGCGGAGACCAAGGAGGCGATCGTTGAGTTGGCGAAAGAGTTTCTCAGCGACAAGACGGCGTCGCTGAGGATTCACAGCATGGATGGGCGGATTCAGGAGGAAAGAACCTACCCGCGCAAGGCTGACCCGACACGATCTCCGGGCTGACCGAGCACCCAATGTGGGAGCGGGCTTGCTCGCGAAGGCGGTGGTTCAGTCACAGATGCATTGCCTGACACTCCGCCTTCGCGAGCAAGCCCGCTCCCACACTGGATTTGCATTCCACCCTAGAGAATCGGCTTGCCGCCCGTCACCGCATACCGCGAGCCCGAGATGTAACTCGCCTCATCCGACGCCAGCAACACATAGATCGGTGCCACTTCCACCGGCTGGCCGGGGCGGCCCAGCGGTGTCTCGCTGCCGAAGCTGTTCACGTCTTCGTCCGGCATCGTCGAGACAATCAACGGCGTCCAGATCGGCCCCGGCGCCACGCTGTTCACGCGGATGCCCTTGCTGCCCAGCAGTTGCGCCAGGCCACCGGTAAAGTTCGCAATCGCGCCCTTGGTGGCGGCGTATGCCAGCAACGTTGGCTTGTGCATACGGCGGAGACCAAGGAGGCGATCGTTGAGTTGGCGAAGGAGTTTCTCAGCGACAAGACGGCGTCGCTGAGGATTCACAGCATGGATGGACGGATTCAGGAGGAAAGAACCTATCCGCGCAAGGCTGACCCGACACGATCTCCGGGCTGACCGAGCACCCAATGTGGGAGCGGGCTTGCTCGCGAAGGTGTTGGATCAGTCACAGATGCATTGCCTGACACTCCGCCTTCGCGAGCAAGCCCGCTCCCACACTGGATTTGCATCCGACCCTAGAGAATCGGCTTGCCGCCCGTCACCGCATACCGCGAGCCCGAGATGTAACTCGCCTCATCCGACGCCAGCAACACATAGATCGGCGCCACTTCCACCGGCTGGCCGGGGCGGCCCAGCGGTGTCTCGCTGCCGAAGCTGTTCACGTCTTCGTCCGGCATCGTCGAGACAATCAATGGCGTCCAGATCGGCCCCGGCGCCACGCTGTTCACGCGGATGCCCTTGCTGCCCAGCAGTTGTGCCAGGCCACCGGTAAAGTTCGCAATCGCGCCCTTGGTGGCGGCGTAAGCCAGCAACGTTGGCTTGGGCATATCGGAATTCACCGAGCTGGTATTGATGATCGACCCGCCGGCCTTCATATGCGGCAGCGCCGCCTTGCAGATGCGAAACATCGCGGTGATGTTGATATCGAAGGTCTTGACCCATTCCTCGTCGGGTATCTCTTCGAGGGTCTCGTGGGTCATCTGGAATGCGGCGTTATTGACCAGCACGTCGATCCGCCCGAACTGCTCGACGGTCTGGTCGACAATTGCCTGGCAGTTGGCTTTTTGCGCGAGGTCGCCGGGCAGCAACAGGCATTGGCGGCCGGCTTCTTCCACCCAGCGTGCGGTTTCCTTCGCGTCCTCGTGTTCGTCCAGGTAGGCGATAGCCACATCGGCACCTTCGCGGGCAAAGGCAATCGCCACGGCGCGGCCGATACCGCTGTCGGCGCCGGTGATCAGGGCGATCTTGTTGGCCAGGCGGCCGGAGCCGGTGTAGCTCTTCTCGCCGCAGTCGGGATAGGGGTCCATCTTCTTCTGCGAACCGGGAACGGATTGGGCCTGGCTGGCGAAAGGTGGGCGTGGGTAGTCAGTCATCTCAATCTCCATAGATCACAACGGGTTCTATGGATTAGTGATTTTCAGTTGCCGGATAGTTGTAATCGATGCCGGCCGAGCCCGACGAATGGTTTGCGCTCAACCGTGCTGGCAGGCATCGCCCAGGCGCATGTAGTCCAGTTCATGACGCACCCCGTGGCTGTCGATGTAGACCATGTGACCCTTGACCGGCCCGCACTCGGTGGAGGATTCGGTACTGACGCGCACCACCTTGGCGATGTCCAGGTCCTGGGAATAGTCGTACGCCTCGCTGGCGGGGGCGTTGGCACTCACAGTGGGCGCCGGGGTTTCGCCCTGGGCGAAGGCAAGTGTGCTGAACAGGCCCAGCACGGCGATAAGCAGATAACGCATGAGAACCTCCGACACCACGAAGGTGGTGGCTTGACTGTGGGGTTCATTCTACAAAGCGCCTGGCGCGGGGATGAACGCTTGCGGGCCAATAGAAGACATCAGCCAAATCGATGCAGCAAGCCTCTTATAACCGGTTATAAACTCATAGCATCTTCGCCTAAACGCAGCCCTATAAATATCCGTCTGCCGTTGCTCATCCCTGTAGACACATACAACAGGGAGCTCCTCGATGTTTTTATTCAAACAACAACTACCAAGGCTGACGCTGGCGGCGGCGCTGGCGATGGGAGTGTGCACGACATCGGTGATGGCCCAGGAAGTGGCCGGCCAGGTGTTCACCTTCGATATCGCTGGCGGCCCGCTTGATACGGTGCTGCTGGATATCTCCCGGCAGACCGGGGTGATGATTTCGTTCAATCAACAGTGGGTGCAGGGCAAGCGCAGTGCCGCCATCCGCGGCGATTTGGGCAGCCTGCAAGCGGTGGACAAGGCATTGCAGGGCAGTGGCCTGCAAGTAAGCGACAGCGAACAAGGACTGACGGTGCATCCAGCACCCGTGACGTCCACCAGCGTCGCACCGGCCGAGGGCAAAAGTACTGATTACCGCCTGGAAAAAGTCACGGTGACCGGCTCGGCGATTCGCCGGGTGGACGCGGAAACGGCAGTGCCGGTAACCATCCTGCGGGTCGAGCAATTGCGCGAGCAGGGTGTGAGCACCACCGAGGAGTTGATCAACCGCATTTCGGCCAACCAGTCTGCCGTTGGCTCCGGGCGTTCGGTGGGTTCCAGCAGCGGCGGTGCGGCGTATGCCGACTTGCGCGGGATTGGTGCGAACAAAACCCTGGTGCTGCTCAATGGCCGGCGCCTGAGCAACAACGCCGTCAACACCACCAACGGTTCCGGGGTGGACTTGAACACCATCCCGTTCGCCGCCATCGACCGCGTGGAAGTCCTGCGCGATGGCGCCTCGGCACTGTACGGCACCGATGCGATTGGCGGGGTGATCAACTTCATTACCAAGACCAGCCTCACCGGGGGGCAACTTTCCACCAACTACGATTCGCCCACACGCTCCGGCGGCGGCGACAGCCATAACTTCAGTGGCAGCTACGGTTTCGGCGACCTTGAAGAGGACCGCTTCAACGTGTTCGGCGTGGTCAGCTACGACAAGCAGACGCGCCTGGCGGCCAAGGACCGTGACTTCACCTACAACTACCAGCCAGGTCGCGGCCTGGATTTCACCTCCGGCACCGCCGCGCCGGCCAACTGGAGCCAGGGCAGCAACGCGACCAACCCGCTGGCCGGCTCCGGTTGCAATTCCCCCGGGCTGCTGTCACGCAATGGCATCTGCCGCCAAAGCCTGTGGAGTTACCTGGACCTGGTGCCGGAAACCGAAAAAACCTCGGCCTTTGCCAAAGCCACCGGCAAGCTGGCCGATGACCATACCGTCAGCCTCGAATACTTCTGGGCGCGCAACGAAAACCGCACGCAGATTGGCCCAGGCACCCTGATGGGGGCCCAGGTCAATCCGGGTACGCCTTTCTATCCGGGCAACGGCATCACCCCGGGGCCCACGGGTTTCGCCCTGGACCCGACACAGCCGGTAGACGTGAACTGGCGTGAAACCGATGCCGGCGCGCGCAAGCACGAAGATGACAACACCAGCCAGCGGCTGCTGCTGAGTTTCGAAGGTAATGTGGCGAACTGGGACTACAACGTCGGCGCGTCCTACAACCAGAACAAAGTGGTGCAAACCATTCTTGATGGCTATGTAAACGACCAGACCATCAGCCAGGGGATTGCCAACGGTGTGATCAACCCGTTCGGGCCGCAGAGTGAAGCGGGCAGGGCGTTGCTCGCCTCCAGCCGCGTCGATGGCGATTACGCCACTGCCGTGGGCCGAGTGAAGAGTATCGACGGGCGCGTAAGCCGTGAAATCGGCGACTGGTTCGGTGCGGGGCCGACGGGCCTGGCGCTGGGCGGTGAATATCGCAAGGAGGATTTCCACCAGGATTTCGCCCAGTTTGCCGAGACCGTGCAGAGCCTGGGCGTAGACCCCAATGGCGCGGTGCGCGGCAATCGCAGCGTGTCGGCCGAGTACGCCGAGGTCAACGTGCCGGTGCTCGAAAGCCTGGAACTGTCTGCCGCCGTGCGTCATGACAAATACAGCGACTTTGGCAGCACCACCAACCCGAAATACTCGTTCCGCTTCCAGCCGTTCAAGGAACTGGTGGTGCGCGGTGCCTACAGTGAAGGCTTCCGTGCGCCGTCGCTGTACGAGTTGTACAACCCGACCTACACCAGCTACACCGTGGCCAACTACAACGACCCGCGCCTGTGCCCGGGCGGCACCCCGGCCAATGGCGGGATCGGCAACCGCGACTGCGCCCAGCAGTTCCGCCGGCAAAGCGGGGGCAACGGCAGCTTGAGCCCGGAAACCGCACGTAACGTGACCTTTGGTTTCGTGTTCCAACCGATCGAGCGCCTCAGTGCCGGCCTGGATTTCTGGTGGATCACCATCGCCAACCAGATCGCCGAATTTCCTGAATCGTCGGTATTCGACGACCCGGATGCCTACGGCGACCGCCTGATTCGCAAGGCGGATGGCTCCATCGATCACATCGTTACCGGCCTTGCCAACCTGGGTAAGACCAAGACCAACGGCGTGGATGTGAGTTTCGACTACCGCTTCCCGAGCACCGCCATCGGTGACTTCGGCATCGGCCTGCAAGGCACCTACGTCAACGAATACAAATACCAGCAGGAGCTCAAGGGCGACTACATCGACAAGCTCGGTGATTTCCGTGGCGGCGAGTTCTCCACCGCGGGCGCCGTTGCACGCTGGCGCCACAGCCTGACCGGCACCTGGGCCCGCGGACCGCTGGGCGTCAGCCTGACCAACCGCTACACCAGTGGCTATCACGACTCGGACCCCGACACCCACGACTCCGTAGGCTCCTACAACGTCTGGGACCTGGCGGGTACCTACAACTGGAGTAAGTCCCTGGCCGTCACGCTGGGCGCGAAAAACCTGTTTGACCGCGCGCCGCCGTTCAGCAACCAGACCTATGCGTTCCAGAGCGGGTACGACCCGAAATACGCCGACCCGTTTGGCCGCATCCTCTATACCCGAGTCAGCTATAACTTCTGATTGTTCATCCGCTTCAGACACTGCGCTATAAAACCGACGGATCCACTGCGCCTGCCTCGCAGGTGCAGCGGGTTTCGCCTGTCCATAACCTTATTCCAAAACGGTATTTCCAGGCTTTTCATAAGACTCCTTATGATCACGTCATAACTCGTTATGACAAGTGGTCCTGATGAACGAATCAACCGTCGCCTTATCCCCTCTGTCCAGCGTTCCGCTGCATGCCCAACTGCGGGACCTGCTGCGCAGCCGCATCCTCGATGGTGAGTACGCGCCGAACACCCAGATGCCTTCCGAGAGCGAACTGGGCACGCGCTTCAAAGTCAGCCGCATCACCGTGCGCCAGGCCCTGGGTGATCTGCAAAAGGAAGGCCTGATCTACAAGATCCATGGCAAAGGCACCTTTGTTTCCAAACCCAAGGCTTATCAGAACGTCAGCACCCTGCAGGGGTTGGGCGAGTCCATGACCGAGCGCGGCTATGAAGTGATCAACCGCCTGCGCAGCTACCGCTTCGTGCCCGCCGACAAGCTGGTGGCCGAGCGCCTGGGCGTTGAGGAGGGCAGCACTGTCGCGCAGATCAAGCGGGTACGGCTGATCAACCGCGAGCCGGTGTCGCTGGAAATCACCTACCTCAGCCAGGCCCTGGGCGAACGCCTGGAAAACGCCGACCTGGTGACCCGCGACATCTTCCTGATCCTGGAGAACGACTGCGGCTTGCAACTGGGTCACGCCGACGTGGCGATTGACGCGGTACTCGCCGACAGCGAGCTGACCCAGGCGCTGAACGTCGAGGCCGGCTCGCCGATCATGCGCATCGAACGCCTGACCCACACCGCAGACGGTCAGCCCGTGGACTTCGAACACCTGTATTACCGTGGCGACGCGTTTCAGTATCGCCTGCGCATCGACCGTCAGCGAGGTAGCCGCCCGTGAGCCGCCAAACCCTGGAACTGGAATACGACATCGTGGTGATCGGCGGCGGTACAGCCGGCCCCATGGCGGCGATCAAGGCCAAGGAGGCCAACCGCGATCTGCGCGTATTGCTGATCGATAAGGCCAACGTCAAGCGCAGCGGCGCCATCAGCATGGGCATGGACGGCCTCAACAACGCGATCATTCCCGGCCACTCCACGCCGGAGCAGTACACCAAGGAAATCACGATTGCCAACGACGGCATCGTCAATCAGGCGGCGGTGTACGCCTACGCGACCCACAGTTTTGAAACTATCGAGCAGTTGGACCGCTGGGGCGTGAAGTTCGAGAAGGACGAAACCGGCGATTACGCGGTGAAAAAAGTCCATCACATGGGCGCCTACGTGTTGCCGATGCCTGAAGGGCACGACATCAAGAAGGTGCTGTATCGCCAGCTCAAGCGCGCCCGGGTCAGCATCACCAACCGCCTGGTGTGCACCCGCTTGCTGACCGACAGCGAAGGCGCGGTGAATGGCGTGATGGGTTTTGACTGCCGCACTGCGGACTTCCAGGTGATCAAGGCCAAGGCGGTGATCCTCTGCTGCGGCGCGGCCGGCCGCCTGGGCTTGCCGTCCTCGGGTTACCTGATGGGCACCTATGAAAACCCGACCAATGCCGGCGACGGCTACGCCATGGCCTACCACGCCGGAGCCGAACTGGCGAACCTGGAGTGCTTCCAGATCAACCCGCTGATCAAGGATTACAACGGCCCGGCGTGCGCCTATGTCACCGGCCCCTTGGGCGGCTACACCGCCAACAACAAGGGTGAACGCTTCATCGAGTGCGACTACTGGAGCGGGCAGATGATGTGGGAGTTCCACCAGGAACTGGAAAGCGGCAACGGCCCGGTGTTCCTCAAGCTCGATCACCTGGCGGAGGAAACCATCCAGAACATCGAGCAGATCCTGCACAGCAACGAGCGCCCCAGCCGTGGCCAGTTCCACGCCAACCGGGGCACCGACTACCGCAGCCAGATGGTCGAGATGCATATCTCCGAGATCGGCTTTTGCAGCGGGCATTCGGCGTCGGGCGTGTGGGTCAACGAGAGCGCGGAAACCTCGGTCAAGGGCCTGTATTCAGCGGGCGACATGGCGGCGGTGCCACATAACTACATGCTCGGCGCGTTCACCTATGGCTGGTTTGCGGGCACCAACGCGGCAAGCTTTGTGGCCGGGCGCGAATTCAGCGCGGTGGATGCCCGGCAAGTGGCCGCCGAGCAGGCTCGGGTCTATGCGCCACTGGACCGCGAAAGCGGTCTGCCGCCGGCCCAGGTCGAGTACAAGCTGCGGCGCTTCGTCAACGATTACCTGCAGCCGCCCAAGGTCACCCGCAAGATGGAAATCGGCTTGCAACGCTTCGCCGATATCGAGCGCGACCTGGACCAGATGAAGGCGCACAACCCCCATGAATTGATGCGCGCCATGGAAACCAGCGTGATCCGCGACTGCGCCGAAATGGCTGCCCGCGCCTCGCTGTACCGCGCCGAAAGCCGCTGGGGCCTGTACCACTACCGGGTCGACCACCCGCAACGCAACGACGCCGACTGGTTCTGCCATTGCCACCTGAAAAAGGGTGACGACGGGCAGATGGTCAGCTTCAAGAAACCCGTCGAGCCCTATGTGATCCCGCTGGATGCCGAAGAGATGCAGGCTTACGACCGCCTGCGCGTAGGGGCTGACGCCGCCTGAATGTGCCCCCCAAAGCTCGCTCACCACAGGACACCGTGAAATGGCCTATCAGCCCCAGGAAATATTCTTTCGCTCCAACGCCCCGGTAACGGTGGACGAGGACAAGTGCATCGCCGAAAAAGGCTGCACGGTCTGCGTCGACGTGTGCCCGATGGACCTGTTGGCGATCAACCCGGCAACGCAGAAGGCGTACATGGCGTTCGATGAATGCTGGTACTGCATGCCCTGTGAAAAAGATTGCCCCACCGGCGCAGTCAAGGTCGAGATTCCGTACCTGTTGCGCTGAGACCTGCCGCAAACGCCATCCGCCAACCCCGGACGCAGCCCTAGCCACACCCCCTCGTTTCCCACCGCGCCAGACCGTGGCGGAGACGATTCCTTCAACCATGATTCGAGGGGAACTACCCAATGTTATTGCGCGCAACCCTGGCCGGCCTGGTGCTGGCTTGCTTGAGCCTGTCGGCCCAGGCACAAACGATCCGGGTGGCCATCGGCACCCAGGACACCACCATCAACTGTGCCGCGGGCGGCTTGCTGATCCGCGAGCTGGGGCTGCTGGACAAATACCTGCCGCACGACGGCAAGTACAAGGACGCGACCTACGACGTGCAGTGGAAAAACTTCACCAGTGGCGCGCCGCTGACCAATGAAATGGTCGCCGGCAAACTGGACTTTGGCACAATGGCCGACTTCCCCGGTGCCTTCAACGGCGTAGCGTTCGAGGCGGCGGGCAAGCACAGCCTGTTCATCAGCGTGTTGTCGGGCAACATCAAGGGCAGCGGCAACGGCATTGTGGTGCCGGTCGCTTCCAGCGCCCAGTCCCTGGCGGACCTCAAAGGCAAGACGATTTCCGTGCCGTTCGCCTCCACGGCCCATGGCATGTTGCTGCGTGCTGTTGCGGCCCAGGGCTGGGACCCGCTCAAGGACGTCAACATCATTGCCCAGGCGCCCGAAGTGGCAGGCTCGGCGTTGCAGGCCAACAAGATCGACGCCCATGCCGACTTTGTGCCGTTCGGCGAACTGTTCCCCAACCGTGGTTTCGCCCGCAAGATCTACGACGGCTCGCAATCCAACACCCCGACGTTCCACGGCGCGCTGGTGGACGAAAGTTATGCCAAACAGTATCCGGAAGTGGTCGTCGCCTACCTGCGCGCGAGTATCGAGGCCAATCAGTTGCTGGCCGCAGAGCCGGAGAAGTACAGCGAGCTGATCGAAAAAGTCACAGGCGTCGAAGCCGAGGTCAACTACCTGTTCCATGGCCCGCTGGGCGTGCAGACCCGTGACTTGAGCTGGAAGCCCGAATACCGCCAGGCCGTGGGCACCGCGATCGACACCCTCAAGCTGCTGAAAAAGGCCGACCGTGGCCTGGACCTCAATACCTTTATCGATGACCAGTACATCCGTGCCGCGTTCAAGGCCTCGGGCCTGGACTATGCGGCGCAATTGGGCAACTACGCCCAGGCGCCGTTGAAGGCCAACGACGCCCTGAGCGGCGCGCCGATCACCGACTGGAAACACGTCGCGCAAATCTGGGTCAAGGGTGAGCCCAAGGTGCGTGATTACGCGTCGGCCGAGGCGGCGTTCACGGCGCTGGACAGCCTGAACAAACAGGGCAAGGCGGTGCGCGCCGTGTATGCCCAGGCCGAAGACAGCGGCATCAAGCTACTGGCGAGCCAGGCCTGGTTTGCCACCAACCAGCACGGCCAACTCAGTGCATTCCTGCTCAAGGGCCAGGCGCAGCAATTTGCCCAGGCCCAGGGCGGCAAGGTGTTCAATTTCACCGACGCCGGCGCGCAGGCCGTTGCCGGTCGCTGAGGGAGCGTGTTCATGACAAGCACCCCATGGCGCTGGCTGCCCAAGGCCGCTTCCTTGCTGTTGTGCCTGTTGTTCTGGCAGTTGGCGGCCAGCCAGCACTGGAACCTGTGGCTGGTGACGTTTGCCAATGTGCCCACGCCGGGCTCCGTGGTGCAGGCTGCCCTGGGGCTGGCGGACTCGGGCAAGCTTGTGCGGCACTTGAGCGCAAGCCTGACCCGGGTGTTCGAGGGCTACCTGGCGGCCGCGCTGGTGGGGATCGGCCTGGGCATCGCGATTGGCCGCTGGAAGTGGGCGGAAGACCTGCTGTTGCCGCCGCTGGAGGTGATCCGGCCGATCCCGGCGGTGGCCTGGATTCCGCTGGCGATCCTGATGTTCCCGTCGTCGGAGCTGTCGATGATCTTTATCACCTTCACCGGCGCGCTGTTTCCGGTGCTGCTCAATACGGTGCATGGCGTGGAAGGCGTCGATCCTCGGCTGATCGCCTCGGCGCGCAGCCTGGGGGCAGGGCGCCGGGCGATCCTGCTGGAGGTGATTTTGCCGGGCGCCGCGCCGAGCATCATCACCGGCCTGGCGATTGGCATGGGCACTTCGTGGTTCTGCCTGGTGACAGCGGAAATGATCTCCGGCCAGTACGGTATCGGCTATTACACCTGGGAGTCCTACACCATCCAGAACTATGCCGACATTGTCGTCGGCATGCTGTTGATCGGCGTGCTGGGCATGGGCAGCAGCCTGTTGGTCAAGCGTCTCGGCGCACTGTTCACTCCCTGGCATCGACCACGAGGTAAAGCCTGATGAGTCATCTTGAAGGCCGTGTCGACATACGCGGCTTGTCCATTGTATTGGGCGAACAGCAGCAGGCATTCGAGGCGGTGAAAGCCCTGGATTGCAGGATCGAGCCGGGGCAGTTCGTGTGCATCCTCGGCCCGTCCGGGTGTGGCAAATCGACCTTGCTCGGCGCGCTGGCCGGGCATCTCACGCCAAGCCAGGGCACGCTGGAAATGGATGGCCAGCCGGTTGCCGGGCCGTCCCAGCAACGGGGCATGGTGTTTCAGCAACACACGCTGTTCCCCTGGCGTTCGGTGCGCGAAAACGTTGCCTTCGGCCTGAAGATGCGCGGCGTAGGCAAGGCCGAGCGCCTGGCCGCCGCCGATGAGATCCTTCACCTGGTGGGCCTGGAAGGTTTTGCCGAGCGCTGGCCCAACCAGCTGTCGGGTGGCATGCAGCAGCGGGTGGAAATTGCCCGGGTGTTGATCAATCGTCCCGGCCTGCTGTTGATGGATGAGCCGTTCGGCGCGCTGGATGCCCTGACCCGCATGAAGATGCAGGCCTTGCTGCTGGACATCTGGACGCGCATCCGCACCACCGTGGTGTTTGTCACCCATGACATCGACGAAGCGCTGTTCCTGGCCGACCGCATCCTGGTCATGAGCCCGCGCCCCGGGCGCATCATCGAGGATTTCCAGCTGACTTTTCCAAGGCCGCGCAGCACCGAACTGATGACCTCGCCGGAATTTACCCACCTCAAGCGCCATTGCCTGGAACTGCTGCACCACGAAGATGGTCGCCAGTTACCACGGCTGAACCCGCTCGGGCTACCCAACGATCACCCAAGACCGCGATTTGCCATATGACCTATGAAACCGAAAACCCCGACATCCAAGCCCTGCGCCCCCGGCTGCAAGCGCCGGATGCCGGCATGCGCCGGATCGCCCTGATTGACCTGGCTGACCTGGAAGACCCCGACGGCCTGGTGTGGCTGGTGGACAGCCTGCGCCACGACCCGGCCACCGACGTGCGCGCCCAGGCTGCCAGCCTGCTGGAGGCGTGGGAAGAAGACGCAGTGGTCGAGGCGCTGTGCCAGGCGCTGACCGACACTGAAGCGTCGGTACGTGATGCCGCCGCCCAGAGCTTGAGCGTACTCAAGACGACGCAGGCGGGCCGGCTGTTATTGCCGTGGGCCACCCACGCCGACGTCAGCGTGCGCACGGCAATCTTCCGTGCCCTGCGCGAGTTGCGCCTTGAAGCGGCGGCGCCGTCGGCAATGCTGGCGCTGAACGATACCGATGCGGGGGTGCGCCGCGAAGCGGTCGGTGTGCTCGGCTGGCTCAAGCACCTGCCGGCATTGGACGCCCTGGCGAGGTTGGCCAGCAGCGATCCGGACACCGAAGTCCGGCGTGCCGCCACCGGCGCCCTCGGCCTGGCCAGTGATGAGCGGGTACTGCCGGCGCTGTATGAAGCGTTGCAGGACGCCACCTGGCAAGTACGGGAAGAGGCCGCGACCACCTTGGGCAAAGTCGGTAGCACCCGCGCGGGAGACGCCTTGATCACGGCGCTGGCCGATGACTACTGGCAAGTCCGCCTGCGCGCCACCCGCAGCCTTGGGCGCCTGCGGTATGCACCGGCGTTGCAGGCGCTGCTCCTGACGTTGGGCCACAGCATCAGTAACCTGCGCAAGGAAGCCGCCCTGGCGCTGGGCGAGTTGGGCGACCGACAGGCCCTTGGCCCGCTGCGTGACGCGGCCGACGATGGCGACCCGGAAGTACGCAAGGCGGTGCGCATTGCCCTGGCACAACTGCAATGAACAGTGCACCGAACGGCATTGGCCGCGATGATGATGGGCGCTTGAGGCTGGAATGGCGCGACGGCGTGCAATGGATCGACCACGCTCGCCTGCGCCGTGAATGCCCGTGCTCGCAGTGCCGGGCCTTCCGATTGAGAGGCATGCCGCCGCTGGTGTCGGACCGTGTCCGGGTGCTGGAGGTCCATCCCCAGGGGTATGGCGTGCAGTTGATTTTCAGCGATGGGCACCAGCGGGGGATTTACCCGTGGGCTTATTTGGCAGCAATGGGGCTCCAGACCGGGGCGCCAATCTCCGCTGGTCAGGTGCGCGACTGAGGTTGCAGGTGTGCCGGCAGGCGGCGCAGCGTCCACCACACCGTCAGCATCGCTGCCACGGCGCTGAGGGCGATGCCGATCAACATCGGCGCCGGTGTGTGGTCTGCGAACAGGCCGGCCAGGGACATGGCTACGGCGGCGGTGATCATCTGGATCGCGCCCAACAGCGCCGAGGCCGAACCGGCCACGGCACCGTGATCTTCCAGGGACAACACGCCGGCCGCCGGCAACAGCAAGCCGAGAAAGCCAAAGCCAATAAACAGCAGTGCCATCATTAACGGCAGGCTGTTGCCCCACAGTGTGGTAAGTGCCAGCAAGGTCATGACGGTCGCCACGCCCGCCACCGACCAGCGAATCAACGGCGCCAGGCCGAAGCGTGCACTCAAGCGCGCGGTCAACTGGCTCAGGGCAAAAAACGACGCCGCGTTGAGGGCAAAGCACAGGCTGAATTGCGTTGGCGTGAGCCCGTAGTACTCGATGTAAACGAATGGCGCGCTGCCGATGAACACGAAGAACGTCGCAAGGCCGAAACCGCCCACCACCGACAACCCGGTAAACACCGGATCACGCAGCAACGCGCCGTAGCTGCCGAACGCATTGCCCAGGGTCTTGCCCAGGCGGCGTTCGGCGGGGTGGGTTTCCGGCAGTTGCACGGCGGTCATGATCAGGCACAGCACTGCGGCCACACCCAGTACCCAAAACACTTCGCGCCAGCTCCACACTGCAATGATCACGCTGCCGGCCAGCGGTGCGAGAATCGGTGAAATGCTCACCACCAGCATCAGCAACGCCATCAGGCGCGCGGCTTCATGGCCGGTGTACAAGTCACGCACAATCGCCCGTGGAATCACCATCCCGGCGCAGGCGCCAAAGGCCTGCAACGCCCGGAAGCCGATCAGCACCTCGATGGAGGGGGCGAGGGCGCAACCAATGCTGGCCACGATGAAAATCGCCAGGCCGGCATAAATTGGCGGCTTGCGCCCGAACACATCGCTGATCGGGCCGTAGAACAGCTGGCACACACCGATGATCATGAAGAACACCGTCAGGCTCATCTGCACCGCGGCAGGCGAGGCATGCAGGCTGGCGCCGAGTGTCGGCAACGCCGGCAGGTAGCTGTCGATGGCAAACGGGCCGACGGCGGTGATCAACCCCAGCAGCAGGGCGAGGTGGGCGATACTTCGAGACATGGTGGTTCCGGGCGGCGGTAAAAAAGAGGGGCCAGCTTAGTGATCGCCCTCGGCGCATACAAGCCGGTGTTTACAGACTCGCTACAGAGTCACCAACGGCAGGGTGTCGTGAATAGGCAATGGATACGGGAGATAGACGTAAGGTATTGATTTAACTCAACTAAATATCCATTTAGTCGAGTTGGATATTTCGCGAATTTAAGGCTGGGCGAGGGCGGTCGCTCGGCGCTCACTGATGCGTTCAACCGCCAGCATATGGTCGGTGCCCCATTGGCAAAGCGGCCCCAATGCCTGGGCCAGCGAGCGTCCGAAGGGAGTCAGGGAGTATTCGACCTTTGGCGGTATCTCCTTGTAGTCGATGCGCGCGATGATCTCATCGCGTTCCAGCTCCTTCAATTGCTGGATCAGCACCTTGTCCGTCACGCCGCCAACGGCGCGCCGCAGTTCGCCATAACGGTGAACTTCATGGGCCAGGTGATACAGGACCAACGGTTTCCATTTCCCGCCAATCACCGCCAGGGCGGCGTCGAGCCCGCAGTTAAAGGTGCTGTTTGACATGTTTTTGCCCTCAGGCTGGGTACTTACCAAAAGGTGCATACTATTCAAAACAATAGCGCAGATCTACGCTTGGGCCTCAACATTTGAGGGAAACACTCATGAGCAGGCTCAACGGGAAAATCGCCATCGTCACCGGTGGCAACAGCGGGATCGGCTTGGCCAGCGCCATACGCTTTGCGGCCGAAGGTGCACAGGTCGTTATCGTGGGACGCCGCCAGGATGAACTGGACAAAGCCTTGGTCCTGATCGGGCATGACGCGATCGCGATCCAGGGCGACATTTCAAACCTGCGTGATCTTGAGCGGGTATTCGCACAGATCAAGGCTGACAAAGGTCGTGTTGATGTGTTGTTCGCCAATGCGGGCCTTGGGGATCTGGAGCCCATTGGTGCGATCACGGAGGAATCGTTTGATCGCACCTTTGGCGTGAACGTGAAAGGCACGTTGTTCACCGTACAGAACGCGTTGCCATTGATGAGCGCCGGTGGCTCGATTGTGCTGACAGGTTCGACGACGGCCTCGATGGGCACCGCAGCGTTCAGCGTCTACAGCGCGTCGAAAGGCGCACTGCGAAACTTCGCAAGAAGCTGGGCGCTGGATCTGCAAGGCACAGGTATTCGCGTGAACGTGCTTTCACCTGGGCCGACAACGACACCAGGTTTGGACAGAGCGCTATCAGGTACCGGCCAGAAGGATGCGATTGTCGATTCGATGGTTACGCGTGTACCGCTGGGTCGTATGGGGCAGCCAGATGAAGTGGCGAATGCGGCATTGTTCCTGGCATCGGATGAGAGCAGCTTCATGACGGGCAGCGAGATGTTCGTGGATGGCGGTTTCGCTCAGGTGTGATCCAGGCTCATCGACCAAATCGAGACAGGCTGGGTTTGGTCGATGAGGAGCGTGGTGCACTGGTTGAAATCTGGCTGGCACTGGCCCTGATAACGGATCATATGATTACGCATAATGTATATTATGTTAAATCATATGCCATGTTATAAATGTTCATGAGGCTCATATGGTACTGATTCGACAAACACGCTTCTGACGTCCAATCTCTCAACGGGCCCTGTCTTTATGTTCATGGCGAGTCATTCAATGTGGTGGCTGCCGATGAAACTGATTCAGTGCCGTTTCTCTTCAGGTCAGGTCTGCCGTTGCTCGTGCAAGCTGGTCAAGCCGATAATCTTGTCGCCCGAATCCGCAAAGCTACAATGGCACCTTTTCCACAGATTGATCCGCGCACCCGTGACCAGTACCTGCGGTTGCTGAAGCAGTACCTGTCCTGGTGCGTCACCCGTTACATTCCGCGCGCACGTCACAACTCAACCACCCAGGCTAACATCGAAGTTGTATTTGCAGATGTCGCCGACGTCATTGAGCGGCGCTTTGAGAGCCATATCATCAACGCTCGTCCTGACCACTCTCGTTACCGCAGCCTGACAGATACTCACCTCCAGATCATTCGCACATTGATTCGCCCGGGCTCCGCGGAGAATCCGTTTCCAGAACGGCTGCAGTTGCGCAATTGGCTAATGATTGAATTGCTGCTGGAGACCGGTATCCGTCGCGGGGAGCTTCAAGCTCTACGCCACCGATATCAATCAGGGTTCTCAGCATGCTTATCTCAGCATCAATGACCGCGAACATGACCCAGGAGATCCGCGCGGTGAAGAGCCTGCACTGAAAACACACGGCCGGACCGTAGACATCTCGACACAGTTGTATGAGGTCTACGAGCGCTATATTCAGAGCGAGCGACGCCCAAAGCGTGACCGAAAACCTATGAAATTGCTGTACCGCTATTTGTTCATCTCGGATCGAGGCCGCCCGCTGTCGATCCGCGCGTTGTCGAACGTGCTAGATCGGCTGTTCCTGACCATTGAACTGGCTCATCCGGGGTTGTTGCCTACACTATCTGCGCATGACTTTCGCCATACCTTTGCAGATCGGTTTTTGGCTTACCTGGTCGAAAAGCGTGGGCATGACCTCGAGCGCGGCACGGACGAATTCCGACGAGTCTGCGGTTGGTCTGAGACTTCGACGATGCCACGTCGTTATGCAAGTCGTTATTTAGCCGAGTCGGTCAATCTCCACAACGCCCAGCGAGCCTCGGCAGCCTGGAGCCGACTTGACTGTTAAGGAGGTTCGCCGTGACCATATCAGTTGATCAAGAACACGCGTCACCCTCCTCCTCTTTGCCAGCCTACATGTTCAAGGGGCCGGCTCAGGTTGCGATTCGAACGCGCACCAATGATCAGCCAAAGTACGTCGATACCCGTCTACCGGCGTGGACGTGGTACGACGGTGGACTCGCAATGACAATCGACTGGGCTGCGCTCCATCTGTAAGCGGATGGCGAACACACCTTTACACCGCACCCACGTCGTAAGCGCTTGGCGAATCCACCTTACGGCTTTGTAACGAACATACCGTGTAGCAGCTTGGGTGATCGGGAATCGAGTGGCCGGATCTCAGAGCTTGGCTAGCTGCAATCTTGTCTGCAATTGACCTACGCACTCACCCGCAATGCTCCTCACAGCTGGATCAACCCATGGCTTTAGAAGCTCATGTTCGCGAATCAAGCCCAGCTGTAGTAGTACGCTGACAGCGGTCGTGTAAAGCGGCCCTAGGCTTCCGTCTGCAATTTTGATAGCTATACCCAGGCCGCGACTACGAATCCCAATTGTGTAGACCCCATCTGCGCCGACCTTAGCAATGCAATCGCCATTAGATGCGAGCGCTATGGCCTGATCACAACGACCCGTACCTGACACCATCTCGGGGTGGGAAGCCATCGCGGAAGCAATCGAAGACAATGCATTATCGTGATCACTATCAATGCCCGACTCGCCGGTGGCAAGACGCGCCCAGAGCAACGCAAGGCGCGACAATGGCATGCCGTAGTTTGGAGCACTGCAACCGTCTATTCCAGACCAAAGCTGGTTTGACGGGAGGTCTGCCAGCATCGCAATGCCTTGACGGATATCCACTTGGAGAGGGTGATCCGGATCAAGGTAATTTTGGTTATGTCCATGTAAAGAACAGTAGCCTAGAAATCCCGCATGTTTACCTGAGCAGTTGTTATGCCTCTGATCGAATGTGCTCCCAAGCGGTGGTAGGTTATGTTCACCGTACTGAATCGGCAGATGGCATCCGCAACGCAGGTCAGCTTCTGACTTGGAAATTTTTTCAAGCAGCCGGGAGACTGCTATCACGTGAAAATCTTCGCCCCGGCCTTTCAATAAGGATACTGGTTTATCGCTATTGTTCGGTGAACGGTATCAAATTAGACAGTTAACCAGGAAGCTATTGAGAGTTTCGCCATAGGACTCAACTGACACCGCGGTGAAATAGGCCACCCCCGGCCATAAGCTAGGGGTGGTTGGCATCTGAATTCAGGAGCGGAGGTATAAACTTAAAGCGGAGACCCCGCTTCAGGGTCAAGCAGGTGTACGATTTCAGGGATTTTGTCTTCCAAAACCTTGATTAGCCTTTGTCGTAGGCGCGCATCTTCGGTCTTATGGAGTCGAATTTTTTCGATGGCCAACGCCATCACGAACTCCATGGCTGCCTCTCCTCGTTCGTACCCATAACCTGCGGCCAGGCGATAGATAATGTCCGACATCGCCAAGCTTTGGGTTTCATTGGCACGGTAATCCAGCTCTGTTGGTAACGCAGCATGGAGGAACGCTGCCTGAATCACACCGTCGTCGAATCTTGAAAACACCTCTGGCGACAACAGCACTTGTTGGAGCTCACCTGACTCCAGGCGTTTGGCGTTCGCAACTTTTTCGCCGTACCTGGCGTTTTGCAGAATCCATAAGATGGTCAGGAAGATGTCCGTGGACGTTGCAACCGTGACGTTAGTTTTTCCCTCGGGCTTGCCATCCACGAACGCGAAGCCTCGAGCCAGCGTCATCGGCTCACCAGTCTGGCTGCTGGGCCAGAAAGGATTCAACGCCAGTCCCTGAGCAGGCGCTTGGTTAAAGACTTCCATTCGCTTACTGATCGGGTCAGAAAATTTACTGCTAATCGAATGCAAGGACTGCAGTAGATCCCGCTCTTCCTCCCAGTGCCGCGCGCATGCCAGTTCAGCAGCAGGGATCTCGATGTAGGTTTTGAAGATAAATCGGCTATGGTCTTTCGCTGGCTGTGTCAGGTTGGCATGCAGCTCCCTCATCGTCTGATAGCTTCGGCCGAACAGCGCACCTGCTATGTAGAGACGAGTGCCACTCCGCTGGGCAGTACGCAACCGCCGACTAACGCTTTGTAGCCGAGAGCCACGCTCAACTGCAGCGGTCAGGACAATCACCGAACCATCGAATCTCGTACCAGCATTGAAATCATCAAACGACACCCTGTTTTCGATCTTAACTCCACACTCTTCGAGGTAGGCAATGGTTTTGTCCGCTAGCTGGGCACTTGCTTCATCGTCATCGTGAATGATCCACCGCGTGGATGACACCGCTTCTTCCAGCAGAACGGTGTCGAACCATTCCTTGAACCCTGGAGTTTCAATCAGCTTGCTCTTATCGACATGCACCGTTCGCGACCGTGTTCCAGGCTTGTCCTGTCTGAAACAGCTGAACAGACCTTCGCCCATATACAAATAGAACTTGGGCTGAAGGATCGTTGGGGCGTGGTCAGTGGTGATGTTCAGGAGCTTGGTGTCACTGTGCTCAGCCACGAACCGCTCCCCGTGAATACGGATGAGCCCCGTGCCACCGGAGTCTCCCTCGTTGAGCACTTCAAAATCCGCTGGCTGCTTCAGAGTATGCAATATCGAACAACTGTCCGAAGTGGGCTCGAACGACAAGATGGTCGTCACAAGACACGAGTCAGCACTGTTGATCTTCACCCACTGGTCTGCCAGCCCGCATCGAGTGGAGGCCGAGATCAGGCACATCGCGGACGCGCCTTGCGGCAGAGGCCCATCCTTGACCAAGCCTTCATGCGAGTGGAAAGATCGAATGTCCGCGATAAGCGGCTGCTTGAAACGCATGAGGTACATTTGCAAGGAAAAAGCCAATGGCAGTAATGCGATCGTGTCCACGTACAAGATATCGGGGGGAGCTTGCCTTTTGTCTTTGATCTTCTTGATGAGTGGCAAGCACGCAAACGCCAAGAAATGGGCATGGTGCGCTTCTGAGAGCAGATCCTCAGCACGGATGAAATAGTTTGAGGCGCGAGACGAGGGTTTTGAGTAGAAGAACCCCGCGGGTGCTTTCTTCAATACGTCGGAGCGCTTGACCAGGCTAGCAAGGCCAGCTTTTGCAATGGCTCGCGATTGAGCCTTTATCACCGCACCGACCTTGGTATCAATGCCTGAAACATGCACATAGTCGGTGATCGCACCTGTCTCATCATAGAAGCCCACCCCGTACGTTTGAGGTGAGCCCGGCCCCTTTCGCTCAAACTGAGCCATCAGTGGCGAAGCCCTGTCAGCCTTGTGAGCTTTGAACTCTTCAAGCGTGTACTTGGGAACAAGGAACAGCAGCGCATCTGGCATAACGTGGCGGGGCAACTGAGTCTGCAGGGCGTGAGCAATCTGGCTTCCGGTGAAGAAGTCAGGGCCAGTGAAAAAGACAGCGAGATGCAAGGGCTTGCCGTCCTGACGAAGCTCGGCTTCGAAATCCATGAGATCAAACATTGTCAGCCCACCGGGATGCAGATAGTAAATACTGTGCCTTCAGCGGCGGCCAATCGTTCCTTAGTACCCCTGGCTGATGGTTCGAACTCCATCATTCCACTGCTTCCTTGAAAAGCTTGATTTAACGAAAGGCGCCCTGTACGTACTCGTACGTAAGCCTTAAGTCTGTTAAGCGCCTGTAGCGCAAGAAAAAGTCCCATCCCGGACGCAGCTGCGTCGGGTTTGGAAGTGATATGGCTTCTGAAGCAATTCAATGTCGCTCGTAGCTCATCATCGAAGTCGAGTTTTTCAAGACTATCGACCGGACGTCCTTCTTGGGCAGTAAGCCAACGCCTAGCAAGGCCTGGCCCGCTGTCGATGACCGAAATTTCGAGGAAGTCCAGTGTTTCCGACTTCAAAAAAAGCTTCAGTATGAAGCGTGCCAGTTCAGGCTCACGGTCGGAGTAAGCCAAGGCGTCTTTGCGATTGATCCGATTGAGTTTGATCGAGGTACCACGCAGCGCCTTTTTGTATTTGATTCCAGCGACATCAGTCACTGCATGCTGATCAGCGTTATCAATCAACTCTCGCAGAACACTCCCCAGTTCGGGAAGCCCGGCTTTAAGCAGAGTCGCCCTGTCCTGTTTCGCAGTCATTAATTCCGATGACTGTGCAATTAAGTGGGAAAACCATGAGTGAGGTTGAACATGTGGCGAGCTGTGATCGAAGTAGAAAGGTTTAATAAATTCTCGTTTTGCGAAGTTGACACTGAACAGGTTGATAGCCGTAGGTCGAGCACCTTTGGTGCTGGAGGTGTTACGGATGTCGCCGACAAACATCGCCTCAATCAATGGCTTTATCGCCAGCAGGGCTTCACGACGGTCTACGATCTGGTGATCCTCTGCATGGATCTCGCTGCTCATTATGAGAGCGAAGAGCCCCGCGGCGCTTTTGGCAATTTGAGGAATTTGGGCGATAGCCTCCTCAATCGGGGCGTAGAGATGCAGGACTGACTGCTCATAAGCCCGGGCCCAGGTAACGATCAACTGAGCAAGGGCCGCATCTACCCCTAGCCCTCCGCCATGGCTCATGCTGATCGGCAGCCTGAGTTGTGGATCGTTACCTATTGAGTCGTAAAGGCTTTCGATGTCGTACAGGTTTAACTTACGGCTGATCTGCATTCAGGCCTCACGCTCCCTCGTTGCTTACGTACCGGTCGGCTACCAATTGTTGACTTTTGGGTAGCCGGAAATTTATGGAGAATGTACTCGAAACGGAAAAATTCGGCGATCTGAATCGCCCTAGGTTTCGTAGACACCTCCAAGCCTAATAATGGGGTCCCAAAAGGAGGACCTGTGAGTCGTCAGCGTTACTCAGAAGACTCAAGATCGAAGCGTTCAAGTGACCAAGCCGGGTTCTTTATTAGCTTATGATGACTGAACGACGCGCTTGCCCTGAGCGATTGACTACAAGAGCCATTCATGAAATGTGCTTAAACAGTAATCCCGTCGGCGAGTTTGCACGAGCAATTTGTTCTGCCTGCAGATCTTTATACTTTGTCCTGATGTCCTTGAGATTAGGGAGCCCAACCATCCCTAAAAAACCACCCAGCGCGCCTAAGCCCACATTCCCTGTCAGGGCCCCCGCTACTCCGATTGTTCCGGCAGCCAGACATGATGCAACGTCGATTCCGTAAAGCTTGAGTTTTTTGTTGCGCGCGTCTTTCAGCGACGCCTGGTGCGCTGCGAAAGCCCGATCCAGGTTTTCGACGACTTGGTCGGCTGTCCGGAAGTAATTCTCTGGTCGCACCTTGATCAGCTCAGAAACACCCTGACCCAGTAAAGACCTCAGCTCTTCAGCCAAACCAGCCTTCCGGATATTGAGCACTGTTTCCGGAGGAACGTTGCCGAGCCACTCTAAATTTTTATCTGCTTCAGCACTCAATGCACGCATCACATGCATGCTTTTTCGATCATCAATTGGACGCTCTACCACTCCACCTTGGTAGTCCAGCATCCAATTGAAGTACTTCCACGACGTCTCCGCGCCTATAAATGGTGTCCCGCCAAAGTGATTAGCGCACTGCTGAGAGGCCAATGCTTGGGGCATGCGTCCCAAGCAAACATGCAACACATGATTTCCTGCTATAGCAGGGTTCAAGCCTGGGGTGGCTCCATCTCTCAGAGCTCTGACCAGTTGCGCACGAGCATCTCTCCCCCACTCTGTATTAATGACCAGTCGATCAGCACCTTTAAGCTCGGCAAGCACTGCGTCGATAGAAGCCAGCTTTTCACAAAACTCCACCAGGTGTTCAACAGACTCGAAATCACGGCCAAACAGGTAGCCGCCATGATCACAGGACAGAGGCCGGCTCTGCTCAGCTAGCAGCTCTCTATCTTCATCATTCATATCCTTTGGATTAGGTGAAATGACCACCAATGGAGGCTCTATTTCCGCCAGTGCGATATCCCTATAAGTCATCGCATTCAAAACGTGCTTGATAAATAGCTCAACGACCTGTTTGGCTGGCAATGCTTCAAAAAGCGGGGCGATCTTGAGAATCGGGCAAGGGAGCACAATAGTGTCGATGTAAAGTCCGGCGGTCGATATAACGTTTTCCCAATGCGCGGGAAACAGGTCACCAGAGAAGGTGGCTTTGAACTGCTGGCCATCTTGAAGGTGGAATGCGGCGGGATCTGACACCGATGACCAGAACTCCCTGATACCCTCTGCGAGTTCAGGCAGAGCTTTTGTACAATGCTTCACCAACTCATCATTTCTCACCGCAACTGCAGCCGCCTGTGCAGGTGTCGCATCGGCCTTGACCATCGGCTTGTAAAGAAAATCAAATTCCCGGAACAGAAATTCGAAATATACACTCTGGATTTTTTGCAAGCTTGCAGATTTTTTAGAGTCCTCTCGGTAGGCAAAGGCTCTAATGGCCAAAGTCATGGCCCGAATCCGACCATCAACAGTAGTCGGATCGACAAGCCCGTCAGGGCGTAACCGAATCGCCATTAAACTTCCTCTGAAGTCATCTACCAGATGCGCTGCAATATGAAGTTTTCCTTCATCGAGCCGGGCTCGGAGCAAGAAGACTCTGTCCGTGAGATCCTGAACTTCTTCTTCGGAGTATTGGCGCATCCTAGTCATCTCTTCATCGTTCAATGGTGTGTCGGCACTAACGTCCCTCAGATATTCTATTGCAGATCACGCTGGCAGCGCACGCGACGTTGCTTTCATCGTTGCGAAAGGGATCACGGGCGACGTTACGGACGAGCAAACGGAGATGGGCTTACAGCCCTGTCACCCGCCGCCCGTGAGTTCGCGATCCTTGCATACTCAAGAACTGCTGGACTGAACAAACGAGCCGACTCCACTATGCTGGCTTGGCCCCGTCCAAAACGCGACGCATCTGCCAATACCAATGGTCCAGTGCGATCAACATAACCAGGCGACGCCAAGCTTCCCCGATAGCGGCCAACACCCACACCAGCAGAAACAAAAGGGAGACATCGTGCAGCCATTGAAGGAGCAAGAAAAAACCCAGCTATGGCTCGATCAGTTTGGTAGCTCCGCCGACCGTCTGTTGGCCGAAAGGCTGCTCGACTCGATCAGCTACTGCCCTCTCAACGAATTCAGAAATAGCCTCACCAAGCTCATAAAAAACACACTTCCACCAAAGTCCGCATCAGCGCTTTTCATCGAGCGCGAACTACAAAAAACAAGAGCTAAGCTCCCGCCTCCGATCTACGAGTCGAAAAAGACCTACAATCCAAGGTCAAAGAAGAAGCACCTGCGAGCTCAGGGCGCAGCGATACAGGCCATTAAATCGCTTAAGTACACCAGCCAAGATATTGGAAGTGAAACGCTAACGACCCACGTCGCAACTACACTCTGCCGCTCCAACGGCACTCGTTTTCTGCTTCAGCCCACTGCAAACAATGTCAGAGATTCCAAAGTCAGAAACTTCGTCATCCTCACTGACTTTATCGGCAGCGGAGACCGAGCATTCGCGATGCTTGATGCCATGTGGAATGTTCCCTCAATTAGAAGCTGGCACTCGGGAAGGTTCATAAAATTCTGGGTGATGGCTTACAGCGGTACAGGGCAAGGCATCAGAAAAGTTGAAACCCATAGGTTTTCTCCAACCGTCGCCGTTGTGACCGACTGCCCTACCCTTCATAACAGCTTCGATGCAGACCTGGAGGATATGAAATCCCTCTGCAAAAAATACGGAGCACACAGCGACAACCCATTAGGCTGGAAAAACACCGCCGCGCTACTGGCCTTCGAACACGGGGCGCCGAACAACATGCCGGCGATATTCATCTCGGAGAAAAACAGAGGTAAGAGAAGATGGGCGCCCCTCTTTCCAAAACGTGTCACCGATGTCCTTCGTCAGTCCGCCCAGCTTACTCAAACCAATATGGACAGCCTGTTCAGCAACGCCCTGAACTCTCTCCAAGCCAATGAAATTGCGCAGTCCCCTCGATTCAAACGATCCAATGACCAAAGCAAATCCGCAATCATCGTTCTGCTAGCCCACTCGCAAGGCAAACGACGAATAGCGGAGCTGCGCCGAGTCCTGCCACTGTCTTTAGACACGCTCATCCACGCATTAGATCGTGCAGTTCGCAGGGGCTGGATCACCAACTCGGGAGCGCTGACGCTGGCGGGCCATAAAGCCATCCGCTTCCTCAGACGCCAGGGGCGGAAGTTTTTTGTAGCCCCCGCGCCCCTCGCTCCGTATTATCCAACGCAGCTGAGGGCTCCGCATTAGCGGAATCTAGTATCCCGCACGTTGTGCGGGCGGTTTGGGAGCAAATTATGCTTACCGTCGAACGATCTGACGCGTACTGGAGGTTGGCAGCCTTCGTGGTGTTCGCTATCGAAGTCTGGCGCCAGAAGGCTTCCATCCGCAGGGCGGAATTCAAAGGTAGATGACCCGCTGGAGCTCTCAGCCCTATCTAAAAGCAGGCCGCCAAGCAGGCGTGTCTGAGAGTATTCTGCAAAATGCTGTGCAGACGGCAAAGCAGATGAAGCACAGCTGCCCGCCTATATTTACCCTGAAGCACCTCGCTCACCTGACTGACGTCCCATATCCTTTTTTACATCGGACGATTAGCCGCAAGTACAGGGAAGAAGCGTACAACGTCTTCAAGCTGAAGAAGCAGAATGCTGGGCACAGCCCAGATCGGTTCAGGTGGATCTGTGCGCCCACTGAGGATTTGCTCCGGGTGCAGCGTTGGATCAACACCCATATCCTGTCCAAAATCCAGCCGCACGAAGCAAGTTTCGCCTACGACAACCGCAACGGGGTGCTGGAGACCGCACAACTGCACTGTGGGGCGACATGGCTGATCAAGCTCGACCTCACTAACTTCTTCGAGTCGATCTTGGAGCCTCAAGTCTACGAGCTCTTCAGGTCATTCGGTTACCAACCACTGGTGGCATTCGAGCTTTCGAGGCTCTGCACCCGTGTTCGCGCCAGCAGTAACCCGGATCAACGACATGGCAACAAGCCGCTTCCTCCGGGCTTACCCTATTCCGGGGACACCCGCATTGGCCACCTGCCCCAAGGAGCCGCGACGTCTCCGAGGATTGCCAATCTGGTCATGCAGTCCTTGGACGAGACGCTGCAGACCTATGCGACAGAAAATGATTTGATGTATTCGCGGTATGCGGACGACCTCGTATTTTCCTCCAAAGGCGTATTTGACCGGCCACAGGCTACTCTGCACATCAAGGCTATCAACAAGTGCATCGCTGAGGAAGGGTTCTGGCCAAACACTGCCAAGACGAAAATAGTCACGCCAGGCGCCCGCAAGATCGTACTGGGACTGCTGATTGACGGCGGCACACCTCGGCTTTCGAAAGCCTATAAGAAACATGTCAGTGACCATCTCTATTATCTGGCCCACCCCAAGATCGACGCCATGGCCCATGCGACGCGGCGTGGATTTCATTCGCTGCAGGGACTGATCAATCACATCAGCGGGAAGATCGCCTACGGCTTCAGTATCGAACCCGACTGGGCGAACGAGCACGGCAAGCGCCTCAAAGGCATCTGTGCGAAGCTTCATGTTGACCATGTCCTGTTCCCGTGAATCCCATCGTTAGCAGAAACACTCTCGGGAATCCGTGAATCGCCCAGTATTCTCTAGAGACCTTCGAGCCTCACAATTGAGGCTGTTGGGAGGTGCCATGAGCGACTAGCTCCGGGACATACCACACTGCTCAATTCTGAGCCTGACAGGGACTACCCTATTTCCAACCAGTTACCAAAGTCTGTTTTTTTTGAAAATCAGCATTCATCACCCTCTGGACTGAGACCGTCAGAGATTTGGGCGACGAGGCTAAGGACGGCGGAGAAAACTAGGTCTATGAACATCTATCGATGAACAGCTGTATTCATTTCTGGAGCATTAAGCCAGCGGTGTTCGACTCATGAGCGACTCATGAACATCTGACATCGCCCACTTGTTAAATGACGTATAGCGCCCGGGATTTGCTTGAGCAGGAAATGCGCTCGAGTGGCTAACGCACCTTGCCCTTTCAGATCAAACCGACCGGCCATGTACTTGGGGACAGTCAGTGCCAGCGCGACGACAGCCAACACCAGCGGTAAAAGCGAAACCCACAGCACTGTATTCCAGCCATAAGCCGACAGTAACCCACCCGACGAAAAAAACCCGACCGCCATTACGCCGAACACTCGGAGCTGGCCTACTACGTCATTTATCGGCCTGAGTGCGCCAGCCTGCCCAAACTGACGACGTTCCGGGACTGGTTGTTGGCAGAAGCACAGCAGACGGTAAAGCGTGAGATCAGCGCCCACTAGGCTGTACTACTCGCGATTCCTCAACGACGACGCTACCAGCAAATCCCGCGTATAGGCATGCTCCGGTGCGTCGAACAATTGCTCGGTACTCCCCGCCTCCACCACCACGCCATCCTTCACCACGATCAAGTCGTGAGCCAACGCCCTTACCACCGCCAGGTCGTGGCTGATGAACAAGTACGTCAGCCCATGTTCCTCCTGCAACCTGCGCAGCAAGCTCACCACCTGCTTTTGCACGGTGCGGTCGAGGGCTGAGGTGGGTTCGTCGAGCAATATCAAATCCGGCTTGATCACCAGTGCGCGGGCGATCGCGATGCGTTGGCGCTGGCCGCCGGAGAATTCGTGGGGGAAGCGATGGCGTGTATCGGGGTCGAGTCCGACGTCGCGCAACACGGCAATCACTTGAGCTTCGCGCGCGCAAGCATTGAGGTCCGTGTGTACGCGCAGGCCTTCTTCGATGATTTGCTGCACGCTCATGCGCGGACTGAGGCTGCCGAACGGGTCTTGAAACACCACCTGTAGTTTGCGCCGCCACGGACGCAGGGCCTTGCCTTTGAGTGCGTCGAGGGCCTGGCCCTGGAAGCGAATGCTGCCTTGGGCGTCGATCAACCGCAGGATCGCCTGGCCAAGGGTGGATTTGCCCGAGCCGGATTCGCCAACAATGCCCAAGGTTTTGCCACGTTGCAGGCGCAGGTCGATGCCGTCCACCGCCTTGATCGGCGGTTTGCGCCGCAGCAGGCCGCCTTGCGGGAACCAGACCTTGAGGTTGTCCACTTCCAGCAGGTTGCCCGCCGTTTCACGCACCACCGCCCTGCCCTCTGGCTCGGCTTCGAGCAACTGCCGGCTGTAGGCGTGCTGCGGCGCGGCAAACAGTGCCTGGCAGTCGGCCTGTTCGACGATCTGGCCGGCGCGCATCACCGCCACGCGCTGGGCGATGCTGCGCACCACGTTGAGGTCGTGGCTGATCAACAGCAGCGCCATGCCCAGGCGTTGCTGCAGGTCTTTGAGCAGCGCAAGAATGCGTCGCTGCACGGTCACGTCCAGGGCCGTGGTGGGCTCGTCGGCGATCAACAACAGCGGTTCGCAAGCCAGGGCCATGGCGATCATCACCCGCTGGCGCTGCCCCCCGGAGAGCTGATGCGGGTACGCCGCAAGGCGCTGGCGCGGCTGTTGGATGCCCACCAGTTCGAGCAACTCCAACACGCGCTCACGCGCCGCCGCACCGCCCAGGCCTTTGTGCAGCAGCAGGGTTTCGGACAGCTGCCGTTCGACGCTGTACAGCGGGTTGAGCGAGGTCATCGGCTCCTGAAAGATCATCGCGATGCGATCGCCGCGAATCTGCCTTAAACGCTCCGGCCGCGCGCCGAGCAGCTCTTCGCCCTGGTAGCGAATACTGCCCTGGGTACGCGTGGTGTGGGGCGGCAGCAATTGCAGGATCGAGTGGGCGGTCACCGATTTGCCGGAGCCCGACTCGCCCACCAGCGCCAGGCACTCGCCCGGGTGAATATCCAGGTCGATGCCACGCACCGCTTTGTGCCCGTCGAACGCCACTTTCAGGTTACGAATTTCAATCAACGCGTCAGTCACGGCACAGCTCGCTTATCAGGATCGGGGGTCGAAGGCGTCGCGGCAGGCTTCGCCGATAAACACCAACAGGGACAGGATCAACGCCAACGCAAAAAACGCGGTCAGCGCCAGCCACGGGGCTTGCAGGTTGTTTTTTCCCTGGCCGATCAACTCACCCAGGGACGCACTGCCCGTGGGCATGCCGAAGCCAAGAAAATCCAGGGCGGTGAGGGTCGAAATGGCCCCGGTCAAAATGAACGGCAAGTAGGTCAAGGTGGCAGTCAGCGCGTTGGGCAGAATGTGCCGCAACATCACCTGAACATCGCCCACACCCAGGGCTCGCGCGGCCTTCACGTACTCCAGGTTGCGCCCGCGCAGGAACTCGGCGCGCACCACATCCACCAGGGTCAGCCAGGAAAACAGCGCCATGATCCCCAGCAGCCACCAGAAACCCGGTTCGACAAACCCGGACAAGATGATCAGCAAGTACAGGACCGGTAGCCCCGACCAGATCTCGATCAGGCGCTGCCCCAACAGGTCAACCCAACCGGCGTAATAGCCTTGCAGCGCGCCGGCTGCGACCCCGATCAAAGTGCTCACCACGGTCAGCGCCAAGGCAAATAACAGCGATACCCGGGTGCCGAAAATCACCCGCGCCAATACATCCCGGGCTTGATCATCGGTGCCCAGCCAGTTGCTCGCGCTGGGCGGCGCCGGCGAAGGGGTCGTGAGGTCGTAGTTGACCGTGTCGTAGCTGAACGGAATAGGCGCAAACAGCATCCAGCCGCCCTGCCCTTCAATCAGTTCATGCACGTAAGGGTCACGGTAATCCGGCTGAAACGGCAACGTGCCGCCGAAATCCTGCTCGGTGTAGCGCTCGAAGGCCGGGAAATACAGTGAGCCCTGGTACGCCATCACCAGTGGCTTGTCGTTGGCCAGCAGTTCGGCACCCAGACATACGGCGAACAGCGCCAGGAACATCCACAGCGACCACCAGCCGCGGCGATTGCGCTTGAAGTGCAGCCAGCGGCGACGAGTGATCGGAGTAAAAACCGGCATCAATGCGACCTCGCGGAAAAATCCAGCCGGGGGTCCAGCAGGCGGTAGCACAGGTCGCCCAGCAACTTGATGACCAACCCGACCAGGGTAAAGATAAACAGCGTGCCGAAGACCACGGGATAGTCCCGTGCCACTGCCGCTTCGTAGCTCAGGCGACCGAGGCCGTCGAGGGAGAAAATCACTTCAATCAGCAACGAGCCGCCGAACAACATCGCGGTGAGCGCCTGGGGCAGGCCAACCACGATCAGCAGCATGGCGTTGCGAAACACGTGTTTGTACAGCACCTGTTTTTCGCTGAAACCCTTGGCCCGCGCGGTCACTACGTACTGGCGGCTGATCTCGTCGAGGAAGCTGTTTTTGGTGAGGATGGTCAGTGTGGCAAAGCCGCCAATCACCAGCGCCGATACCGGCAAGACAAGGTGCCAGAAGTAGTCCACGACCTTGCCCGCCCATGACAGGCTGGCAAAGTTCTCCGAGACCAGGCCGCGCACCGGAAACCAGTTCAACAGGCTACCGCCGCCGAATACCACGATCAGCAGCAAGGCGAACAGGAACGCCGGCATGGCGTGGCCGATAATGACCGCCGCACTGCTCCACACATCGAAGCGGCTGCCATGGCGCACGGCCTTGCGGATGCCCAGCGGGATCGACACCAGGTAACTGATCAGCGTGGCCCAGAAGCCCAGGGACAAAGTCACCGGCAGTTTTTGCAGGATCAGGTCGGTGACCTTGGCGCCGCGAAAGAAGCTATCGCCAAAATCCAGCCGCGCGTAGCTGCTGAGCATCAACCACAGCCGCGCGCCAAGGGGCTTGTCGAAGCCGTATTGGCGCTCGATATCGGCCACCAGCGCGGGGTCCAGGCCACGAGTTGTGCGCGATTCATTGCTGCCGGTTTCCACCCGTGTGCCGGCCACCGACGCTTGGCTGCCGATGCCTTGCAAGCGCGCGATGGCTTGCTCAACCGGGCCACCCGGGGCGGCTTGCACGATAAAAAAGTTGACCAGCAGGATGCACACCAACGTCGGCACGATCAGCAATAAACGGCGCGCGCTATAGGCCAGCATGTTGGGAGACCTCAGTCAGTTGACGCATCTGTGCGGTGGTCAGCGGTGTCGGGCTCACTTCCCACCAGGTGTCGATGCCCACGTCATTGAGCGGCGCTGTGCGGGGCCGACCAAAACGGTTCCACCACAGCGAGGACGAGCCCGGCGGGTAATAGTTGGGAATCCAGTAGAAGCCCCACTGCAACACGCGGTCGAGGGCATGGGCGTAGCGCACCATGGTCGGGCGGTCGTTGGCGCGGACAAGGCCATCGATCAAGGCGTCCACCGCCGGGTTGCGCAGCGCCATGTAATTGTTGGAGCCAGGGTCATCGGCACTCTCGGAACCGAAGTAGTTGGTCAGCTCGCGGCCCGGCGATGGGCTGACCGGGTAGCCGTTGACGATCATGTCGTAGTCCCGTGCGCGCACGCGGTTGGCGTATTGGGCTGAGTCGATCATGCGGATCGTGAAGCCGATGCCGATCTGCGCCAGGTTGCGTTTGTAGGGCAGCAGCAAACGCTCGAAGCCTTTCTGGGCATTCAGGAAGGTGAACTGCAACGGCGTGCCCTCGGCGTTAACCAACTGGTCTCCGCGCGGGGTCCAGCCCGCCTCGGCCAGTAACTTCAGCGCTTGCGCCTGCTGCGGCCGAATGCGCCCGCTGCCATCGGTGCGCGGCGGCTGGTAGACCTGGGTGAACACCTCCTCCGGCACTTGCCCGCGCCAGGGTTCCAGAATGGTCAGCTCCTGGGCATCCGGCAGCTGGGTGGCCGCCAATGCGCTGCGGGAAAAGAAGCTGCGCTGGCGCAGGTACAGGCTGTGCATCATCTGCCGGTTGCTCCAGTCGAAATCCCACAACAGGCTCAGCGCCTCGCGCACGCGGCGGTCCTGGAACTGCGGTTTTTGCAGGTTGAACACAAAACCCTGGGTGCCCTGCACGGCATTCGGCGCCAGTTGTTCACGTTGCAGACGACCGTCGCGCAAGGCCTCGCCGTCGTAGCCCACCGAATAACTGGTGGCGGAAAATTCGCGATTGAAGTCGTAACCCTGGGCTTGCAGGATCTGGCGCGACACGTCGCCGTCGGCAAAAAATTCAAGCCGCAGGGTGTCGAAGTTGTACTGCCCCTGCGTCACCGGCAGGTCTCGCCCCCACCAGTCCTTGACCCGTTCGAAGGTGACACTGCGGCCGTTGTCCACGCTGCTGATACGGTACGGGCCGCTGCCCACCGGCGGTTCAAAGCCGCCGCCGTTGGCGAAATTGCGCCCCTGCCACCAATGTTCCGGCAGCACCGGCAGTGAAGCGAGGTCCAGGGGCAAGGTGCGATTGTCGGCGCTTTTGAAGGTGAACCGCACTTGGGTCGGCGATTCCACCAGCACCTGGTCCACATCGGCAAAGCTTTGGCGATACGCCAGGCTGCCTTCGGTGGTGAACAGCTTGAAGGTGTAGGCCACGTCCTGCGCGGTGATGGGCGTGCCATCGGCAAACCGCGCCTTGGGATTGAGGTAGAAACGCAGCCATGAATGGTCATCTGCCAGCTCCATGCCTTGCGCGACCAACCCGTACACGGTGTACGGCTCATCCTGCGAACGGTACGCCAACGGGCTGTAGAGCCAACCCTGGATCTGGGTGATGCCGGTGCCTTTGTCGACATACGGGATCAGGTGATCAAACGCCCCGCCTTCCATGGACGAACGACGAAAACTGCCGCCCTTGGGCGCGTTCGGGTTGACGTAATCCAGGTGTTTGAAGTTGGCCGGGTACTTGGGCGCTTCGCCGTATACCGTCAAAGCGTGCGTCGGTTGAGCGAGCAGTGACGGCGCCCAAAGCCCCGTCAGCACTGCCCACACCATGAAGCGAAACAGGCTCACAAACTCAACTCCTTTTCCAAAAACACTGAAGACTCACTTATGCAGGGTTGTGCGTCGACGCCAGGGTTTTTATAGAGCACCGGTTAGACCGTTAGCGCATGTGCTTATGCGCTACTTGCCGAAGTGGTAACTCACGTCCAGCCAGACCTGGCGGCCATAGGGGTCGTAGTTGCCGCTGGGGTAATACGGCCAGCCGGCGGAGTCATCGTGCTTGACCTGATTGAGCAGGTTGTTGACGGTCAGGCCGACACTCGCCTGCTCGTTCACCTGGTAACGGGCGCTGGCGTTGAAGGTGGTCCACGGCGACAGGCGCCCATCGCCGGCGCCATTGGTCACGCTGCCGTAGCGAATGCCGGTCAGCGTGGTGGTGAGGTGCTGGTAGTCCCAGGTCAGGCTCGCGTTGACCTTGCTGCGCCAGTCGTGGTTGTCGGTGCTGGAGCGCAGGTTCTGGGTTTGCGCATCGTCCGATTCCTTGAGGTAGTGGGACAGCACCAGGCTGTAGCCAATCGCCGAACTGAACGCGCCGTACTGGCCTGCGCCCCAGCGAATATTACTCTTGAGGTCCAGGCCGCTGACCCGCTCGCTGGCGGCGTTGATCGCATTGACCTGCACCCGTTGCAGCACGTTCGGGTCCACTGCCGCCGTGCTGGCATTGCGCTGGATGCGTGCCAGGACGTCGGCGCAAGTGGTCGCATCAAGCTGGCCGTTGCGGCACTGGTTTTCCTGTTGCAGCAAGCGGTTGATGTCGACGGTGGTCAACAGGTCCTTGATTTCGACGCGCCAGAAGTCGGCGGAGAAATCAAACTGATGTGAGGGCGACCAGACAAAGCCATACGTCCAGGACTTGCCACGCTCGGAGGCGAGGTCCGAATTACCGGTCTGGGTGTAATCCACGCGGCCTCGGTCACACGCCCCCTCTACGCCCTTGCTGCAACCGTAATAGTCGATCTGGTCAGGCGTGTAGCCATTGGTCGCGGCCTGGTAGAGGTAGTTGAGGTCGGGTGCGCGAAAGCTGGTGCCGTAGCTGCCACGAAACAGCAGGCTGGTCACCGGGCGCCATTCCAGGCCCAGGTTGTAGGTTTTTTGTTGCTCGGTGCGGCCACTGAATTTGTATTGGTCCCAGCGCCCGGCCGCCGAGGCGAGCAAGGTGTCGGTAACGGGAATGCTCAGCTCGCCACCCGCGGCGTAGCGGTCACGCGAACCGCCTGAATTGGAGGCCGGCGTGGTGTTGTAAAACGTGCCGTCATTGAGTTGGTCGTCGACATCGACGCTGTAGGATTGCCGCCCCACTTCGGTCACACCGGCAAAGCCCACCGGCCCGGCGGGCAGCTCGAACAGGTCGCCGTTGATGTTGGCGCTGAAGGTTTGGGAAACCGATTTACTCTTCTGCACCAGGTTGCCGCGAAACTGATCCCACTGCTCCGGAGTCAGCGGCTGGTCCAGCCGCGAAGGGTCTGGCGCGAAGACCGGGTGCCCGTCCTGTGTGCCCAGTTGCGGCCCGAGGTAGTAATCGCGGATGCCGCTCAAAGGCGTGTAGCGGGTGGTGCGGTCGCTGGTGTACTCGGAGCGGTTCGCCGCAATCTGATAACCCCAATCACTGTTGGTGAACTTGTCTTCCAGGCCCAGGGTGCCGGTCCAGGACACTTCGCGCCATTTGCTGTTGTTGCTGGTCTTTCCACCGATTTCCTCGCTGGAGAAGTTGCGTGACCAGCGCTCCAGGTTACCGGTGTTGCGGTTGATAAAGTCCGGCGAGGTGAAGCTTGGGCCGCGCGTGTTGTTCTGCGTGTGATCAAAGCCAAACATCAAGTCGGCGAACACTTTGCCGGTGTCGCTGAAGTGCCAGGTGCCGCGCGTGTAGCCGTCATAGTTTTCCTTTTGCGCCTGCAAGGTCCAGTAGTCGTTGTAGTACTGGTTGGTGGTGCAGCGGGTGCTGCTGCCACCGAGCTTGCCGTTGTAGATACCGCCGTAGGCACCGCAGCCGGGGCCAAGGTAGGCGCCGCTGTCGAGGTTACGGCGGTAGCCCACATCCTTGGCCGGGCCGTCGCTCATAAAGCCGCGCTGGTTGGCCCAGATCGGTTGGCGCTGGGTCAGCTCCAGGCCGAATACCCCGTCAAAATCGCCCCAGGTCTCGCCGCCGCTGATCTGCAGGCGCTGGTTGTCTCCGCCGCCACGCTCGGCGGCGCCACCACGCAGATTGACGTCCACGCCGCTGATTTTGTCTTTGAGGATGATGTTCACCACCCCGGCAATCGCGTCGGAGCCATACACCGCCGAGGCGCCGCTGCTGAGGATCTCGATACGCTCGATCATCACCGCCGGGATGTTCGCCAGGTTGGTGAAGTTGACCGCGCCGTCGTACGCCGTGGGGTAGTCGGCCACGCGCCTGCCGTTGATCAGCACCAGTGTGTGGTTCGGCCCCAGCCCTCGCAGGTTGAGGGCACTGGCGGCCGGTTGGAAGGTGTTGCCGTAGTCTTCGCCCTGGGTCATGCCGGTGTTCTGGGTTTGCGAGGCGATGGCGTCGTAGACGTTTTTGTAGCCCCTGCGGGTGACTTCGTCAGCGGTGATGACCGTGACCGGCGACGGCCCTTCAACCTGGGCACGGGCAATGCGTGACCCCGTGACCACGACCTTTTCCAACGCCACATCACCCGGGACTTTCGCCGCCGTGGGCGCCGCCTTGACCGCCGCTGCAGGTGGCTTGGCCGCCCGGCGCAGGGTCCAACCGCCGTCGCCACTGGGCACGGCGTCAAGGGCTGCACCGCGCAGTGCCTGTCGCAGCGCTTGCTCGGTGGTGAAGGTGCCCCGCACCGGCGCGCTGGTCAGGCCTTGCACAAGGTCTTGCTGGAAGGAAATGATCTGCCCGCTGCTGCGTGACAGGGTCAACAGCGCTTGGTCGAGGGGGCCGCTGGCGATATCAAAATCAAAAGTCTGGGCGGTCGATATTGCAGACAGCGGCTGTGCCAGCACCGCCGTGCCATGTCCCGCCAAGGTCAGGCCAATCGTCAGAGACAGTGCCGCCAGAGATGCGCGACTGAGAGGTTTGAGTTGCATAGTTGAGGTTCCCATCATTGATATGCCGTTGATGGGTTGAACAACAGATCGGGTTTTTTTATAGGCGGCCGTTAGGCTAAAAAAGCATGGGTTTATAACGGCCCGAAACAACACTCCCAGGCAGATACACCCTGGCCTGTATTGGGTTGTGCAACAGTGGCGGGGGTTTTATAGGGCTGGGAAAATTATTTTTATCGGCGCTCGATACTGACCCAATAAGGGCTGTGATAATCGATCTGCACCGGCAAGGATTTGGCCAGCAATTGCAGGGCGCCCTGGCTGTCGTCCAGCGGAAAAATCCCGCTCAGCCTCAGGCTCGCCGCCTCGGGGCTGACGCGGATGATGCCGCGCCGGTAGTCACGCAGGGCTTGCACCACTTCACCCAATGAGCGGTCACGCACTTCCAGCAAGCCTTGGGTCCACGAGGCCTCGCCGCCGCTGGCGGTTTCCAGGTCGAGGATGCCGTGGGCATTGAACGTGGCTTTCTGGCCGGCACTGATCACCTGCACAGCGCCGTCGCGCGTGGTGATTTCCACCTGGGAATGCAGCATCGTGATTTGGGTTCGATCCTCGCCCTGCTGTACCAGAAACCGCGTACCCAAGGCGCGCATGCGGCCGTGTTCGGTCTCGACGATAAACGGTCTGAGGCTGTCCTTGAAAACGTCGACCAGCAGCTTGCCGTCGAGCAACTGCAACAGCCGTTGCCGAGCATCGAAATGCGTCAGCACCTTGCTGCGCGCATCCAGGGTCAATGCACTGCCATCCTCCAGCGTGAGGTTCAAGCGCTCGCCCGTACCGGTGCGCAAAGCGCCCAACGGCAACCAGCTGTCGGACAGCCGCGTGATCAGACTTCCAAACGACACAACGCCAACCAGCGCCAGGGTATTGCGCAAGAAGCGCCGGCGGCCCGACGGTGCGTTGAGGGTGTGCAACAGGCTGTCGCGGGGCATGCGGCGCAGTTCGTCATTGTTCAGCACGGCCGGAACGCCGCCCATCATGTTGAAGATTTCGGCACGCCGTGGGTCGCCCTCACGCCAGCGACGGAACGCCTGGTGCTCCTGAGCACTGGCGTGCCCGGATTGCAGCAACGCCATCCACTGCGCCGCCTCGTCGATGATCGCCTCATCCGGCGCGCTGTGGCTCATGGCTGTGTCATCGCCAGGTAGCAGCGCTTGAACGCATCGGCCATGTATTGCTGAACCCGGCTGACCGAGACCTGCAGGCGCTCGGCAATCTGCGCATAGGTCAAACCGTCCAGCTGGTGATACAAAAACGCCGCCTTGGCCTTGGCCGACAAACCGTCGAGCAAGCGGTCGACTTCCAGCAGCGTCTCGATCAACAGCAAACGCTCCTCGGGCGACGGGTGCACCATCATCGGCGCCTGGGCCAATGCTTCCAGGTAGGCACGTTCCAGGTCCTGGCGACGCCAGCCCTCATACATCAGGCGCCGCGCGATGGTGGTCAGCAACGCCCGCGGCTCGCGGATTTGCGAAGGGTCGGGCAATGCCAGTACCCGCAGGAAGGTCTCCGATGCAATGTCCTGAGCCCCATGGGCGCAACCCATCGCCCGGCTTACCCGCGTGCAAAGCCAACTGTAGTCACTTTTGAACATCTGCCCAATCAGACCGAAATGTGGGTTCTGATTTACACCCATTGCATGCTCCATGCGAATAAAGGCCATTCAGCCTGGCGGTTGATGAGCAATGGAAAGCCATCGCTGGAGGCGGACTTTGCATGAGGGGAGCATAGGTTAGGAAAGAATAAAAAATAACAGCAGCCTGTCAAATTGGCATATGCAGAAAAATCAGATACGGGGCAGCGCCCTGGCTGTCAGGTCAGTGCGAAGACACATAGACAGAAGGCTGCACCGGCGCTGGCAGCGAATAGGTTGCTTTCATCCATTCGACTTCAGCATGGGGTGTGCGGCCGAAGTAGCGCTTGAACTCTCGGCTGAACTGCGATGCGCTTTCATAGCCCACGTTAAAAGCCGCAGATGAGGCCGACATGTCGTCGCGGAGCATCAACAACCTTGCCTGGTGCAGACGAGTCGATTTCAGGTACTGCATGGGTGAGGAGTCGGTGACTGTTCGAAAGTGCAGATGAAAGCTGGGTACGCTCATACTCGCCTCCTGGGCCAGGCACTCGACGTCCAGCCGCTCCTGGTAACAGCTGTGTATCTTGCGAATGGCGCGGGTCACCTTTGCGAAATGGCCTTGCTTGCCAAGGGCCGCCCGCATGGACCCTCCTTGTTCACCTGCGATGATCCGGTAGTAAATCTCGCGCACCAGCGAGGGGCCGAGGATCGGGCCATCGACCGGATGGCTCATCGCTTCGAGAAAGCGCAGTGTGGACTCGCGCAACATCTCGTCCATCGGCGAGGAATACATGCCTTTGGGACGTTCGTGGGTCGGACCGGATTTTTCGTCAATTTCCAGGATCAGTTCGCCAGCGAGTTTGAAATCCAGGCGCATGTATACCGCCAGCATCGGTTCCTCTTCGCTGGCGTCGGTTTCCATGGTGAAAGGCACTGGCACAGACACCACCAGGTAGTGCTGGGCGTCGTAAAGGTAGACCTCGTCGCCCAGATAGCCGAGCTTGCGCCCCTGGCACAGGATGACGATGCCAGGCTCGTAGAGCACTGGCGTGCGGGTCAGCGGGCGATTGGAGCGCAGAAAGCGTATGTCTTCCAGTGCGCTCAGGTTGTAGCCCTCCAGGGGGGCCAACTGCTCCATCAGTTGGACCATGCGCCGGGTTCGCGCTGCAAAATGATTCATAGGCCCCTCTTGCGGTTTCACGAAGCGTGACCATCCGTAGAGCGTGTCAGTGCTTCCCATTGGTCGATGTCACGCAGGGATTGCGTCAGCTTTTCGCGCACAAAGCCTATCGCATCGCTGCCGAGCAGCAGGTGGGCCGGTGGGTTGTCGCTGGCGATCAACTGCAGCATGGCTTGCGCAGCTTTTTGCGGGTCCCCCAGTTGGTGGCCGCTTTTCGCTTCGCGCGCCTGGCGTACCGGATCAAAGCTGGCATCGTAGTCGGCGATGCTGCGGGGCGTACGCTGCATCGAGCGGCCGGCCCAATCGGTGCGAAATGAGCCTGGCGCCACAGCGGTGACAAAAATGTTGAATGGCTTGAGTTCTTTGCTCAGGGTGTCGGAGATGCCTTCCAGCGCGAACTTGCTGGCGCAGTAGTAGGCGATACCCGGCATCGTGATGGTGCCGCCCATGGACGTGATGTTGATGATGTGCCCGCTGCGGCGCTGGCGGAAGTACGGCACGAACGCCTTGGTCACGGCAACGGCGCCGAACACGTTGACGTCGAACTGACGACGCATTTCTTCCAGCGGCGACTCTTCGAAAATGCCCTCATGGCCGTAACCTGCGTTGTTCACCAGGACATCCACCGGGCCGTAGCGGGTCTCGATCTCGGCAACGACGCTGTCGATCCGCTCAAAGTCGGTGACATCCAGGATCACGCCATGAGCACGCTCCGCTGATAATGCCTCGAACGTTTGCAGCGCGGCTTCGTTGCGAACGGTACCAATGACACGGTGGCCTGCAGCCAGTGCCTCGGTCGCGAGGGCCTTGCCAAAGCCGCTGCTGATGCCGGTGATGAACAGGGTTTTGCGAGTGCTCATGGAAATTCCTCTCGGTTACTGAGTGCTAATGGTAGCCAAGCCACCGCTGGCGACCTATGCCGGATCATCTATGAGGCTTGCCTATTCCTATTCGCTTCTACTCGTACTCTCAATTGTCCCGATGTGGCTCGATTGACGCAGGCTGATGCGTGATCCGGCCCGCCCCAGTGGGTGTCACTGAGGCGGTCGGCACCACTCCACGTTACGTCAGCCAGACATCGACCTGCCGCTCCGCGCCCTCTATAAACACCAAGGCCTCGACCTGCCCCGCCTCTATCAGGTCTTGGCTGACGCCTTTTATCAGTTCAAGCTGCGCGGCGCTGTCGACCAGCTCAACACGTGCTACCGGAGCCTTCATGGATTGGCTGGCGTCAGACTTTGCTTTGCGAATCGCAGACAGCACGCTGCTCAGGCTCATCAATAACTGTTCAACAGCCGTATCAGGGCAAGCGTCCCCTTGCGGCCAGGGCGCCTTGTGCACTGAGCCGCAATTCCAGGATTGCCAGACCTCCTCACACACAAAGGGCAGAAATGGCGCAAACAGTCGCTGCTGCACGCTCAGCGCATGTGCCAATGCATTACGTGCCGAGTAGCCATCGGGTCGATAGGCACGACGTTTGACCAATTCGACGTAGTCATCGCAAAACCACCAGAAGAATCCTTCGATACGCGACAACGCCCCGCTGTAGTCATAGGCCTCCAGCGCGACGGTAGCGTCCTGGACTACGCCACCCAAGCGTTCAAGCATGGCTTGATCCAGCGGCTGGTCGATATCCCCGGTGTCATCCTTCGCAAAGCCTTGAACCAACCTCGAAAGATTGAACAGCTTGACGGCCAGGCGGCGGCCGATTTTCATCTGCTGCTCTTCAAAGGCTGTGTCACTGCCGAGCCGCGCCGAGGCAGCCCAATAGCGCACGCCGTCACTTCCATACTGGTCGAGCAAGGCTTGTGGGGTGACCACATTCCCCTTGGACTTGGACATTTTCTTGCGATCAGGATCAAGGATCCACCCGGAAAGCGCGACGTTGCGCCATGGCGCGCAACCGTGTTCAAAATGGCTGCGTACCAGTGTCGAGAACAGCCAGGTTCGGATTATGTCGTGACCTTGGGGCCTGAGGTCCATCGGGTATATTTTGGCAAACAACCCATCGTCCTCTCCCCAGCCGCCGGCAATCTGAGGCGTCAGGGAACTGGTGGCCCAGGTGTCCATGATGTCTTGTTCACCGATAAACCCGTTGGGTTGACCACGTTGTTCGGGTCGATAGCCCGGTGGCGTATCCAGGCCCGGATCGACAGGCAGGCTTGCCTCACTGGCGATAATCGGAGCGCCATGCTCGGCTTCGCCTTGTGCGTCCAGGCGATACCAGAACGGAATCGGCACGCCGAAGGTACGTTGGCGACTGATTAGCCAGTCTCCATTCAACCCCCCTACCCAATGCTCGTAACGCCTGAGCATGTGCGGCGGATGCCAGTCCAACGCCTGGCCAGCGTCGAGCAACACGTCCCTCAGGCTCGCGTCGCGTCCGCCATTGCGCAAGTACCATTGCCGCGTCGCGAGAATTTCCAAAGGCCGGTCGCCTTTCTCGAAGAACTTTACCGCGTGGTTAATCGGTCGTGGTTCATCTCGCATGGCGCCGCAGTCACGCAACATCGAAACGAGCTGCGTACGAACCTGGGACAGGGTACGGCCGGCCAGGCCTGCGTAGGCCTGTTGGCTGCGCGGAGTCGTCAACCAGGAGGGCGTCTCAAGTAACAGGCGCCCATCCTTTCCCAGGACTGACCGTGTGGGCAGCTGCAACTCCCGCCACCAAATCACATCGGTTAGATCGCCAAAGGTGCAGACCATCGCCAACCCGGTGCCCTTGCCGGGGTCACCCAAAGGGTGGGCCAGCAGCGGAACGTCCAGGTCAAAAATCGGCGCGCGCACGGTCTGCCCGAACCTCGCCTGATAACGAGCGTCGTCCGGGTGAGCCACCAGCGCCACGCATGCCATCAGCAACTCAGGTCGAGTCGTAGCAATCTTCAGTTCGGCACCATCAGCCGCGTCGAAGCCGAGTTCGTGATACGCACCCGCAACCTCGCGCTCCTCAAGCTCTGCCTGGGCTACGGCCGTCTGGAACGTCACATCCCAGAGACACGGAGCCTCCTGGCTATACAGTTCGCCACGCTGGTAGTTACGCAGTAACGCGCGCTGACTGGCTCGTTGGGAGCGTTCATCAATGGTGGCGTATGAAAGACTCCAATCAACGGACAAGCCCAGTTGCACGAACAGTGCACGGAACGCTTGCTCATCGATGGCCGTCAGCTCATGGCACAACTCGATAAAGTTGCGCCGACTGATGACTGCAAAGTCAGCCCGTTTTAATGGAATTGACTCGGAGGGTTTGAAGCCAGGCTGGTAAGCGGCCAACGAGTCGCAACGTACGCCGTAGAAATTCTCGACCCTGCGTTCGGTCGGCAAGCCATTGTCGTCCCAACCCATGGGGTAGAACACAGCCTTGCCGCGCATCCGCTGGAACCGGGCGATGATATCGGTGTGGGTGTAGCTGAAGACATGGCCAACGTGCAACGAACCTGAGGCTGTCGGTGGCGGCGTGTCGATGGAGAATACAGCGTCGCGTTGGGCGCTGTGGTCAAAGGCATACGTGCCTTCGAGCTGCCAATGCTGAGACCAGCGTGTTTCGAGGTTTTCAAGCGAGGGGGTGACGGTTTGATCGTTTAGAACTTCATCACGTTTAACGGTGACATAGCTTCCTCCTGTCAACATCATGGGGCGCGACAACGGTTGTGCGCCGAAGCAAACTTTATATTCAATCGCCTGCGGAAAGTAAACCCCTTGAACCAGGCCATTTTTTCCACAAAATAGCGTAAAAACAGTCCGGAAGATTTCTCACATTCAACAGGTACCCTATGCACACCCCCGTCACAATCATCGGTGCTGGCCTGGGCGGTCTCATCCTGGCTCGCGTGCTGTACGTCCACGGTATTGCCGCCACCGTCTATGAAGCAGAGCCGTCGGCAACCGCACGCGCCCAAGGCGGGATGCTCGATATCCACGACTACAACGGCCAACTGGCCTTGCAGGCAGCGGGCCTGACGGACGAGTTCCGCGCGCTTATCCTGAAAGGTCGCGAGGCGACTCGGGTGCTTGATTGGCAGGGTGCCACTCTGTTGGATCAACCCGACGACGGCACAGGCGGCCGTCCCGAGGTCATGCGTGGCGAGCTGCGCAAGATGCTCCTCGATTCACTGCCCGCCGGTACTGTGCGCTGGGGCCACAAGGTCAAGAGCGTGCGCGCCCTCGGCGAGGGTCGCCACGAAGTGACCTTCGCCGACGGTACTTGCGTTGCCACACACCTGCTGGTTGGCGCGGACGGAGCCTGGTCAAAGGTCCGGCCGCTGCTCAGCGACGCTGCCCCCGAGTACATGGGCCGCTCGTTGATCGAAACCTACCTGTATGACAGCGACGCCCGGCACCCGGCCACCTCCAGGGCGGTAGGTGGCGGTGCGATGTTCGCACTTCAACCGGGAAAAGGGATCCAGGCGCACCGTGAGACGGGCGCCACGCTGCACACCTACGTAGTGCTCACCGAATCCCAAAGCTGGTTTGCCGCCATCGATTTCACCGACACGGCAACGGCGGCGGCACGGATCGCGCAGGAATTCGCTGGCTGGTCCCCTGCCCTCACGGCATTGATCACCGACAGCGACACCGAACTGGTATGGCGCCCGCTCTTTATGCTGCCGGTTGAGCACCGCTGGGACCGGGTGCCGGGCGTAACGCTGATCGGTGATGCCGCACACCTTGCGGCCCCGAATGGCGAAGGCGCGAACCTGGCCATGTACGATGGTGCCGAACTCGGCAAGGCCATCGCCTCACACCCTGATGACGTCGAAGCCGCCCTGGGCGAATACGAACAGGCCATGTTCCCGCGCAGCGCGCAAATGGCTGCCGAGGGGAATGAACTGCATGAGTTGCTGTTTGGTGACGATGCCCCCTATAGCCTGGTCAGCATGTTCAACGGGGCAAGTGCCTGAACAGGCCTCGATAGCCGACCGTATCGGCGGGGTCAATCACACTGGAAGGACTCAAGGACGTTATAAATTTCGGCAACCACCTGCCGTGTTGCGCCCTCAATGGTTCCTTCATTCCGGCATAACACCCAGCCGTGATCCGCAACCGCTCGCTCGAACGCCTGGGTACAGGCGACATGTTCTGCCAGCGTGTGGATCACGGTACTGCTCAGCCCACGCCGGCGTGCCGCGGCCCGTGCCCATGAAATATCAGGGTCAGTGACGACCCCGATATGCAGGTCCGGCACTTGCACGTTTCGATCAATGTTCAACTGCAGGATTTCTGCCAGCGGGACTTCCCGGCGAAACGCGGCATCAGACGGGTACCAGCGGTCGATCAGGACGATGCTGCCTGGTGGCTGTCTAGCCAGCACGTGCCGGGAAATCCACGCACGGCTATCAGCGAAGCGTTCACAAACCTCCCACTCCAGATCCAGGCCGGGATGCCTGGCGAGTCTGTTAACGAGGGTCATTGTTTCACTTCTGAAGGGATCGCTTTTTCTCTCGCAAAGCCGGATCACCATTCTGTTGTCAGCCCTAAGCGCTTTTGTTACGGACTCCAGCAATGTGGTTTTGCCAGTACCCTTGGGGCCATCCATGGAAACAAACAACGGACGGCCAGCCGCCTGGCTCAACACGGCTTGTCGGTCCGGCTGCGCATGGTTTCGGCGATCACCTTGGCCAGTGCAGATTGATCGAATGGCTTGGGTAAGCGCGTCAATGTGGTCTTGAGGTCCAGGGAGATTTCCGCAAAGCCCGAGGAAAGAATGATGGGAAGGTTGGGATACAACGACTCGATGTTGCCGGCAAGCTCGATCCCGGTCATGTCCGGCATTGCCATGTCTGTCACGACCAGGTCAAAGCACGCGCCTTGCGCCAGGAACGCCAACGCAGCATGCCCGTCTCCTGCCGACACAACATGATGACCCAGGTCTTCAAGCATCGCCCCGGTGCTGATCAGCACCAGCGGGTCGTCATCTACCAGCAGAATCTCGAGGCATTGCTGATGGGCTGCATCGGGTGTATCTGCAGTTGATGCCAGCGCCGCAGACTGTGTGGTGTCGGTCACCGCCACCGGTAACCAGAGCTCTGCGGCTGTGCCCTCTCCTACCCGACTCTTCAGCACAAAGTGGCCCTGTGACTGTGCCGCCAGGCCATGCACCATCGAAAGCCCAAGCCCGGTGCCTTTTCCCGCGCCCTTGGTGGTGAAGAACGGCTCCATGGCCCGTTGCAAGGTCGCGTCATTCATCCCGGGGCCGGTGTCGGTGACAGAGATGCAAATCAGCCTTTGCGAGTCATTCGCCCCGCCGGGAAACGAATCCTCCCGCGCTGAAATCAGGATCCTGCCCCGACCTTCCATTGCGTCCCGGGCGTTGATCACCAGGTTCATCACAGCCATTTCCAGTTGGCTCATGTCGACCAATACCGGCCGCAGGATCAATGGGAACTGTGTGTCGACGTTGATGCCTGCGCCCAACATGCGGGACAGCAGGTCTGACATGTTGCGGATCAGATCGCCCACATCCACAGGCTGAGGGTCAAGCTCCTGGCGACGGGCAAAGGCCAGCATGCGCTGAGTCAGCGTTGCGCCCCGCTGGGCGCCCGCGATGGCATTATTCAGTAAGGCGCAGGTTCTCGAGTCCTGCGGGACACGCTTCTTGGCGAGTTCAAGACTCCCCAGAATCACCATCAAGAGGTTGTTGAAGTCATGGGCGATGCCGCCGGTGAGCTGGCCCAGGGACTCCATTTTCTGGGATTGGAATAACGCCTCTCGGGTTTCCTTGATCTCCTGTTGAGCCTGGACGCTTTCGGTAACGTCCCGGGTGATCTTCGCAAACCCCACCAGCTCACCCAGTTCATTCTTGATCGGGTCGATAACCACATGGGCGAGGAATCCCGTGCCGTCCTTGCGCAGGCGCCAGCCCTGCCCTTCGTAACGACCTTCCCTGACCACCGTTTCAAGGGCGCGCTGCGGGACGTTGTGGTCTACGTCCTCACGCTGGAAGAACATGGAGTAATGCCTGCCGATGACTTCTGCCGGCTGATAACCCTTGATGCGCTGGGCGCCGGCGTTCCAGGTGGTGATCACGCCGTTGGGGTCCAGCATATACAGCGCGTAGTCGGTGACGCCTTGCACCAGCAGGCTGAATTGCTGCTCGCTCTGGCGCAGCGCCTGCTCCGCGGCCTTACGCTCGGTCAGGTCCCGTGTGACCTTGGCGAAGCCAATCAACGTGCCGTCGTCGGCGCGTATCGGGTCGATGATCACCAGTGCCCAGAGACGAGTCCCATCCTTGCGGATGCGCCAACCTTCGCCCTCGAAGCGCCCTGACTGCTCGGCGCTCTTGAGTGCCCGGCCCGGCAAGTCCGAGGCCAGGTCTTCCGGGGTGTAGAACAGCGAAAAATGCCTGCCCAGCACTTCACTCTGTTCGTACTGCTTGATCTTCCTCGCCCCGGAGTTCCAACTGCGAATCAACCCGTTCGTATCAAGCATATAGATGGCATAGTCGACCACTGCGTCGACGAGCAGTCGATACCGGTCGTCCTGATTGAAAGGCCCTTGTGCAGGATGGGATGGCATCAGGAAAGTCTCGGGACAAATGAGTGGCTTGAGCCCTCAGTATGTCTAAAAAAATCCCCGGCCCACCAATTTATTCATCTGGACGGTTTTTTTGAGTCAACCGCCGCCGTTGCGCGCAAACCGTGGAATCTTCAATCCCAGGCTTTCCCGCAAGGTCGTACCTTCATAAGCCGTGCGATACACGCCGCGCTCCTGCAACAACGGGATGACCTCGTGCGTGAAGCGCTTGAACTGCTCCGGATGGCCGATGTAGATATTGAAACCATCCACCGCGCGGGCTTCAAGCCAGTCAGCCATTTTCCGAGCGACGGTATCCGCCGATCCGACAAACGCTCCCGGGCGCAATTGCCGCCCGAACTCCACCGCCTGGCGCAATGTAAAACCTTTCTCCCGTGCCTGATCGGCAATGCGTTTGGCCGCGGTAAAAAAGCTGCTGCGTGCCGCCTCCAGGCTCTCCTGCGGGAACGGCGCATCAAGGTCGTACTGGCTGAAATCATGCCAGCCGAAATTGCGTCCGAACTCCTTCAGCGCCAGCTCGAAACTGTGGTCGGCCTGATGGTAGTGCCGCTCGATTTCACGCGCCTGTTCATCGGTATCGCCTACATAAATCTCGGCGCCGGGCATCACCAGCAATTGCTGCGGGTCACGGCCATGTTGCAGCGCCCTGCTCTTGATATCCCGATAGAAAGCCTGGCCCTGCTCGATGCTGGCCGCATGGGTAAAGATCACATCGGCCGTGGCCGCACCGAGGTCGCGGCCTTGTTCCGAATCGCCAGCCTGGAAGATCACCGGTTGGCCCTGGGGTGAGCGCTGGATATTCAGCGGCCCGACCACGGAAAAGTGCTCGCCCTTGTGATTCAGGCTGTGGAGTTTGGCGGGGTCGAGAAACCGGCCGGTGGCGCGGTCACGCACGAAGGCATCTTCCTCATAGGAGTTCCACAGGCCCTGCACGACCTGGACGTGTTCGGCCGCCCGGCCATAGCGGGTGTCGTAGTCATAATGTTCGTCGCGGCTGTAGTTGCCGGCGGTACCGGCGTCGCCGCTGGTGACCACGTTCCAGCCGGCGCGGCCTTTGCTGATCAGGTCGAGTGAGGCCAGGCGCCGCGCGACGTTATAGGGCGAGTTGTAAGAGGTCGTCAGCGTACCGACCAGGCCCAGGTGCCGGGTGCTTACGGCAAGTGCCGATAACAGCGTCAGCGGCTCCAGCCGGTTCAGGTAGTGGGATGGCGAACCCGGTGTGATGAATTGGCTGTCGACGATGAACATCAAGTCGAACAATGCCGCCTCGGCCTGGCGTGCAATGTCGATGTACCAGTCGACGTTGACGCTGGCATCGGCCGGCAATTGCGGGTCGAGCCATAGATTGTGGCGGCCGGGCCCGCCGCAGCCCATGGTCAGGGCACCGAGTTTGAGCTGTCTTTTAGTCATGTCCAACGTATTCCTGGAAACGTTCAGGGCTGGGTTCTGGCGACGGCTGGTTGCAAGGACGCCGCGAAGGAGTCGTCGAACAGCTTGGCTGCCGGGTAAGACTTGACCAGTCCCTGGCTTGCGAAAAAGTCCACGGTCTTTTGTGCTTCTACAGGCGACTGGGCTGTCACCGGTTCGACCGTCGTGCGTGCCCGGGCAAACCAGGCGCGGGCAATGTCGGCATCTGCGCGGGTGCGCTTGGCCCACGCATCTGCATACGCGTCGGCGTTGGCCGGGCTTTGGCGTGTCCAGTCACGGGCTTTCTTCAGGCGTTGGAGAAAATCGCTGATTTGCGCACGCTTGTTATCGACGGCCCTGGTGCTGGCGGCGACGAAACTCTGGGCCGGGATCAGCCCGTCTGCGGTCGCCAATACCCGTGCGCCCTGGCGTTCCTGTTGGGTGACGTAGGGTTCCCAGGTGGCGATGACGTCGACCGAACCGCCTTCCAGTGCGTGGGAAGCATCCAGTGCACTGAGGTAGCGCAACTCCAGGGCGTCTTTCGGCACGCCGGCCTTATCCAGTGCGGTCAGCAGCAGTTGCTGGCTCCAGGAGCCTTTCCAGATGGCGGCGCGCTTGCCTTTGAGGTCCGCAAGGCTGTGGATCGAGGAATCCTTTTTCACCAGGATGGCCACGCCCTCGAGGTTTTGCCGGCTGATGGCAATCACCTTGATCGGTGCGCCGAGTGCACCGAGGAACAGCACGGGCGCATCGCCGAGCAGGCCGATGTCGAGGCTGTTGGTATTGAGGGCTTCCGCCACCGGAGACCCGGCGGTGAATTGCTTCCATTCAAGGGTGTAGGGCAGATCATCCAGCACCCCCGCCGCTTCCATCACGGCCTGGGCGTTGTAGCTTTGGTCTCCGACCACCAGCGTTTGCGCGTTCGCGGTCAGGCACAGCAGCGTGGCGGCCAACCCGGCCACCAGTTTTGTCAGGTAACGCACGTTCGTCTCCAGATGCCTTCTCAAGCATTGAAAGTCGATCCGCGCGTGCGGTCTCGGCAGTGTTCGTAGGGAGGGCTACGATGAGGGGCTGACGGCTGCATGTAAAATACTTATAACGCATAACCTAATTCGATATTAATGCGTTAAATGCATTTTTGTGGGTGGTCGGCGCGCACGGACATTGCGTACCCGCCTGCACCACCTACACTGATTTGAATTCGGCGACTCTCGCGCCATTTTTTCAGCCGTATGGCCCGATGCCCGCGCACTCATTGCTCAACAAATAAAGCAGTTAACCAACTGATTAATCAGAGTAAATATGAAAGAGCAGCCTCGGCAGCTTGCATCGGCACCGCAACCAGTGGCGCACAGCCGCGCCCTTTTTCGACCACCCCACCTTCTGGCTCCCTTGAGCCTGCTGTGCATCGCCCTCGCCGGATGCACCGTCGGGCCCGATTTCGCGCGCCCTGAGGTGCCGGCGAACGCCGATTATTCACGAGAAAAACTCACCTCCACCACCAAGGCCGATATCGACACCGGCGGTGCGGCGCAGCGGTTGATCGCCGGGATGGATATTCCCGGGCAATGGTGGACGCTGTTCCGCTCACCGGAACTGAACGCGCTGGTGGAGGAAGCCTTGCGCGCCAACCCGGATGTCACCGCCGCGCAGGCGGCATTGCGCCAGGCCAACGAGCTGGTCTATGCCGACCAGGCGTCGCTGTTTCCCTCGGTGAGCGGCAACGTGCAGAAGGCCCGCGAGAAAGTATCGGGCGTCACCTCGGGCCTGCCGGAGTCGCCGATTCTCACGGTGAGTTCGGCGTCGCTGAGCGTGTCCTACGCCCCGGATGTATTCGGCGGCACGCGCCGGCAAATTGAATCCACCTCGGCCCAGGCCGAGTACGAGCGCTTCCAGTTGGAGGCGACCTACCTCACCTTGACCTCCAATGTGGTGAACACCGCAGTCAGCCTGGCCTCTATACGCGACCAGATCGCCGCCACCGAAACCATCATTCGGCTACAGAGTGATCAGCTCGACGTCCTGCAGGCGCAGCGCCGGCTGGGTGCTATCGGCGACTCCGACGTGCTCACACAGCAGACCGCGCTGGCGCAAACCCGTGCCACCTTGCCGCCCCTGCAAAAGCAGTTCGCCCAGACCCGCAACCAGTTGATGGCCTACCTCGGCCGGTTTCCCAACCAGGACCGGGACGAGCGCTTCAACCTCGCCTCCCTGCACCTGCCCGAAGAACTGCCGCTCAGCCTGCCTTCGGCCATCGTTGGCCAGCGACCCGATGTGCGTTCCGCGCAGGCGCAACTGCATCAGGCCAGTGCCAATATCGGCGTGGCCGTCGCCAATCAGTTGCCGCAGTTCAGCATTACCGGGTCGGTTGGCTCCACGGTGGCTAGCGGGACCAAATTGTTTTCGGCGGGCAGTGGGGTCTGGAGCCTAGCCGGGTCGATCACCCAACCGATCTTCGATGCCGGCGCACTCGAACATCGCAAACGCGCTGCCGTGGCCGCCTATGACGAGTCGGCAGCCCGCTACCGTGGCACGGTGATCGGCGCGTTCCAGGACGTGGCCAATGCGCTGCGGGCGCTGGAGGCGGATGCCGATGCGCTCAACCAGCAGGTGGTGGCCGAGCGCTCTGCCCAAGCCAACCTGGACCTGGTGCAGGCGCAGTTCAAGCTCGGTGCCGTGGCGTACATCAACCTGCTCACGGCCCAGCAAACCTACCAGAACACCGTGCTGGCCCGGGTCAGGGCGCAGGCCTCCCGCTACAGCGACACCACCGCGCTCTTCCAGGCATTGGGTGGCGGATGGTGGAACCGTACCGATGTGGACCCTGCCACCAAGGGCCGGCCTGATCGGTTCGGCCTGCCTTCGTGGAACGAGATCATTCCGGCCAGGAACGAGGCAGCGCCTGCCGATTCGGCACGGTTCAACTGAACTGAACTCTTGAAACAGCGAGAACATCCATGGCTGACGTCATAACCGCCTCTCCCCTGCCCACCGAGCCCGGCGCACCGCGCAAGCGCCGACTGTGGCGGCCGATGATCATCATGATCGTGGTGGTGCTGGTGATTGTCGCGATCATTGCCGGGGTGAAGTTCGTGCAGATTTCGGCGCTGATCGCCCAGTCGAAAATGCCCCTGCCCGCCTCCGTGGTCACGGCCATGAAGGTGCCGTTCAGCGACTGGCAACCGAATGTCAGCGCCGTGGGCTCAATGAAAGCGGTCAGGGGGGTGGATGTGACCACTGAAGTGGGCGGCATCGTGCGCACCATCGGCTTCACGCCCGGGCAAGAAGTGGCGGCCCAGGCGCTGCTCGTCCAGCTGAATGCCGACTCGGACATCGCGCAACTGCATTCCCTTGAGGCCACGGCCGACCTGGCGGTGATCGTGCTCAAGCGTGACAAGGCGCAACTGGCGGTTAACGCCATCTCCCAGGCACAAGTGGACACTGACACCGCCGACCTCAAAGCCAAGGTCGCCGCCGCTGAACAACAGCGCGCGCTGGTGGCGAAAAAAACCATCCGCGCACCGTTTGCCGGGCGCATCGGCATCACCAGCGTCAACCCTGGCCAATACCTCAACCCCGGCGACAAGATCGCCACGCTGCAAACCTTCGATCCGATCTACATCGACTTCACGGTGCCCCAGACTCAAATGGAGGCCATCGCCATCGGCCAAGGGGTTTCGGTAACGGCCGACGGACTGTCGAATCAAACCTTCACCGGCAAGATCAGCACCATCGACACCCAGTTCGACGCCACCACGCGCAATGTCACCGTGGAAGCCACCGTCGACAACCCCAAACAGAACCTGGTGCCCGGGATGTTTGCCCGCGCCGTGGTCAACTCCGGTGCGACGCAGCGCTACCTCACCGTTCCGCAGACATCGGTGACCTACAACCCTTACGGCACCACAGTATTCATTGCCACATCGAGCAAGAACGACAAGGGTGAGGAAGTCCTCACCGCGCAACAGACCTTTATCAAGACCGGACCGACCCGGGGCGATCAGGTGGCGATCCTGTCGGGCGTGAAGGAAGGCGACCTGCTGATCACCAGCGGCCAGATGAAGCTCAAGAATGGCTCGCCGGTGAAGGTCGATAACAGCGCCGCGCCGCTGAACGATCCTGCGCCGACTCCCCAAGAACACTAAAGGTGTCCCATGAAGCTTACCGATACCTTTATTCAGCGGCCGGTCTGGGCGATTGTTGTCTCGCTGTTCATCCTGATCCTGGGGCTGCGCTCGATCTTCGAATTGCCGGTGAACCAATGGCCACGCACCGAAAATACCGTGGTCACCATCACCACCGCCTACTACGGCGCGGACGCCTCCACCGTTGCCGGCTTTATCACCCAGCCGCTTGAATCGGCCATCGCCCAGGCCCAGGGCATTGACTACCTGTCTTCAACCAGCATCACCGGTGTCTCGACGATTACCGCCACGCTGCGGCTGAATTACGACGCGAGCAAGGCCCTCACCGAGATCAACACCCAGGTCAACTCGGTCAAGAACCAACTGCCGGCGCAGTCCCAGGAGCCGGTGCTGACGGTGGCGGTCGGGCAGACCACCGACGCCATGTACCTGGGTTTCTACAGCGACACCTTGCCCACCAACAACATCACCGATTACCTGGTGCGAGTGGTCAAGCCCAAGCTGGACTCGATCCAGGGCGTGCAAACCGCCGAAATCCTCGGCGGGCGCCAGTTCGCCCTGCGCGCCTGGATGGACCCGAACAAACTGGCGGCGCATAACGTGACCGCCCAGGACGTATCCACCGCCCTGGCCAACAACAACTACCTGTCTGCCGTCGGTTCCACCCGCGGGCAAACGGTGACGGTCGACCTGACGGCCGGGACCGACTTGCACACGGTGGATGAATTCAAGCGGCTAGTGGTCAAGCAGAAAGGCGATGCCCTGGTGTACCTGGAGGACGTGGCCACCGTCACCCTCGGCGCCGAAAGCTACGACAGCAGCGTGGCGTTTTCCGGCAAGCGTTCGGTGTTCATCGGCATCAAGACGGCGCCGACTGCAAATATCCTGACGGTGGCCGACAGCGTGCGCGAGGCCTTCCCCGAGCTGCAATCCCAGTTGCCCACCGGGGTACGCGGCGAGATCGTGTATGACTCCACGGAGTTCATCAACACCTCGATCTATGAGGTGGTGAAGACCCTGGTCGAGGCGATGATCATTGTGTCGGTGGTGATCTACCTGTTCCTCGGCTCGTTCCGCGCGGTGATCGTGCCGCTGGTGGCGATCCCGCTGTCGCTGGTCGGGACCTTCTTCATCATGTACCTGCTGGGGTACTCGATAAACCTGCTGACCCTGCTTGCCCTGGTATTGGCGATCGGCCTGGTGGTGGACGACGCGATTATCGTGGTGGAGAACGTCGACCGGCATATCAAGGAAGAAGGCAAAGGCGTGCTGGAAGCTGCGCTGGTTGCCGCGCGGGAACTGGGTGGGCCGATCATCGCGATGACCGTGGTGCTGATCGCCGCCTACGTGCCCATCGGGCTGCGCAGCGGCCTTACCGGTGCGCTGTTCAAGGAGTTCTGCTTCTCACTGGCGGGTGCCGTGACTGTGTCGGCCGTGGTGGCGTTGACGCTTTCGCCGATGATGACCTCCCGGCTGTTCAAGTCCGGGCAGGAAGAAGGCCGGTTTGCCCGCAAGCTCGATCAGTACTTTGACTGGTTGCGGGGCCGTTACCACCGCATACTCTCGGGTGGCCTGAACGTATGGCCGGTGCTGGTGACGTTTGGTTTTGTGCTGTTCCTGCTGGTGGCCGCCAGCGGCATGACCGCCAAAAGCGAACTGTCGCCCACCGAGGACCAGGGGCTGGTGTTCATGCAGATCAAGGGCCCGCCCACCGCCTCGCCGCAACAGATGGAACGGATTGCCGACCAGGCCTTCCAGATCGCCAACAAAGAGCCGGAATACGCGCAGATGTTCCAGCTGACCGGGTTGCCCATTCTCAACCAGGGCCTGGGCGGTGTACTGCTGAAAAACTGGGGCGACCGCTCGCGCTCCCAAGCCCAACTGATATTGGAACTCCAGCAGAAATGGAACCAGGTGCCGGGCGCCACCATCGCCGCCTTCCCCCTGCCGTCGCTGCCGGGCGCCCAGGGCTTGCCGGTGCAGTTCGTGATCACCACCACCGACTCGGTGGAAAACCTCAACGAAGTCGCCCAGGCCGTGGTGGCCGAGGCCCAGAAACAACAGCTGTTCTATTTCTCCGACATGGACCTGAAACTCGACAAGCCACAAGCCAAGCTGGTGGTGGACCGGGAAAAAATCGCCGCACTGGGCATGACCCAGGCCGACGTCGGTGCGGCGCTGTCCGCGGCACTGGGCGGCAACTACGTGAACTACTTCTCCACTGCCGGGCGCTCGTACAAAGTCATTCCCCAGGTGTTGCAGGTTGATCGCCTCAACCCGGACCAGATTCTCGATTACTACATTCGCACGCCATCCGGCAGCATGATCCAGGCGCGCACCGTGGCGCATATCGAAACCTCGACCCAGCCGGAATCCATCAACCACTTCCAGCAACTCAACTCGGCGACCCTGTCGGGCGTCAGCGGCGTGGCCCAGGGCGAACTGCTGGCGAAACTGAACACCATTCTGACCAATATTGCGCCGTCGGGTTACACCTCGGACTTCTCCGGCGAATCACGCCAGTTCATGCAGGAATCCGGCGGGTTCTTCGGCCTGCTGATGTTCTCAATCCTGATCGTGTACCTGGCCCTGGCGTTTCAGTTCGAGAGTTTCCGCGACCCGGTGGTGATCCTGTTCTCGGTGCCCCCTGCACTCTTCGGAGCGTTGGCGTTTATCACCATGGGCTTTGCCTCGATCAACGTGTACACCCAGGTGGGGCTGGTGACGTTGCTGGGGTTGATCACCAAGCACGGGATCCTGATCGTGCAGTTTGCCAACGAGTTGCAGCGCGCCGGTCACAGCAAGCGTGAGGCCATAGAAGAAGCGGCCGGCGTGCGTCTGCGGCCGATCCTGATGACCACCGCCGCCATGGTGCTGGGCGTGGTGCCGCTGGTGTGGGCCTCCGGTGCCGGGGCTGCGGGACGGCATGACATGGGCCTGGTGATCTTCGCCGGGTTGTCGATCGGTACCGTGCTGACACTGTTCATGGTGCCGGCGATGTATATGTTTATTGGTTCAACGCACCATCAGGAGACGGAACAGCCGGTCCCCGTGTAGGAGCGAGCTTGCTCGCTCCTGCAGTGGATCAGTGGGTCAGATCACTACCCGCAGCGCCAAGCCTTCATACGCATCCAGGGTGATGGTGAAATCACCCTCGGGCGTCAGATCGCCCTCCACCCGCTCATTGATGATGTCCACCACCGGGCCCGGCGCGATATTGGGCAAGTGCAGGGTTTCCGTAATCGGCGTCGAGCCGAAGTTCAGCGCCGTGATCTGGGTACCTTTGCCCGCCGGCAGCTCGTGCACCATGATCAACAGCCCCGGGTGCTGCACATCCGGCACCAGGATCTGGCGGCTGGCGGCGATGTCGTAGGCTCGGCGCACCGCGAGGATTCTTTGCAGTTGCGAGGCAAACGAATCCGGGTCGGCCAACTGGCTGATCAGGCTGCCATACAAGCTTTTCGGGCGTGGCATCTGCCCGGCGGATTGCTCCGCATCCGGATTCAGGTCCACCAGGTCATAGGCGCCGCGATGGATCCAGCGTGTGTCGCCATCCAGCATCAAGTGGGCCACCTCCTGCGCCGGTAACGGCAATGCGCCCACCAGGTCCCAGCCGGACAGTGCAAACACCCCCGGTTGCATCGCGTTGTACATCACCAGCAGCAGGTGAATCTGGCGGATCTGCTGGATATCCGCCGGGGTAATCGCCTCAAGGTCGCGAATACCCAGCGCCGCCGTGATGATGCTGGCGGTGGTGCAGGACACGCCATTGGTCACGAACTTCAGGTTATACGGCGCGTGTTCGCCAGCCAGGCGTTCGTACATCTGCTCACGGATATGCTCGCGCAGGATGCCGCCGGGAAAGGTCTGCCCCTGATAGAGGTAGGTGTCATGGGCGTGCAACGTCCAGAAGTGCACCAGTTCCAGGGTCAGCTCGTCATGGTTCTGCAAGGCGTGGATCAGCGAGCCGGGGTCGATGCCCAGGGTGTGCATCTCCCGCAGCATCAGGCGCAGGAACTCGGTGTCGCCCATCAATAACGCGTGCTGGTAAGCCGGGCGCGTGATGAAGTCGTAGGACAGGTCGGCGCCGCCGTGGGACATGGCGGCGATGTCGTCCACCGTCAGGTTCAGTTCCTGGAAGCTGAAACCGCCCGCCTTGCGAATCGCGCCGCCCAGGATCTGGTTGCCGGTGATGGACAGCGGATGGCTTTCAGACCAGGCGTTACCTTCCAGTTTTCGTTCCACGCCAAGGAAACCGTTGGCGTCCAGGCGCAGGATTTTCGCCCCCATTACGTCGATGGCGTGCAGGGCGTCGCCGATGATCATCTGCTGCGCGGCGAAGGTCGGGTCCAGCCAGTTCAGCGATGGTTGCCCTTCCTTGAAGTAATGCAGGTACACCCAGCGGCGGGGCTTGCCGTCCACGCCGATGACCACATCAGTCGCGCTCCAGTCGGTTTCCTTGACCCCGGGTTCGAAGAAGATCACCCGTTGCAACTGGCCGACGATGTAGTGCTTGTCCCTGAGCACGTCGACCTGCTGCGGGCTGAGGTTCTGCGCATCGCGGCCCTCGCTGATGTCGGGCAGCAGCGGCCAGTCTTCTTCGCGGATCTCCACCATGTGGTAGAGCCCGGGATAGTCTTCGTAGGCCATCTCGGCCAGGCGGAAGTCCGCGCCCTTGCCGGTGTGGGACGGGATCACATCGTCGATGATCACTGCGTTGTGCGCGGCGGCCATGCGGGCCAGCGCCTGAAGCTGGGCTTCGGTGCCCAGTTGCGGGTCGATGTCGAAGCTGATGCGGTCAAAATTGCCGTCAATGGTGGGGGTGTGCTCGGTGCCGGAAAGACCGCCCGAGCGTTTCAATGGACCGTTGTGAATGCCCTGGATGCCGATTTTTGACAGCGCGTGCCACAAGGTTTCATCGCCCAGGGCCTCCAGTACGCTGCCGTTCTCGCGGGTGACGATGGACGCCGGATAGGCCGTGAACCACACCGATGCCAGGGCCGAAGCATCACGGGGCCTGGTATGGGCATACGGCTGTTGCCACAACCGGCCTTGCCCCGAGTAGAGCCTGGCGCGCTGCTTGGCGGCATGCAGCATCGATTGTTCCACCAGCCAGGCCACATGTTTCTTATCGGCGTCCGTCATAAATCAATCACCTGCACCCATGAAGTAGTCGGTTGCGGTGGCTGCATATGAGCCACCGTTCGTTACTGTATGAGGCCCCGGGCGGCGATTCGTTGCATTCGGAATGGCGACCCTTCCCCGGTCTAGACCCATCCTCCGTCCACAATGAAGTTCTGTGCGGTACACATCGCCGATACATCAGAGGCCAGGAACAGCGCCATATTGGCGATATGTTCCGGCTCCACACTGCCCGGCAGGCACTGGCTGCGGGCGATCAACTCCCGGGCCGCGTCATCCACCCACATCGCCAGTTGTTTCTCGGTCATCACCCAGCCCGGCACCAGCGTATTGACCCTGATACGGCTGGGCCCAAGCTCCCGCGCCAGGGCCCGGGTCATACCGTGGGCGGCCGCTTTGCTGGCGGCGTATACCGGATAGCCGCTGGAAGCCATCATCCAGCCAATGGAACCCAGGTTGATGATCGACCCGCCGCCTGCGGCCTTCATCATCGGCACCACGGCCCGGGCCGCGAAAAACCCGTGCTTCAGGTTGACCGAAATCAGTTGGTCGAACCGCTCCGAGTCGATTTCATCCAGGGTGTGCCGAACGTCGTTGGCGGCATTGTTCACCAGCACGTCGATCGGTCCAAGGCTCTGCGCCAGGCACGCTATCGCGGCCTTGTACGCGATCTCGTCGGTGATATCGCAATGGGCGAATTCGACGGCATGGCCCTCGGCCGACAATATCGCCGCCAATCGGTCGCCCTGCCCTTGCGCCCGGTCCACGAAGGCTACCTTGGCCCCCTGGCGTGCGAAGGCACGCACCATGGCCTCGCCTATCCCGGAAGCACCGCCGGAGATCAGCACGGTTTTATCCCGCAGGTCCGGGTACATCGCCTGCGCGCCGGGCTGTTTTTCAGTGTTCATGGGGCAGTCACTCCGCTGTATTTAGTCTTATTTTATATTGCATGTTTTGCGATATTGGCTATAAATCAGCCCTGCAGCCGAATAAATAGTAGAACTATTTAATTAACAACAATAAAGGTAGCTCAGTCATGCGGCAATCCCGATTCCTGCTTACCGGCCTTGGCCTCTCCCTGGCGGTGGCCAGCCTGGGCGCTCAGGCGGCTGGCTTGTCCAGCGAACACAAACCCTTCGGTAAAACCAATGACGGCACCGCCGTCGAGCAGTATGTATTGCGTAACAGTCATGGCGTACAAGCCACGGTCATCACCTATGGCGCGGTCTTGCAGTCGCTGAAAGTACCCGACAAACACGGCCAGTTCGCCGACGTGGTGCTGGGGTTCGATGACGTCCAGGGCTACCAGGCCGGTACCGCGTTCTTCGGCGCGACCATCGGCCGTTTTGGCAACCGCCTGGACAAGGGCAGCTTTGAACTGGACGGCAAACGCTATCAAGTGCCCCTCAACGACGGGCCGAACTCGCTGCACGGCGGCCCGCAAGGTTTCGACAAGCATGTGTGGAAAGCCCAGCCGGTCAAGCAGGACGATTCGGTGGGCGTGACCCTGAGCTACCTGTCCAAGGACGGCGAGATGGGTTTCCCCGGCAACCTGAAAGTCGATGTCACCTATAGCCTCAACGACAAGAACGAACTGCACATCGACTACAAGGCCACCACCGACAAACCCACGGTGCTGAACCTCACCAACCACAGTTACTTCAACCTCGCCGGCGCCGGCAGCGGTGATGTGCTCAAGCAGGTCGCCACCCTGCATGCCAGCCATTACACCCCGGTCAACAGCACCCTGATTCCCACCGGCGAACTGGCCCCGGTCGCCGGCACGCCGATGGACTTTCTCAAGCCCACTGCCATCGGCCAGCACATCAAGGACGATCATCCCCAGCTGAAATTCGCCGAACCTAAACAAGGCGGTTTTGACTTCAACTGGGTGCTGGATGCCAAGGGTGATATCGGCAAACTGGCCGCCGACGTTCGTGACCCGCAGTCCGGTCGCCGCTTGCAGCTGTATACCAGCGAGCCTGGCGTGCAGTTCTATACCGGCAACTTCCTCGACGGGACGATCAAGGGCAAGGGTGGCAAGCCTTACGCCCACTGGAGTGCGTTCACCCTGGAAACCCAGCATTTTCCCGACGGCCCCAACCAGCCGAGCTTCCCCTCTACCCGTCTCGATCCTGGCCAGACCTACACGCAGAATACCGTGCTGAAATTCTCTGCCGACTAAACCTGTGTGAGCTGTCGAGCTTCAGCGAGGCTGCGATGACGTCGGCACTATCAATATCCAAGGTGCCTGACCCACCGCTATCGCAGCCTCGCCAAAGCTCGACAGATCCCACAGTACCGGCGTTAGCAGGGCTGCCGGGAAACGTCAGCGGCCATCAGTTCCACAAACCGATCTTTTCCAGCTCCTGCTTGAAGTTCTCGCGGGTGATCAGCGTCACCTCATCCATGGCCGTGTACTTCGGCGGCTCCTTACCCGTAGTGACCCACTCGAACATCATGCTCGCGGTGTTGTAGCCCTCGATGTGCGGGCTGGGCAGCATCGAGCCGAAGAAGCCGCTGTTGGCTTTCTTCAATTCGCCAATGGCATCGGTGCCGTTGATGCCGATGCCGATGACATTCGCCGCCGCAAACCCGGCGCTTTCGGTGGCGCGCACGCCGCCAAGCACGGTGTTGTCATTCATGCCGCCGATGATCAGGTTTTTCGCGCCGCCGGGCAGCTTGACCAGCGCCGAGTTGGTGGCGTCCATGCTGCCGGGGACGTCGAGGGTCTTGAGGGCTGCGTACAGGATGTGATCATCCGGAATGCCCGCGGCCTTCAGGGATTTGACCGAGCCATCAGTGCGCTTTTTGCCGGTATCGAGTTCGTTGTAGGTGTTGATCACCGCATAGGTGTCCTTCCAGTCCCAGCCACGTTTTTTCGCTTCAGTGGCCATGGCACTGCCCTGCTTCTCGCCCACTTCAAACGCGGCCATGCCCAGGTAAGGCACGTCTTCCATGAAGTTGCCCTTGGCGTCCACAAAACGGTCATCCACGGCGATCACTTTCAAGCCGTTGGCTTTGGCCTTGGCCATGATCGCCGGGCCGAGGGACACGTCCGGCGGGCAAATCACAAAACCCTTGGCACCGTTGGCCGCCAGGCTGTCGATGGCCGAGAGGGTTTTCTCGCCGTCGGGCACGGCGATCTTGATCACCTCGAAGCCCTTGTCCTTGCCGGCCTTTTCGGCGAAGGCCCATTCGGTCTGGAACCAGGGCTCTTCCGCCTGCTTGACCAGAAAGCCGATCTTCACCGGCTCGGCCGCCAGCAACAGGCTGCTCAGGCCGACGGCGGACACCGCCACAGCGGCGCAGCACAGGGAACGGATACCACGACGACGATTCATAGGGTGACTCCTTGTTGTTGTTTTTGAGTGCGTTAAACAGCCTGTTGGTTATCCTGCAAAGCGGTGGCAGATTTTCCCCGGCACATCGACCTCAATGGCCAGCACCGCACCGTCCAGCGGGTGATCCAGCGGGCTGGCGGCACTGGTGATGTACAAGGTCTTGAGGTCGGGGCCTGCGAACACGCAACTGGTGGGACGGCTGACCGGCAATTCGATGACCCGGTCAACTTCACCGTCCGGCGTCAGCCGCAGCAGGCAGCTGCCGTCCCAGCGCGCGTTCCAGATATAGCCTTCGGCGTCCATGGCCGAACCGTCCGGGCCACCCCGGGAGTGAGGCCCGAACCAGACTTGCGCAGGTGCGAGCTGGCCCTGTTCAGTCATCGGGTATCGATAGAGCGTGCCGTCCAGGCTGTCGCCGAAATGCACGTGGGTGGCGGCGTCGTTCCACAGCAAGGTGTTGGGAATCCCCAGGCCTTGCAGCAACGGCGTGACCTGCCCGTCGGTATCGACCCGGAACAGGCCGCCGGAACGTCGCAGCACCGGCAAGTCTTCACCGTGCTCGCCGATGTTGTTCTGCATGGTGCCCAGCCACAGCCGGCCCTGAGCGTCGCAGCGGGCTTCGTTGGCACGGTTGCCCGCTTGCGGATCGGCGACGCAAAGCAAGGTCAGGCGCGGATCGCTCGGCGTCGAATCGAGGTCGAGGCGATACACGCCGCTGCTCAGGGTCACCAGTGCATCGCCGCTGGCGCACGGAATAAACGCCGAGACCGGCTCAGGCAATTGCCAGGTGTGCAATTGCCCGCCCTGCAGGCGCAAGGCCTGCTGGCCGATGATGTCCACCCAATACAAGGCCTGGCCCGGTACATCCCAGAACGGCCCTTCGCCCAGCCGAGCCCGGTGCGGTGTGACTGCGGTCCACGACATGAAACCTCCTGCTTTCTTGTTGTTTTCAGGTGGTACCGGTTACAGCGCGTCGCGCGACGGCTGCCCATCTACCAGACGCTGAATGCGCAACGGGTTGGCATTCTTCAGCGCGTCGGGGAGCAGGCTATCAGGGTAATTCTGAAAGCACACAGGTCGCAGGAAACGCTCGATCGCCAGGGTGCCCACGGAAGTGCCACGGGCATCCGAAGTCGCCGGATACGGCCCGCCATGGACCATCGCGTCACACACCTCGACGCCCGTGGGGTAGCCGTTGAGCAGGATGCGGCCAACCTTTTGCTCCAGCAGCGGCGTCAACTCGCCGAACTGGGTGAAATCCGCCGGCTCGCCGATGATCGTCGCGGTCAATTGGCCGTGCAGGCCGTGCAACGCCGCAGTGAGTTGGACCTGGTCGGCGACTTCCACGAACACCGTGGTGGGGCCGAACACTTCCTCCTGCAGCACTTCATCGCCGTTGATCAGCAGGCTGGCGTCCGCTTTGAACAGCTGTGGCTGCGCCTGATTGCCGGTTTGCGTCTGGCCCGCCAGGTGCTCGATGCCAGGATGGGCCAGCAGCGTGTGCAGGCCTTTGCCGTAGCTGTTCAAGGTGCCGGCATTGAGCATGGTTTGCGCGGGCTGGCCGCCGATCAGTTGGGCGACCTGTTGGGTGAAGCCTGTGAACGCTGGCGAGGCAATCCCGATCACCAGGCCCGGGTTCGTGCAGAACTGGCCGCACCCCTGCACCACCGAGGCGACCAGGTCGCGGGCGATGGTGTCTGCCCGGGTTTGCAGGGCCTGGGGCAAGACGATCACCGGGTTGATGCTGGACATCTCGGCGAACACCGGGATCGGTTGCGGGCGTGCCGCCGCCATATCGCACAACGCCCGGCCGCCCTTGAGCGAGCCGGTGAAACCCACGGCCTGGATCGCCGGGTGCTTGACCAGCGCTTCCCCCACACCGCCGCCGAAGATCATGTTGAACACGCCGCCGGGCATACCTGTGCGCTCGGCCGCCCGCATGATCGCATCGGCGACCCGCTCGGCGGTGGCCATGTGGCCGCTGTGGGCCTTGAACACCACCGGGCAACCGGCCGCCAGCGCGGCGGCGGTGTCGCCACCGGCAGTGGAAAAGGCCAGGGGGAAATTGCTCGCCCCAAACACCGCGACCGGCCCCAGGCCGATGCGGTATTGACGCAGATCCGGGCGCGGCAAGGGCTGACGATTCGGCAGCGCCTGGTCGATCCGCGCGCCGTAGAAATCACCGCGCCGCAGTACCTTGGCGAACAACCGCATCTGGCCGCTGGTACGACCGCGCTCACCCTGGATACGCCCGGCGGGCAATGCCGTTTCGCGGCAGACCAGGGCGACAAAGTCATCGCCCAGGGCGTCCAGTTCATCGGCTATCGCCTCCAGGAACGACGCACGATGCTGCGCGCTCAGGCTGCGATAAGCCGGGTAAGCCTGAGCGGCGGCGTTGGCCGCGGCGTCGACCTCCTGCGCGGTGGCCTGGTAGAAATCAAAGGGCAATGCCTCGCCACTGGTGGCGTCGATGCTCTGCAGGGTGATGCTGCCGGCAGCGCTGCGCTGGCCGCCGATGTAGTTGTGGCCACAAATCCGGGTCATGCCTGTCTCCTTCAAAGGGTGCCTATGCCGCCAGGTGCCACGCCGCTGTTGGCCACGGCAATGCCGTTGATCAATGGCGCGCCGAATTCGGCCTGGCTGATTTCAAACACATCGCCTGGCTGGGTACGAATGCCGTCGGCAAACGACAAGGTGGCGGTGCCGAAGAAATGGATATGCACGTCACCTGGGCGCAGGAACTGGGTGTATTTGAAATGGTGGTATTCAAGGTTTTCGAGGCTGTGGCACATGTTGGCTTCGCCACTGAGGAATTCGTGCTGCCACAACACCTCGCCATTGCGCACGATACGGCTGGTGCCCGCCAGGTGCCGGGGCAGTTCACCCAGGCGCAACTCGGGACCATAGCTGCAACTGCGCAGCTTGGAGTGGGCCAGGTACAGGTAATTCTTGCGCTCCATCACGTGGTCGGAAAACTCGTTGCCCACCGCGTAGCCCAGGCGATACGGCTTGCCGTCGTGACCAATCACATACAGCCCGGCGATTTCCGGCTCTTCGCCGGCGTCTTCGGCAAACGCTGGCCACGGGAATGGCTGGCCCGGACGCACCACGATGCTGCCGTCGCCCTTGTAGAACCATTCCGGCTGCACACCGGCCTGGCCAGCAGCCGGTTTGCCGCCCTCCACGCCCCATTTGAAGATGCGCATGCTGTCGGTCATCGCGCTTTCGTCACTGGCGTTCTGGTGCATCTTGTCCCGCGCCGACGCACTGCCCAGGTGGGTCAGGCCGGTACCGCTGACCAGCGTGTGGGCCGGGTCCGGGTGATCCAGCGGTGGCAAGATCTTCTGCGCGGCCAGCAGTCTGGCGTAGTCGTGGCTCTCGGCCAGGCCGAGGTGATCTATGTGCTGTTGCAAGGTGACGCCAGCCTCGATGGCGGCGAGTGCCAGGTCGCGTACCGTGCGGGCGGCCCGCACCTCGCGTACCTGATCGCCTTCGACCACGCCCACTCGGCGTTCGCCGTTGTTCAATTCAAACTGCACTAACCCCATGAGTGTTCTCCTGATTGCCAATTAAGTACGCGTGGCGCCACGGGCGCTGGCGGCGAACTGATCGGGCGGCAGCACGTGCCTGCGCTCCAGCAACCGATAGACCACCCCGGTCAACACCACCCCGAACAGCATCACGCACGCCAGGAAGTACAAGCCCGACGCAAGGTTGCCGGTGTACTCCTTGAGGGCGCCGATCACGAACGGCCCGATGTAGCCGCCGAGGTTACCCACCGAGTTGATCAAGGCGATCCCCGCCGCTGCACTCGCGCCGGCAAAGAAACGTCCCGGCAAGGTCCAGAACACCGCCGTGCAAGAAAACAGCGCAAACGCCACCAGGCACAGCGCTGCCAGTTGCCACAGCGGCACTGTCAGCCAGGCGCTGAGGAACAGGCCGATGGCGCCCAACACGTAGAGCACGGCAAGATGACCGTAGCGATCATTCAGGCGATCGGAACTGCGCGGGACGATCAGCAAACCGATGATCCCGAAGATGTAGGGCACTGCCGACACAAACCCGGTGGTCAGGTCGCTGCCGCCAAACTGCTTGATCAAGGTCGGCAGCCACAGGCCCAGCCCATAAATGCTCAAGGTCACCGGCAAGTAGAACAGCGCCAGCAGCAGCACGCGCTTGTCCTTCAGCGCATGCAGCGGGTTGCCGTGCCGGGTCTGGCCGTAGGCTTGCAGGTCTTTGGCCAGCTCGCCGGTGAGCCAGGTCTTCTCCGCCTGGTCCATCCATTTCACCTGTTGCGGCCCATCCGGCAGGTAGCGCAGCACCGGCCAGGTCAGCAGGATCGCCGGGGTGCCGATGACGATGAACAACCACTGCCAGCCGTGCAGGCCGAGTATCCCGTCCATGCCGAGCAAGCCGCCCGCCACGGGGCCGGTGATCATCATGGCGATGGGTTGGGACAGGATGAACAGCCCGAGGATCTTGCCGCGGTGCCTCACCGGGAACCATTGGGTGATGTAGTAGAGGACACCCGGGAAGAACCCGGCTTCGGCGGCGCCCAGCAGAAAGCGCATCACATAGAAACTGTGGGGGCCCTGGACGAATGCCATGCCGATGGTAATCGCGCCCCAAGTCACCATGATTCGTGCGAACCAGCGCCGCGCGCCGAAACGGTCGAGCATCAGGTTGCTGGGGATTTCCAGCAGGAAGTAGCCAATAAAGAACAGCCCTGCTCCCAGTCCATACGCCGCATCGCCGATGCCGACATCCGCGCCCATGTGCAATTTGGCGAAGCCCACGGCCGAGCGATCCACGTAGGCAATCAGGTACAGCAGGATCAGAAAGGGAATCAGTTTCAGCGTGATGCGACGTATCAGCCGCTGTTCCTGGCTCATGTGAGCGGTCTCCGATTGTTATTTTTATAGAGCGTTTCGGGTTGCCTCTCGCGGAAAACCGCCAGGGCCAGGCCTCGTTGAATCGGACTATATAGTAATACTATTTAATCAACAACACTTCCAAACACCCGAATTTACGCCTATGTTAAGCCGAGAATGGATCAATATAGTCTTACAATAAGAGAGTCAGCCATGTCCGAAAAAAAGCCCGTCCTGCGCTCCGCCAGCTGGTTTGGTACCGCCGATAAAAACGGCTTCATGTACCGCAGCTGGATGAAAAACCAGGGGATTGCCGATCATCAGTTTCACGGCAAACCGATCATCGGGATCTGCAATACCTGGTCGGAGCTGACGCCCTGCAACGCGCACTTCCGCCAGATTGCCGAGCATGTGAAACGCGGCGTGATCGAAGCCGGTGGCTTTCCGGTGGAATTTCCGGTGTTCTCCAACGGCGAATCGAACCTGCGCCCCACCGCGATGCTCACCCGTAACCTGGCCAGCATGGACGTGGAGGAAGCCATTCGCGGCAACCCCATCGACGGCGTGGTGCTGCTGACCGGCTGTGACAAGACCACCCCGGCGCTGCTGATGGGCGCCGCCAGTTGCGACGTGCCGGCGATCGTCGTCACCGGCGGGCCGATGCTCAACGGCAAGCACAAGGGCCAGGACATCGGCTCGGGCACCGTGGTGTGGCAGCTCAGCGAACAGGTCAAGGCGGGCACCATTACCCTCGACGATTTCCTCGCGGCCGAAGGCGGCATGTCCCGCTCGGCGGGCACCTGCAACACCATGGGCACCGCCTCGACCATGGCCTGCATGGCCGAAGCACTCGGCACTTCCCTGCCCCACAACGCGGCGATTCCCGCGGTGGATGCGCGGCGTTATGTACTGGCGCACATGTCCGGCATGCGTGCGGTGGAGATGGTGCGTGAAGACCTGAAGCTGTCGAAGATCCTGACCAAGGAGGCTTTCGAAAACGCGATTCGCGTCAACGCAGCCATCGGCGGCTCGACCAACGCGGTGATTCACCTGAAAGCCATCGCCGGGCGCATCGGCGTCGAGCTCGACCTGGACGACTGGACCCGCATGGGCCGTGGCATGCCGACCATCGTCGACCTGCAGCCGTCCGGGCGCTTCCTGATGGAGGAGTTCTACTACGCTGGCGGCCTGCCGGCTGTGCTGCGCCGCCTCGGTGAGGCCAACCTGATACCGCACCCGAATGCCTTGACCGTCAACGGCAAGTCCCTCGGCGAAAACACCCGGGAAGCGCCGATCTACGGCCAGGACGAAGTGATCCGCACCCTCGACAACCCGATCCGCGCCGACGGCGGCATTTGTGTGCTGCGGGGCAACCTCGCGCCACTGGGTGCAGTCCTCAAGCCCTCGGCTGCCAGTCCCGAGCTGATGCAGCATCGCGGGCGTGCCGTGGTGTTCGAGAACTTCGACATGTACAAGGCACGGATCAACGACCCGGAACTGGACGTGGATGCCAACTCGATCCTGGTGATGAAAAACTGCGGGCCCAAGGGTTATCCGGGCATGGCGGAAGTCGGCAACATGGGCTTGCCGGCCAAACTGCTGGCCCAGGGCGTGACCGACATGGTGCGGATTTCCGATGCGCGCATGAGCGGCACGGCCTACGGCACCGTGGTGTTGCACGTGGCGCCGGAAGCGGCGGCCGGCGGCCCGTTGGCCACGGTCAAGGAAGGCGACTGGATCGAACTCGATTGCGCCAATGGCCGCCTGCACCTGGACATCCCGGACGCCGAACTGGCGGCGCGCATGGCCGACCTTGCGCCGCCCGAGCAGCTGATTGTCGGGGGTTACCGGCAGCTGTACATCGACCACGTATTACAGGCAGACCAGGGCTGCGACTTCGACTTCCTGGTGGGCTGCCGTGGTGCGGAAGTGCCGCGTCATTCCCACTAATTGGGACGGGAGCAATGCTATGATGCCGCGTATTTCGCCAGAGTAGCCTCCCTGTTATGGATCAGCAGCCGACCAAGCCGCGCAAGAGCATGCACGCCCAAATCGTCCAGGACTTGGGCATGCACATCGTTTCCGGGCGCTTCAAGCCGGAAGAACGATTGCCCATGGAGGCCACCTTGTGCGAGGAGTACAAGGTCAGCCGCTCGGTATTGCGTGAGGCGACTCGGGTGCTGAGCGCCAAGGGCCTGGTGATTTCCAAGCCCAAGGTCGGCGCCGTGGTGCGCCCACGGGTGCAGTGGCACTTGCTGGACCCGGACGTGCTGACCTGGCTGATGCAGTCGACACCCCACAGCGAGTTTTTCAACACCCTGGCCGGTGTACGTCGGATCCTCGAGCCGGAAATCGCCGCCATGGCCGCGACCACCGCCACCGACGCCGACATCGCCACCATCGAAAAAGCCTACCTCGGCATGGAAACCGCCAATACCCACGAAACGTTGCTGCAGGCCGACCTGGACTTCCACCGGGCGATTGCCGATGCGACCCGCAACGACTTGCTGGCCTACATGTGCAATATGCTGTCGCTGCCACTTCGCGAGTCCATCAACATCACCAACCGTCGCCCCGACATCCAGGGCCTCAGCCTGCCCCGGCACAAAGCGATCCTCACCGCGATCAAGAACCGTGACGCCCTCGGCGCGCGGCATGCCTCCCTGGTGCAACTGGACGATACCCGGGTGGCGCTGGACACCGTGATGAACGTGCTGACGCCGCTGTAGCGCCAGGCAACCCACCGTCAAGTCGAGGCCGCCCTTGGATTACTTCGCTGCGTTAACCGCCTTTGTCGAAGCCGCCGAGGGCAATAACTTCTCCCGTGCCGCCGACCGGCTTGGCATCAAGGCTTCCACGGTTTCACGCTACGTGAAGGACCTTGAACAGGACCTCGGCATCGCCTTGTTCAACCGCTCTACCCGTACGCTGCACCTGACCGAGGGTGGCCAGACATTCCTGACGCACGCACGCCGGGTGCTGGACGAGCTGGAACAAGCCAAGGCGGCCACCTCCGCGCTGAACGAACAACCACGGGGCGTGCTCAAGCTCAACCTGCCGCCCGCCTTTGCCCGTCACCATATCCTTCCCACCTTGAATGCCTTCCTGGCCCGCTACCCGCAGATCAAGCTGGAACTGGTGCTGGACGACAGCCACGTCAACCTGATTCATGCCGGCGCGGACCTGGCGATCCGCATTGGCACCCTGGCGGATTCCACGTTGAAGGCACGCAAGATCTGCGATGAGCGCTACCGGCTGGTGGCCAGCCCGGCGTTTTGCCGGGAGTATCCGGCGCCGGTCAACCCTGCCGACCTGGCTGCCATGCCGGCGATCCTGGGGGCGGCTGACAGTGCATTTGCCAACGGGCATGAGGTGTCACCGCTGGTGCATAAAGACAGCATCCGGATCAACGACCTGGACGCACAATTGATCGCCGCACAACAAGGGCTGGGATTTGCCTTGCTGCCCGACTGGCTGGTAGCCAAACCCATTGAAACCGGCGAGTTGCTGGTGTGGTTGCCTGAGTGGGATATCCGCATCGCAGGCCGTGAATCGGCGGTGTGGTTCGTGTATCCACCCAAGCGCATCGTGTCTTCCAAAGTGCGGTGCTTCATCGACTTTATCGTCGAGCAGATGGGCGAAACACCGCACTGGAAACGTCTCAACTGAAGCGGATATCCAGCGACCGCAGATAGGTTTGCAGCCCGGCGTCCTGGATCGGAATCAGGAAGGCTTCCGTATCGGACTCGTTGAAGTGAGCATGCCAGTAGCCTGGCGGGGTCACGAACGCCAGGCCCGGCGACCAGTCGACCCGCACCGGGTTGCGGATCTGCCCATCGGCGTCCAGTTCGGTGCCCACCAGCGAATAGCAGCCCTTGGGGCAATCAATGATGAAATCCAGCGCAATCGACTGGTGTCGGTGGGGCTTCTGAATCGACCCCGGCGGCAGGATGCCGTACATCGCCCATAGCACATGGGTCACGGTACGGGTCTGCGGGAAGTTGCGATTGCCCAGCAGGATGCTGATACGGCTACGGTCCTGAGCGCGGGGATCATCGGCCGCTTCGCGCAGTTTTGCGTTGGCCAGCTCCGCGGGATACAGCGTCGGCACGAAGCGATCGGCACTGCGGGTCACGCCCAGGTAACGCAACAGCGGCTCATCGTGGACGTAATACAGGCGCGCATCCTCTGATGCGCTGAACCGCGCTTGCTGCAGACCTGGCAGCGCAATGAAGCAGCCTTTGGTCCAGTCGATGCGGTGCGCGCCCTGAACTACACTGCCCTGCCCGGCGATGACATAAAACACCTGTGAGGTGGCGTTGGGGTGCAGTTCCAGCGTATCGCCGGCGTTCAGGCGAATGAAGTTCGCACACAGCCCCGGACCGGTGGCCGGACCTTCGCAACCCAAGGCATCGCTGAGGTCCAGCGGCACTACCCGAGAGGGCCCACTGTCGTACAGCGAGGCCGGGAAGCTGTGATAGGGAATGCGCGTGATCAGGTTGGCGCTGATGGGATTGGCAGCCTTGCTGTATTCAAAGTATTCGGCATCGAGCAGGTGCTGCAGTTGGGTATCGGCCACGTCAGGCTTGAATTCGCTATTCATTATGATCACCTCAATCTACGACTGGATTTCGCATGCCCCGTGGGGCGCTGCGGCGGTGAAAGAACTATAGGCATTCAGCGGCGGTGGATTAATCCCTCATCTTGCACAGCAGTTGTGCGAAATGGGGCAGGCACAAGCCTCTCTTGGTGTACTGATAGTTTGATTCAACCAACTATCAAAGTGCCACTTTATAAATAAGTTAAATATATATACATCAGCGCCCATAAAAAATCCGCCGCAGAGACTGCGGCGGCAAACCAAAGGATGTTGTCGAAGCAGAGCGGCTAAGACAGGGTTAAAACTACAGCAGCGTGCGCATATGCACAGTGAATTTTAATTAATCGAGTTTAATCGGCAGTGCACCTGCGCACGCAACTATTGGCAATTAAACTATCCACGAAACAACAGGCTAGTTAAACAAACACGGTTAATCGTGGACTTTCGTTTTACCTTGCTGCTTCGCCGAAAAGGCCCGGGTTTGCCCCGGGCCTTTTTTTCGGGGACCATATCGGCCTTCTTTCTGATGTCACCCAAGGGAATCCCATGGCCAACCACGACCTCGCCTTCACCCCAGATCTCGACCCGGACTCCATCTCTTCCGACGTCATCGGCTTCAACGGCATCCTCGTCTCCACGCAAATCCCTACCCGCGCCGACGGCAGCCTGGAGCTTGGCGACATCACCCTGCAAAGCGAATGCACCCTGCAAGCCCTCAAGGTGGCCCTGGAACGTGCCGGCAGTTCGATTGACCGGGTCATGCACTTGACCATCTACCTGACCGACATGGCCGACCGCGCCGCGTTCAACGAAGTCTACAAACGCTACTTCGCCAAGCCCTGGCCGGTGCGTGCGGCGGTTGGTGTTGCCGCCCTGGCCGTCGAAGGCATGCGGGTTGAAGTCACTGCGATGGCCGCCAAGGGCTGAGTCAAACGCTCTATATCAACCAACGATTATCAAATGTGGGAGCTGTCGAGCCCCAGCGAGGCTGCGATGGGATCGCCTCGGTGTCACTGATACACGGCGGTGTCTGCATCGCGGGCAAGCCCGGCTCCCACAGTTGAGTGCATTCCAATTTGGGAGCACACCTGGGGCTTGATAGATGTCGATAGCGCATTTCGCAGCTACAATGCCCGCCTCCGTGACAAGCCTGACTAAAAAAACTATGTCCTTGCCCAAGCATCACCTGGAATTGCTCAGCCCTGCCCGCGATGTTGCCATCGCCCGCGAGGCCATCTTGCATGGCGCCGACGCCGTGTACATCGGCGGCCCGAGTTTCGGCGCGCGCCATAACGCCTGCAACGACGTGAGCGATATCGCGCAGTTGGTGGAGTTCGCCCGGCGCTACCACGCGCGGGTGTTCACCACCATCAACACGATCCTGCACGACAACGAGCTGGAGCCGGCGCGCAAGCTGATCCACCAGCTATACGATGCCGGCGTCGACGCGCTGATCGTCCAGGACCTGGGGGTGATGGAGCTGGATATCCCGCCCATCGAGCTGCACGCCAGCACCCAGACCGACATCCGTACCCTGGGCCGGGCCAAGTTCCTCGACCAGGCCGGTTTTTCGCAGCTGGTGTTGGCCCGTGAGCTGAACCTGCAGGAAATCCGTGCGATTGCCGATGAAACCGATGCCGCCATCGAGTTCTTCATCCACGGTGCCTTGTGCGTGGCCTTCTCCGGCCAGTGCAACATCTCCCACGCCCAGAATGGCCGCAGCGCCAACCGTGGCGATTGCTCCCAGGCCTGCCGCCTGCCCTACACCCTCAAGGATGACCAAGGCCGTGTGGTTGCCTTTGAAAAGCACCTGTTGTCGATGAAAGACAACAACCAGAGCGCCAACCTGCGCGCCCTGGTGGATGCCGGCGTGCGTTCGTTCAAGATCGAAGGCCGCTACAAGGACATGGGCTATGTGAAGAACATCACCGCCTATTACCGCCAGCGCCTGGACGAGATCCTCGAAGACCGTCCGGACCTGGCCCGCGCTTCCAGCGGCCGCACCGCGCATTTCTTCCTGCCGGACCCGGAAAAGACCTTCCATCGTGGCAGCACCGACTACTTCGTCACCGACCGCAAGGTCGACATTGGCGCCTTCGACACCCCGACCTTTACCGGCCTGCCGGTGGGGGTGGTGGAAAAAGCCGGCAAGCGTGACTTGCAAGTGGTCACCCATGAGCCGCTGTCCAATGGCGACGGCCTCAACGTGCTGATCAAGCGTGAAGTGGTGGGTTTCCGCGCGAACATCGCCGAGCCAAAAGGCGAGTTCGAAGAAGACGGCGAGAAGCGCTACCGCTACCGCGTCGAGCCCAATGAGATGCCGGCTGGCCTGCATCAACTGCGGCCGAATCATCCGTTGAACCGCAACCTGGACCATAACTGGCAGCAGGCTTTGCTGAAGACTTCCGCCGAGCGCCGTATTGGTGTGTCCTGGGCGGCTCGCCTGCAGGAAGACCGCCTGGAACTGACCGTCACCAGCGAAGAAGGCATCAGCGCCAGCGTTGCCCTGCCCGGCCCGTTTGGCGTGGCCAACAAGCCGGAACAGGCCCTGGAAACCCTGCGCGACCTGCTGGGCCAACTGGGCACCACCCAGTACCACGCCACCGCGATCGAGCTGGATGCGCCGCAGGCGTTCTTCATCCCGAATTCGCAGCTCAAGGCCCTGCGCCGTGAAGTGATCGAGGCGCTGACCGAGGCGCGTATCCAGGCTCATCCACGGGGCGGCCGCAAGGCGGAAACCACGCCGCCGCCGGTGTATCCGGAATCGCACCTGTCGTTCCTGGCCAACGTCTACAACCAGAAGGCTCGCGACTTCTATCACCGCCATGGTGTGCAACTGATCGACGCGGCGTACGAAGCCCACGAAGAAACCGGCGAAGTGCCGGTGATGATCACCAAGCACTGCCTGCGGTTCTCGTTCAACCTCTGCCCCAAACAGGCCAAGGGTGTGACGGGGGTGAAGACCAAGGTTGCGCCGATGCAGTTGATCCACGGCGACGAAGTACTGACGCTGAAGTTCGACTGCAAGCCTTGCGAGATGCACGTGATCGGCAAGATCAAGGGCCACATCCTCGGCCTGCCGCAACCGGGCAGCGTGGTGGGTTATATCAGCCCGGATGACCTGCTCAAGACCATCCCGCGCGGCGCACATTGAGTCGCCGGTGAGCGTCATGCTACGGCGTGACGCTCATCACTGTTTTCGAACGCCACCACCAACCCCGCTGCAACCCCGCCGCCGCGAGCAAAATCGCCGCCACGCCCAGCCATTGCAACCAGCCCAGGCGATGCCCAAAGGCAATCCAGTCGACAAAGATTGCCGCAATCGGGTAGATAAACGACAGCGCCCCGGTGATTGCCGTCGGCAACTTCTGGATCGCGCCATACAGCAGCACGTACATCAAGCCGGTATGCACCACGCCTAAGGTCAGCAATGCCGCCCAAGCATCCATCGATGCAGACAGGCTGTGCCACTGCATCAGCGGTGCCAGCAGCAAGGCACCCGTGCTCACCTGAATCAACGCCATCAAATGGGGCGGCACTTCCTTCAGGCGCTTGATGATCAGCGCCGCAATCGCATACAGAAACGCCGCGCCCAGGGCCAATGCCACACCCGCCAGGTAGTCATCCCCAGTGTTTTGCTGACTGCCATGAGCGGTGACAATCGCCAGCATCCCGACGAAAGCCACGCTCAACCAGGCAAGTTTTTGCAAGGTGATTTTCTCCCCCAGGAACACCGCCGCCAGCATCACCAACATAAACGGCTGGACGTTATACACCGCCGTGCTGATGGAGATGGATGCCCTGGCGTAGGACTCGAACAGCAGCAACCAATTCCCCACGATCGCCACGCCGCTGAGCATCGCCAGCCCGAGTTTGGTGTAGTCCAGCAAGTCCAGGCGCAGATAGCCGAGCAGCCAGCACACCACCAGCAACGTCAGCGCGCCGATCACGCAGCGCCAGAACACCACTTCGACCACCGGCACTCCCGACACCAGCACGAACCAGCCGATGGTGCCGGATATGAGCATGGCGGCGACCATTTCCCATGAACCGCGACGTATGGATTTGTCCATGATTGAGCTCCTCAAGTGAGGCTCAATTATGGCAATCTGGCCTGTAGCGACTCCAGATTCTAAATAAGGCGAACCTTGCATTTCGCCTATTCTTATTAGGCAAACCTGAGCAATCGCTTTCGGAGCGACCATGATTGACAGCATTGACCAGCAACTGATCGCCGCGCTGATGGACGATTCGCGCCTGTCCCTCAAGGCCTTGGCGGGTATCACCGGCCTGTCCTCCCCCAGCGTCGGCGAGCGGCTGCGGCGCCTGGAAGAGCGTGGCGTGTTGAAGAACTACACCGTGGACATTGACCCGAAGCATTTTGGCTATCTGCTGCAAGCCATCGTGCGCATTCGCCCTTTGCCCGGGAAACTGCAGGAGGTGGAGCGCCAGATCCAGGCGATCCCCGAGTTCACCGAGTGCGACAAGGTGACCGGCGATGACTGCTTCATCGCACGCCTGCATGTGCGCACCATGGACCAACTGGACACCCTGCTGGACCGGCTCAACGCGTACGCCGAAACCAACACGGCCATCGTCAAGAAAACCCCGGTAAAGCGCCGGCTGCCACCGCTGGGTGATTCATGATTATGAGTCACTGATGCAGTGACGGGATCGCTATTCTGTCAATCCAGGGCGGTGTTTATGCTTGATCCACACATTGGAACAACAGGCGTAAACACCATGTATGTCATCACCGGAATCACAGGCAAAGTCGGCGGCGCCCTCGCGCGCTTTCTCCTCAACGATCGTCAACCCGTGCGCGCAGTCATTCGCGATGCGGGCAAAGGCGCCGTATGGGCCGCCCTTGGTTGCGAGGTCGCCATCGCCAATATGGACGACGCTGCGGCCCTCACTGAAGCATTCAAGGGTGCCACCGGCGTGTTCATCCTGCCGCCTTCGGATTTCGACCCGGAGCCGGGTTTTCCCGAGGCGCGCAAGGTGATTGCCGCCGTCGCTCAGGCCATTGAAGCTGCGGCCCCGCAGAAAGTTGTTTGCCTGTCGACCATCGGCGCCCAGGCCGAGCACCTGAATCTGCTGACCCAACGCACCTTGATGGAACAGGCGCTGAGCGCGTTGAACGTGCCGGTGACCTTTTTGCGTCCGGGCTGGTTCATGGAAAACGCCGCCTACGACGTAGCCACCGCCCGCGAACACGGAGTGATCCACAGCTTCCTGCAACCGCTGGATAAGACCGTACCGATGATCGCCACCGCCGACGTCGGCCGCCTCGCTGCGCAATTGTTGCAGCAACACTGGAGCGGGCGTCGGGTAGTTGAGCTGGAAGGCCAATGGGTCAGCCCGAACGACATCGCTCGCACGTTGACCGAAGTGCTTGGTCGTGGTGTGACAGCACAGGTGGTGCCTCGCGATGCGTGGGAGCCGATGTTTCGTGAGCAAGGCGCGCAGAATCCAATGCCGCGCATGCGCATGATTGATGGGTTTAACGAAGGTTGGATCTGCTTTGAGCAGGCGGACGTGGTTAAGGGTGAGACCACATTGCTCAAGGTGCTGCGGGAGTTGGCTGCACAAACCTGATGCCATGCCTGCAAGCCAGCTCAGTGATTGGGTACATATCCGTTATTTGGGTAACGGCGGCGTATGGTTTCGCTCTTACAGCGAGTCACTTTGCAAAAGCGGCAAAGTCCACCAAACGGCATTGCTCCGCGGGCCGCCGCTCCGCAATACCTGCGTTCGGCCTCGGACTTATTGGGGCAGTCAGATCAAAATCAAAAGCAAGAG
>NZ_JACAPJ010000027.1:0-214 GCF_013385765.1 Pseudomonas sp. C8002
ATCAAGATCAAAAGCAGATCAAAGGCAAGAGCACAGCGGCCTCCCGGCCGGCTTGAGTGTTAAAAGCAAAATCTAAGGCGGGCACGGTCCAAATGTGGGAGCGGGCTTGCTCGCGAAGGTCGTTAACGATGACGCGGGCATTCTGATTCAGCGCGGCGACCTCAGGTTTTTCGCGAGCAAGCCCGCTCCCACATAAAAGCAGATCTGTTTTCGC
>NZ_JACAPJ010000027.1:354-34987 GCF_013385765.1 Pseudomonas sp. C8002
GGAGTGAGGGCACACCGAGCCCAAGCGAGGTGCCGAGTGGTGGGGCAAGAGCGTTTTGCTTACTTTTGCGCTTTTCAAAAGTGAGCCGCTGTAAGAGCGGAACCCATTTCAGCCATCACCCAAATAACGGATATACCCCCAAACAGCAGAACTTGCACCCCCCGCGCTCCCATGAAATAGTCAGCCAAGCAAGTGCTTGGTTGGCTACCATCGGAACACAAAGGAGCGCGTCCATGTCTGTCGCTATTCGTTTGCCGCTGCAAGTCTTCTTCGACCGCGAAGCCCGCCACCCACGGCAACGATTCCTGGTTCAGCCCATCAAAGGCGGTGAGGTCCAAACCCTCACCTGGGCCGAAGCCGGTCACCAGGCCCGCTGCGCCGCCCACTGGCTGCGAGCCCGCGACCTGCCCCAGGGCTCCCACATCGCCCTGATCTCGAAAAACTGCGCCCACTGGATCATCGCCGACCTCGCCATCTGGATGGCCGGCCACGTCTCGGTCCCGCTCTACCCCAACCTCACCGCCGACTCCGTCGCCCACGTACTCGAGCATTCCGAAGCCGCACTGGCATTTATCGGCAAACTGGACGACTGGCCCGCCATGTCCGCCGGAGTAAAGGCCGACCTGCCCACCATCAGCCTGCCGCTGTGCCCCGATGGCGAATTCGATTTCACCTGGGCCGACCTGCAAGCCTGCTCACCCATTCAGGACAACCCCGCGCCCGCAGCATCCGATCTAGCCACCATCATCTACACCTCCGGCACCACCGGCCTGCCCAAGGGCGTGATGCACAGCTTCGGCGCGCTGGCCTTCGCGGCCATCCGCGGCACTGAACTGTTCGGCCTGGGGGAGGGCGACCGCCTGCTGTCCTACCTGCCGCTGTGCCACGTCGCCGAACGCATGTTCGTGGAGATGGCCTCGATCTACACCGGACAGACAGTATTTTTCGCCGAGAGCCTCGACACTTTTCTGACAGACCTCAAACGGGCGAGGCCAACAGCGCTGTTCGGCGTACCGCGGATCTGGACCAAATTCCAGATGGGCGTCTATAGCAAAATCCCCGCAAGCCGCCTCGATACCTTGCTGCGCCTGCCCTTCATCGGCAAGCGGGTCGGCCACAAAGTACTCGCCGGGTTGGGCCTGGACGCTGTGCGCGTGGCGATCTCCGGCGCAGCCCCCGTGCCCGAAGCACTGTTGGTCTGGTATCGCCGGCTGGGCCTGGATGTGCTGGAGGTCTATGGCATGACCGAAAGCTGCGGCTATTCCCACGTGTGCCGCCCCGGCCAGCAGAAACTCGGCTGGATCGGCCCGCCATGCCCGGACGTCGAAGTGCGCATTGGTGACGACGGCGAAGTCCAGGTACGCAGCGGCGCGACCATGCTCGGTTATTACAAGGACCCGGCAAAAACTGCCGAGACCCTCACCGCCGACGGCTTCCTGCGCACCGGCGACAAGGGCGAGCAGGGCACCGATGGCCGCCTGCGGCTGACCGGGCGGCTCAAGGAAATCTTCAAGACCAGCAAAGGCAAATACGTGGCCCCGGCGCCGATTGAAAACCGCCTGGCCGAACATGCACGCATCGAGCAGGTGTGCGTGGTGGGCGATGGCTTGAGTGCGCCCATGGGCCTGTGCGTGTTATCTGCCGTGGGTCTGCAAGATGCCGCAGGCGCTGGGCGCCAGGCTTTGCAGGGCAGCCTTGAACGCTTGCTGGAAGAGGTCAACCAAGTGCTCGATAAACATGAGCGCTTGCGCCAACTGGTGGTGGTGAAAGACAGTTGGGCGGTGGAAAACGGTTTTCTCACGCCGACCTTGAAGATCAAGCGCAACGTGATTGAATCAGCCTACGGGTCGCAGTTCCTGGCCTGGAGCGAGCGCTCCGAAGCCGTGCTGTGGCAGGATTGAGCACTGACATAAAACCAATAAGGACCGATCAATGAGCCTGTGGCGCACCCAACCGAATATCGAGCAACTGAATGCGATTCAGAAAAACACCATCGGTGAAGTACTGGATATCCGCTTTGAACGTTTTGACGACGAGTCCCTGACGGCCAGCATGGTGATCGACCACCGCACCCATCAACCCTACGGCCTGCTGCACGGCGGCGCGTCGGTGGTACTCGCGGAAACCGTGGGCTCCATGGCCAGTTACCTGTGCATCGACGCCAGCAAGTTCTATTGCGTTGGCCTGGAAATCAACGCCAACCACCTGCGCGGCCTGCGCAGCGGGCGGGTGACTGCGGTGGCCAAGCCTATTCACATCGGACGCACCACCCACGTATGGGACATTCGCCTGACCAGTGATGAAGGCAAGGCCAGCTGCGTATCGCGCCTGACCATGGCCGTGGTGCCGCTGGGGGAGAACCCGCCGGCCCGATAGGCGTGGCGTGAGTGTCATCATTCCTGGCAGTTACAGTCATTGCCGTGACTGCCCGGTCTGGGGAGAATCAACACTCTGTTTACGGTGATGGATCAGGTATGTCGCAGCACGTGTTTTTCGCTCACGCCAATGGCTTTCCTTCGGCGACCTACGGCAAATTGTTTGCCGCCCTGGCCCCGGAGTACGCCGTCGCGCATTTGCCGCAGCACGGTCACGACCCCCGGTTTCCAGTGGATGACAATTGGCAGAACCTGGTGGACGAACTGATCCACCACCTTGAGCAACAACCGGAGCCGGTGTGGGGCGTGGGCCATTCGTTGGGTGGCGTGCTGCACTTGCACGCGGCCATGCGTTGCCCGCAGCTGTATCGCGGGGTGGTGATGCTCGATTCCCCGGTGCTGACCCTGGCCGATCGCTGGGTGATCCGCGCGGCCAAGCGTTTCGGCTTTATCGACCGGCTGACCCCGGCGGGGCGCACCCTGGGCCGTCGTGAAGAGTTCGCCGACCTGGCGGCTGCGCGCCAGTACTTCGCCGGCAAGACCTTGTTTCGCGGCTTTGATCCCGACTGTTTTGATGCCTACCTGCAACACGGCCTGGAACCGGTGGGTGATCGCCTGCGCCTGCGCTTTGATCCGGCCACCGAAATCAGCATCTACCGCGGCGTGCCCCACACCAGCCCCGGCCAGGCCCGGCAACTGAAAGTGCCGCTGGCGGTGGTGCGTGGTCGCCAGAGCCGGGTGGTGATGCGTCACCATGCCAGCGGCGTGGGGCGCATGCCCATGGGCGAAATGCTGACCATGCCCGGCGGCCACATGTTTCCCCTTGAACGCCCACAGGACACCGCCACTTTGATCAAGAACCTGTTTGCCCGTTGGGAAGCTCGCCAGCGCGAGCGCAGTTGCGCATGACTGCGCCCGTCGAAGAAGTCCGCCTGGCGCTGCCGCACATCGAGTTGGCGGCGCATCTGTTCGGCCCTGAAGATGGCCTGCCGGTGATTGCCCTGCATGGCTGGCTGGACAACGCCAACAGCTTTGCCCGCCTGGCACCGAAACTCGATGGCCTGCGCATCGTTGCGCTGGACATGGCGGGCCATGGTCACTCGGCCCATCGACCCGTTGGCGCCGGTTATTCCCTGTGGGATTACGTCCACGACGTGCTGCAAGTCGCCGAACAACTCGGGTGGAAACGTTTTGCATTACTTGGCCACTCCCTCGGCGCCATCGTTTCCCTGGTGTTGGCCGGCGCCTTGCCGGAGCGGGTGACGCACCTGGGATTGATTGATGGCGTGATCCCGCCGACCGGCACCGCAGACAACGCCGCCGAACGCCTCGGCATGGCGTTGCAGGCGCAAATGAACCTGCAGGACAAGCGCAAGCCGGTGTACAGCACCCTTGATCGCGCGGTGGAAGCGCGGATGAAAGGCGTGGTGGCAGTCAGTCGTGAAGCCGCCGAACTGCTGGCCCAGCGTGGCTTGATGCCCGTGCCGGGTGGTTACACCTGGCGCAGCGACAGCCGCCTGACCCTGGCCTCCCCCATGCGCCTGACAGAAGAACAGGCGATGGCCTTCGTGCGCCGAGTCGGCTGTCCGACACAGTTGGTGGTCGCCGAAGACGGCATGTTGGCGAAACATTCCGAATTGCTTTCCGGGCTTCCGTTCCAGGTGACTACCTTGCCCGGTGGCCATCATTTGCACCTGAATGACGAGCCAGGCGCTACCCTTGTTGCAGACTGTTTCAATCGGTTCTTCTCCACGCCTTGACTTGGCGGGGTCAACTGCCGAGGCTGGGCGGATCGAAAGGGAGTCAACCATGAACGATCTCAACACCGCAGCGCACCCCAATGGCCAGGGCGCGCCGATCCGATGAGTATGCAGAAGGGATTTTTCCGTGTTCTGGGGCTGTGCTGTTTCAGCCCGCTGGTGTTTGCCGCCGACGTACCGGGTAGCCAGGACTTGCCCGCCGTGGCCCGTCAGGTCGACGCGCAGATCGTCGACTACCGTCCCGCCGAAGAGAAAGAACGTATCTACCCGCTGGGCTCGATCCGCAAGATCAGCGGCCAGCTGCGCTATGAAGGCCAGGCCACCGCCCGCGGCCAAGCCACTGCCATCACCTACGAACTGCCTGCCGAGCACACCTCCAGCGCCGCCTTTACCGCCACCCGCGAAGCCTTGCAGGCCCAGGGCGCGCAACTGCTGTTCTGGTGCCAGGCCCGTGATTGCGGTGAAAGCAGCCTGTGGGCCAATGAAGTGTTCGGCAATGCCAAGCTGGTGGGCGCCGACGGCCAGCAGGAATACCTGCTGCTGCGCCTGGCGGCCCCGCAGGACAACTCCCTGGTCGCGTTGTACGGCATCACCCGGGGCAATCGACGGGCGTACCTGCACGTGGAACAGATGGACGCCAGCGCACCGTTGGGCGATTTGCTGCCGACCTCCGCTACGCTGCTGCGGGAACTGAAAAGCACTGGCGAGCTGGATTTTCCCAAGCTGGGCTCCGAGCCTGACGCCACCTGGCTCACCCTTATTTCCCGCGGATTGAACCTGGATGCCACGTTGCGGGTCAGTTTGACCGGGCCCACCGCCGAGGCATGGCGCCAGGGCTTGATCGATCAGGGCGTACGTGCGGCGCGCCTGGAAACCGGCACCACCGAAGCCAAGGGTTTGCACCTGCATCTGATACGCTGACCGTTCCAGGGCGAACGGACCCGCGCCGTTCGCCTAAGCTCTTCCTCTTACAGACTTCTTTTCGAGAAACCACATGCTCAATAACGATCGCCTGCTGGTGCAGATCCTGCTGCTGGTGTTGTTTGGTGCCAGCTTCTGGGTGATGGCGCCGTTCTGGTCGGCGCTGTTCTGGGGCGCGGTACTGGCGTTTGCCAGTTGGCCGGTGATGCGCTTGCTCACCCGCTGGCTGGGCGGTCGCGAATCGCTGGCCGCCGGGATCCTGACCCTGGTCTGGATGCTATTGGTGGCGTTGCCGCTGGTTTGGCTGGGGTTCAACCTGGCCGACCATGTGCGCGATGCCGTGGGCCTGATCAAGGATATCCAGGTGGATGGCTTGCCTGCGGCGCCCACCTGGCTCGGCTCCATTCCCTTTGTCGGCGAACGATTGGTGGCGATGTGGGACAGCATCGACCAGCAGGGCGCGGCACTGATGGTCACGTTGAAACCGTACCTGGGCCAGGTCGGCAACTGGTTGCTGGCCCGCAGTGCGCAGATCGGCGGCGGCATCCTGGAACTGACCCTGAGCCTGGTGTTCGTGTTCTTTTTCTACCGTGACGGGCCGCGCCTGGCGATGTTTGTGCATCGCTTGCTGGAGCGGTTGATCGGCGACCGGGCGGGTTATTACATCGAACTGGTCGCGGGTACGGTGCAGCGGGTGGTCAACGGTGTGATCGGCACCGCTGCCGCCCAGGCCTTGCTGGCGCTGATCGGCTTCTGGATTGCCGGTGTTCCGGGGGCTTTGGTGCTGGGGATCGTGACGTTCCTGCTCAGCCTGATTCCGATGGGCCCGCCGCTGATCTGGATTCCGGCCACCGCCTGGCTCGCCTGGAAGGGCGACTACACCTATGCGGTGTTCCTCGGTGTATGGGGCACGTTCATCATCAGCGGCGTCGACAACGTGCTCAAGCCCTACCTGATCAGCCGTGGCGGCAACCTGCCGCTGGTGATCGTGTTGCTGGGGGTGTTTGGCGGGTTGATTGCGTTCGGCTTTATCGGCCTGTTTATCGGCCCGACATTGCTGGCGGTGGCGTATAGCTTGTTGACCGACTGGAGTGCCACCCAGGCTCAGGTGCGGCGGGAAGATAAAACCGGGCAGTAATGGTTCCTGCAGGGCGCAGGAACCATTCCTACGCCCTTGGCAGCCACATTACGGCGGTAAGGCCGCCGCCCGGAGTTTCCTCCAGGCTCAGCCGTCCACCGAGGCGTTCCACGGCTTCCTTGGAAATCGTCATGCCCAACCCCACGCCACCGGAATTGCGGTTGCGCGAGCCTTCCAGCCGATAAAACGGTTCAAACACCGCCTCGCGTTTATCCGCCGCAATGCCCGGGCCGTGGTCGATCACCTTAACCACCAGCGCCTGCGGAGTGTCCGCGAGTTCGATGCGCGCGGTGCCGGCGTACCGCAGGGCGTTGTCGATCAGGTTGTTCAGGCACGAACGCAGGGCCATCGGTTGCACTTGCAGCGGCGCGCACTCACCACTGCATTGCACATCGGAGCCACGGTCCTGGGCGTTTTCACTCAGGGACTCCACCAGCGCCTGCACATCCAGCCAATGCCGGGTTTCGCTGGTGCGCTGCTCGTGCAGGTAGCTCAGGGTGGCGTCGAGCATGCCGATCATGTCGTCCAGGTCCTGGCGCATCTGGCCCTGCAGCTTGGTGTCTTCGATCTGTTCCAGGCGCAGCTTGAGCCGTGACAGCGGCGTGCGCAGGTCGTGGGACACGGCGCCCAGCATGCGGGCACGCTGGGTGACCTGTTCGCGGATGCGCTTTTGCATCAGGTTGAAGGTCGATGCCGCTTGCCGCGCCTCTCGTGGGCCGGACTCGTTCAGCGGTGGGCTGTCGAGGTCCAGGCTCAGGCGCTCGGCTGCTGCGCTCAGGCGCTGGATCGGCCGGCTGAGCAGCTTGGCGCCATACCAGGCGGCGATGATCAGCGAGATAAACTGGAAGGTCAGTGGCACCACAGGCCCGCCGAACCAGGGACGGCGATGCTCCTTGGGCATTGGCGTCAGGCTGCCGTCCGGTTGCTCGATGAAGGTCTCGTGGGGCGGAGGGGGCGGCGGGCCATAATGGTGAAACCAGAAGAATGCCAGCGCGTGGGCCAGCACAATCGCTACCAGCAACACACCGAACAGCCGCCCGAACAGGGTGTTGAAGGCGTTGCGCATCAGCCGATATCTCGGGCGTCGAACAGGTAGCCTTCACCGCGTACGGTCTTGATCAACTGCGGGGCCTTGGGGTCGTCCCCCAGCTTCTGGCGCAGGCGCGAGACCAGCAGGTCAATGCTGCGATCAAAGGCCTCGATGGAGCGACCCCGGGCCGCGTCCAGCAATTGTTCGCGGCTCAGCACCCGGCGCGGGCGCTCGATAAACACCCACAGCAAACGGAATTCGGCGTTGGACAGCGGCACCACCAGCCCGTCGTCGGCCACCAGCTGGCGCAGCACGCTGTTGAGGCGCCAGTTGTCGAAGCGGATATTCGCCCGCTGCTCGGTGCGGTCATCCCGCACCCGGCGCAGGATGGTCTGGATGCGCGCCACCAGTTCACGGGGCTCGAAGGGCTTGGACATGTAGTCGTCGGCCCCCAGTTCCAGGCCGATAATGCGGTCGGTAGGTTCGCAGCGGGCGGTGAGCATCAGGATCGGGATGTCCGATTCCGCCCGCAGCCAGCGGCACAGCGACAGGCCGTCTTCGCCCGGCAGCATCAGGTCGAGCACCACCACGTCGAAGGTCTCCGCTTGCATGGCCTGGCGCATGGCCGCGCCATCGGTCACGCCGCTGGCGAGGATATTGAAGCGCGCCAGGTAATCGATCAGCAGTTCGCGGATCGGCACGTCGTCGTCGACAATCAGTGCGCGGGTATTCCAGCGTTTGTCTTCACCGACAAGCGAGGCTTTTTGATCGTCATTCAGCACAGGAGTCAGGGTTTGCATGGTGCGATCATCTACCTGGTTGGCCGCCGGGCCGAAGCTCGGCGGCGAGGTTGTTGCGTTCAGCATAGGCGCCCAGCCCCGGGGCTGGAAGTTCTGTACGATGGTTCACGTGTGCGAGGCTAATCTTCGGGGGTATTGCAGGCATGTCGGGAATGTATCTGTTTCGACACAATTGCCCTGGAGCCCGCAATATGGCGGCTAAATCGCGAATTACCGATCATCGGATCCCGCAAACCCGTTGCTTGCGCTACAATCCGCGCCGATTTCGACTTGCCTGAGAGCCCATTCCAATGTCCGCCTGCCAGACTCCTATCATCGTCGCCCTGGATTACCCCACTCGTGACGCCGCACTGAAGCTGGCTGACCAGTTGGACCCCAAGCTTTGCCGGGTCAAGGTTGGCAAGGAACTGTTCACCAGTTGTGCCGCCGAAATTGTCGGCACCTTGCGTGACAAAGGGTTCGAGGTGTTCCTCGACCTGAAATTCCACGACATCCCCAACACCACCGCGATGGCGGTCAAGGCCGCCGCCGAAATGGGCGTGTGGATGGTCAATGTGCACTGCTCCGGCGGCTTGCGCATGATGGCTGCGTGCCGTGAAGTGCTCGATCAGCGCAGCGGCCCCAAGCCACTGCTGATTGGCGTGACCGTGCTGACCAGCATGGAGCGTGAAGACCTGGCCGGCATCGGCCTGGACATCGAGCCACAGGAACAAGTGCTGCGCCTCGCGGCCCTGGCGCAAAAGGCTGGCCTGGACGGCCTGGTGTGCTCGGCGCTGGAAGCGCAGGCGCTGAAGACCGCCCACCCGGCGTTGCAACTGGTGACCCCGGGGATTCGCCCGGCGGGCAGCGCCCAGGACGACCAGCGTCGCATCCTGACCCCACGCCAGGCCCTGGATGCCGGTTCCGATTACCTGGTGATCGGTCGCCCGATCAGCCAGGCGGCCGACCCGGCCAAGGCGCTGGCAGCGGTAGTTGCCGAGATTGCCTGACCTACCCGACCTGAAGCGGGCACGGTAAAAAAATGTGGGAGCGGGCTTGCTCGCGAAGGCGGTGTGACAGTCAATGCATAAGGTGACTGCTCTACCGCCTTCGCGAGCAAGCCCGCTCCCACATTTGGTTCTGCGGTGTGTCAGCTGACCTTCAACACCAACTTCCCAAAGTTCTCACCGTTGAACAGTTTCATCAGCGTCTCCGGGAACGTCTCCAGCCCCTCGACTATATCTTCCTTGCTCTTGAGCTTGCCCTGAGCCATCCAGCCGGCCATTTCCTGCCCGGCAGCGGCAAAATTCGCCGCGTGGTCCATCACCACAAACCCTTCCATGCGCGCACGATTGACCAGCAGTGACAGGTAGTTGGCCGGCCCTTTGACAGCTTCCTTGTTGTTGTACTGGCTGATGGCGCCGCAGATCACTACGCGGGCTTTCAATGCCAGGCGGCTGAGCACGGCATCGAGAATGTCCCCGCCGACGTTATCGAAATACACGTCCACACCTTTCGGGCACTCGCGCTTGAGGCCGGCATGCACGTCTTCGTTCTTGTAGTCGATGGCGGCATCAAAACCCAGCTCATCCACCAGGAACCTGCATTTGTCGGCGCCGCCAGCGATGCCTACCACGCGGCAGCCTTTGATCTTGGCAATCTGCCCGGCAATGCTGCCCACCGCGCCTGCCGCGCCGGAGATCACCACGGTCTCGCCGGCCTTGGGCGCGCCGGTGTCCAGCAGGGCGAAGTAAGCGGTCATGCCGGTCATCCCCAGCGCCGACAGATAACGCGGCAACGGCGCGAGTTTCGGATCGACCTTGTAGAAACCCCGCGGCTCACCGAGGAAGTAATCCTGCACACCCAAGGCACCGTTGACGTAGTCGCCCACGGCAAATTTCGGGTTGTTCGACGCGATCACCTTGCCTACGCCCAGGGCGCGCATGACTTCGCCGATACCCACCGGTGGAATGTAGGATTTGCCCTCGTTCATCCAGCCACGCATGGCCGGGTCCAGGGACAGGTATTCGTTGTGCACCAGCACCTGGCCGTCCTGGGGTTTACCCACCGGCACTTCCTGGTAAGTGAAGGTGTCCCGTGTGGCCGCGCCGACCGGGCGTTTGGCGAGCAGGAATTGGCGGTTGGTCTGGGCAGTCATGGCAGCGACTCTTGAGAAGTAGACCTTGAGTGATAGACCCTTCGGGCTGCACCGGCAAGGTGCGCGGCACCTGCGAATGCACACCGATCCACTGCAATGATAGTGATGCCGGTGCCGTTATCACTGCGGCTCATGGTTCGCCAACCGGGCTTTTGATAGTGCTGACGCGCCGATGGTGGCTCTGGCTAGACTGGGGTCATCGAGCATCCCCATCGAAGGAACATCCACCATGAGCATGACATTTTCCGGCCAGGTCGCCCTGGTGACCGGTGCGGCCGCCGGCATTGGCCGCGCCACTGCGCTGGCGTTCGCCGCTGAAGGCTTGAAAGTCGTAGTCGCCGACCTGGACGCGGCTGGCGGCGAGGGCACTGTGGCGCTGATTCATCAGGCCGGTGGCGAAGCGGTGTTTGTGCGCTGCAATGTCACCCTCGAAGCGGACGTGCAGCAGTTGATGCAGCAGACCGTGGCCACCTATGGCCGGTTGGACTATGCCTTCAACAACGCCGGGATCGAGATCGAGAAGGGCAAGCTGGCGGACGGCAGCCTGGATGAGTTCGACGCAATCATGGGCGTCAACGTCAAGGGCGTGTGGCTGTGCATGAAGTATCAACTGCCGTTGCTGCTGGCTCAGGGCGGCGGCGCCATCGTCAACACGGCTTCTGTGGCAGGACTTGGGGCGGCGCCGAAGATGAGTATCTATGCCGCGTCCAAGCACGCGGTGATCGGCCTGACCAAGTCGGCGGCGATCGAGTACGCGAAAAAGAAAATCCGCGTCAACGCGGTATGCCCGGCCGTGATCGACACCGATATGTTCCGCCGTGCCTATGAAGCTGACCCGCGCAAAGCCGAATTTGCCGCCGCCATGCACCCGGTCGGGCGTATCGGCAAGGTCGAGGAGATCGCCAGCGCAGTGCTTTATCTGTGCAGCGACGGTGCTGCCTTCACCACGGGCCAGGCATTGGCGGTGGACGGTGGCGCGACCGCGATTTAGGAAGTGAGGCGGATGCCATTCAGAAAAGCGTTGGAGGCGCTGTGGGGTTTTTCCGCAGGTGGCCAGATGCCTCACCTGAATGTGTTTCACTAGGTAAATAATTCAATTAAATCAATGATTTAATAAATCTTGATCGCGGCTGTCATTGGGCTTCTGTGCTTAACTGGTTTGGGTTAAATGACAACAGTTTAAGTGAGTGGCTCATGGATTTAGGGATCGATCGACAAGCCCTTGTACCGGTAGTGCAGCAAATCGTCAGTGCGCTGGCCGCCTGGATTCGCGAGAGCGGCGCCAGCCCCGGGACGCGGTTGCCCTCGGTGCGGCAACTGGCCCACGAGAACCTGCTCAGTCAGTCCAGCGTCATCGAGGCGTTCGAGCGGATGGTTGCCCAAGGGGTGCTGGCCTCAAGGCAAGGCGCCGGTTTCTGTGTGGCCCAGCCACCCGCCGAGCGTGGTCTTCGCGGTGAAAACCAATGGTATGAGGGCGCCGAGTCGGGGTGGGGCGCCTTCATCGACAATCAACTGGGCGAACTGAAACTGGGATGCGGCTGGCTGCCGGACACCTGGCGCGAGAGCGACGACATCAGTTACGCGATTCGTGAAGTCACCCGCACCGACACTGCTGCGGTCTTCAACTACAGCACGCCGCTGGGCCTGCCGGCCCTGCGTGAACAGCTGCTCAAGCGCCTGGCGCACATTCAGGTGGCAACCCGGGTCGAGCATATTCTCACCACCCACGGCGCGAGCCACGCCCAGGACCTGCTGATCCGCACGCTGCTCAAGGCCGGCGACACCGTGGTGGTGGAAAGCCCGGGGTACGGCAACCTTTACCGCCAACTGGCCTTTCACGGTGTCAAGCTGCTGGAAGTGCCGCGCACCCGTGGCGGCCCGGACATGCCTGCCCTGGAAGCGCTGTTGCGCGGGCACCGGCCCAAGTGCCTGTTCATCAACAGCCTGTATCACAACCCCACCGGCACCAGCCTGTCCCTGGCGGTGGCCGAGCGCTTGCTGCAACTGGCCCATTCCCAGGACTTCTTCATCATCGAGGAGGACGTCTATGGCGACCTGCAACATGCCACGTGCACCCGGTTGTCGGCGTTGCCCCACGAGGACCGGGTGATCTATGTCTCGAGTTTTTCCAAGACCCTCAGCAGCGCCTTGCGGGTGGGGTACCTCACGGCCAGCGGGGCGATCATCGCGCAATTGGCCAGGGTCAAGACCTTGACCGGCATCGGCACCTCGCGGTTTGCCGAGGCGGTGGTGGCTACGTTGCTGGCCAATGGTACCTACCGCAAGTGGGTGCAACGCCTGCGCCGGCGGCTGAGCACGGAAATGGCCATGACCCTGCAGGTGCTGGAAGACGAAGAGTGGGAGGTGTTTGCGGTGCCGGCGGGGGGCATGTTCCTCTGGGCGCGCCCTGGTGTCGGCGACCGTTCCACCGTGCAGGCGCGGGCTCGCCGGCTGGGGGTGTTGCTGTCGCCGGGGACGCTTTTCAGCCCGACGGGCGAATCCAGCGACTGGCTGCGCATCAATGTGGCCTACGCTTCTGATCAGCGTGCACTGGCGTTGTTCAAGGCCATGGGGCCGGCAGGATCGACCTCTACCATTCTGAAAACGACGAGGATGTAGCTTTTTGCCATTATTGTGGCGCCAAACCCTTGTATTCAGTGCCCCGGGGTTGCGAATCTCGCTGTATCGAAACCTGGCTTGATGGCATTCGCCATTGCAAGAGGACTCAAGTGCAATGATTTCTGCCGTGCAACGACGTTTTGCCAACCTCGGTATGGCCAAGAAACTGGGCTTGGGCTTTGCCCTGGTACTGCTGTTGACGGCATTGGTGGCCGCGATTGGCGTGTGGTCGCTGCAAACCGTTGGCCAGCGCTTCGAGGGCCTTAAAGCCATGTCGGCGCTCAACAGCGGCTTGCTCAAGGTGCGCTTGATCGAGCAGGACTACGCGCTGCATGCCGACCCCAAGTCGGTGGACGCCTTGCACGAAAGTGTCGACGCGTTGGCGGCCCAGGCGGTAATTCTCAAGGCCCAGTCGCCTGCCAATGTCCCGGTGATGAGCGACGTCGAGCAGGCGCTGGCGGCGTATCGCAAGGCGTTCGATGAGTTTGTCGAGCTGACCCAGACCAAGGACCTGGCGCTGGAAATGGCCAGTTGGTCGGTCTCCAGTGTCGCCAACAACCTTGATGTGTTGCAGGCCGGGCTGGCGGACGACGGCGCCTATGGCCTTAAGGAAAGCCAGGGCAAGGAAGGTGCCGAATTCATCGAGCAGGCGGGGCAGGTCAGCCAGGTCTCGCGCCTGATGCTGCAGGCCATGAACGAAGCGCACGTGCGCCTGGACCAGAGCCGCAAGGGCGATGACGAGAACGCCGAGCAGGGCAAGATCGAGCAGGCCGATCAGGCCCTGGCCCAGGTCGAACAGCTGAAAACCACCGTCAAGGATCCTGGCTACCAAACCGTGCTTAACGAAGTGTCCGGGCATATCGCGGCCTTCAGCGAAAAACTCGGCGAATACACCGGGCTGCTGGCCCAGGAAAAAGTCGTCTACAAGCAGTTGCACGAGCGCGCAGCCGAAGTGGTCACCCGGGTCAATCAGGCCTACGACGCAGAAGACCTGTCGATGCAGTCGCAGTTGAAGAAAAGCGCGTTGCTGATCATCGGTTCTTCGGCGTTGGCGTTATTGGTCGGGCTGATTGCCGCGTGGATCATTACCCGTTTGATCGTTGCACCGTTGCGCAGCGTGATTGCAGTGGCCCAGCAGATTGCCGCCGGTGATCTCAGTGGCCGCATGGAAGTCAGTCGCCGGGACGAGATGGGCCAGTTGATGCTCGCGATGCAACAGATGAGCAGCGGCCTGAGCAGCATGGTCAGCGGGTTGCAGGCGGGTATCGAGCAACTGGCCAGCTCGGCCCATTCGCTGTCCAGCGTCACCGAGCAGACCAATATCGAGGTCAGCAGCCAGAAGGAAGAAACCGAGCAGGTGGCCACGGCCATGAACCAGATGACCGCCACCGTGCACGATGTGGCGCGCAACGCCGAAGAAGCGGCCCAGGCGGCGCAGACGGCGGATGACAAGGTCGACAGCGGTCAGCAGGTGGTGCGCCAGAGCTTGCAGCGTATCGAGTTGCTGGCCAGCTCCGCGACCTCCGCCAGTACCAGCATCGAAAGCCTGAGCGCGGAGATCCAGACTATCGGCACCGTCCTTGAGGTGATCAAGAGCGTGGCCGAGCAAACCAACCTGCTGGCGCTGAATGCGGCCATCGAGGCGGCGCGGGCGGGCGAGCAGGGCCGCGGTTTTGCCGTGGTGGCCGACGAGGTGCGGGCGCTGGCCAAGCGCACCCAGCAATCGACCGAGGAAATCGAACGGTTGGTGAGTACCTTGCGCAGCGCTGCGCAGGCTTCGGTGCAGCAGATCAGGCAGAGCGGCGAACTGGTCAAGCTGGCGGTCAGTGATGCCCTGGAAACCGAAAGCGCCCTGGGCAGCATCGCGGCGGCGGTGTCGTTGATCCAGCAGATGAACCAGCAGATTGCCGCAGCGGCCGAAGAGCAAAGCTCGGTGGCCGAGGAAATCAACCGCAGCGTCACCAGCATCCGTGCGAGTGCCGATCAATCGGCGTTGAGCATGCAGGGCAATGCAGCGTCGAGCATCGAGCTGGCGCAGTTGGGTACGGAGCTTAAGGGGATGGTCGGGCACTTCCGCCTTTGATCACCGCAGGCCTGCGGTGATCAAAGGGCAGGGCGGTCAGGCGTTGTTGGCCAGGAAGGTCAGCAGCGCTTCGTTGACGAAATCGGGGTTTTCCCGGCTGGAGATATGCCCGGCGTGCGGAATCAACGTCAGCGCGCAGCCGATCAAGGCCGCCATTTCCTCTGATTCGGCCGGTGGGCGTGGCTTGTCCTGCTCGCCACACATCACCAGGGTGGTGTCGGTGTCGAGGCGCGCCAGTTGTGCCAACACATCCGCGCGGCTGAAGATAATCCGGCCCAGGGGCACGATGCTGTGCACCAGGCGTTCCTTGGGGAAGGCCTGCAGTGCGTTGCGGAAATCCTGGTACAAGGCCGACTCCCGGTCGATACCGGGACGGAAGAAGATCGGTGCCACCACATCCAGCAGCGGTTCCGGAATGGCGCCGGCGTCTTCGATCATCTTGAACAGCGAAAAGTAGTATTGGCGAGTGGCTTCCGGCTCGGCGCCCAGGTGCGTGTCCATCAGCACCAGGCTGTTGACCCGCTCGGGAGCCAGCAGCGCCAGGCGTGCGCCCCACATGCCGCCGACCGACAAGCCCACGAGGTTGACCCGGGCAATGTCCAGGTGATCCAGCAGCGCCAGGTGCTGGCGTGCGAGGTCGTCCAGGGATGCAGTGTTTGCAGGCAGTGCGCCGGACTCGCCGTGGCCCCAAAGCTCGGGGACGATCACCCGGTACTGTTGCGACAGGGCTTCGATCTGCGGCGCCCACATCTGGCTGTCCCACAGGTAGCTGGAACCGAGGAGAACGGCCGGGCCGGTGCCCTGGTCGAGGTAGTGCAGCGGTTGTCCATCGATGAGCACGACAGGCATGGCGAAGCCCTTTTCGTTAACGGAGTGAGGGGGCCTTTTTTACGCTATTCGAGGGGAAGGGGATAGGTGCAGAGTGATGGCATGTGGCGAGCGGGTTTGCCGCCCACCACAATGGCAGGGGATCAGTCGTAGATGGCTTTCTTCTTCCAGTCGGCGTCCGCATCCACCACTTTCAAGCCTTCGGTCAATTCGTTGACCTCGTCTTCAGCCGGTTCAAGGTTGGACAGCACCATGGAGTTGGCGCGCGCCAGCTGTTTCTCGAGCAATTGCAGCTGCTGGCTGTACACCACCGGCTCAGGCTGCTTGCGCAGGTACTGCACGCCGCGTTCGAACGCCAGGCGAGCCTGGCCCGGCTGGCCTTGTTGCAGCGCGTGCTGGCCCAGGTTGTTGAAGAACTCGATGTGCAGCAGCACCAGGATATGGCGGATTTCCTTGATCCAGTGCTTGGCTTCATTGGTCGGCAGGAAACCGTCCTGGGCCGCTCGGGTCACCTGGCCATGCAGTGCTTCGAGCAGGAAACGTACATCCTTGGCCTTGGCTTCGGTCTGGATCGGGCCGGGCGGGTTGTTCACCGGAATCGATTCGCCCTGGGCCACCAGTGCGTTCAGTTCAGTGATGCGTGCCTTGAGCGACGCATTGGACTTGTCGAGGTTCAGCAGGCGCTGATTGACGTTGAGCTCCAGGCGGGTCAGCAGCAACTTGAGTCGCGGCGTCATCAACTGGCCAGGGAAGGTCTCGGTGATTTCGCCGCAGCGGCGCAGCCGGTCATTGAGTTCGATCCGGGTCCGGTTCTTTTCCAGCTTATTGTTTTCCACCACGTGGTTCATGTAGCCAATGGCGATCAGTATTACGATCCCGGCTATTACCAGCAGGGTGATCATGAGTGGTGTCACCGGTGTGACCTCTTTATGGGGTTTGCATTGAAGTGTAGTGACTGGTGCAGTGACCGGATAGGACTGAGCGACCAGTTGCGTCAGTAGTTTCTTCTATATAGCGGGGCAGTCCCTGCGTAGATGCACATTGCCATCATTTGCTGTGGCGAACTATAGCGCCTTGTGGAACGCCAGAATATAGGCGCCAAAGCCTGGACGGCGAGAAACCCTTGCAACCCCCGTAAACCACGGCGAAGTCATTGATTTAAATAAATTTATCCTTGGGGGTTGACGACCTCCCAATCCATCCATAGAATGCGCGCCACTTACAGCGTAAAGCACACAGCGAAACGCGGTAGGGAGTGAATGTTGTACGTGTGTCCCCTTCGTCTAGTGGCCTAGGACACCGCCCTTTCACGGCGGTAACAGGGGTTCGAGTCCCCTAGGGGACGCCATATGCGGGAATAGCTCAGTTGGTAGAGCACGACCTTGCCAAGGTCGGGGTCGCGAGTTCGAGTCTCGTTTCCCGCTCCAAATTTAAGCAGTGTTGCCCTCGGGCGGCACTGAGTGAAACCAGGGCGTAATCTTCGGATTTAATCTCTGGGCACTGAAATACACACCATGTGTTTCAGTAGCGTGTCCCCTTCGTCTAGTGGCCTAGGACACCGCCCTTTCACGGCGGTAACAGGGGTTCGAGTCCCCTAGGGGACGCCATTTGCGGGAATAGCTCAGTTGGTAGAGCACGACCTTGCCAAGGTCGGGGTCGCGAGTTCGAGTCTCGTTTCCCGCTCCATATTTAACGAAAACGCCGATCAGCAATGATCGGCGTTTTTGTTTGTGGGTTTTTTGTGAGCCGGAGTGCAATGCCTCGGCCCACGTTGCGTTTGTACCGCTAGAAATTATCCATCGCATGGCACATCGATAGCCTTCCCGATGGCGTCGGTTCAATCGGACTCCATCGTTCGGCACCTTTCGGCAGCTCAGCAAGCTCGAATGAGCAACTCCCGGACATTGATGCTCGCACCATGTAGTCCATGCCGGGCTTGGGGATAAAGGTCATGGTGTTGAAACATTGCCGGCCATATTGCGGCAACCCAAGGTAATGAAAGGCAATGGGCGTGTTCGCCGGAATCACCTGTTCGGACGACACCGCACCGTCCCAGGTGTAAATCGGCCCCGGCATCCCCAGGCTTGCGCCATTGCGGTCGGCGAAGCCGGATTTGGCGGACACCATCACGCCTGCTCCGGGAACATTCCAGTCCAGACAATCGCGCCCGGGCACTGCGCGCACCATGCCGTCGCTGATAATGCGCAAGCGCGCCGTCTCGGCAGACGGTGGCGCTGTATAGGCGGTGTTGAGGGAGCGGACGTTATATACCTGGCCACAGCCGCTGAGGAGCACCAGGAACAGGGCGGGAATGACACGTAAAGTGCTCATGGCTGGCGGCAGTTCTGGCTGACCGACAGATGCGGCGCGGGCTCATGGCTGACCATCTGCAAGCCATCGGCGCCCTGGAAGATAAAATATGTGCTGCGACAATCCCTGAATGTCTGCGAGTAACCCTCAGCCCGGAATCCCTGCCCGTCGATCTTCCTGGTCACCGTATTGTCACGGCTGACCACGGCGAGTACCTGCTCATAGCTGTCGCCCATCTTCACCCCCGGCACCCCGGTGGAGGTCATGGAATTGGCACAACCTGCCAGCCCGATGGCCGCCCAAACCAGCGCCGTACAGTACAGTCCATTGCGTGTGGTGTTCATCCCTGCTCTCCATCCATGAGGTGTGCAGGGTTGGTCAGCGCAACGGCGGAAAAGTGCAACATTCATATCTGGCAATGTGACATTGCCCGCAAATCATGGGATTTGCAGGCAACGGCTCACGGCTTGCCCGGATGCGGCTCCGGGTACTCGCTTGTCACGTCCAATGCCTTGGCATACGGCCCGTCCCACAGTTGCTCGTGTAAATCTCCCACGCGCTTGGCCATCGCCTCACTGCGCATCACCACTTCCAGGTTGCGCGAGTTATCGAAATAACCCCCCAGCCAGTTACTGGTGCCCACCCACGCCACTTGCCCGTCGATTTCCATGGTCTTGCTGTGGATCACCCGCGCATAAGGAATGAATCCTTGCCTGGCCTCGGGCAGCGTGACGATCTTGACCTCGACATTCGGCAGCACCGCCAGGCTTTTCAGGTACGGCAATTCCAGCGCTTCGGTGTTCCAGTTGGATACCATCAACTTGATCGAGACCCCGCGCGCTGCCGCTGCACGCACTGCATTGTCGATCATCGCGTAGTAAGGCCGGGTTCTGTCAGGTCCATAGGACAGCGGCGCGTAGTCCAGCAGTTGTACGCGCACTTCCTTTTTCGCCTCGCCCAGCAGACGTGGCAGTTCCAGCTGCGAATCACCCACACCCGGCGGGTTGTAGCGCTGGGGGCTGGCTACCAGGTAGTTGCCGGTGCGTGCCGGTGTGGCGCCTGTGGCGGGCAGGGCAACAGGCTGGTTGTCGGCCAACGCAGCCTGGGCCTGCCAGTCCTGTTCAAAAATGGCCTGGGTCTGGGCGACGACATTTGCATCACTGATCAACAGCCCGGTTTCGTGGATATGCTCCAGCGAACGCCAGTCGAAGTTCTGGCTGCCGATAAACGCCTGCTTGCCATCCACAACCATATACTTGGCGTGGATGATCCCGCCACTCAGCTTGCCATAGGGCAGGATGCGGAAGGTCAGGCTGGGAATGGCTTTCAGGCGCTCCAGGGTCGAGGCTTCCGACAGCCGCACGCCTTTTTCTTCCAGCAGGAAGCGAATTTTCACCCCGCGTTTGCCGGCGGCTTCCAGGTGTTCAATCACCTTGTCCATCACCGAGCCAGGATGGTCGGCCGCGTAGAACTGGCCGATGTCGATGCGGCTTTTCGCGCCGTCGAACAGCTGGATCCACACGGGGCCGGGCTGGCGCAGATCGGCGGTGCCAAGTTGGGTGTCCACTGGCACGGTGTGTACCAACTCAAATCCCGGAATTGAAAAGTCCGCCTGGGCAAGCGGACTGAGGAGCAGGCCTGCAAGGCCGGCGATACGTAATTTCAGCGATATGGACATAGGCGTCTCATCGGGCAAAAAAAGGGCGGGCGCATGATGCGCCCGCCCCGGGAAGGTCACGCAGTGCGGGTGTGCAGCGGGGTCGGTACCAGGTGCGGCACTTCACCCTGCACGCGGGCACCGGTTGCCGCGCGGATCAGCAGGATTTTCAGCTGGTCGTTGATGCGCTCCAGGCTGTCCTGGAAGAAGTTGTGGAACACCACGCAGAACAGCGCGATGGCGATACCCAAACCCGTGGCGAACAGGGCCGTACCGATACCACCGGAAATCTGGCCCGGGTCGGACACACCGGCACTGGCCAGCGCCTTGAAGGTGTCGATGATGCCGAGGATGGTCCCCAACAGGCCGAGCAGCGGCGCGGCGGTGGTGATGGTTTCGATGATCCACAGGCTGCGCGACAGCGGCGCGCGGGTCTTGAGGTACTGGGTTTCGATCTCGTCGTCCAGGTCCTTGCGCGAACCATGGGACGCCTTCTGCGCCAGGATCGGCAGCACCATGCTCAGCGGCAGGCTGTCACGGCGAGTCAGGTTTTCCGGCAGGTCGCGTTCGCTGTGCACATTGGCGCCCAGCACTTCGGTCAATGCACGGGCCTGGCGGCGCACGTAGGCGAAGTAGATGCCACGTTCGATGGTGATGAAGATTGCAATCGCCAGTGCGGCGTACATCACATAAAAGGTGATTTGGTGAAGCAGGTTCATGTCCATGATGCTGAGCCTCGCAGTTAGAAATTGGCTTCCAGGGAAACGGTGACGGTGCGGTCAAGCCCAACGATGTAGGCCGGGTCGCCATCGCGGAAACCGCTGTAGCTCGCCGAGTTGGTCTTGGTGGTGTACACGCCGTCCAGGTACTTCTTGTCGAACAGGTTGTCGACGTTCAGGCGCAGGGTTGCGTCCTTCACGACTTTCTTGTCCACCGGCAGGTAGATACCGGCGCCGAGGTTGAAGATGGTGCGGGCGGAGATGGCTTCGTCGTTGGTCAGGTCGCCATAGAGCTTGCTGGTGAACTTGCCGCCGAAGGTGCCGTAGAAGCGCCCGTCGTCATAGCCGATGTTGGCCGCCAGCATGTTGGTCGGCACGTTGGCGAACTGCTTGCCGCTGGTGGGCAGCACGATCGGCTTGCCGGCGCTGTAGACGGTCAGGTCGTCCTGCTGCTTGGAGCTGGTGTAGGTGTAGGAGGTGTAGTAGTTGAAGTTGTGCGGCAGCTTGCCGCTCCACTCCAGTTCCAGGCCTTTGTTGATGACGGTGCCGGCGTTGATGTCGGCGGAATCACCGTTGCTGTCCAGGGAGGTGAGCTGGCGATTCTTGAACTGCATGTAGAACAGGGTCGCGGCGAGGGTGCTGTCTTCGCCGGTGTAGCGCCAGCCCAGTTCCTGGTTCCAGCTGAGTTCCGGCTTGGAGTCGAGGGAGCCGACGCCTTTGTCGTACAGCACGTAGTTCTGTGGAATACGCATGTTGCGCGACAGGCTGTAGAACAACTGGTCACGCTCGTCGAGCTGGTATTTCAGGCCGGCGTTGGGCAGCAGTTTGTTGTAGGTCTGGCTGGCCTTGCCGGGTTGCTCGGTGAGGCTGCCGTGGTTGGTGCCGTCACGCTCGACGTTCATGTAGGCAATGCCCGCGATCAACGTCCAGTCCGAGTTGATGTACCAGGTGTCCTGGGTCCAGACCTTTTGCGCCGGCGTCACCGTGTAGCGGTCGCGACCCTGTACGGTGTTGCCGTTGGCGTCGACCACGGAGTTGCCGTCGGGCCAGGTATCGCTTGGCTTGCCGTTGTTCTTGAGGGCAATGAACGGTTGGGTCTGGCTTTGGCGGGCGCGTTCATACCAGTAGCCGAATTGCAGGCTGTGGTCGCCCAGGTCCCAGTTCAGCTTGGTGGTGATGCCCGGGCGCCAGGTCTGGGTGCGCGAAGGGCGGTAGTAGACGCCGGTGGTCGCGGAACCGTCGGCGTTGTATTGAGCCTGTGTCGGCAGGTTGCCGAGGTCGAAAACGCCGCCCTTGTTCGAGCCACTGTTCAGCGCATAGGCCGAGGAGCCCACGCCGCTGCCGTTGCCGTAGTAGTAATACGGGATCACCGAGAGGGACAGGTTGTCGCTCAGCTTGTACTGGGTGTTGAGCACGGCGGTAAAGGTTTGGAACGGGTTCTGCGCCAGGTCGTAGTAGCTGCTGACCTTGCCGTTGGCGCCCACCGCCGGTGTCGCCGGGTACGGGTCGTACTTGCGGCCGTACTGCTGGAACTGTGCCTTGGTCAACTGGCTGTAACTGTTGTTGTCCTGCTCGTGGTACTTGAGGATCAGGTTGGCGGTGTTGCCGTTGCCGGCGTCGAAGAAGCTGTTCCACTCCACCTTGTCCGCACGTACGGCACCCGAGCCGCGCCACATCTGGCCTTCGGTGTGGGAGGCCGACAGCCAGTTGCTCAGGCCGTTGACTTCACCGGTATTGAGGCGGGCGAAGGTCTTGCGGGTGGCGTTGCTGCCGACCACTTGCTTGACGAAGGCACCGGTTTCCTTGGTGGGGCGAATGGTCACGATGCCGATGTTGCCGCCGCTGGAACCGATGTGCGGGCCGTCGGCTTCCGACGAGCCCTGGGTGACGAAAATCTGGTCGATGTTTTCCGGGTCGCCCAACAGGTTGGAGTACAACGCGTAGTTGCCGGAGTCGTTGATCGGCATGCCGTCCACCGACATACCGACCTGGTCGGAGTTCATGCCGCGCATGGTGAAGCGGAAGCCCGAGAGGCCGGTGTTGTCTTCACTGGAGATGTTCAGGCCCGGGGTGTACTTGAGCTTGTCGATGGCGTTGCCGGTGGCCGTCTGTTTGTCCAATGCTTCCTTGGTGATGGTCGAGCGGCCCTTGGCGCTCTCTTCCTGGACCATGTAACCGCCCCCAGCGGTTGCCTTGCCCTGTACCCCAATAGTCCCGACGTCACTGTCGCTGGTATCTGCCATGACCACTCCATGGGTCATGCTCGTCGCGGCAACGAGTGCCAGATGAATCCGGGTGAACTTCATCACTGTCGTCCTGGTGGTGTGTGCTTATTGCACGCTGTAGTTGAAGGTGGCGGTGAAGCGCTGCTCGTTACGTCCACCGAAGGCTTGTTCGGGGAACGGTTTCACCTGCTTGATACGGCGCAGGCTGTTGGTGGCGGCCCGGTTGAGCAGCATGCTCGGCGCCGGGGTCTGGATCCCGGAGTCGAGGACGCGGCCTTGGCGGTCCACCATTAACCAGACCACCACCTCGCCACTCGGGCGTTCAAGGGACGCCTGGCGCCCGGTGGGGTATTGCTTGTAGGTGTCCAACTCGTTGCGCAAGCCCTTGAGGTAGCCGCCTTCCAGTGCCTGGCCGTCGACTTTCGGCGGCGCCGGCGGAGCGGCGGGTGCTGGCGTGGGAGCGGGAGCGGCTTGCACCGGCGTGGCGGCCACCGGAGCTGGCGCAGGCACAGGCGTTGGCTTGGCGACCACGGGCTTGGGCACCGGTTTTGGCTTGGGCTCAGGCTTTGGCAGTGGTTTGGGGATCGGCTTGGGTGGCGGAGGCGGAGGGGCAGGTTCGGCCTCCTCGTCTTCGATCACCGGCGGCGGTGGCGGCGGTTCTTCCACCACGGGCTCGGGGACCACTTCCGGCTCCGGCTCGACCAGCGCGAGTTCAACCGCCGACTCGTCGTACTGCGGCTGGATCTTCAGGGGTTGGGACTGGATACCCAGTGCAATCAGCACCAGGGCGATCAGGGCCGGGACACTGCCCAGCAGCCGACGCGCACGAAACAAGGCATACATGATCAGGACTTTTTCGTGGCGATGGAGACAGAGGTAAAGCCACCCAGGCGCAGGGTGTCCATCACCTCGACCAGGCGCGACACTTCCACGCCTTTGTCGCTGTTGACGATGATCGTCGACTTGGTGTCTGGCTTCTCGCCGGCCTTGAGTGCAGGCACCAGCGCGTCGACGGTCAGGTCCTTGCCATCGAGCTGCAGCTGACCTTCCAGGCCCAGGGTCAGGATGAATTTATTTTGCGGCTTGAGCTGCTGTGAACTGCTGGCGCTCGGCAGCTGAGTCTTCATGCCCAGGGCCGGAATCACGTTCAAACTCACCAGTACAAAAAACACCAACAGGAACATCATCACGTCGATCATCGGGATCAGTTCGATGTGTGCCTTGCGTTTTTTGGGTTCATCCCAAGTTCTCATTCCGCTACCCCGCAGTTGATTAGGGGCGACACGCTAGCAACCAAAAATGACCGAATGGTTAACTTTAATTTAAGCTTTTAAGGCTCTAGGACGCGTCTTACAGACGACTCGTAGGTCTATTTATCTACGTAATGAAACTGACACGACGCGGGTACATTCTTGGAGAATTTATTTCGCGAGTCCGCCTGCATGAGCATTGCACTGCCGCATTTATCCACCCCGCGACTGCTGTTGAAGCCTCTGCAAAAGGAGCAGGCCGAGACGTTGTCGGTGCTGGCCAACGATCCCGATATTGCGAACAACACGGCTGCGATTCCATCGCCATACACCTTGGAAACCGCACACGCCTTTATTGATGGCCAGGCAGAGAATTACCGCTCGGGGCATTCACTGGGGCTGGGGATTCATCTGCGGGAAACTGGCGAATTGATCGGCGTGATCAGTCTCAGATTATCTGCTGCTCATCGAAGTGGGCATCTCGGGTATTGGGTGGCCGCCCATTCTCGAAGCCAGGGTTATGCCGCCGAAGCAGCGGCGCAGATCATGGCGTTTGGGTTCAGCGAATTGGCGCTGCAGCGTGTGGGCAGCCAGTGCTTTGCTCGTAACAAAGGGTCCGCTCGGGTCATGGAAAAAATTGGCTTGGGTTACGAAGGGTGCATGAAGGGCGCCTTCCTCAAGAATGGGGTGCACGAGGACATGTTGTTGTATGGCCTGGTGCGTGCCGATTGGAAGGAGCGCAGTTGATGAGTGTGAATCACGATCGCCGTCGCGTACTGGGCGGGCTTGCAGTTGCCACGGCGTTTTCGATCCTCAGCCCGTTTGCCCGTAGTGCAGGCATCGACTATCCCTTCACCCTCGGTGTGGCGTCAGGCGATCCATTGCCCGATGGTTTCGTGATCTGGACGCGCCTCGCGCCGCTGTTCAATGCCGCCGACGGTCGGGGTGGCCTGAGCCGCGCGGTGCCGGTGCGCTGGAAGGTGGCCCGCGATGCAGCGATGACGCACGTTTTGCGCCAGGGCGAGGTGATGGCCAGCGAGCGTTTCGCCCATTCGGTGCATGTGGAAGTGAGCGGGTTGGAGGCGGGTCGACCTTACTGGTACCAGTTCGAGGGCCTCGGTGCGCAAAGCCCGGTGGGCCAGTCGCGCACGGCGCCGGCGGTGCATGCCATGGCATCAGCGCAGTTGGGTTTTGTCTCGTGCTCCCATTGGGAGCGAGGCTACTTCAGCGCCTATCGGCATTTGGCCGCCGAGCAGCCTGACCTGGTGTTTTTCCTCGGGGATTACATCTATGACAGTTCCTACGCGGCTGATTCCGGCAAGGTCATTCGCTCCCACGGCAGCGGCAATGCGTTGAATCTGGTGGATTACCGCAACCGCTACGCCCTGTACAAGACCGATCCGGATTTGCAGGCACTGCATGCTGCGGCGCCCAGTGTGGTCACCTGGGACGATCACGAAGTGCAAAACGACTATGCCCGCCAGTGGTCCCAGGACCCGAACATCCCGGTGACGAGTTTTCTCAAGCAGCGGGCGGCGGCCTACCAGGCCTTCTACGAGCACATGCCGCTGCGGGCCAGCAGCCTGCCGCGCGGGCCGGACATGCGCCTCTATCGGCGTTTGGACTACGGCCGGCTGGCGCGTTTCCATGTGCTGGATGGGCGTCAGTACCGCTCCGAGCAGCCATGCATCCTGGCCAATGGCAGCCACAAGGGACATGTGGCCGCGAACACCTGTGCTGACCTGCGCGATCCCCGTCGCACCATGCTCGGCTGGGAGCAGGAGGCTTGGCTGGATCAGGGTTTTGCCGAGTCCCGGGCACAATGGAACGTGATCGCGCAGGACCTGTTGGTCGCGCCGCTCACGCAACGTGACCTGACCAACCACAAGCCCGGCCGCTGGACCGATGGCTGGGATGGTTACATGGCCAACCGTGAGCGGATGCTTGCGTCGATGGTGCGCAGAAAGGTGAATAACCCGGTGTTCTGGGGCGGCGATATTCACTCGTTCTGGACGACGGACCTGCACGCTGACGCAGGGAATCCGGATTCGCCCGTGGTCGCGACCGAGTTTGTCGGCACGTCGGTGACGTCTGACGGGCCACCATTTGATGCGTTCAGTGCGATCCTGCCCCTCAATCCCCATGTGAAGTTTTTCGACAGCCGCCAGCGCGGCTATGTGTCGGTGGCGCTTGAGGAGAGGAATATGCTGACGAACTTCCGGGTGATTTCCGATCCCCGGGATCCGAACGCCAGCGTCTCGACCCTCAAGTCGTTTGTGGTGGAACCGGGCAGGGCGGGGGCGATTGCGGTTTAGTCAGTTCAGGGTATAGCGCACCGACAATGCACCCTTTTTCTCGGAGAGGGCCAGGATCGTCACCTGACCCACGTCCCCCAATGCCTGCACATGCGTGCCGCCGCAGGCATAGGCCGGCAGGTCGCCAAAACCCACTTGCCGCGTACCGTCATCCAGGGCCATATGGCGCGGCAGGTTGGCGGCGATCCATTGGTCGACTTGCCGCTGGATCGCCTCGGCGTCCATGGCCTGGGCCGAGGTGCCGCGAATAAAGGTGATCTTGCCTTCGCCCGGCCAGTGATGAGCCTTGATCGGCATCCAGCCCAGGGTTTCACCGGCATTGCCGATCAGATGCCCGGCCGAGTGCAGGCGCGTGTGCAAGGTGCGGCGGTCTTCATCGACGCGTGCCTGGATCACGCCGGGAGCCACGGGGCGGTCTACGTAATGCACGACATGATCGCCTTCCTGCACCACCTTCAACACCTGGCTTGCCCCGAGCCAGCCGGTGTCGCAGGGCTGGCCGCCACCTTGTGGATGGAAGATTGTGGACTGCAGGATTACCGCAAACTGGTTATCAAAAGGTGTGCATCCCAGCACTTCAAGTTCGGCATTCAGGTGGTCATGGGTAAAAAACAGGCGCTGGGTCATCATTTATATCCGCATCAGGGTTTCTAACCGGCAGTATAAAAAGTGCGCCAATGGGTGATAATCCGTTCAAATCTCAATGGACTTGTGCGTCATGAGCATCAATCTTCCCTTACCGCTGCTGGGCGAAATGGCGATTTTCGTCAAGGTGGTGGAAACAGGCAGCTTCTCCGAGGCTGCGCGCCAACTGGGAGCATCGCCGTCCTCCGTGAGCCGCAGCATCTCACGCCTGGAAAAGGCCCTGGCAACTCGCCTGCTGCAACGCACTACGCGCAAGTTGCGCCTCAGCGAAGGTGGCGAAGAGGTGTTCAAGCGCTGCCAGGAAATGGTCAGTGCTGCGCGGTCGGTGATGGAAATCAGCGGCCAATACACCCATGAAGCCGAAGGGCTGGTGCGGGTCAGCGTGCCCAAGGCGGTAGGGCGTTTTGTGGTGCATCCGCATATGCCGGAGTTTTTGCGGCGTTATCCCAAGGTTGACGTGCAGTTGATCCTGGAGGACCGGCATGTGGACCTGATTGACGACAATGTCGACCTGAGCATCCGCATCACCGACAGCCCGCCGCCGGGGTTGGTGGGGCGCCAGTTGCTGCCGATCGAGCATTTGATCTGCGCCACGCCGCGGTACCTGGCGGAGCACGGTACGCCGCAGCATCCCCATGATTTGCTGGAGCACAGTTGCATCTACCTGGGTGAGACGCCGGGGGATGCGCGCTGGAAGTTTCGCCAGGGCAGCAAGGCGGTGACGGTGGGCGTGCGCGGGCGGTATGCGGCGAATCACACAGGCGTGCGGCTGGATGCGGTATTGCAACATGTGGGGATTGGCAGCTTGCCGTATTTCACGGCGCGGCATGCGCTGGAGGCGGGGGAGGTGGTGCAGGTGCTGCCGGGGTGGGATTTCATTGCGTCGTACCACGGGGATGCGTGGCTACTGCATTCGCCGACGCGGTACCTGCCGCCGAAGTTGCGGGTGTTTATTGATTATCTGGTGGAGTGCATGGCCAAAGAGCCGACGCTGAAGAAACGGTAGGAATACAGTTTAAATGTGGGAGCGGGCTTGCTCGCGAATGCGGTGGTTCAGTCACCTAAAATATTGACTGAACCATCGCATTCGCGAGCAAGTCGAACCGTCGCACCGCCGCTCCCACATTTGATCTGCGTGAGCCCTGAAATCAGTGCTTGGGCTGGTCATTGGACATGGCCAACAACTGCTTTTCCTGGTTCCAGTCGAACGGTTCGTCGTTCTGTTCAGCTTCGAAGCGACGTTCTTCCAGGGCCTGGTACAGGTCCAGCTCGTCGTCGGGCATGAAGTGCAGGCAGTCGCCACCGAAGAACCACAGCAGGTCGCGCGGTACCAGGTGAGCAATTTGCGGGTAGCGCAGGATGACCTGGCTCATCATGTCCTGGCCCAGGTACTGGCTTTCGATCGGGTCGATGGGCAGCAAGGCGCGCAGTTCATCGAAGCGCTCCAGGAACAGGAGGTGGCTTTCCTCGGGAACCTGTTCGGCTTCGCCGACGGCAACCAGGATGCTGCGCAGGTGGTCGAGCAAGACGAGATGATCGGCAACGACGTTGGACACGAGATAAGTCCTCAAGAGCAAAACGGGCGCGAGAGTATATAGCTCGGTGCCTTGCCTCACAAATACGATTCCTTTTGACGAGTGGCTGTTGTTGTCAGGCAAGGCGCCGCGACGAGTCATAGCTTGCTATGGCGAGGAGCGGCAACGCAGCATGACGACAACAGACGCCGTCAAAAGGGATCAGTATTTGTGAGGCAGGGCACTCTACCCGTTTTTATATGACCGCTGGGATCAGCGGACTTTTCCCTCAGCCTGGCTCAGTTCTTCCTTGCTGAAATCATCCACGTCGATCACCTTGCGTCGCGCCGCTTCAGCGTCACGCAGGGTCTGCGCCTCGGCCGGTTGCAGCACGCCGGCATGCAGCGCGGCATCGATGGCGTGTTCGCCCGCGGTCGGTTTGACCTGGCCGCTCTTGAAGCCTTCGTGGAGTTTTTTCTGCAACGGATGGCTGTCGGCCAACAGGTCGTAGGCGTGTTGCAGGGCGCCCACCGGATCTTCTGCGGACTGTGGGCGATAGCAGCCCGCCAGCACCGCTTCCAGGGTCGGGTCACCCTTGGCGCGACCAAGCACTGCGGCCACCTCGGCATCCAGCGCATCGGACGGGCCTTTATGACGGCGGCCGAACGGGAACACGATCACCCGCAACAGACAACCCAACACCTTGCTCGGGAAGTTGGTCAGCAGTTCATCCAGTGCACGCTCGGAGTGGCCAAGGCTCTCTTCCATGGCCCAGGCGAACAGCGGTTCCAGGTGGTCTGGCGAATCCAGGTCGTGATAACGCTTGAGTGCAGCCGATGCCAGGTACATGTGGCTCAGCACATCACCAAGACGTGCCGACAGGCGTTCGCGTCGTTTCAACTCGCCGCCCAGCAGCATCATGCTCAGGTCCGCCAGCATCGCAAACGCCGCGGCCTGACGGTTGAGTGCGCGGAAATAGCCCTGGCTCAGGCTGTTGCCCGGAGCCTTTTCGAAGTGACCGAAACCGAGGTTCAACACCAGGGTGCTGGCGGCGTTGCCTACGGCAAAGCCGATGTGCTGCAGCAGCAGGCCGTCGAATTCCTTCAGCGCCTGGTCATGGTCTTCGCGACCGGCCAAGGCCATTTCCTTGAGCACGAACGGATGGCAGCGAATTGCGCCCTGGCCGAAGATCATCAGGTTGCGCGAGAGGATATTCGCGCCTTCCACGGTGATGAAGATCGGCGCGCCTTGCCAGCTGCGGCCCAGGTAGTTGTTGGGGCCCATGATGATGCCCTTGCCGCCGTGCACGTCCATCGCGTGGCTGATGCATTCGCGGCCGCGTTCGGTCAGGTGGTACTTGAGGATCGCCGACAGTACCGAGGGTTTCTCCCCCAGGTCGACCGCGTTGGCGGTGAGCATCCGCGCGCTGTCCATCAGCCACGCGTTGCCGCCGATGCGGGCCAGGGCTTCCTGGATGCCTTCAAAGGCCGCCAGCGGTACGTTGAACTGCTCACGCACCTGGGCGTACTGGCCGGTCACCAGGCTGGTGAACTTGGCCGCGCCCGTTCCGACGGCAGGCAGGGAAATCGAACGGCCTACCGACAGGCAGTTCATCAGCATCATCCAGCCCTTGCCGAGCATTTCCTGGCCACCGATCAGGAATTCCAGCGGAATGAAAACATCCTTGCCGGAGTTGGGGCCGTTCATGAACGCGGCGCCCAGTGGCAGGTGACGGCGGCCAATTTCAACACCCGGGGTGTCGGTGGGGATCAGTGCGAGGCTGATGCCCAGGTCTTCTTTGTCGCCCAGCAGATGATCCGGGTCATGGGCCTTGAAGGCCAGGCCGAGCAAAGTCGCTACCGGGCCGAGGGTGATGTAGCGTTTTTCCCAGTTCAGGCGCAGGCCGAGGGTTTCCTTGCCTTCCCATTCGCCTTTGCAGATCACCCCGGTGTCGGGCATGGAGCCAGCATCGGAACCGGCCAGTGGGCCGGTCAGGGCAAAGCACGGGATATCGTCGCCACGGGCCAGGCGTGGCAGGTAATGGTTGCGTTGTTCATCGGTGCCGTAGTGCAGCAGCAATTCGGCCGGGCCCAGGGAGTTGGGGACCATGACCGTGGAGGCGAGGTCGCCGCTGCGGGTCGCCAGCTTCATCGCGACCTGGGAGTGGGCATAGGCGGAGAAGCCTTTGCCGCCGAACTCCTTGGGGATGATCAGGGCAAAAAAGCCATGCTGCTTGATGTGTTCCCAGGCGGCGGGGGGCAGGTCCATGGCCTGGCCGATTTCCCAGTCGGTGACCATGGCGCACAGTTCTTCGGTAGGGCCGTCGATGAAGGCTTGTTCTTCTTCAGTCAGTTGCGCCTTGGGATAGGCCAGCAGCTTGTCCCAGTCGGGGCGGCCGCTGAACAGCTCGCCGTCCCACCACACGGTGCCGGCGTCGATGGCGTCGCGCTCGGTCTCGGACATCGGCGGCAGGACTTTCTGGAACCAGTTGAACAGCGGCGCGGTGAAGTACTTGCGGCGCAGGTCCGGCAGCAGCAGCGGGGCGGCTACCACGGCGATCAGTACCCAGAAGATCAGCAGCAACCAGCCTGGTGCGTGGCTGAAGGCGCCCATCGCCAACAGGTAGACGGCGACCACGCCGATGGCGGGCAGGGGCGCGATGCGCCGGTGCGCCAGGTAGGCAATGCCCACCACCAGAACCAGTATCCACAACAACAGCATATTCAATCCTCCGTGAAACCAGGTGCGAAATCACCTCAGAGCTTAGTCGGCATCCGAACAAGCGGGGTGACGAGGGTGTTACGTGGTGTGCCGGCAATGATTAGCACCAGGCGCCGACATTTGGCCGAATCGTCGTTATCCCAGGTGCATGCCTGTGGTTAGACTCAGGGCTTGCTCTCTGAGATTAACCTCATGAATGCGTACTTGAATCCCGGCCGCTTCATCGATAGTGACCACCCTGCGGTGGTGGAGTTCGCCGAAAAACATCGCGGTTCGAGTGCCGCACTTCGTGACCAGGCAGTCAGTCTTTACTACGCTGTGCGCGAGGCGGTGCGCTATAACCCCTATACCTTCAGTCGCGACCCGCAAACCCTCAGCGCGAGCTTCGCACTGGCGGCCGGCGAGAGTTATTGCGTGCCCAAGGCAACATTGCTGGCGGCGTGCGCAAGGCACTGCGGGATCCCGGCGCGCATCGGCCTGGCCGACGTGCGTAACCACCTCTCGACGCCCCGTTTGATCGAGCTGCTCAGAAGTGACGTATTTGCCATGCATGGCTATACCGAGTTGTATCTGGACGGCCGTTGGGTCAAGGCCACGCCGGCGTTCAACCAGCAATTGTGCGAACTGTTCGATGTGCCGCCGCTGGATTTCGATGGCATTCATGACAGTGTTTTCCACGCCTTCAACCGCAAGGGCCAGCGCTCCATGGAGTACGTGGTGGACCATGGGCAATTTGCCGAGGTGCCCGAGGAATTCTTCTTCGCCCACATCCAGAAATGTTACCCGCACCTGTTTGGCGAGCAGATGCCGATCCTGCTGGGGGACATGCAGAGTGATTTAAGCCGGACGTGATCCGGCGTATGCTGCCCCGGCATTCATCCAACCATCTTTTTCAAAATCGGGGCGGTCATGCTGAAAATCTGGGGTCGTAAAAATTCGTCAAATGTCAGGAAAGCACTGTGGTGCGCCGAGGAGCTCGGCCTGGACTATGAGGCAATTGATGCGGGCGGGGCTTTTGGTGTGGTCGACACGCCGCAATACCGCGCGCGGAACCCCAATGGCCGGGTGCCGATGATTGAAGACGGCGACTTTGTGCTGTGGGAATCCAACACCATCGTGCGCTACCTGGCCGCCAAACATGCGCCGGATTCGAACTGGTACCCCAGCGAGCTGCAAGCCCGGGCCAACGCGGAAAAGTGGATGGACTGGACCACCTCGACCCTGGCCGAACCGTTCAAGACCGTGTTCTGGGGCGTGCTGCGAACCCCGGCTGAAAAACAGAACTGGGACACCATCAACGCCGGTCGCCAGGCCTGCATCGACGTTTTGCAGACGGTGGATCAGGCCTTGGCCACGCAACCTTACCTGTCCGGCAGCGAGATCGGCATGGGCGATATCCCCTTGGGCAGCTTCATTTATGCCTGGTTCGAAATGCCCATCGAGCGCCCGTCGATGCCTAACCTGGAAGCCTGGTACCAGCGGCTGCGCCAGCGTCCGGCCTATCAGAAATCGGTCATGACCGCGTTGACCTGATACCGACTATTAATACGGGTTACTGTACTTGTGCGGCGCGGACAAGCACCATGCTTGTCACGCGCAGCCGTTGTATTCCGTGCGGTCTGCCCTCATGTAACAATTCTATTCCTCTTCTTTGGTGCGTAATCCGATATGAGTTCCGCTCTGTCCATCCGGCAGCTAACCAAAACCTACGGCAACGGTTTCCAGGCCCTGAGTGGTATCGATCTGGACGTCGCCGAAGGTGATTTCTTCGCCTTGCTCGGCCCCAATGGCGCCGGCAAATCCACCACCATCGGGATTCTCTCGACCCTGGTCAACAAGACCACCGGTACGGTGAATATCTTTGGCAACGACCTGGACAAATCCCCGGCGGCGCTCAAGCGCAGCATCGGCGTGGTGCCCCAGGAGTTCAACTTCAACCAGTTTGAAAAGACCTTCGACATCGTCGTGACCCAGGCCGGTTACTACGGCATCCCGCCGAAGATCGCAAAGGAACGCGCCGAGCAATACCTCACGCAACTGGGCTTGTGGGACAAGCGCGACGTGCCTTCGCGTTCCCTGTCCGGGGGCATGAAGCGCCGCTTGATGATCGCTCGCGCCCTGGTTCACGAACCGCGCCTGCTGATCCTCGACGAGCCGACGGCGGGCGTGGACATCGAGCTGCGTCGTTCGATGTGGACGTTTCTCACCGAGCTGAATCAGAAAGGCATCACCATCATTCTCACCACGCACTACCTGGAAGAGGCTGAGCAGCTGTGCCGCAACATCGGCATCATCGACCACGGCACCATTGTCGAAAACACCAGCATGCGTAATTTGCTGAGCCAGTTGCACGTCGAGACCTTCCTGCTCGACCTGAAAAACGACATGACGGTTGCGCCCCAGTTGATCGGCTACCCGAATCGCCTGGTGGACAGCCACACCCTGGAAGTCCAGGTGGACAAAGCCGTGGGCATCACCGCGCTGTTTGGCCAATTGGCTACCCAGAACATCGAGGTGCTGAGCCTGCGTAACAAAACCAATCGCCTTGAGGAGTTGTTTGTGTCCCTGGTGGAGAAAAATCTGGCGAAGGTGGCGGTATGAGTTCGGAACTGCAACCCAACCTTGTCGCGCTGCAGACCATCGTTTATCGCGAAGTGAAGCGCTTTACCCGGATCTGGCCGCAGACCTTGCTGCCGCCGGCGATCACCATGGTTTTGTACTTCGTGATCTTCGGTAACCTGATTGGTCGGCAGATTGGTGATATGGGTGGATTCACCTATATGGAGTACATCGTGCCAGGGTTGATCATGATGTCGGTGATTACCAACTCCTACGGCAACGTGGTGTCGAGCTTTTTTGGCAGCAAGTTCCAGCGGTCCATCGAGGAATTGATGGTGTCGCCGGTGTCGCCTCATACGATTTTGATCGGCTACACCCTGGGCGGCGTGCTGCGCGGGTTGATGGTTGGGGTGATTGTGACGTTGCTGTCGCTGTTCTTTACCCATTTGCAGGTGCATCACCTCGGGATCACCCTGTTGGTGGTGGTGCTGACGGCGACTATCTTTTCGTTGCTGGGGTTCATCAATGCGGTGTTTGCGCGCAATTTTGATGATATTTCGATTATTCCGACGTTTGTTCTTACGCCGCTGACGTATCTGGGTGGGGTGTTTTATTCGATCACCTTGCTGCCGCCGTTCTGGCAGACGGTGTCGTTGGCTAACCCGGTGTTGCATATGGTTAACGCGTTTCGCTATGGGATCCTGGGCGTTTCGGACATCAAGATCAGTGTGGCGATCACCTTTATGCTGGTGGCGACTGTGGTGCTGTATGTGGGGTGTGCGCGGTTGCTGGTGAGTGGGCGTGGGATGCGCACCTAAGCGTTGATATGTGATGAAAGACGGCCTCCAGATGAGGCCGTTTTTTTTGGCGATTGGTTTGAGTACATATCCGTTTCTTCGGTAACGGCTACTTATGGTTTCGCTCTTACAGCGAGTCACTTTGCAAAAGCGGCAAAGTAACCAAAGCGCTCTGCCCCGCCTGTCGGCGCCTCGCCTAGGCTCGGCGTTCCCTCACTCCGGCACCGCGA
>NZ_JACAPJ010000028.1:0-27978 GCF_013385765.1 Pseudomonas sp. C8002
CCGTCGCGGCGGCCCGCGGAGCAATGCCGGAGTGAGGGAACACCGAGCCTAGGCGAGGTGCCGACAGGCGGGGCAGAGCCCTTTGCTTACTTTGGGGCTTTTCCAAAGTGAGCCGCTGTAAGAGCGGAACCATAAGCCGCCGTTACCTAAATAACGGATATGTACTCAACCCCAATCAAGAATAAGCCACCCGAGAAGCCCCCACCCCAAGCCCCTCCCGAAACGCCAGATAATGCTTCAACACCTGCACCGGCGCCTCAATCTGCGGATAGTGCCCAATATTCGCCAGCAACACCGTATCCGCATGCGGCACCAGTTCACGATACCGCTGAACCATATGCCCCCCAGAAATCGGATCAACCTCCCCATCGATCACCCGCAACGGCACCTCCCCCCGCTGCATCGCTGCCACCCATCGATCCCGCTGCCGCCGACGCTGAGGAATATACGCAATTAACTTGTGCAAAATCCGCGGCCCATCCTGGCTCTCGATCAGGCTCCAGAAATCATCCAGCGCACTTTCACTGGGCCGGGTCGAAGGCCCGAAAATCTGCCCGAAACTATTGGCCAGCGCATTACGCCCAAACGCCCGCCCGATCATCCACCCCAACGGGCTCAGCAACAGCTTCTGCACCAACGCCGGACGATGCGTCTCCGGAAACAACCCACCGTTGAGAAACACACCACTGGCCATCTGAAACCGCCCTTCGTAATGCCGCGCCAACAATTCCTGCGCAACACTGTCACCGTAATCATGAGCCAGCACATGCACCGGCTGCTGCACCCAAAGATGCTCCAGCAACGCCTGTTGCAAGTCCGCCTGCTCCAGCAGGCAATAGGTGTGGTCCAGCGGCTTGGCCGAATCGCCAAACCCCAGCATGTCGCAGGCAATCACTTGATAGCGCTGGGCCAACGGCTGCCAGAGGTAATGCCAATCCCAACTGGCCGTGGGAAAACCATGGATCAGCAGCAACGGCTCGCCCTGCCCCGCCACCCAGTACCGAATGGTGCGGCCGCGAAACTCAAAGCTCTGGGCACGCTGGCGCCAGATGCGCAGCGGGATCTCGGCGAGTGGCATCAGCTTTTATACCCGGTGTCGAGTGCATCGAGTTTGCGCAGCAACGCCGGCCACGCCAGCGCGCCGCCCATGCCCTGAGCGCTTTTGGTGACCCCAGCGATCATCGCCCGGGCACCGGCCAATATCTGCGGCGCAATGCTGATCAGTTCAGCGCCACCATTCTGCGCCATCACCTGGATATCGCAGGTGCGCTGGAAGATGAACATCATCAGGAACGTATCGGCGATGCTCCCACCACAAGTCAGCAAACCGTGGTTGTGCAGCATCAGGAAATTGTTTTCGCCAAGGTCGGCCTGCAAGCGGGCCTTTTCCTCGTGGTTCAGCGCCACACCTTCGTAGGCGTGATAGGCCAGGCTGGACAACACGAACAACGATTGCTGGCTGATGGGCAGCACGCCCTGTTTCTGCGCGGAGACGGCAATGCCGGAGGCGGTGTGGGTGTGCAGCACGCAGACCACATCGTGCCGCACTTCGTGCACCGCACTGTGAATGGTGTACCCGGCAGGGTTGACCTCGTAGGGACTGTCCATCAGCTTGTTGCCGGCCTGATCGACCTTCACCAGGCTCGACGCGGTGATCTCGTGGAACATCAGCCCGTAGGGGTTGATCAGGAAGTCTTCGGTGCCCGGCACCTTGGCCGAGATGTGGGTGAAAATCAGGTCGTCCCAACCATGCATCGCCACCAGGCGATAGCACGCGGCGAGGTCGACGCGGGCCTGCCATTCGGCCGCGCTGACCTGGTCTTTTACACTGTGTGTCGATTGAACAGTGGCTAGGCTCACGGCAATGACCTCCTTGGCGCGCTTATTATTGTTTTTTTGAGTGAAGAGGCAGTCTAGTCAGACCTCGAGGCCGCCGTAGTTGCATTGGCAGCCAGCTTGATGACCGAACGGGTCAGTCCTGAGGATAGTTCGATTTTGTTCTGCGCGTGTCAGAGAAGCGACGCCAATAAAGGCGCGGCGAACAGGTTGAGCAAGCCGGTCAGCACCATTACCAGGCCCGCCACGGAGCCTTCCTCACCGCCCACCTCATGAGCCCGGCTGACACCCGCGCCATGAGCGCCCACGCCAAACAATGCGCCACGGGCCAATGGCGTGCGCAACGGTAACCACTTGAGCAGTACGCCGCCGAGCATGGCGCCAAACACCCCGGTGAACATCACGAACACCGCCGTCAGTTCCGGCACGCCGCCCAGGTCGGAAGACACCGGCATCGCGAACGGGGTGGTGATCGAACGGGGCACCAACGACATCGTCACCGAGCTGTCGAGAGCGAGGGCCTTGGCCAGGCCATACGAAGTGGCGATGGACGCCGCGCTGCCCGCGACCATCCCCAGCAATAACGCTGACCAGTGGCGCACCAGCAATTGGCGCTGTTGCCAGATCGGAATCGCGAACGCCACGGTCACCGGGCCCAGCACCAGCATCAGCCAGTGGGTGTCGGTGGCGTATTCGGCATAGGCGGTTTTCATCGGCACGGCCACCGCCAGCAGCAGCGCCGGCACCAGGATCAGCGGCGACAGCAGGTAGCGCCCGGTGCGCCGGTAGATCCAGCGGCTGAAGCCGTAGGCACCGAGGGTCAGCGCCAGCCAGAACATCGGCATCAGCTCAAGCTTCATGGCGCAGCTTCCAGCGGCAGACGAATTCCACGGTAAACGCAGTCACCAGCATCACCGACAAGGTGCTGAAGCCGATGACCAACATGATTCGCCAGCCGTCGTGCTTTACCAGGCCACCGTAGTCCAAAAGGCTCATCAAGGCAGGAATAAAGAACAGCAGCATCTCCGCCATCAGTACACCGGCGCCCAGTTGCAGAGCCGCCGGTTTTACCAGGCCGGTGGCGAAGGTCAGCAACAACAGGCCCAGGCCGATCACACCACCGGGAATAGGCCAACTCAGCCAGGCGGCCAATTGGCAGCCCAGAAAATATATGGCCAGCAGCACAATCAGTTCAGTCAATAACCGACCGACGACATTGAAGGTGAAACGTTTCATGAGCTTTGGGTCCTCGCAGGGCTCCCATTTTAAAGAGGCCCCTGGCATCCCCACAGCGAATTGTTAGACTGCAAGCTATTCCAAACTGGAATCATGTCGATGGAATTTAAACAACTGCGCAGCTTTGTCGAAGTGATCCACCGCGGCGGTTTTACCCAGGCCGGCAAAACCCTGCACATCAGCCAGTCCGCCGTCAGCAAGCAGGTGGCGCAACTGGAGCAAAGCCTGGGCACGCCGCTGCTGGATCGCCTGGGTTCGCAGATTCGCCTGACGGCTGCCGGACAAGTGGTGCTGCAGCGGGCGGAGGCCATGCTGCGCCAGCAAACCGAATTGCTCAGTGAGCTGGATGACTTGAATCAGTTGACCCGTGGCGAGTTGCGCATGGGCTTGCCGCAGTTGGGCGGTGACACGTTGTTCGCCGGGCTGTTTGCCGAATACCGCCGCCGTTATCCGAACGTCACCATTCAATTGCTGGAAGGCGGCAGCCGCAATATCGAGCAGGCGATCTTGAGCGGAGAGCTGGAAGTGGGCGGCAGCCTGATGCCCAGCGACCCGGCATTCGCCTGGCAGGCATTCTGCGATGAACCGCTGGATGCCCTGCTGCCGATGGACCATCCATTGGCCGATAACGCGCAGATCCGCCTGGAGGAGTTGGCTGACACGCCGTTCCTGATGTATCAGCGCAGTTTTGTGTTGAACGACCGCCTGCTACAGGCCTGTCAGCAATTGGGCTTCACCCCGAAGGAAAGCGGGCGCAGTGGCCAGGCGGATTTTCTCGCCGCATTGGTGGCCGCCGGCCAAGGCGTGGTGCTGCTGCCCAGCGTAGTAGCCCGGGGCCTGATAAGGCCCGGCGTGGTGCGCCTGACGCTCAAGGCGCCGGACTACCTGCGCTGGGACATTGCCTTTATCTGGCGTGAGGGTGCCTACCTGTCGAAAGCCGCCCAGGCCTGGCTGGCGTTATTGCGCGAGTTCCCGGTCAACCGCGCAGTGCAGTAACCAACTCGGCCAGCCACGGCTCGGCGTCGGCTTCCGGGGTCACGCTTTCGCTGGCGTCCAGGCGCAGCATCGGCAGCACTTCGTGCACGCCCAACTCGGCAAACAGCTCGCGCATTTGCTCGCCGCCGCCGCAGAAGGTGTCGCCATAGCTGGCGTCGCCCAGGCCGATCACCGCGCCGGGCAAGCCTCGCCAAGCGGCCGGCAGTTGGTCGCGAATGGTCGAGTACAGCGGCTGCAGGTTGTCGGGCAGTTCGCCCATGCCAGTGGTGGAAGTCACGGCCAGGAAGGCTTCCGGAGCAAAGCCCTGTACGTCGGCGAGGGTTGCCCGCGGGTTGTGCCAGGCGTCGAAGCCGGCAGCGTTGAGGATGCTTGCAGCATGACGGGCGACTTCTTCAGCCGTGCCGTACACCGAGCCGGAAAGGATGGCGACTTTCATCAATCTGATCCTGTAGCTGACTAAAAGCCTGGGATATTAACAGCTGGGGCCCATGGACAGGCTGCCGGCATGTCTTAAACTGCAAACTCCAACTACAAGCCATGGACCGCTCAATGATTAACGCCAAGCTGATGCAACTGGTGATCAACGCTTCCAACGACGGCATCGTTATCGCCGAGCGCGAAGGCAAGGACAAGCCACTGATTTATGTGAACCCGGCCTTCGAGCGCATGACTGGCTACACCCTCGACGAAATCCTCTATCAGGACTGCCGCTTCCTGCAATCGGGCGATCGTGACCAGCCGGGGCTGATGGCGATTCGCGAAGCCCTGGAGAGTGGCGGCGCCTGCCGGGAAATCCTGCGCAATTACCGCAAGGACGGCACGCATTTCTGGAACGAGCTGTCGTTATCGACGGTTTATAACCCGGCCGACAAGCAGACCTACTTTGTCGGTGTGCAGAAGGATGTGACCGTTCAGGTCAAGGCCCAGCAGCGTGTCGCGCAACTGGAAGCCCAGTTGGCTGACCTCAAGGCGGAGCTTGCGGCACTCAAGGCGACGAGCGGATCTAACAAAAACTAGAAAACGCGGTCTTTAAAGAGATAATGGCGTTTTAATACCTTTTTCTTGAGCAAGATCAATGCAACGCGACGCGCTTTTGACGCAGGACGAGCTGGATTTTATTCAGACCATGCACCATAACCCGCAACTCAATGTGCGGGACGCGTCGTCGAGCCTGACGGTCAATGGCGGTGCGCAGATTCGTGATCTGCTCACCCGCCTGGCCGCCCATGACCATGTCACCCTCCAGGCCCAATTCGACAACCAGCAAATGACGTTTCCGCTGCAATTGGTGGAAGACGAGTTTCATGCCGTGCATCTGCGGCTGGGTGTACCGAGTATTTTCGAAGACGGGCCGATGATCCGCCCGTGGCGCCTGGCGCTCGAAGAGCCGGTACCCCTGGAAAACATCAAGGGCCAGCCCGGTGCGCTGTGGGTGCATGAGGTGTCATTCAAGGGATTGCTGGTGGAAATTCGCGGGCGGATCAAGGCGCCAAGAACCTTTTCGCTGTGGTTCAGTCCGTCCGGGTACGAGCGCATTTCGGTGCGGGGCACGCTGGAACGGGAAACTGCCCGAGGATTGTTCGCCTACCGCCTGAGCCAGAACGATGTGGATGAGACCGAGCGCCTGCGCCAGTTTATCCTGCAGCAACATCGCCTTTTTCACCCCGAAGTCCACGCCTGACGTCAGGTATCCAGGTTACCGCGCAGAAACTGCTGCAAGCGGCGCTGCATCAATCGCCCTTCGTTACCCAGGCAGCCGACGGATGAACCCGCCAGTTGTTCCTGCGCCAACTCCGCCGCATCGCCGGCCAGCAACAGCGGGCAATCCAGGGTCAGGGCCAGCCGTTCAAGGCGCCGAGGCAAGCCATTGGCCGGCGAGTGATTGGAGAACACCACAAGGGCTTGTGGCCTGGTTTTTTCACAGACAAGGGTCAATTCATCCATCGGCTGGCCCACAGCCAGGACCTTGACCGCCAACTCGTCACCGCTCATCAACAGGCCTGCGACCAACAACTCCAGCTCTCGGCACTCCCCCGCAATGGCCGCCAGCAATACCCGCGGCGCCGCTGAGGCACAGCCTATCTGCAGGCGTTTCCAGGTTCGGCTGCGCAGAAATCCATCAAAAAACAGCCATTCACTGGTTTGTCCAAACAACCCCTGATGTCGCAACAGTTGCTGCCAGAGGGGCATCAGGATGTCCTGGAACACCACCGCGACCGGGTAGGCAGCGAAAATCTGGCCATACAACCGGTCCAGTTGCCGGTCGTCGAAGGCACCGACGGCCGTTCGCAACTGCGCCTGCCATTGGGCCCATTCATGCTCTGCACCTGCCGGCGAAGCAGCCGCCGCTTCGACTTGATGATCGTCGCGGGCGAGGATCTTGCCGACCTTGCTCACGGCCACGCCACGCTCGATCCAGTCAAGAATGCGATGAACGGTCTCGATATCGGTGCGCGAATACAGGCGGTGCCCACTTTCGGTGCGAACCGGGTGGATCAGCCCGTAACGCCGTTCCCAGGCACGCAAGGTGACAGGGTTGATGCCTGTCAATCTCGCGACTTCGCGAATCGGAAACAGCTCATCGGAATCGGCAGGGTTGCCAAGGGCCATTTCGGGACGTGGAGCAGTCATTACAGACATCAGGGCATCAATATACTGTCAGGAACTTGGATCCCATTTAACGCCCATACAGCTGTCCGATTCAAGGTCTTCGACAAGCCGACCAATGTCGCTGGTGTATTTCTGCAAAACAGGAATAATCCTTGCCTGTTTTTTCAACGTGGCTGCTTACCCCGCAGCTTCGTTCGTGCGCCGCCTACCCGGCCCAGTGCACCTGATCCTTATGGAGATACACAATGTCTACCTCCCCCGTCACCCTGATGGTTGCGCGCCGCGTGGCCAAGGGTCGCTATGAAGAGTTGATGGCCTGGCTGCGCGAAGGCGAGCAATTGGCCACGGACTTCCCCGGTTACCTGGGTTCAGGCGTGCTTGCACCGCCGCCCAACGATGACGAGTTCCAGATTATTTTCCGCTTCGCCGACGAAAAAACCCTGCATGCGTGGGAGTTTTCCGCCTCCCGTGGTGCATGGCTCGGGCGTGGCAGTGAGCTGTTTGCTGCGCCGTCGGAGCATCGCGTACGCGGTATCGACGGCTGGTTTGGCGCCGCCGCCGCACGTCCGCCGCGCTGGAAGCAGGCCGTGGCCATCTGGCTGGCATTTTTCCCGGTGTCGCTGCTGTTCAACTTCGGCCTTGAGCCGCTGCTCAGCGAGTTGGGGTTGTTGAGCCGTGTGCTGGTCAGCACCCTCGCGCTCACGCCATTGATGGTTTACTTCTTTATCCCGTTGTCGACCCACCTGCTGGCCGGTTGGCTGCATCCGGCGCCAGCCCGGGTAAAGGCCACCGAAGCCGCTGCTTGAGTACAAGGGAGGCCGCTCGCTGGTATAGTTTTAGCCTGCCAGCGATTCGAGCCTCCCATGTCTTCAACACCCGCCCCGATCCTGATCACCGGTGCCGGCCAGCGCGTCGGCCTGCATTGCGCCCAGCGCCTGCTGGACGAAGGGCAGCCAGTGATTTTCAGCTACCGCAGCGAACGTCCCGGCGTGCAAGCCTTGCGCGAACGCGGTGCGATCGGTGTGTTTGCCGACTTCTCCAACGAGACCGGTATTCTCGCCTTCATCGACGAACTGAAGACGCACACCCAAAGCCTGCGGGCGATCATTCATAATGCCTCGGCCTGGGAAGCGGAAGCGCCCGGCGACGAGAGCCGCGCCTTTACCGACATGTTCAGCGTGCACATGCTTGCGCCGTACCTGATCAACCTGCATTGTGCTTACCTGCTGCAACGCTCCACGCCTGCGGATATCGTGCACATCAGCGATGACGTGACCCGCAAGGGCAGCCGCCAGCACATTGCCTACTGCGCCACCAAGGCCGGGCTCGACAGCCTGACCTTGTCGTTTGCCGCGCAGCTTGCACCGGATATCAAGGTGAACGGCATTGCCCCGGCAATGGTGATGTTCAACGAGGGCGACGACGCGGCTTACCGCGCCAAGGTCCTGGCCAAGGCGGCACTGGGCATCGAGCCCGGCCCCGAGGTGATTTACCAGAGCGTGCGCTACCTGCTGGATAACCCGTATGTCACCGGTACCACCCTGACCGTCAACGGCGGGCGGCATATCAAGTAAGCCGTTTGCGAGGATGTTGTATGACTTTGTCCCTGCCCCACCACTACCGCGAGATCCTCAAGGGCCTGGGTGAAGACCCCGAGCGCGAGGGTTTGCTCGACACGCCAAAGCGTGCCGCCAAGGCCATGCAGTACCTGTGTCACGGCTACGAGCAGAACCTGGAAGAAATCGTCAACGGTGCGCTGTTTGCCTCCGACAACGACGAGATGGTGATCCTCAAGGACATCGAGCTGTATTCGCTGTGCGAGCATCACCTGCTGCCCTTTATCGGCAAGGCCCATGTGGCCTATATTCCGACCGGCAAGGTGCTCGGCCTGTCGAAGCTGGCGCGTATCGTCGACATGTTCGCCCGTCGCCTGCAGATCCAGGAAAACCTCACGCGGGAAATCGCCGACGCCATCCAGACGGTGACCCAGGCCGCCGGCGTGGCGGTGGTGATCGAAGCCAGGCACATGTGCATGATGATGCGCGGTGTCGAAAAACAGAATTCAACCATGAACACCTCGGTGATGCTCGGCGCCTTCCGCGAGTCGAACACCACGCGCATGGAGTTCCTGCAACTGATTGGACGGAGCAAGTAGCAATGCCACAACTTCAGCCAGGCATGGCGCGCATCCGGGTCAAGGACCTGTGCCTGCGCACGTTTATCGGGATCAACGAGGATGAAATCCTCAACAAGCAGGATGTGTTGATCAACCTGACCATCCTGTATGCCGCCCAGGAAGCCGTGCGCGACAACGACATCGACCACGCGCTGAACTACCGCACCATCACCAAGGCAATCATCGCCCATGTGGAAGGCAACCGCTTTGCCCTGCTGGAGCGCCTGACCCAGGAGATCCTCGACCTGGTGATGAGCAATACATCGGTGCTGTACGCCGAAGTCGAAGTCGACAAACCCCATGCGTTGCGTTTTGCCGAATCGGTGTCGATTACCCTGGCGGCCAGTCGCTAACCCTTACCTTTGCAGTGAGCATCATGAACGATCAACAACGCCTCGAACTCGAAGCCGCCGCCTTCCGCCGGCTGGTGGCCCACCTGGACAGCCGCAAGGATGTGCAGAACATCGACCTGATGAACCTCTCGGGCTTCTGCCGCAACTGCTTGTCCAAGTGGTACAAGGCCGAGGCCGACGAGCGCCAGATCGAGCTGAGCCTCGATGACGCCCGTGAAGTGGTGTACGGCATGCCGTACGCCGAGTGGAAAGCCCAATACCAGCAAGAAGCCAGTGCCGAACAGCAAGCGGCATTCGCCAAAGGAAAACCCCATGACTGACCTGAACACCCTGCGCGCCAGCCTCAACAGTGGCGAACATGTTTTTGCCGATACCCTGGCCTTTGTAGCTGCGGGTTACGACTACCAGCCACAAGCGTTCACCAATGGCAGCGTGGAAAACGCCGCCGGGCAGAACGAAGGTTCGTGCAAGACCCTGGGCCTGGCGCTGCTGGAAGGCTTGAGCGACCAGGAAGCGCTGTTGGCGTTTGGCGAGCATTACCGTTCGGTGCTGGCCACGCCTGAAGGCAGTGACCATGGCAACATTCGTGCGCTGATCGAGCATGGGTTGGCGGGTGTGAAGTTTGCCGCACAGCCACTGACCCGCAAATCCTGAGTCAGACATAGATCAAAATGTGGGAGCGGGCTTGCTCGCGAAAGCAGAGTGTCAGTCAATACATCGGGTGACTGACACACCGCTTTCGCGAGCAAGCCCGCTCCCACATTTGGACTGCGGTGATCATCAAATCCCGTGCATAAAAAAACCGGCCTCGCAGCCGGTTTTTTTGTTTCTGCGGTTTAGAACGAAGCGTCCTTCAAACCGTCGAGGTAACGCTCGGCATCCAGGGCCGCCATGCAACCGGCGCCGGCGGAGGTGATCGCCTGGCGGTACACGTGGTCGGCCACGTCACCGGCAGCGAAGATACCTTCGATGTTGGTGGCAGTCGCATTGCCTTCACGGCCGCCCTGCACGATCAGGTAACCATCTTTGGCATCCAGCACGCCTTCGAACAACGAGGTGTTCGGAGTGTGGCCGATGGCGATGAACACGCCGTCGACTTTCAGCTCGTCGAAGCTGCCGTCGTTGTTCTTCAGGCGAGCACCGGTCACGCCCATGTTGTCGCCCAGGACTTCATCCAGAGTGGCGTTGAGCTTGAGGATGATCTTGCCTTCGGCCACGCGGGCATGCAGCTTGTCGATCAGGATCTTCTCGGCGCGGAAGGTCTCGCGGCGGTGAACCAGGGTCACGGTGCTGGCGATGTTGGCCAGGTACAGCGCTTCTTCCACCGCGGTGTTGCCGCCACCGACCACAGCCACTGGCTTGTTGCGGTAGAAGAAACCGTCGCAGGTTGCGCAGGCGGAAACGCCCTTGCCCATGAACGCTTCTTCCGACGGCAGGCCCAGGTAACGAGCGCTGGCGCCGGTGGCGATGATCAGCGCGTCACAGGTGTACACGCCGCTGTCGCCGGTCAGGCTGTAAGGCTTCTTGGAGAAGTCGACCTTGTTGATGTGATCAAACACGATCTCGGTTTCGAAACGCTCGGCGTGCTCTTTCATGCGCTCCATCAGCACCGGGCCGGTCAGGCCGTGGACGTCGCCCGGCCAGTTGTCGACTTCAGTGGTGGTGGTCAACTGACCGCCCGCTTGCATGCCGGTGATCAGCAACGGCTTGAGGTTGGCCCGGGCAGCGTAGACGGCAGCGCTGTAACCGGCAGGGCCGGAACCGAGAATAATCACTCGCGAATGACGGGTATCAGACATGACTCACTCCTATCGACCGCCCGGACTACAGAACGGCTGGAATAAAAAAGGACCGCGAAGCACTTGGGGAAGGCTTGAACTCGCAGATCCTGAAAATAATGGGTGCAGCGTATAGAGGGAGGCAAGATTAAGGAAATACGGATTAACAATCCAGCTCATAGGTGGTCTCTATCCCATGCCCTCTATTAATCGACACCTTTGTTACCGTTAATGTCGCGATGCGGGCCGTGCTTTCCCGGTACTCCCAAAGCCGGTAAGGTCGGCGCGTTCGCCCCTATTGCCCGGAGTTATCCATGCCCGCCCCCGTTCTTTCAGGCCCACAGTACCTGCGCGAAGGTCTCAAACTGGTACTCAGCCCCGGCCTGCGGCTGTTTGTGCTGCTGCCGCTGGCAATCAACCTGATCCTGTTCGTCGGATTGATCTACTTCGCCGGCCATCAGTTCAGCCTGTGGGTCGACACACTCATGCCGACGCTGCCGAGCTGGCTGAGCTTCCTCAATTATCTGCTGTGGCCTTTATTTGTGGTGCTGGTGGTGCTGATGGTGTTTTTCACCTTCACCATGCTTGCCAACATTATCGCCGCGCCGTTCAACGGCTTTCTGTCGGAAAAGGTCGAAGTGGTGGTGCGCGGCACCGATGATTTCCCGGCGTTCAGCTGGGGCGAACTGGCGGCCATGGTCCCGCGCACCCTGGCCCGGGAAATGCGCAAACTGGGTTACTTCCTGCCCCGGGCTATCGGCCTGTTTATCCTGTCGTTCATCCCGGTGGTCAATCTGGTGGCAGCACCGCTGTGGCTGCTGTTTGGTGTGTGGATGATGGCGATCCAGTACATCGACTACCCGGCCGACAACCACAAGCTGGGCTGGAACGAAATGCTCGCCTGGCTGCGCCAGAAGCGCTGGCAGAGCATGAGTTTTGGCGGGATCGTTTACCTGGTGTTGCTGGTGCCGGTGGTCAACCTGCTGATGATGCCGGCAGCGGTGGCCGGGGCGACGTTGTTCTGGGTGCGTGAGCAAGGCGCCGAGGCCATGGCCATTAAAAAGGCCTGAGCCGTCACAAATCCATCATCCAAAAGACACAATGACGACATGGCCCACGCCGACACTGTGGGTCATGACGACAGCTTCGCTCCACATCACCCTGATCACCGAAACCTTCCCGCCAGAGATCAACGGGGTGGCCAATACCCTTGGCCGCCTGTGTGACGGTTTGCGCGCGCGCGGGCATCAAGTCGAACTGGTTCGCCCGCGCCAGGGCAGCGACCAGAGCCGGCCCAGCGACGACGGCCTGATGCTCTGTCGCGGCTGGCCGCTGCCGGGCTACCCGGGGCTGCAATGGGGCCAGTCGTCGATGCACAAGCTGTTGCGGCGCTGGACCCGCCAGCGCCCGGATGTGTTGTATATCGCCACGGAAGGCCCGCTGGGTTTGTCGGCGTTGCGGGCGGCGCGGCGCCTGGGGATCAGCGTGGTGAGTGGCTTCCACACCAACTTCCAGCAGTATTCCAACCAGTACGGCCTGGGCATGCTGAGCCGGGTGCTGACCCACTATCTGCGCTGGTTCCATAACCGCTCGACCCTGACCCTGGTGCCCAGCGCCAGCCAGCGACTGGAGCTGGAGCGCCGCCATTTCGAGCGCCTGGGCATGCTCGCGCGCGGTGTCGACAGCCAGCTGTTTCACCCGGCCAAACGCGACCCAGCCCTGCGCGAGCAGTGGGGGCTGAGCGATGAAGACATCGCCGTGCTGCACGTCGGACGCCTGGCCCAGGAAAAAAATCTCGGGCTGCTCAAGCGCTGCTTCGACTCGCTGCAAACCACTTACCCACAGCGCCGGTTGAAACTGATCATTGTCGGCGATGGCCCCCAACGGACAATGCTTGAGAAATCGCTGCCTCAGGCAATTTTTTGCGGTACCCGACGCGATGAGGAGCTGGCTCGGCACTACGCCTCAGGGGATCTGTTTCTGTTCCCCAGCCTGACCGAAACCTTTGGCAATGTAGTGTTAGAGGCCATGGCCGCAGGGCTGGGGGTGGTGGCTTACGACCAGGCAGCTGCAACCCAGCATATTCGCCATGGTTACAACGGTGTGCTGGCGATGCCTGGGGACGAGGAGGCATTTTGTGATGCCGCCAACTGGTTGTTGGAGGAGCGTGAAAGTTTGCGCAGGGTCAGGCTCAATGCCCGACAACACGCCAGTCGCCAGGGCTGGCCGGCAATTATTGAGCAGTTTGAAAGCAAGTTACTGGATGTATGCAGGGGCATATCGAGTGTGTACAAAGTCAGCAGCAACACTATGAATGTCTAGTATTCGATGTAGATATTTTTGATCTGCCCAAGCGAACACCCTTGAATGACCAGTAGACAAGCCAACTCAGTGCTGCGTGAGGGGGAATGTTGCGAGTTGCAGTTGGGAACTAGTGCGCAGGTGAACGCCACAACATCAGTGGCGGTTGTTCAGGGTCATAGGAAGAACCAGCCATAAAGCCCAAATACTCTTAGATAAAATATGTGGAGTTCTCCCATGTCGATGCCACTCAACAGCATCCAGCCTTCGTCGTTCAGTCTGCCTCCTGCGCCTTCGGGCTTAGAGAACGGGGGTATTCGCGGCAAGCGGCCTGACGATCAACAAGCAGGCCTCCTTGCATTGCAGCAGCAGCAGAAGCAGCAGGAGCAGGAAAAAAACCAGCTGAAGTTTTAATACAACTCAAGGCAACTTGGCAAAAATGCCTGGAAACTGGTTCCAGGCATTTTTTGCAGCCACGCAGTTAAACGTGTGCGCGTCAAACGAGGGTCGTCAACGCCTCACGACTGAAAGGCAGGATGTCGCCTTCACGGCCTTCGCGAACCTTCAGCGCCCAATCCGGATCCACCAGCAGCGCACGGCCCACAGCGACCAGGTCGAACTCGTCGTTGTTCAGGCGCTCCAGCAGTTTTTCCAGGCTGGCGGGTTGCGCCACTTTATCGGTGTTGACCATGAACTGCAGGAACTCGCCATCCAGGCCGACGCTGCCCACGGTGATGGTCGGCTTGCCGGTGAGCTTGCGGGTCCAGCCGGCCAGGTTCAGCTCGGAGCCTTCGAATTCCGGCTCCCAGAAACGGCGGGTGGAGCAGTGGAAAATATCCACGCCGGCGTCAGACAGCGGCTTGAGGAATTCACCCAAGGCTTCCGGGGTTTGCACCAGGCGCGCGGTGTAGTCCTGCTGCTTCCACTGGGAGAAACGCAGGATGATCGGGAAGTCCGGGCCCACGGCGGCGCGGACGGCCTGGATCAATTCGATGGCGAAACGCGAACGGTTGGCCAGGCTGCCGCCGTATTCGTCGGTGCGCTGGTTGGTGCCTTCCCAGAAGAACTGGTCCACCAGGTAGCCATGGGCGCCGTGGATTTCAACGCCGTCCATGCCGATGCTCTGGGCATCCTTGGCAGCCTGGGCGAACGCGGCGATCACGTCCTTGATGTCTTCCACGGTCATGCCGTGGACGACGACATTGCCGTCCTTGAGTTTTTCGGTGGGGCCGTAAGCCGGCACGCTGGCATCCGGCTCGGTGCCGATGCGCCGCACGCTGCCCACATGCCACAGTTGCGGAACGATCTTGCCGCCTTCGGCATGTACCGCGTCGACTACTTTCTTCCAGCCGGCCAGGGCGGCTTCACCGTAGAAGTGCGGGACGTTCGGGTAGCCGTTGGAAGCCGGGTGGCCGACCACGGTGCCTTCGGTGATGATCAGGCCGACACCGGCGGCGGCGCGGCGGCGGTAGTACTCGATCACTTTGGAGTTGGGCACGCCACCCGGAGAAAAGGAACGGGTCATCGGCGCCATGACCACGCGACTGGGCAGTTGCAGTGCACCGAGCTGGAACGGTTTGAACAAAGCTTGGACAGGCATGGGAGCACTCCATCGGAAAGGAATTTATGATGTGGATAATATGGAGTGTGCAGCGTGTTGGATAGCACTATTGATTGGGGTGATTAAGGGGTAAAAGCGGGAGGGCATGGGCTGCTTCGCAGCCCAGCGGGAGCAAGCTCCCTCGCCACAGCAAGCTCCCTTGCCATAGGAAACTCCCTGCCACAGCAAGCTCCCTTGCCATAGGAAACTCCCTGCCACAGGAAGCTCCCTTGCCACAGAAACTCACTCGATAATGCTGAAAGTATCAGCTCAATGCTTTTTCGATCGCCTGAATAATGGAGGGGTCATCCGGCGGTGTACGCGGCGAGAAACGCGCCAGCACCCGGCCGTCCTTGCCCAACAGGAATTTCTCGAAGTTCCAGGTGATGTCCCCGGGAAATTCGGCGCCCTCGCCCGCCAGCAATCGATACAGCTGGTGGCGATCGTGGCCATTCACCTCAAGCTTGCTGCCCAGGGGAAAGGTCACGCCGTAGTTGAGGCTGCAGAATTCCTGGATTTCTTCTTCAGTACCCGGTTCCTGCCCGGCAAATTGATTGCACGGCAGCCCGAGTACGGTGAAACCCTGGTCTTTGTATTGCTGATAGAGGTTTTCCAGCGCGGCGTACTGTGGGGTCAACCCACATTTGGAGGCGACGTTGACCACCAGCACGACTTGCCCCTTGAAGGGCGCCAGAGGCAGCTCCTGACCATCCAGGGCTTTGAGTTTAAGGTCGTGGAAAGCACTCATGACGAACTCCAGATATCCCATGTTCTTCGTAACGGCCATTCGAGATTACAGCCGCCAAGTCGGCAAGAATAGCCGCCAAATGAAAAAGGCGCCCGAAGGCGCCTTTTTCCAACTGACAGAGCGTCGCTCAGTCAATTAATGGTGGTGACCACCTTCGCCGTGCACGTGGCCGTGGGCCACTTCTTCCTGGGAAGCGTCACGGATAGCGACGATCTTCACCTGGAAGTTCAGGCGCTGGCCAGCCAGCGGGTGGTTGCCGTCGACGGTCACGTCGTCGCCGTCCAGGTCACGGATGGTGACGATTTGCATCTGGCCGTCCGGAGCGGAAGCGTGGAACTGCATGCCCACTTCCAGCTCGTCGACACCTTCGAACATGCTGCGGCTCAGGGTGCTGACCAGTTCGGCAGCGTATTCGCCGTAGGCATCTTCAGGTTCTACGGCAACGGTCAGTTCGTCACCGACCTCTTTGCCTTCCAGGGCCTTTTCCAGGCCCGGGATGATGTTACCTGCACCTTGCAGGTAGACCAGCGGCGCGCCGCCGGCAGAACTGTCGATGACCTCACCAGCGTCGTTGGTCAGGGTATAGTCAATGGAGACAGCCTTATTGGCGGCGATCGGCATGGGGCGAGACCTTTTGCAGAAGAATGAAGAACGGACAAGTCTAAACAAGGATTTGCCCGAAAGCGAACACAACCCGGACGGACGGGGTCGAACAACTGACCCGACGGTCGTCGGATTTCACCAGGACGAAGACCGGCACTGGGTCGTCGAGCTTTCCTGCGGCCACACCCAGCACCTGCGCCACCAGCCACCCTGGCAATCCCGGGCCTGGGTCACGGACCCGGCGCAACGCCTTGAAAAAATAGACAAGCCCTTTACATGCGGCTGGTGTGCGCAAGGCTCAGATAAAGATAACCTTGGCACCTGATTCCCGGTAGGCAGCCAGCCATAGGCCGCCACCGAAGCCATGCACCTCCAGAGAATTCGCATGCAGACTTTTTTTATCGCGCCCACCGATTTTGGTGTGGGTCTGACCTCCATCAGCCTTGGGCTGGTGCGCACCCTTGAACGGGCCGGGCTGAAAGTCGGCTTCTTCAAACCGATTGCCCAGCCGCACCCCGGCGACACCGGCCCCGAGCGCTCTACCGAGCTGGTGGCCCGCACCCACGGCCTGAAACCGCCCCAGCCTCTGGGCCTGGCCCATGTCGAACGGATGCTCGGCGACGGCCAGCTCGACGAGCTGCTGGAAGAAATCATCACCCTTTACCAGCAAGCCGCCGTGGGCAAGGACGTGCTGATCGTCGAAGGCATGGTGCCGACCCGCAGTGCCAGCTATGCGGCCCGGGTCAACCTGCACCTGGCCAAGAGCCTGGACGCCGAGGTGATCCTGGTCTCGGCCCCGGAAAACGAAGTGCTGACCGAACTCTCCGGCCGCGTGGAATTGCAGGCCCAGCTGTTCGGCGGCCCGAAAGATCCAAAAGTGTTGGGCGTGATCCTCAACAAAGTGCGCACCGACGAAAGCATGGAGGCGTTCTCGGCACGGCTCAAAGAGCATTCGCCGTTGTTGCGCAGCGGCGATTTCCGCCTGTTGGGCTGCATCCCCTACCAGCCGGAACTCAACGCCCCGCGCACCCGCGACGTGGCCGACCTGATGGGCGCGCAGATCCTCAACGCCGGTGACTACGAAACCCGGCGCATGACCAAAATCATCATCTGCGCCCGCACCATGCGTAACACTGTGGAGCTGCTCAAGCCCGGCGTATTGGTGGTGACCCCCGGCGACCGCGACGACATCATCCTCGCTGTCAGCCTGGCCGCCATCAACGGCGTGCCGTTGGCCGGCCTGCTGCTGACCAGTGACACCCTGCCCGACCCACGGATCATGGACCTGTGCCGGGGCGCGTTCCAGGCCGGTTTGCCGGTGCTGTCGGTGAGCACTGGCTCCTACGACACCGCCAACCAGCTCAACAGCCTGAACAAGGAAATCCCGATTGATGACCGCGAACGTGCGGAGATCATCACCGATTTCGTCGCCAGCCACCTCGACGCCCGCTGGCTGCACCAACGCTGCGGCACGCCGCGGGAGATGCGCCTGTCGCCGGCGGTGTTCCGTTATCAACTGATCCAGCGCGCCCAGGCGGCCAACAAGCGCATCGTGTTGCCCGAAGGCAGCGAGCCGCTGACCGTGCAGGCCGCCGCCATCTGCCAGGCACGCGGGATCGCCCGTTGCGTACTGTTGGCCAAGCCGGCCGACGTGGAAGCCGTAGCCCGCGCCCATGGCATCGAGCTGCCCGAAGGCCTGGAGATTCTCGACCCCGACCTGATTCGCCAGCGCTACGTCGAGCCGATGGTGGCCCTGCGCAAAACCAAAAGCCTCAACGCTCCGATGGCCGAGCAGCAACTGGAAGACACCGTGGTGATCGCCACCATGATGCTCGCTCTGGATGAAGTGGACGGCCTGGTCTCCGGCGTCATCCACTCCACTGCCAATACCATTCGCCCGGCCCTCCAACTGATCAAGACCGCGCCGGGCTGCACCCTGGTCTCGTCGGTATTTTTCATGCTGTTCCCCGAGCAAGTGCTGGTATACGGCGACTGCGTGATGAACCCGCACCCCAGCGCGGCGGAGCTGGCGGAAATCGCCCTGCAAAGCGCCGACTCGGCCGCCGCATTCGGTATCACGCCACGGGTGGCGATGATCAGTTACTCCAGCGGTGATTCGGCCACGGGCGAGGAGGTCGAGAAGGTCCGCGAAGCCACCCTGCTCGCCCACGAAGCCCAAAGCTCGCTGCTGATCGACGGCCCGTTGCAGTACGACGCCGCCGCCAACGAAAGCGTGGCCCGGCAACTGGCGCCCAACAGCCTGGTGGCGGGCAAGGCCACGGTGTTCGTGTTCCCGGATCTCAACACCGGCAACACCACCCACAAGGCGGTGCAACGCAGTGCCGATTGCGTCAGCCTCGGCCCGATGCTGCAAGGCCTGCGCAAACCGGTGAACGACCTGCCCCGTGGGGCGCAGGTGGACGACATCGTGTACACCATCGCATTGACCGCGATTCAAGCCGCCAACCGACCTATGGATGTCTAAATGCTGGATTTTCTACCTGCCGCCGTGCGCGGGGTGATCGCCTCGCTGTTGCTGGCGTTGAACACGATCCTGCTGTGCTCGTTCCTGTTTATCGTGGCGCTGTTCAAGGCGCTGCCGTTTGCCAAGCGCTTCAGCGAATGGCTGATGAACCAGACCCACGAAGCCTGGATCAGCAACAACAAGGCCTGGATGAACCTGGTGCGGCGCACCCGATGGCATCTGAAAGGCCTGGAAGGCCTGGACTATGAACACTCATATCTGGTGACCAGCAACCACCAGAGCTGGGTCGATATCATGGTGCTGCAATACGTGCTCAACCGGCGCATTCGCCCGCTGAAGTTCTTCCTCAAGCAGGAGCTGATCTGGGTCCCGGTGATTGGCTTGGCGTGGTGGACGCTGGGCTTCCCGTTCATGAAGCGCTACACCAAGGCGTACCTGGAAAAGCACCCGGAAAAGAAAGGCAAGGACCTGGAAACTACCCGCAAGACCTGCGCGAAGTTTCGCCACAACCCGGTGGGAATCTTCAACTTTGCCGAAGGCACGCGGTTTACCCCGGGCAAGCATGCACAGCAACAGTCACCGTTTCGCTACCTGCTCAAGCCCAAGGCCGGCGGCATTGCCTTTGTGCTGGATGCCATGGGTGAACAGCTGAAGTCGCTGGTGAACGTGACCATTCACTATCCTGGTGGGCGCCCCGGTTATTGGGATTTGCTGTGCGGGAATGTGAAGGACGTTGTCGTGCAGTTTGAAGAGGTGCAGATTCCGGCCGAGTTTATCGGCAAGAATTATGAGCAGGATGGGGAGTATCGGTTGGCGTTCCAGGGCTGGATCAACCGGTTGTGGGAAGAGAAGGATGTGTTGCTCGCCAAATTGCACACAGATTATCCCGCCAGTCACTGATCAAAATGTGGGAGCGGGCTTGCTCGCGAATGCGGTGTGCCAGCCTATACATGTGGCGGCTGACACTCTGCTTTCGCGAGCAAGCCCGCTCCCACATTTGACCGAGTTGTTTCCAAGGCCCCATAAAAAAGCCCGCCAACATGGCGGGCTTTTTTGCGCGCGTGAAGCTTAGATCGCGCCGCGCTGGCGCAGCAGCTCCAGCACTTGCTTGACGCTGTCTTCCAGCGACAACGCCTGGGTGTCGATCACCAGGTCCGCATTCAACGGTACGTCATACGGGAACGACTCACCCGGGATGTTATCGCCGCCCGCCGCGTACAAACCTTGCGGATCACGCTCGGCACACACCAGCGGCGAAGCCTGCACGTACACGGTCAGCAAACGATCACCGCCGATCAGCGCCTTGGCCTGTTCACGCCCTTCAGCATCCGGGGCAACAAACGCCGCCAACGTCAGCAAGCCGGCTTCGTTGAACTGACGCGCCACGTGCGCGGCACGACGCCAGTTCTCGGTACGCCCGGCACGGTCCTGCGGCAAGCCCTTGTTCAGGTCGTGGCGCAGGTTCTGGCCGTCCAGCACAAACACCGCACGGCCCATGTCGAACAGCTTGCGTTCAACCGCGTAGGCCAGGGTGCTTTTGCCGGCGCCCGACAAGCCGCTGAACAACACGGTCGCCGGTTGCTGGCCGAAGCGCTGGGCGCGTTCTTCGGTGGCCACGTGAGCCAGTTTGCCGTGCTGCGCCGCGCTGCCATGGGTCACCGGCGGCGCGATGATCATGCCCGCAGCCACGGTGCCGTTGGTCAAACGGTCGATGACGATGAACGAACCGGTGGTGCGGTTGCTCGCGTAACCGTCCAGGGCGATGACCGTGTCGAGGCTGACCTTGACCCGGCCAATCTCGTTCAACTGCAAGGCGCTCGCCGGGCCTTCTTCCAGGGTGTTCACATCCACGCGATGCACAATGCTGGTGATGGAACCCGGCACGTAGCTGGTGGCGCGCTTGATGTCGTATTTCTTGCCCGGCAGCATCGGTTCTTCAGCCATCCACACCAGCATGGCGTCGAAAGCATCGGTCACTTGCGGCACGTTGTCGGCATGCACCAGCAGGTCGCCACGGGAGATGTCGATTTCGTCTTCCATGGTCAGGGTCACGGCCTGGCCGGGACCTGCGTTTTCCAGTTCACCTTCAAAGGTGACGATGGATTTGACGCGGCTGCTCTTGCCCGACGGCAGCACCACGACTTCGTCGCCCTTGTGCACGATGCCGCTGGCCAGGGTGCCGGCAAAACCACGGAAGTTCAGGTTCGGACGGTTGACGTACTGCACCGGGAAACGCAGGTCGGTGTAGTTGCGGTCATTGGCGATCTCGACGGTCTCGAGGATCTCCATCAGCGACTGCCCGGTGTACCAAGGCGAACGCTCGCTCTTGTTCACCACGTTGTCGCCCTTGAGGGCCGACATCGGCACGAAGGCCAGGGTGCTCGGCTTGAACGCGATACCGTCGGCAAACTTCAGGTAATCAGCCTTGATCGACTCGAATACGCTTTGGTCAAAGCCATTGATGTCCATCTTGTTGACGGCCACCACGATGTGCTTGATGCCCAGCAACGAGGCGATGAAGCTGTGGCGACGGGTCTGGGTCTGCACGCCGTAGCGGGCGTCGATCAGGATGATCGCCAGGTCACAGGTGGAGGCACCGGTGGCCATGTTGCGGGTGTACTGCTCATGGCCGGGGGTGTCGGCGATGATGAATTTGCGCTTGGCGGTGGAGAAGTATCGGTAGGCAACGTCGATGGTGATGCCCTGCTCACGCTCGGCCTGCAGGCCGTCGACCAGCAACGCCAGGTCGATGTCGTCACCGGTGGTGCCGGATTTTTTCGAATCGCGGGTGATGGCTTCCAAGTGATCCTCGTAGATCATCTTGGAGTCGTGCAGCAGGCGCCCGATCAGGGTGCTCTTGCCGTCGTCGACGTTGCCACAGGTCAGGAAGCGCAACATTTCCTTGCGCTCGTGCTGGCCCAGGTAGGCGAGGATGTCCTCGCTGATCAAATCAGATTGATGCGACATGACAGCCCCTTAGAAATAGCCTTGACGTTTTTTATCTTCCATCGAGCCTGCACCATCGTGGTCGATGACACGGCCCTGGCGCTCGGAAGTTCGCGTCAGGAGCATTTCCTGAATGATGTCCGTCAGCGTCTCGGCTTCGGACTCCACCGCGCCCGTCAACGGGTAGCAGCCAAGGGTACGGAAACGTACTTTCTTTTTGACGATTCGGGCTTTGTCTTCGTCGGACAGGTGCTCGAGGATGCGGTCGTCGTCGATCATGATCAACGTGCCGTTCTTCTCGATCACTTCGCGTTCGGCGGCGAAGTACAGCGGGACGATCGGGATGCCTTCCAGGTAGATGTACTGCCAGATGTCCAGCTCGGTCCAGTTGGACAGCGGGAACACACGGATCGACTCGCCTTTGTTGACGTTGCCGTTGTAGACGTTCCACAGCTCCGGGCGCTGGTTTTTCGGGTCCCAGCGGTGCTTGCTGTCGCGGAACGAGTACACGCGCTCTTTGGCACGGGATTTCTCTTCATCGCGACGGGCACCGCCGAATGCAGCGTCGAAACCATACTTGTCGAGCGCCTGTTTCAGGCCCTCGGTCTTCATGATGTCGGTGTGCTTGGCGCTGCCGTGGGTGAACGGGTTGATGCCCTGCGCCACACCGTCCGGGTTGACGTGAGTGATCAACTCAAGACCAAGCTCTTCGACCATCTTGTCGCGGAACTTGTACATTTCCTGGAATTTCCAGCGGGTGTCGACGTGCATCACCGGAAACGGCAGCTTGCCCGGAAAAAAGGCCTTGCGTGCCAGGTGCAGCATCACGGCGGAGTCTTTACCGATCGAGTAGAGCATCACCGGGTTATCGAACTCGGCGGCGACCTCGCGGATGATGTGGATGCTTTCCGCCTCCAGCTGTTTCAGATGCGTCAGTTTGTCGACCATGGTTACTCACGGAAAAACGATCTTATGGACGGCCAGCGGGCCGTGTTCGAGCGGGGCATGCTAGCACAGCGCCTGATTCTATTGAGGGGGCTGGCTAGATCGAAACGGTATATCAATATACCGCTGGGTTTGGCCCGACTCGATCAAATGTGGGAGCGGGCTTGCTCGCGAATGCGGTGTGTCAGTCAATGCATATGGCGACTGATGCACCGCATTCGCGAGCAAGCCCGCTCCCACATGTGTCCGGTGGTGTTCGTTAGATCGGGTTTGGGCAATCGATGAAGAGGTGTTCGAGGGCGAAGCGTCGCGCCAGGTAATCACCCAACGCCTGTACACCATACCGCTCGGTGGCGTGGTGCCCGGCCGCGATAAAGCTGATGTCGTTTTCCCGGGCGCTGTGGAAGGTCTGCTCCGAGGCTTCGCCGCTCAGGTACAGGTCAACCCCGGCGAGCACCGCCTGGTCGATATAGCCCTGGCCACCACCGGTGCACCAGCCCACGCGGCGGATCATCTCGCTGCCTTCGATCAGCAGCGGCTCGCGGCCCATGGCTTCCTGCACGCGGCGGGCAAAATCACGGGGCGACGCCGGCTCGGCCAGGGAGCCCACCAGGCCGACGACCTTGAGGTTGTCCGGGTCCAGCGGGCCTTCGACGGTGATGTCCAGTTGCCGGGCCAGTTGCACGTTGTTGCCGACCTCAGGGTGCAGGTCCAGCGGCAAGTGATAGGCCAGCAGGCTGATGTCGTGCTTGAGCAGGGTTTTCAGGCGGCGCTGCTTCATGCCGGTGATGCACGGGCTTTCGCCTTTCCAGAAATAACCGTGGTGCACCAGCACCAGGTCGGCCTGGGCTTCGACCGCCGCGTCCAGCAATGCCTGGCTGGCGGTCACGCCGCTGACGATGCGCAGCACTTGCGGTCGGCCCTCGACCTGCAGGCCGTTGGGGCAGTAATCGGCGATTTTGGCACTATTAAGGTAGCGGTCCGCTTCCTCGACTAAGGTGCTCAGGGCAACGGCCATAAAAGACTCCTAAATATCCCGTTCAGAGGCGCTCACGGCCTCGTATAATGCGCGACATTATGGGCGCTCTCCCGCCCCCTGCAACCTGTCAGGATTTTTCTTCATGCTCAAGGCACTGCGTTTTTTTGGATGGCCATTGTTGGCTGGCGTGCTGATCGCGATGCTGATTATTCAGCGTTATCCACAACTGGTCGGCCTGCCGACCCTTGATGTCAACCTGCAACAGGCACCGCAAACCAGCGCGGTGGTACAAGGCCCGGTGACTTACGCCGATGCGGTGGTGATCGCCGCCCCCGCCGTGGTCAACCTGTACACCACCAAGGTCATCAACAAACCGGCGCACCCGCTGTTTGAAGACCCACAGTTTCGTCGCTATTTCGGCGACAACTCGCCCAAGCAGCGGCGCATGGAATCCAGCCTCGGCTCCGGCGTGATCATGAGCCCGGAAGGCTACATCCTCACCAACAACCACGTGACCACCGGCGCCGACCAGATTGTGGTGGCCCTGCGTGATGGCCGGGAAACCCTGGCCCGCGTGGTCGGCAGCGACCCGGAAACCGACCTCGCGGTGCTGAAAATCGATTTGAAAGGCCTGCCCTCGATCACCATCGGGCGCTCCGAAGGGCTGCGCGTAGGTGACGTGGCGCTGGCCATCGGCAACCCGTTCGGCGTCGGCCAGACCGTGACCATGGGCATCATCAGCGCCACCGGGCGTAACCAGTTGGGCCTCAACAGCTACGAAGACTTCATCCAGACCGACGCGGCGATCAACCCGGGCAACTCCGGCGGCGCGCTGGTGGATGCCAACGGCAACCTGACCGGCATCAACACCGCGATCTTCTCCAAGTCCGGCGGCTCCCAGGGCATCGGTTTCGCGATTCCGGTGAAGCTGGCCACTGAAGTGATGAAGTCGATCATCGAGCATGGCCAGGTGATTCGTGGCTGGCTGGGGATTGAAGTCCAGCCGCTGACCAAGGAACTGGCCGAGTCGTTTGGCCTGACCGGGCGCCCTGGCATCGTGGTCGCCGGGATCTTCCGCGACGGCCCGGCGCAGAAAGCCGGCCTGCAACTGGGGGATGTGATCCTCAGCATCGACGGCGAGCCGGCCGGGGATGGTCGCAAGTCGATGAACCAGGTGGCGCGGATCAAACCCACCGACAAGGTGGCGATCCAGGTGATGCGCAATGGCAAGGAAATCAAGCTGTCGGCTGAAATCGGCCTGCGTCCGCCGCCTGCACCGGTGAAAGAAGAGGAATAACGGCTTCGGGAGCCCGTTCGCGGGTTCCTGTTACCTAATATTTCAAAAGAAATTCATTCTCATTAGTCATGTTATATTGTTTCAATATCGCTATTGGAACGCTCTATCATGCCGTCTCGAAGATTTGCCCCGCTGGCGGGAATCGCCCTGGGTTTGCTGGTGGACCCGGCCTACGCCGAAGACACCGCCACCCTTGAACTGGAAGCCACCCGCATCACCAGCGAGGCGTACGAATCAGCCACCGGCCCGGTCAAGGGCTATCGCGCTACCCGCTCCGCCAGCGCCACAAAAACCGACACCGCCTTGCGGGATATCCCACAGTCCATCAGCGTGATTCCCGCTTCGGTACTCAACGACCTGGGCAGCACCAACGTCGAGCGTGCCCTTGAGTTTGCCGGCGGCGTGTCCAAACAGAACAACTTCGGCGGCCTGACGCTCTACGAATACAGCGTTCGCGGCTTCACCACGTCAGAGTTTTACGTGGACGGTTTCAGCGCCAACCGCGGTTACCCGAGCACGCCGGACGCGGCGAATATCGAGCGCATCGAGGTGCTCAAGGGCCCCGCCGCCAGCCTGTATGGCCGTGGTGACCCAGGCGGCACGGTGAATATCGTCAGCAAAAAGCCGCAGCCCGAGGCCTTCACCACACTGCAGACCAGCGCCGGCAGTTGGGACCGCTACCGCACCGCGCTGGACGCGAACACGCCGCTGGACAGCGAGGGCAACGTGTTATCGCGGGTCAACCTGGCGGTGGAAGACAACCACAGCTTCCGCAACCACGTTGAGGCCAAACGGGTCTTCGTCGCGCCCTCCATCAGTTGGCAACTGGACCCGGACACACACCTGCTGGTGGAAAGTGAATTCGTGCGTCACCGCTCCACTTTCGACCGCGGCATCGTCGCGCCCAACAACCGCTGGAGCGGCGTCTCCCGCTCGACCTTTCTCGGCGAGCCCGACGACGGCGATATCCGCAACCACAACAACCGCCTGCAAGCCAGCCTCGAACATCACCTCAACGATGCCTGGCAACTGCGCCTGGCCAGCCATTACAAACAAGGCAGCCTGTGGGGCAACGCCTCGGAAAACCGCCCATTGAGTGCAGATGGCCACACCCTCAGCCGCCGCTACCGCGAACGCTCCACCGGTTGGCATGACAGCATCACGCAGCTCGAACTGCGCGGTCGGTTCGACATCGGCAGTTGGCAGCACGAATTGCTGATCGGCACCGAGTACGAGGACTACCGCAAGAAAGAACGGGTGACCGCCATCGCCGGCGGCGATTACGCCATCGACATCTATGACCCGGTCTATGGCCAGCCCAAACCGAACGGCAAACGCTCCGGCACTGACTTTTTCGAACGGGTGAAAAGCCAGGCGCTGAACCTGCAGGACCAGATCATCTTCACCGACCGCCTGCGCGGGATGATCGGCGCGCGGTTCGAACACTTCGAGCAGCGCACCGACGACTTCAGCCGCAACCATGCCAAAAGCCGGCAGACCCACGATGCCCTGACCCAACGCGCCGGCCTGCTCTACCAACTGACGCCTGAAGTGGGCCTGTTCGCCAACGCCTCCACCTCGTTCAAGCCCAACAATGGCCTGGACGCCGGCGGCAAATCCTTCAAGCCGGAAGAAGGCGTGGGGTATGAAATCGGGATCAAGAGCGAGCTGTTCGACGACCGCCTGAGCACCACCCTCGCCGCCTTCCATATCGAGAAAGAAAATGTCCTGGCCCTGGACCCGGCTACCGACACACAGCGCGCCATGGGCAAGGCCCGCAGCCAGGGTTTTGACCTGCAACTGACCGGCCAGGTGACTGACGCCTTACGGGTGATCGGCGCCTTTGCCTACATCGACGCCGAAGTGACCAAAGGCGACAAAGCCATCCCCACCGGCAGCCGGATTCTCGGCGTAGCCAAACGCAGCGGCAGCTTGCTCGGCGTGTATGAATTCCAGGACGGCCTGCTGCGCGGCTCCGACCTCGGCGCGGCCTTTACCTACGTCGGCGACCGCTCCGGCGAAACCGGCAAAAGCTTTGAATTACCGGCCTACCACACCGTCGATTTGCTGGCCCATTACAAGGCCAGCGACAACGTCACCGTGGGCCTGAACCTCAACAACCTGTTCGATGAAAAGTACTACGAGCGCTCCTACAGCAATTACTGGGTCAATCCCGGCGAGCCGCGCAACTTCACCGTCAGCCTGACCCTCAACCTGTAAAAGGACGTCACCATGCAAGCCTTCAAATCCCTGGCCGTGCTCGGCCTGCTGTTTGCCACCCAAGTCTCGGCCCACGGGCTGTGGACCGAACAACGGCGCGGCAATATCGAAGTGATCTACGGCCACGGCGCCGAAGACAACGCGTTCAAGGCGCAGAAAATCAGCGGCGCCTGGGCTTATGACGCCAGCGGCAAAATGATCCCGGTGACCGTGGAACGTCTGCCCGACCATGCGCGCCTGAAGCCGCTCAAATCGCCGGCTGTATTGGCGGTCGCCCTGGATAACGGGATGTGGTCACAGACGCCTGACAAGAAGTGGATCAACGAGGGCCGCAGCAAGGTGCCGGGGGCGATTGAGTCGACCCAGACCTTCAAGTACAGCCTGGCGATCTACCAGCCGGGGGCGAAGTTGCCGCAGCTGGATCAGATCAAGCTACTGATCTTGCCGGAAGTTGATCCGCTGACGGTCGGCCCGGGTAAATCACTGCCGGTACGGGTGCTGCTGGATGGCAAGCCGGCGGCAGGAGTCAAGCTGATCGGAGACTATCGCAACGCACCGAACACCCTGAGCACCGAGACCGATAAAGACGGTCGCGCCCGGGTGCTGGTGAGAAATGAAGGATTGAATGTGATTGCGGCGCAGGTGGAAATCCCGCTCAAAGACAATGCTGATGTCGCGACTCGCGGACTGTTCAGTTCCCTGACTTTCCTGGGCGAGCCGCATCACGAGTAACCCCGCAAATCCAAAGTGGGCACAGTCAATGTGGGAGCGGGCTTGCTCGCGAAAGCGGTGTTTCAGTCGCTATCTTCATTAACTGACCCACCGTCTTCGCGAGCAAGCCCGCTCCCACATTTAGTCCTCACTCGGCT
>NZ_JACAPJ010000003.1:0-89765 GCF_013385765.1 Pseudomonas sp. C8002
CCGAGCCTAGGCGAGGTGCCGAGTGGTGGGGCAAGAGCGTTTTGCTTACTTTTGCGCTGTTCAAAAGTGAGCCGCTGTAAGAGCGGAACCAATATCAGCCATCACCCAAATAACGGATATGTACCCAGCCCCCAGCCCCCAGCAGCCCAACACATTGGCGTATCCTTACCCCTCCACCCCAAGGCCCGATCAAAAAATGCTGGTGATATCCAACAACGTGCACCTCCCCGACGCCGAGATCGAGCTGACAGCCATCCGCGCCCAGGGCGCTGGCGGTCAAAACGTCAACAAGGTCTCCAGCGCCGTGCACCTGCGTTTCGACATCCCGGCCTCGTCCCTGCCTGACTTCTACAAGGAACGCCTGCTGGCCCTGCGCGACACCCGCATCACCAGCGAAGGCGTACTGATCCTCAAGGCCCAGCAATACCGCACCCAGGAACAAAACCGCGCCGACGCCCTCGAGCGCCTGGTGGAACTGATCCTCAGCGCCACCAAGGTCGAAAAGAAACGCCGCCCCACCAAACCCACCCTGGGCTCAAAGAAGCGCCGCCTCGAATCCAAGACCAAACGCGGCAGCATCAAGGCCGGCCGCGGCAAGGTTGATTTCTAAGCCGCGTCCCGCTCCTCGCGGTACTTCGGCGCCTGCCGATACAAATACAGGCTCAACAGCAACCCGCCAAACGCCGCGATCGCCGCAAACAGGAAGATCGAGGCAAACCCGAACCCCGCCGCAATCGCCCCGGCCAACGGCCCGGTGATCCCCAACGACAAATCGATAAACAGCGAATACGCCCCCACCGCCGCACCCCGGCTCGAGGCGGGCACCAGGTTGACCGCCTCCACACCCAAGGCCGGAAACACCAGGGAAAAGCCAAACCCGCTCAACGCCGCACCCGCCAACGCCAAATGAGGATCCGGCGCCAGCCACAGCAGCAGCAGCCCCAGCGTCTCCACCGACAAACAGGCAATCGCTACGCGAAACCCGCCAATGCGGTTGATCAAATTGCCGAACAACAACCGCGCCCCGATAAAGCTGGCACCGAACAGGCTCAGGCACAGCACCGCGTTATCCCAATGCTGGGTCGCGTAATACAAGGTGATGAAGGTGGCGATGGTGCCAAACCCGATCGAGCCCAGCGCCAGCCCGCAGCCGTGAGGCAACACGCGCCCCAGCACATGCATGAACGGCAGGCGCTCGCCCACCACGATCGGCGCGGCGACTTTCGGCCAGGCCAGCAGCAGGCCCAGCACCGCCAGCAGGATGATGCTGACGCCCATGCTCCACAGCCCGAAATGACTGACCAGCAACACCCCCAGCGGTGCGCCGATGGCCAGGGCGCCGTAGCTGGCGATGCCGTTCCAGGAGATGACCTTGGCGGTATTCGCCGCACCCACCCGGCCAATGCCCCAGCCGATGGAACCCGAGCCCACCAGGCTTTCAGCGCTGCCCAGCACCAGGCGGCCAATCAGCAGGCTGGTGAGGCTCAGCGCCGGCAGGTGTGACAGCCACGCCGAGAGCAACATGAACACGCCGCTCAACCCGCAACCGGCCAGGCCGTACATGACGGCGCGCTTGCTGCCGCGGTTATCGATGATGCGTCCCGCGTAGGGCCGGCTCAGCAGAGTGGCCAGGTATTGCACGCTGATCACAAGGCCCGCGATCACGGCGCCAAAGCCCAGGTCGCTGTGCACATAGCCAGGCAACACGGCCAGGGGAATGCCGATATTCAGGTAGCCGATGAAGGTGAACAAAACGATGGAAACGACTTGCAGCGTGACCGCCATGGGGCGCTGGGTATCTGGCATGGGGAGAGGTCCACTGTCGCAGCAGGAAAAGATAGGCTGCTTATGATACCGATGCTGGGCGCGTGCGGGGGCAGCAAAGCAAACTTTTAGCGATCGGCGGGGTTGAGCAGTTGCGTGGTTACCAACGCGGCGAGGGCGTTTTCCTGGGTGCCGAAGCGCTTGAGCAGGAGGGCCTGTTTTTCCGGGGTGAGGCGGTTCCATACGTCGACCATGTGCAAGGCAGTGTCGAGCAGGGCGGTATCGGGGGTGGTGTCGGTCATGGCGGGGCTCACGGTGTTCAGGCGGTGTGGAAAGCGCGCAATGTCACGCTTTCCACACGGTCTGGGTACGGCTCTCAGTCTTCGCTCTTGCGGTCGACCGGTTTTGCCTCTTTGGGCTCGGGCTTGGTGGCACCGGCCTGTTGCGGGGTTGGCTGCTCAGTTTCGTGCAGGCTTGGGAAGGGGAGATTAGGGATTTCGTGCATCGTCGTCGCTCCTCGCAAGATCTGTTTTATCAATCGCAGGTGATTCCGCGCGTTCAAAAAGCCTGTGCAGGATACAGCACTGTAAATGACAGAAAGATTTTATCTCAGAAAATGAACGCGTCTTCATCCCGCCGCGCAAGTGACGTGGCGCCACAGGGGTGTCGATTGTCATCGTACAACATCACCCTTCACGGATTGACATCGTACTGCGGACTGAATATAACGCTAACAGTTGTATGACGACATATGACGTTACAGTTTTATAGCGCCCGTAATACGGATGCGCTCGGTCGCAGAACGTACGCCTCAAATCTAAAAATAATTAAGGTGAAGCGATGAAAATCAAAGGCATCCGTTGGTGGATGGTCGGGCTGATGACGGTCGGCCTGATTATTAACTACCTGGCCCGCAACACGCTCTCAGTCGCAGCCCCCACGCTGATGACCGACCTGAGCATCTCCACTGAGCAGTATTCCCACATCGTTGTTGCCTGGCAGGTGTGCTACGCCTTGATGCAGCCGATCGCCGGTTATGTGATCGATGCGATCGGTACCAAGATGGGCTTTGCCATCTTCGCCATCTCCTGGTCGGTAGTCTGTGCCCTGGCGGCATTCGCCACCGGTTGGCAGAGCCTGGCAGTGGCCCGTGGCGCACTGGGGCTGACGGAGTCGGCGGGCTTCCCCGGCGGCGTCAAGGCGATTACCGAGTGGTTCCCGGCCAAGGAGCGCTCCGTCGCCATCGGCTGGTTCAACTTTGGTTCGTCGTTTGGTGCGTTGTTGGCGCCGCCACTGGTGGTCTGGGCGATTTTGCACAGCGGCTGGCAGTTGGCATTCCTGATCGTTGGCGGCATCGGCCTGGTGTGGAGCGGGCTGTGGCTGCTGCTGTACAAGCACCCGCGTGACCAGCGCCTGCTGGCCCAGGCCGAGCGTGAGTACATCGAGGCCGGCCAGGAAACCCACCTCAAGGAAGGCGTGCAGAAGAAAGCCAGCTGGAAGCGCATCCTCAAGAGCCGCAACTTTTTCGCCATCGCCTCGGCGCGGATGCTCTCGGAGCCGGCCTGGCAGACGTTCAATGCCTGGATTCCGTTGTACCTGATGACCGAGCGGCACATGAACATCAAGGAAATGGCGCTGTTCGCCTGGCTGCCGTTCCTGGCCGCCGACATTGGCTGTGTGCTGGGTGGCTACCTGAGCCCGTTGTTCCACCGCTACTTCAAGGTCTCGCTGTTCACCTCGCGCAAGCTGGTGATGCTGTTCGGTTGCCTGTGCATGATCGGCCCGGCGTGCATCGGCCTGGTGGACAGTGCCTACACCGCGATTGCCCTGCTGTGTGTCGGCGGTTTCGCCCACCAGACCTTGTCGGGTGCACTGTTTTCCATCGCCTCGGACTCATTCGGCAAGAATGACGTGGCCACCGCCACCGGTGGCGGGCAGATGTGCGGGTTTATCGGGGCTGCGGCATTTACTGCGGTGTTCGGCGTGCTGGTGACCAAGGTCGGCTACAGCCCGCTGTTTGTGGTGCTGGCGATTTTCGACATCATTGCGGCCATCGTGATCCTGATGGTGGCCCGGGAGATCGTCAAAGATCCGGAGCCAGCCACCCAAACCGGTCACGGCGGCACATTGCTGCCGGTTTAACCCTGGCGTTCCATCGCCGCCTTGTAGAGCGAGTTCTTCGGCTGGGCAAACACCCGCGCCAGCATCGGCTCGAAGAAGCTCAGCGGCAGGGTGTCGTAGGCCGGGTCGAACGCCGCCGCGTCGTACTGCGCGCAGAACTCGATGGTTTGCCGGTACTGCGGGTGGTCGCCAAATTGCTCGCGCAGGTGGCGGTCCATCCCCAGGTGGTGGAAGAAGTAGTAGCCCTGGAAGATCCCGTGCTTCTCCACCATCCACAGATTCTCGGCGCTTACGAACGGCTTGAGAATCGCGGCGGCGATGTCCGGGTGGTTGTAGGAACCGAGGGTGTCGCCGATGTCGTGGAGCAGGGCGCACACCACGTACTCTTCATCCCGGCCATCGTGCCAGGCGCGGCTGGCGGTTTGCAGCGAGTGGGTCAGGCGGTCCACCGGGAAGCCGCCGAAGTCGCCCTCCAGCAGCCGTAGATGCGCCAGGATCCGGCTTGGCAATTGCCGGGCGTAAGCACTGAAATCCTTGGCGATGATCGCCCAGTCTTCCTGGGTACCATCCTGCATATGGGTGAAACGGGCCTGCTGGTTCATCAAAGCCTCTCTTATTGTTCTTCAAGCGTGGGGCTAGAACGGCACCTTGCCCAGAATCATGTCGCGGTACATCACGAAATCCCCCAACAGGCTGTACAGCGGATGCTGGAAGGTCGCCGGGCGATTCTTTTCAAAGAAGAAATGGCCGATCCAGGCAAAGCTGTAGCCGGCCACCGGCAGCGCCAGCAGCAGCCACCACGCACCTTTGCCGATCGCCAACGCGAGTATGAAGATAACGAGGCTGGTGCCGATAAAGTGCAGGCGACGGCACGTACTGTTGCCGTGTTCGCTCAGGTAATACGGGTAGAAATCGGCGAAGCTGTTGAATTGCCTGGCATTTTCCACAGTGGTCGGCCCTCTGGTTATTGTTCTGCCCGACAGATGTTCGGCGGGGAGCTTATTTGAGTCTAGAGTCATCAGTGGTAACAGCCAGTGACAATAGATGCCACTTTAGTATCCTTCGGATTCCTGGCTGTCGTTTCAGCCTTCCTTGTTAAGAAAACGCCATGAGCGAACGAACGACTTCTGCAAGCTGGGCGATGGGGATAGTCAAGGCGCTGGAAATGGACGGCCTGGATTGCCGTGCCTTGTTCAAGCAGCTTGGCCTGGATTACGCCGCGCTGAATGACCCGGATGCACGCTTCCCCCAGGACTCCATGACCCGGCTCTGGCAGCGCGCGGTCGAGCTGTCGGGCAACCCGGCGATTGGCTTGAACATGGGCAAGGTGGTGCGCCCGGCATCGTTTCATGTGGCCGGCTACGCCTTGATGTCCAGCAATACCCTGGCCGAAGGTTTTATGCGGCTGGTGCGTTACCAGCGAATCATTGCTGAAAGTGCCGACCTGAGTTTCCGCCTGTTGCCCGAAGGTTATGCGCTGATTCTGACGGTGCACGGCGACCACCTGCCGCCTACCCGGCAAAGTGCCGAAGCGTCCCTGGCCAGTGCCCTGGCGTTATGCGGCTGGCTGACCGGGCGCACGTTGCAACCGCGCAAGGTGCTGGTGCAGGGCGATCAGCCAGCGGACCTGGCGCCCTACAAACAAGCCTTCCATGCACCGCTGGTGTTCAACGCGCCCTATGACGCGCTGATTTTCGAACGGGCCGATATGGAAGCGCCGTTGCCCACGGCGAACGAGGCGATGGCGTTGTTGCACGATCGTTTTGCCGGGGAGTACCTGGCGCGGTTTTCCGAGAGCCGGGTGACCCACAAGGCGCGGCAGGTGCTATGCCGATTGCTGCCCCAGGGCGAGCCCAAGCGTGAAGTGGTTGCGCAGACGTTGCACCTGTCCCAGCGCACCTTGCAGCGCCGCTTGCAGGAGGAGGGCACGAGTTTCCAGACCTTGCTCGACGACACCCGCCGCGAACTGGCCGAGCAATACCTGGCGCAGCCGAGCATGACCCTGCTGGAAATTGCCTACCTGTTGGGGTTTGCCGACCCGAGCAACTTCTTTCGTGCGTTCCGCCGCTGGTTCGATGCCACGCCCGGCGAGTACCGGGCGCGGTTGCATGAGCTGCCTGTCAGTGACGCCAAAACGCCGGAATGCACAGCACAAACACCGTAATGATCTCCAGCCGGCCCAGCAGCATGCCGAATGACAGGATCCACTTGGCAGCGTCCGGGAGGGTGGAGAAGTTACCGGCCGGGCCGATGGTTTCCCCCAGGCCCGGGCCCACGCCGGACACGGTACTGGCGGCGCCGGTCAGTGCGGTCATCCAGTCCAGGCCCAGCAACGACAGGGCCAGGGCGATCGCGCAGATGGTGATGGCGAAGAAAAACGAGAAGGTCAGGATCGACCGCACGATTTCTTCATCGAGGCGATGGCCGTTGTACTTCTGCTTGATCACCGCCCGTGGGTGAATCAGCTGGTTCAAGTTGGCCTTGAGCAGGATGTAGGCGACCTGGAAACGGAAAATCTTGATCCCGCCAGCCGTGGAGCCGGAGCAACCGCCCACAAAGCCCAGATAGAAGAACAGCATCAGCGAGAAATTGCCCCAGATGCTGTAGTCCCCCAGCGCAAAACCTGTGGTAGTGACTACCGAAGTCACGTTTACCGCCACGTGGCGCAGCGCCTCCAGCCAATGCAGATTGGTGGTCCACCAATACCAGGTGCCGAGCACCAGCCAGGTCACCAGCAGCAAGCCGAGCATGCCTTGCACCTGCTGATCCTTGATCAGTGCCCGGCGGTTGCCACGCATCGTGGCCACATACAGGGTGAACGGCAGGCTGCCCATGATCATCACCACCACGGCCACCCAGTGCACCGCCGGCTGTTTCCAGTGGGCCAGGGATTCGTCGGAAGTGGAAAACCCGCCGGTGGAAATTGCTGACATCGCATGGTTGATCGCATCGAACAGCCCCATCCCGGCCCACCAGAACGCCAGGCTGCCGAGGATGGTGATGCCCACGTACGCCGCCACGATCAGGCGCGCCACCATGTGTGAGCGGGGCATGACCTTTTCCGAGCGGTCGGAGGATTCGGTCTGGAACAGGCGCATGCCACCGATGCGCAGCAGCGGCAGGATCGCCACCGCCATGCCGATAAAGCCGATACCGCCGAGCCAGTGCAGCAGCGAGCGCCAGATGAGGATGCCCGGGGACATGGTGTCCAGGCCGCTGAGCACCGTGGAACCGGTGGCGGTGATGCCCGACATGCTTTCGAAGAACGAGTCGGTGTAGCTGATGTGTTGGGTCAGCAGGAACGGCAGTGCGGCGAAGATGCACACCACCAGCCAGCTGGAGACGGTCAGCAGGTACATGTCCCGCGGGCGCAGGTGCACGTGTTCCGGGCGGCCGGGGATGACCAGTGCCAGGCCCGCGATAAAGGTAATCAGGCTGGCCCAGAGGAACGACGGCAGGTCGCTGGTGCGTTCAAAAAACACCAAGGTCGCCATGGGGATGACCATGGCGATCGCCAGGGTGATCAGGAAGATGCCGATAATGAAACCGATTATCCGTAAGGTCGGCAACGCCATGAGGTCCGCTCGGGGTGACAGGAAAGGCGCCATTCTACCTGCGGTGCAGGGCAAGTAAACCGGGGGGGCGTTGGAGACGTGGCAGATCAAGTGTGGGAGCGGGCTTGCTCGCGAAAGCGGTGTATCAGTCAACGGATGCATTGGCTGACCCACCGCTTTCGCGAGCAAGCCCGCTCCCACAGGAGATTTGTGCTGGTTGATGGAGCTTGGAGGGCAGGCACAAAAAAGGCGACCCGAAGGTCGCCTCATTCAACGCGGCACTGATCAGAACTCGTGATCAGCGTTATCCGGGTTCAAGTCACTGATGCCCAGCTTGCCAGCAGCCTGTTCGATCGAACCGGTCTGCTTCACCAATGCGGCGATGGCGTCACGTACGATCTGGTTGCCTTTGTCGTTACCGGCAGCAATCAACTGGTCGTAGTGTTCGCCGTTGTTGGCGTGGTCCACCATCACCTGGATCTTCGCTTCGGTGGAGGCCAGGTCAGCCTTCAACGCTTCATCGGCCGCCGGGTCGGCCTTGGCCACCAGGGAAGACAGGCTGGCGCCGGTCATCTTGGTACCGTCGGTGCGGGTGTACTCACCCAGGTAAACGTTACGAATACCCTTGGCGTCGTAGAAGTGCGAGTTGTGGGTGTTGTCGCTGAAGCAGTCCTGTTCGTCTTCCGGCGAGTTGGCTTCCAGGGAAACCTTCATGCGCTCACCGGCCAGCTCGCCCAGGGACAGGCTACCCATGCCGAACAGCATCTTGCGCAGGCCATCGGTCGCAGGTTCTGCTTCCAGCGTGGCGCGGTAGTTGTCTTCGACGTTGGGCTTCCAGTTGCCGACCATTTCTTCCAGGTCGCTGACCAGCAGTTGAGTCACGGCGCGCAGGTAGGTGCGGCGGCGCTCGTTGTGGCCGCCAGTGGCGCCATCACCGGTCATGTAGTCCGACGCTGGGCGGTTGCCGGCGCCCGGGCCGGTGCCGTTCAGGTCCTGGCCCCAGAGCAGGAATTCAATTGCGTGGTAGCCGGTGGCTACGTTGGCTTCGGAACCGCCCAGCTCATTCAGGCTGGCGAGTTTTTCCGGGGTGATGTCTTTGACATCGACCTTGTCTTCGCCGACCTGGATCTCGTTGTTGGCGATGATGTTGGCGGTGGCGCCAGGGTTGCCCAAGGCGTGTTCGTAGGTCTTGTCGACGTAGTCGATCAGGCCTTCGTCCAGGGGCCAGGCGTTCACCTGGCCTTCCCAGTCGTCAATGATGGTGTTGCCGAAGCGGAACACTTCACTCTGCAGGTACGGCACGCGCGAGGCGATCCAAGCGGTACGGGCCGCTTTCAGGGTGTCGTCGTTCGGGTTGGCAAGGAAAGTGTCGATCGCGGTTTGCAGGGTTTTCGCGGTGGACTCGGCATCGCTGTACACCGCGAACACCATGTCAGCGTAATGCGCGACCACAGCCTTGGCGGCGGCCTCGTCTACCTGGCCTGCCGGGGCAGCCGCCGGGGCGGTGGTGCTGGCGGCGGCCGGGGCTTGAGGCGCGGCGGCCTTGTCTTTGCCTTCACCGCAACCGGCGAGCGAAATGGCAATGGCGAGAAGGCTGGCGGTGGCCAGGGGCATACGAATCATGGCGAACATCCTGCTTCGGTTGTTGATGGGGCACGCGGGGGGGCGCGCAAAACTGCGACATAATGCGAAAGATTTGCATTTTGTGTAAAGCGTTATAAGCAGGAAATATTTAGTATCGATTTGCCGGCCATCGGTGCGCGTGGCCCCGATGGCCGGCATCGCTTCAGAGGATGGCGGCGTTATTGCGCTGGGCCTGTTTCAAGTAGGCCACCAACTCCCGTGCCGGCAAGGGTTTGCTGTAGTGGTAGCCCTGACCCTCGTGGCAACCCTCGGAGATGATGTAGGCCTCCTGTTCGGCGGTCTCCACACCCTCGGCGATCACCTGCATGCCAAGGCTTTTGCCGAGCTGGATGATCGCCCGCACGATGGTCGCATCGTCGTCGTCATCCAGCAGGTCCTGGACGAAGCTCTTGTCGATCTTGATCTTGTCCAGCGGCAGGCTTTTCAGATAGCTCAGGGACGAATAGCCGGTGCCGAAGTCATCAATCGCAATCAGTGCCCCGGAGCGGCGCAGGCTCAGCAGGTGCTGGGCGGCGGTGCTGATGTCTTCCATCAGGCCGGTCTCGGTGACTTCCAGCTCCAGGCTACGCGGCGGCAAGCGGTAGATTTGCAGCAGGTTGTTGACCACCCGTGGCAGCTCGGCGTGGTGCAGCTGTACGGTCGACAGGTTGACCGCCATGCGCAGCTCGGTGAAGCCCAGGTCATGCCATTCCCGCAGTTGCCGGCAGGCCTGGTCCAGTACCCATTCGCCGATGGCAATGATGGTGCCGTTCTGTTCGGCCAGGGGGATAAACAGGTCGGGCGGCACCAGGCCGTGCTCCGGGTGCTGCCAGCGGATCAACGCTTCGACACCCACCACACGGTGGTCGAGATAGCTGATCTGCGGCTGGTACACCAGGTGAAACTGCTCGCGGCTCAAGGCGTCGCGCAGATCCTTTTCCAGCTCGCGGCGGCGGCGCATTTCGCTGTCGACGCTGGCGATATAGAACTGGTAGCGGTTGCGCGAGCGGCTCTTGGCCAGGGTCATGGTCTGTTCGGCTTTTTGCAGCAGCTTCTCGGTGCTGTCGCCGTCTTCCGGGAACAGGGTAATGCCGATGGTGGCACGCAGGCGGATCTGTTCGTGATCGAGGGCGAATTCGGCTTCCAGGTCGTCGAGGATGCTTTGTGCCAATTCGGCGGCTTCGTAGGGCTGCTCGATATCGGCCTGCACCAGGGCGAACTGGTCGCCGCCGAGGCGGGCGAGGGCGCCGAGGCGGCCGCTGTGGGCGCGCAGGCGGTCGGCCAGGGCCAGCAGCAACTGGTCGCCGGCCTGGTAGGTGAACTGCTCGTTGACGCTTTTGAAGTCATCCAGCCCCACGCACAACACCGCGACCCGACGTTGCCGGCGGCCGGCGTCGATCAGGATCTTGTCCAGTTGCTCCTGCAGTTTCTGGCGGTTCGGCAGGCCGGTCAGGAAGTCGTACTGGGCCATGCGCAGCAGGCTGTTTTCCGCCTCATGGCGCAAGTGCGTATTGCGCTCGATGGATTCGAGCAACTGGTTGGCGGTGTTGATCCAGAGCCCCAGCTCGTTTTTCTCGTGGCCCTTGAGCTGCGGGATCTTGTGCTCGCTGGGGCGGTCGGGGTTGATCGAACTCAGGTGCTCGATGATGCGCGAGAGCGGCTTGGTCAGCAGCCAGTGATAGACCAGGTACAACACCAGCCCCATGGCCAGCGCCCGCAGCACCCCGGAGATGAAAATGATCACCGAACTGACAAGAAACCCTTTGCCATAGGTGGCGGTGTCGAGGGTGATGCTCAGGTCACCGTAGTACTCGCTGTAAGGCCCGCGCCCCACCAGCGGCGTGGTGAAGGTGCGTTCCTGGCCCAGGATCAGGTCGGTCAGCCAGCGGCTCGGGGATTGTTGCAGGTCGCGGGTTTTTTCCGCGAGCATGGTTTCGTTGGGGTGGCCGATGGAGGCCATGCGCACGGCATCATCCTGGAACAGGCCTTCGATGACCTGCATGCCCATCTCCCGGTCCAGGCTGTAGACGGCCTGGGTGGACGGGTCGCGAAACATGTCGAGGATGCGCTGGGCATCACCGGCCACGGCCTGGCGCGTCTTGTACGCATCAAAGACGATCTGCGCCGCGCTCAGTACCACGCCCACGGCCAATGCCGAAAGCAGTACCACCCGTAGCAACTTCACCGACAAGCTGTTTTTGAGTTCCAGCTTCAAAGGGTTATTCCTTGTTCCATGCGGGTAGCCTCAATATGCCATGAGTATTGGCAATCCCGTGAGGGCAGTCAAAGGGACATTGCGGCCAGGGCAGGTTTTGCAGTTTAGATGAGCGCGTCCGGGGGTGAGACGTTGGGAGGGGGAATGGAAAGGCAGGCCTGGCATGGAGCGAAGTCGGCGGATCGTACGTGCCGACTTCTTGTACTGTCTTTTCAGGACGAGCGCGGGTTTTTCAGGCCAGCGAAACAAACCGTCGAGCGTCAGCGCCCATCAGGTAAACGAAATTTTCGGCGGTTGTGGCTGGTCTTGCGCCTGAGGGTCGATTTGCCCCAAGGCCTGTCGAGCTATGTCCACGGTCTTATCAAGGATGCCCAAGCTTTTGTCCAGGACGTCCAGGCCCTTATCTGTCACGTTATCGAACACGTTAAGTGCTTGAGGGGCCATGCCGATCAAAGATGCTAGATCCATATCAAGTTCTCCTGCAGTCAATCAGAGGGACATTCCTCTTACATGCTGCGTGGCGAAATCCTTTTGATGAGTTCCAGCGTTTTCCTGGCATTTTTCCATTTGTAATCGCCCACAAAAAAGCCCGGCAATCGCCGGGCTCTTTCTACTGCAAGCGGTACTTAAGCGGTGAAGGTCTTGCCTTCGAACTGCTCAGCCACGAACTTCCAGTTGACCAGGTTCCAGAACGCTTCCACATACTTTGGACGCACGTTGCGGTAGTCGATGTAGTAAGCGTGTTCCCAGACGTCGCAGGTCAGCAGCGGGGTGTCGCCGCTGGTCAGCGGGTTGCCGGCGCCGATGGTGCTGGCCAGGGCCAGGGAACCGTCAGCCTTTTTCACCAGCCAGCCCCAACCGGAACCGAAGGTGCCGACGGAAGTCTTGGTGAACTCTTCCTTGAACTTGTCGAACGAACCGAAGGCAGCGTTGATCGCCTCAGCCAGTGCGCCGGTAGGTTGGCCGCCAGCGTTTGGCGCCAGGCAGTTCCAGTAGAAAGTGTGGTTCCAGACCTGAGCGGCGTTGTTGAAGATGCCGCCCGAAGAAGACTTGACGATTTCTTCCAGGGTCTTGCCTTCGAACTCGGTGCCAGGCACCAGGTTGTTCAGGTTCACGACATAGGTGTTGTGGTGCTTGTCGTGGTGGTATTCCAAGGTTTCCTTGGAAATGTGCGGCTGCAGGGCATCGTGTGCGTAGGGCAGCGGCGGCAATTCGAAAGCCATGATGATTCTCCTAATCAGGTCAGTTGCGGTGAGCGCAAGGCCGATCACGGGCGGCCAAACAAGCGCCGGGGAGTTTGTACTCTTTGCGGCGCAGGGGCTGGATCATAGCACCGGGGGTGCGGCAAAACCACGCAACAACTGTGTGGGATAGAGGTTCCAGAGCGTTTTGGAATATCTACGCTGCGCTGATTAATTGATAGGCCACGCTGAACATCATGGCGGCTACCAGCAGGTCCAGAATCCGCCAGGTGGCGGGGCGCGCCAGCCACGGTGCCAGCCATGCGGCGCCCAGGGCCAGGGTCATGAACCACAGGAATGAAGCGCTGGCGGCCCCGGCCACGTAGGCGCCCGGTTCGGTTTGCTGGGCGCCGAGGGAGCCGATCAACAAGACGGTGTCCAGGTACACGTGGGGGTTGAGCAACGTCACCGCCAGGGCGCTGAGCATCACCGCCTTCAACGAGCGTACCTTGAGGTTCTCGCCCTCGCCCAGGCTCTGCTTCGAGCAGGCCCGGCGCAGGGCGAGGGTACCGTACCAGAGCAGGAACGCCGCGCCACCCCAGCGGGCAATCGCCAGCAATACCGGGTTATGCGCCAGCACGGTGGCCAGGCCGAATACGCCGGCGGCCACCAGGATCGCGTCGCACACCACGCACAGTGCCGCCACCGGCAGGTGATGTTCGCGCCGCAGGCTCTGCGCCAGCACAAACGCGTTCTGGGTGCCGATCGCCATGATCAAACCAAAGGCCACCAACAGGCCGTTCATATAGCTTTGCCACATAGGATTTACTCCGCGCCCGCCGCCAATTGCCGCAACACCGTCATGGCGCGCTCGGCATCGGCGCGGCCGACAAACAGGTGATCGTGGTAGTAGCCGGCAATCACGTTGCAACTGATCCCGGCCTGGCCCAGGGCCGTGGCGAACGCGGCGGTCAGGCCGACCGCTTCCAGGGCCGAATGCACGTTGAGGGTGATCCACGCAGCCACATAGTCGAAGGCCAGTCCGGCCCGCTCGGCCTGCTGGCGCTCGACGATCAACGTCAGGCCTTCCTGCTCGCGGAAGCTGCCGATCACCTCGCAACCTTCGGGGATTCGGCTGTCGGCCAGGGTGCAGAACACGTAGTCGCCGTCATTGAGCTGTGGGCTCATGCTGCGCAGCAGGGTTGCCAGGGCGGTTTCGCCAGCCATGTGGAGGTCCTTGAATAAGAAGAAGCGATGCTGGCTATTCTCCCGTCCAAGGCTGTATAAGAAAAACCAATATTGCTGATCGCTCATTAGGAAAACTGATGTTCGACTATAAATTGCTTTCCGCCCTGGCGGCGGTGGTGGAACAGGCCGGCTTCGAGCGGGGCGCGCAGGTATTGGGAATTTCCCAGTCGGCGATCTCCCAGCGCATCAAGCTGTTGGAGGCGCGGATCGGCCAGCCGGTGCTGGTACGTGCCACGCCGCCGACGCCCACCGAGATCGGCCGCCGCCTGCTCAACCACATGCAACAGGTACGATTGCTGGAGCGCGACCTGCAAAGCCAGGTGCCCGCGCTGGATGAAGAGGGCATGCCCGAGCGCCTGCGCATCGCCTTGAATGCCGACAGCCTGGCCACGTGGTGGGCCGAGGCGGTGAGCGACTTCTGCGCCGAGCAGCATTTGCTGTTGGACCTGGTGGTAGAAGACCAGACCGTCGGCCTCAAGCGCATGCGCGCCGGCGAAGTGGCAGCCTGTATTTGCGCCAGCGAACGCCCGGTGGCCGGTGCCCGCAGCCTGTTGCTCGGCGCGATGCGGTATCGGGCGCTGGCCAGCCCGGCGTTTGTCGCCCGGCACTTTCCCGAGGGCGTGCGGGCCGATCAACTGGCCCGCACGCCGGCGCTGGTGTTCGGCCCGGATGATTTCCTTCAGCATCGCTACCTGGCGTCCCTGGGCGTCGACGGTGGTTTCGAACACCATCTATGCCCCTCGTCTGAAGGTTTTATTCGCCTGACGGAAGCCGGATTGGGCTGGGGCCTGGTGCCCGAACTGCAGGTGCGCGACCAACTGGAAAAGGGCGTGTTGGTGGAGTTATTGCCAGATAAGCCGATCGATGTGCCGCTGTACTGGCATCATTGGCGCAGTGGTGGACAATTGCTGGGCCTGCTGACGGATCATCTGGCACACACAACGGGGCAATGGTTGGTGCCGTTGGCGTGATGGCCAGCGTCAAGGCAACAGCGATGAAAAACGAAAGAATGCGGAGTAAGTCATGAAAATTCTGGTCACCGGCGCAAGCGGCTTCATTGGCGGGCGCTTTGCGCGTTTCGCCCTGGAGCAGGGCCTGGACGTGCGGGTCAACGGGCGGCGGGCCGAAGGTGTGGAACACCTGGTACGGCGCGGCGCCGAGTTTATCCAGGGTGATTTGAATGATCCGGACCTGGTGCGCGAGCTGTGCCGCGACGTCGAGGCCGTGGTGCATTGCGCCGGGGCCGTGGGGCTGTGGGGGCGTTATCAGGACTTCCACCAGGGCAATGTGCTGGTTACCGAAAACGTGGTGGAGGCCTGCCTCAAGCAGCGGGTCGGGCGCCTGGTGCACCTGTCTTCGCCGTCGATCTACTTCGACGGCCGTGACCACCTGGGCTTGACCGAAGAACAAGTGCCCAAGCGTTTCAAGCATCCGTATGCAGCCACCAAATACCTGGCGGAGCAAAAGGTGTTTGGCGCCCAGGAGTTTGGCCTCGAAGTGCTGGCCCTGCGCCCGCGCTTTGTCACGGGGGCCGGCGACATGAGCATCTTCCCGCGCCTGTTGAAGATGCAGCGCAAGAACCGCCTGGCGATTGTCGGCGATGGCCTGAACAAGGTCGATTTCACCAGCGTGCACAACCTCAATGAAGCCCTGCTCAGCAGTTTGCTGGCGACAGGCTCGGCGTTGGGCAAGGTCTACAACATCAGCAACGGCGCCCCGGTGCCGGTGTGGGATGTGGTGAACTACGTGATGCGACAGATGGACATGCCTCAGGTCACCCGTTATCGGTCCTACGGCTTGTCTTACAGCGTTGCGGCGCTCAATGAAGCTTTCTGTGCCATGTGGCCAGGGCGCCCGGAACCGTCTTTGTCACGGCTGGGCATGCAGGTGATGAACAAAGATTTCACCCTCGACATCACCCGCGCACGGCATTATCTCGACTACCAGCCCAAGGTCAGCCTGTGGGCGGCCCTCGACGAGTTCTGCAGTTGGTGGAAGGCCCAGGACGTGGGACTTAAATAACCGGCAACACACCGGGAACCGAATTTGCGAACCCGGGTCGATCAGTGCGGCAGGTCGGGGGTTTATACTCCGACGCCTGGCTATCCATATGCCACCTCAAAGGATTTAAGGTTGATTCATGCGTAACGATGCTAACGACGACTTCGACAACGTTCCCAGCCTGCGGGCCGACACCTCGGACGACGATGATTTCGAGCCCACGCCGGCTACCTCCGTGCGCTCCCGGCCTGCGCCGGTTGTCAAGGTCAAGAGCGCCAGTACCGGGCCGCTGTGGGCATTGGTCGGTGCGCTGCTGTTCGCCTTCGCCGGCCTTGCCTGGTGGAGCTTCCAGCAGATTTCCCTGATGGGCCAGCAACTGGTGGCGACCCAGGAAAGCTTCGCGCGCATCAGCGAGGAAGCGGCGGGGCGCCTGCAGGATATTTCCGGCAAGGTGGTGGCCAGCGAAGCCAATGTGAATAATGGCAGCGAGGCCCTGAAACTGCAGATCAAGCAGCTGGAGACCCAGTTGCTGGAGCAGGGCAAGCAGCAGATGGGCGTGGCCGGCCAGGCAACGGACCTGGACAAGCGCCTGGAGCAGATGACCGCCAGCACGACCCAACTGTCCAGTGCCAACGCGCAATTGCAGGGCCAGGTCCAGGCGCTGACGGAGGCGGTGGCTACCCTCAAGTCCCGGGACGCCGAGTTCAAGGACCTCTCCGCCGACGTCGCAGCCCTGAAAAAACAGGGCAACCCCACGGCCGCCATCGCCCGCCTGGAGCAGGACCTTGTGGTCCTCAAGAGCGAACTGGACAACCGCGCCGCGGCTTCCGACGGTCCGTCCACCAAGGAGTTCGACGTGTTCCGCATCCAGACCACGCGTAACGTCACTGCCTTGCAAAGCCAGGTGCAGAACCTGCAGCAGCAGATCAACCAGCCGGCCCGGATCACCCCTCTCGGGCAGCAGTGATGTGAGGTGCTGCAGGCGTCACTACACATGACGCCTGCAGGCCCTGGCACAATCAATGTCACCAATCGGTGACATTTCCCGTCTCCTTCGTTACTTGCCCTCGCGCCGCCCTTGTTTAGACTCCCGTCATCCCGCACATAATAAAAAGGGCTAATCATGACCACGCAACCACTGCCTACCAGTAGTTGGCTGAACGCACCTGCCCATCACGCCTGGCTTGCCACTGAAGGCCAGCGCCTGCTGTCATTCGCCAAGGCTTCCAGGCTGCCTGACGGCTTCGGCAACCTCGACGATCAAGGCGTCCTGCCGCCCGATGCCGTCGCCGAAACCATGAACACCGCCCGCATGACCCATAGCTTTGCCATGGCCCATGGCCTGGGCCTGCCAGGTTATGCCGACCTGGTGGAACACGGCGTCGTGGCCCTCAGCGGCCCGCTGCGTGATGCCCGGCACGGCGGTTGGTTCGCCACGCCCGACGCCCGCGACGGCAACACCGGCAAGGCCGCCTACCTGCACGCCTTTGTCGCCCTGGCCGCCAGCTCCGCAGTAGTGGCCGGCGCGCCCGGCGCGCAAACCTTGCTCAACGACGCGATCCACATCATCGACCAGTACTTCTGGAACGAAGAGGAGGGCGCGATGCTCGAGTCCTTCGCCCAGGACTGGAGCGGGGTAGAAGCCTATCGCGGCGCCAACAGCAACATGCACGCCACTGAAGCCTTCCTGGCCCTGGCCGATGTCACCGGTGAAACCCGCTGGCTGGACCGGGCACTGCGCATCGTCGAGCGGATTATTCATACCCATGCGGCGCAAAACCGGGACATGGTGATCGAGCATTTCGACAGCCATTGGCAACCCCTGCGTGGTTACAACGAAGACAACCCGGCCGATGGTTTTCGTCCCTACGGCATCACCCCCGGCCACGGCTTCGAATGGGCGCGACTGGTGTTGCACCTTGAGGCTGCGCGCCTGGATGCCGGGCTCGTCACCCCTGAGTGGCTAGTGACCGACGCCAAGGGCCTGTTCGCCAGCGCCTGTGAATACGCCTGGGCCGTCGACGGCGCCCCCGGCATTGTCTACACCCTCGACTGGAGCCAGCGCCCCGTGGTACGCGAGCGCCTGCACTGGACCCATTGCGAAGCCAGTGCCGCTGCCCAGGCGCTGCTCAAACGCACGGGGGAGCTGCATTACGAAACCTGGTACCGGCGCTTCTGGGAGTTCTGTGAAACCCGTTTCATTGACCGCACCCACGGCAGCTGGCACCACGAACTGAGCCCGAAAAACCAGCCCAGCGCGAAAATCTGGGGTGGCAAACCGGACCTCTACCACGCCTGGCAGTCTGTCTTGCTGCCGGGGCTACCCTTGTCACCGAGCATGGCCAGTGCCGTGGCCACCGGGCGCTATGTCACCAAGTGGTGACATTTTGGCGTCCCTTTGTTACCTGCACCTGAAAAATCCCTGTTTAAACTCGTTTGCAGCGCAAGCACCGACTTGCATGCATAACAACAAGAAAAAAGGTACTCAGATGAAAGCGATCAGTCGCCTCGCCGTAGCTATTTCCGTTGCCTCGTTGTTTCCCCTCAGTGCTTTTGCCGCCGACTCGAAAGGGACGGTTGAAGTTGTGCATTGGTGGACCTCGGGTGGCGAGAAAGCGGCAGTAGATGTCCTGAAGGCCCAAGTTGAAAAAGACGGTTTCACCTGGAAAGACGGTGCCGTCGCCGGCGGTGGCGGTTCCACTGCCATGACCGTACTGAAAAGCCGCGCCGTTGCTGGCAACCCGCCAGGCATGGCCCAGATCAAAGGCCCCGACATCCAGGAATGGGCGTCCACCGGGCTGCTCGACACCGACGTCCTGAAGGAACCCGCCAAAGAAGAGAAGTGGGACAGCCTGCTGGACAAGAAAGTCTCCGATACCGTGAAGTACGAAGGTGATTACGTGGCCGTGCCGGTGAACATTCACCGCGTGAACTGGCTGTGGATCAACCCGGAAGTGTTCAAGAAAGCCGGTATCACCAAGAACCCGACCACCCTCGAAGAATTCTACGCAGCGGGCGACAAGCTCAAGGCCGCGGGCTTCATTCCGCTCGCCCACGGTGGCCAGCCTTGGCAGGACAGCACCGTCTTCGAAGCGGTCGTGCTCTCGGTCATGGGGGCTGACGGTTACAAGAAAGCCCTGGTGGACCTCGACGAAAAAGCCCTGACCGGCCCTGAAATGATCAAGTCCCTGACCGAGCTGAAGAAAGTCGCGACCTACATGGACGCCGACGGCAAAGGCCAGGACTGGAACCTGGAAGCCGCCAAGGTCATCAACGGCAAGGCCGGCATGCAGATCATGGGTGACTGGGCCAAGAGTGAATGGACCGCCGCCAAGAAAGTCGCCGGCAAAGACTACGAGTGCGTAGCCTTCCCGGGCACCGACAAGGCCTTCACCTACAACATCGACTCCCTCGCAGCCTTCAAGCAGAAAGACAAAGGCACTGCTGCCGGTCAGCAGGACATCGCCAAGGTCGTGCTGAGCGAAAACTTCCAGAAAGTCTTCAGCATCAACAAGGGCTCGATCCCGGTTCGTATCGACATGTTGCAAGACATGGGCAAATACGGCTTCGACTCCTGCGCCCAGACTGCTGCCAAGGACTTCCTGGCGGATGCCAAGACTGGCGGCCTGCAACCAAGCATGGCCCACAACATGGCAACCACGCTGGCGGTACAAGGCGCGTTCTTTGATGTCGTGACCAACTACATCAATGACCCGAAAGCTGACCCTGCCGATACCGCGAAGAAACTCGCGGCAGCGATCAAGTCGGCCAAGTAACGGTTAGTACCGAATGGCCTTGTGGGGGGACCCCTAACCCCCACAAGGCATGTTCCTGTAGTCCTTTTTCCCTGTACTGGATTTTCCCATGAGTTCTGTTGCTGTGTTCAGCAAAGCCTCGCCGTTCGATGCACTGCAGCGCTGGCTACCCAAACTGGTGCTGGCGCCGAGCATGTTCATCGTTCTGGTGGGCTTCTATGGCTACATCCTGTGGACGTTCGTGCTGTCGTTCACTAACTCGACTTTCCTGCCGACCTACAAATTCGTAGGCCTGGCGCAATACGTGCGCTTGTTCGACAACGACCGCTGGTGGGTCGCGAGCAAGAACCTCGCGGTGTTCGGTGGCATGTTCATCGGCATCACCCTGGTGATCGGCGTGACCCTGGCGATTTTCCTCGACCAGAAAATCCGTCGCGAAGGTTTTATCCGCACCATTTACCTGTACCCGATGGCGCTCTCGATGATCGTCACCGGTACCGCCTGGAAATGGCTGCTCAACCCAGGCATGGGCCTGGACAAACTGCTGCGTGACTGGGGCTGGGAAGGCTTTCGCCTGGACTGGCTGATCGACCCGGACCGTGTGGTGTATTGCCTGGTGATCGCTGCTGTGTGGCAAGCCTCGGGCTTCATCATGGCGATGTTCCTCGCCGGCCTGCGCGGTGTTGATCAATCGATCATCCGTGCGGCGCAGATCGACGGCGCGAGCATGCCGCGCATCTACTGGAAAGTGGTGCTGCCAAGCCTGCGCCCGGTGTTCTTCAGTGCGGTAATGATCCTGGCGCACATCGCGATCAAGAGCTTCGACCTGGTGGCGGCCATGACGGCGGGTGGTCCGGGTTACTCCTCCGACCTGCCGGCGATGTTCATGTACTCCTTCACCTTCAGCCGCGGCCAGATGGGCATGGGTTCGGCCAGTGCGATTCTGATGCTCGGTGCGATTCTCGCAATCATCGTGCCTTACCTGTACTCCGAGCTGAGGACCAAGCGTAATGACTAGTCTTGCTGGCAAACCTGCCATCAGCCTGAGCCGCGTCGCGATCTACGCGGTGCTGATCCTCGCTGTCCTGCTGTACCTGGTGCCGTTGGTGGTCATGTTGCTCACCAGCTTCAAGACCCCGGAAGACATCAGCACCGGCAACCTGCTGAGCTGGCCCACCGTGATCACCGGCATCGGCTGGGTGAAAGCCTGGGCCACGGTTGACGGCTACTTCTGGAACTCGATCAAGATCACAGTTCCGGCGGTACTGATCTCCACCGCCATCGGTGCGTTGAACGGCTACGTGCTGTCGATGTGGCGCTTCCGTGGTTCGCAGTTGTTCTTCGGCCTGTTGCTGTTCGGCTGCTTCCTGCCGTTCCAGACCGTGCTGCTGCCAGCCTCGTTCACCCTCGGCAAGATGGGCCTGGCCAGTACCACCACGGGCCTGGTGTTCGTGCACATCGTCTACGGACTGGCGTTTACTACACTGTTCTTCCGTAACTACTACGTCAGCATTCCCGATGCACTGGTGAAGGCGGCTCGCCTGGATGGCGCGGGGTTCTTCACGATCTTCCGCCTGATCATCCTGCCGATGTCAACACCCATCATCATGGTGTGCCTGATCTGGCAGTTCACGCAGATCTGGAACGACTTCCTGTTCGGCGTGGTGTTCTCCAGCGGTGATTCGCAGCCCATCACGGTGGCGCTGAACAACCTGGTCAACACCAGTACCGGGGTCAAGGAATATAACGTTGATATGGCGGCGGCGATGATCGCCGGGCTGCCGACCCTGCTGGTCTATGTGGTCGCAGGCAAGTATTTCGTGCGCGGCCTGACGGCCGGCGCGGTCAAGGGGTAATCATGGCAACGCTTGAACTTCGTAACGTAAACAAGACCTACGGTACCGGCCTGCCGGACACCCTGAAGAACATCGAACTGTCGATCAAGGAAGGTGAGTTCCTGATCCTGGTCGGTCCTTCGGGTTGCGGCAAATCGACCTTGATGAATTGCATTGCCGGCCTGGAAAACATCACCGGTGGCGCGATCATGATCGGCGACCAGGACGTCAGCGGCATGAGCCCCAAGGATCGTGACATCGCCATGGTGTTCCAGTCCTACGCGCTGTACCCGACCATGAGCGTGCGCGAGAACATCGAATTCGGCCTGAAGATTCGCAAGATGCCCCAGGCAGCGATCGATGAAGAAGTGGCGCGAGTGGCCAAGCTGCTGCAGATCGAGCACCTGCTCAATCGCAAGCCGGGCCAGCTCTCCGGTGGCCAGCAACAACGTGTGGCCATGGGCCGGGCACTGGCGCGTCGCCCGAAGATCTACCTGTTCGACGAACCGCTGTCCAACCTCGACGCCAAGCTGCGGGTCGAGATGCGTACCGAAATGAAACTGATGCACCAGCGTCTGAAAACCACCACCGTCTACGTCACCCACGATCAGATCGAAGCGATGACCCTGGGCGACAAAGTGGCGGTCATGAAGGACGGCATCATCCAGCAGTTCGGCACGCCGAAAGAGATCTACAACGACCCGGCCAACCTGTTCGTGGCGAGCTTCATCGGTTCGCCGCCGATGAACTTCATTCCACTGCGCCTGCAACGCAAGGACGGCCGCCTGGTGGCGCTGCTGGACAGCGGCCAGGCCCGCTGTGAATTGCCATTGAACATGAACGATGCCGGTCTTGAAGACCGCGAAGTGATCCTGGGCCTGCGCCCGGAGCAGATCGTGCTGGCCGCTGCCGAAGCCACCGGTGCGCCGACCATTCGGGCCGAGGTGCAAGTCACCGAGCCGACCGGTCCGGACACCCTGGTGTTCGTGCAAATCAATGACACCAAGGTCTGCTGCCGCCTGGCGCCCGATGTGGCGCCGCAAGTGGGCGAGACCCTGACCTTGCAGTTCGACCCGGCCAAGGTGTTGCTGTTCGACGCCAAGACCGGCGAGCGCCTGGGCACTGCCACCTCGTTGCCGGCACAGGATCGTGCGGACAACGTTGCTCAATTCAAGGGACGCTGAAGTTTCAAATGATGTGTAGGGGCTTTTGTGAGAGTCCTGCTCTCACAAAGAAGTAAACCGCGTTAGATAAAAACAGTTAATAACAATAAAGACGAGGATGTAGGGATGAAAAAGCACCACAACAACACCCGGCTGATCTGCCAACTGTCAGCAGCAGCCGCCCTGGTACTGTCCGCCAATGCGATGGCGGACGACGCGTTCAGCGCCGATTCCAAGTGGATGACCGGCGATTGGGGCGGCGAGCGTACCAAGCTGATCGAGCAAGGTATCGACATCAAGGCGGATTACGTCGGTGAAGTCGGTGGCAACCTCAGCGGTGGCTACAACAACGACAAGACTGCCCGTTACGCTGACCAGTTCGGTCTGGGCGTGGCACTGGACCTGCAAAAGCTGTGGGGCTGGGACAACACCCAGGCCAAGATCCAGTTGACCAATCGTAATGGCGCAAACATTTCCAACGACCGTATTGGCGACCCGCGTGCCGGCACCTTGAGTTCGTCTCAAGAAGTCGACGGCCGAGGCCACATGGTGCGTCTGACCCAGTTCTGGATTCAGCACCAGATGTTCGACAACAAGCTGGACGTGAAACTCGGTTACTTCGGTGAAGGCGAAGACTTCAACACCTTCCCGTGCGACTTCCAGAACCTGTCGTTCTGTGGCTCGCAGGTCGGTAACTATGTAAACACCTGGTACAACTGGCCCGTCAGCCAGGCGGCTATCCGCGTGAAGTACAACATCACGCCTGAGCTGTATGCGCAAATCGGTGCGTACAACCAGAACCCGTCGCAACTGGAGCACGGCAACGGCTTCAAGCTCAGCGGCAGCGGCACCAAAGGCACCGTATTGCCGGTTGAATTGGTCTGGTCGCCGAAGGTCAATGGCCTGCCGGGCGAATACCGTGTGGGTTACTACAAGAGCACCGCCGACGCTACCGACGTACGTGAAGACGTCAACGGTAACGATGCTGGAACCACGGGCGCAGCCTTCCGCGTTCGCAGCAGCAAAAGCGGTTACTGGGGCGTTCTGCAACAGCAACTCACCACCCACAATGGCGATGCTTCCCGCGGCTTGAACATTGCGGCCAACGTCACCTTCCACGACAAAGACACCAACCTGGTCGACAACTACCAGTCGCTGATGCTTGTGTATAAAGGTCCATTCGACGCACGTACAAAAGATGACGTGGGTATCGGTGTATCCCGTATCCATGCCAACAGTGACGTGAAGAAAAATGCTGAGTTGCTCAACGCGGCCGGCGGGTTCACGGATTACGACCAATCGGGTTACGCACCGCTGCGTAACACGGAGTACAACGTCGAACTCAACTACGGCATCCACGTCACCAACTGGCTGACCGTGCGTCCCAACCTGCAATACATCGCCAACCCAGGTGGTGTTAAGCAAGTCGACAACGCGGTGGTAGCGGGCCTGAAAATTCAGTCTACGTTCTAACGTTGTTGCGATAAGCTCCTTCTCTCTGTGCGCATTTTGCGGGTAGCCATGGCTATCCGCTTTTTTTTGTGTGGGAGCTGGCTTGCCTGCGATGCGAGCCCCGCGGTGTATCTGCCACACCGAGGCGATGCCATCGCAGGCAAGCCAGCGCCTGCAAAGATATTCAGGACCGTGGCACATGCATGAGCATCCGCTGCAACGCTTTTTCAAATCCCTGCGCGAGCGGCCGGTATTCGCCTGGGAACGCTTCCAGATGCGCGATGTGCTGGTGATCGATCACCCGCTCTGCCAGGCGGTGTTCAGTCGTCAGGGCGCGCAATTGCTGCACTTTCAGCCCACGGGCCAGAAGCCCTGGCTGTGGTGCGCGGCCAAGTGGCCGCAGGTCGGCGCCATCCGTGGCGGCGTGCCGGTGTGTTGGCCGTGGTATGGCCGCCATCCCAGCGAAAACGCCTGGCCGTCCCATGGCTGGGCACGGCTGATCGACTGGAAGTTGCTGGACAGCAGCACCGACGACGACGGTGTGCGTTTGCACTGGCAATTGCAGCTATGCGACTGGCAGGTGGACCTGCATGCACACCTGGGGGAAACCCTGGAGCTGCGCCTGGCCACCGAGCACCAGGACGAGCTGCCGTGCCAATTGAGCCATGCTTTGCACGCCTATTGGCGGATTGGCAACGTTGGTGAGATAGCGCTGTCTGGGCTCGATGGCGCGCAGGGCTACGACCAGCTGAATCGTCAGGCGTGCCAGCAGGAAGGTGAGTTGCGTGTCGATGGTGGGTGTCAGCGGGTGTTCCAGCACGACGGCGAACTGCACCTCAAGGACCATGCCTGGCAGCGCGAATTGTGCATCGACACCGGCGAGAGTGCCGACACGGTGGTGTGGCACCCGGGGAGTCGACCGTTGCTGGGGGTGAGCTTCAACGAGGCTGCGGGGTTTGTGTGTGTGGAGTCGGCGATGGCTGCTGCGAGCCTGGCGCCGGGGGAGAGGGCGCATTTGAGTTTGCAGGCCAGGGCGGGGGCTTGATCCGGATGTTCCGGTGTTGCTGATGCCGCTTTCGCGAGCAAGCCCGCTCCCACATTAGACCGAGTTCCACTTTTGGAATGCAGTCGAATGTGGGAGCGGGCTTGCTCGCGAAGAGGCCGGCACATTCACAGTAGATTCGGGCCTAGTTGAATTCATCCCCAACCGGATACCGGCTGTCGTTCAAGCTCTCTTTGATCTTGCGCAAGTGCGGCTGGAAATCCACCCCGCGACGCAAGGTCATGCCCGTCGCCAGTACATCCAGCACCGTCAACTGAATGATCCGCGAGGTCATCGGCATGTAGATGTCGGTGTCTTCCGGCAACGGAATGTTCAGGCTCACCGTACTGGCCTTGGCCAGCGGCGAATTTTCGGCGGTCACGCCCAGCACCGAGGCGCCGTTTTCCCGCGCAATACGTGCTACTTCCACCAGTTCACGGGTACGCCCGGTGTAGGAAATGATCACGAACAACTCCCCGGTGTGGGCCACCGAGGCGATCATCCGCTGCATCAGCACATCGGCGTGGGCCGTGACCGACAGGTTGAAACGGAAAAACTTGTGCAGCGCGTCCATGGCCACCGGCGCCGAAGCGCCCAGGCCGAAGAAGTGGATCTGCCGAGCCTGGATCAGCAGGTCGACGGCCTTGCTGATCAGGTTCGGGTCCAGGGCCTGGCAGGCGCTGTCGAGGGACGCGATGGCACTGCCGAAGATCTTCTGGGTGTAGGCCTCCGGGTTATCATCGGCCTCCACCGCGCGGCTGACATACGCCGCGCCGCTGGCCAGGCTTTGCGCCAGCTGCAATTTAAGTTCAGGGTAACCACTCACGCCGAACGAGCGGCAGAAGCGGTTCACTGTAGGTTCGCTGACCGAAGCGGCCTGGGCGAGGGCGGCGATAGAGAAGCGGGTCGCCTGCTGCGGGTTGAGCAGGATGACCTCGGCGACTTTACGTTCAGCCTTGTTCAGTTCTTCGAGGCGTTTCTGGATCTGTTCCAGTAGATTTCGCACGCGGTCCATTCATGTTTCCTTAGGGCGACGATGCAAATAAGGGTCGTCAACCAATCGACGAGCGGCCCTTTGCGGTGGCCTATCCTACTGAGGGTAGTTGAACACCACCACTCGGAATACGTTTTTCGGGAAAATGTTGTGGTTATTACTACATTTTTCCTTGAGTGATGCCTTAAAAAAAGGTATTTGTAGCTTAACTTGATAAAAGAACAAACATCATGCCTTCGATAACCGTAGAACCCTGCACCTTTGCCCTGTTTGGCGCCTTGGGTGATCTGGCGCTGCGCAAGTTATTTCCTGCCCTCTATCAACTCGATGGTGCGGGCCTGCTGCACGAAGACACGCGCATCCTGGCCCTGGCCCGTGAGGCCGGTTCCGAGCAACAGCACCTGGCCCACATCGAAAAAGAATTGCGTGGTTACGTTGGCAAGGAACTGGACGAAACCGTCGCCCAACGTTTCCTGGCCCGCCTGACGTACCTGCATGTCGACTTCCTGAAGGCCGATGACTACGTCGCCCTGGCAGAGAACGCCGGCACTGAACAACGCCTGATCGCCTACTTCGCCACCCCGGCGGCGGTGTATGGCGCGATCTGCGAGAACCTGTCCAAGGTCGGCCTGGCGGAAAACACCCGCGTGGTCCTGGAAAAACCCATCGGTTCGGACCTGGATTCCTCGCGCAAGGTCAACGACGCCGTGGCGCAGTTCTTCCCGGAAAACCGCACCTACCGCATCGACCACTACCTGGGCAAAGAGACCGTCCAGAACCTGATCGCCCTGCGTTTTGCCAACAGCCTGTTTGAAACCCAGTGGAACCAGAACTACATCTCCCACGTGGAAATCACCGTGGCCGAGCAAGTAGGCATCGAAGGTCGCTGGGGCTATTTCGACAAGGCCGGGCAGCTGCGGGACATGATCCAGAATCACCTGCTGCAGCTGCTGTGCCTGATCGCCATGGACCCGCCGGCCGACCTGTCTGCCGACAGTATTCGGGACGAGAAGGTCAAGGTGCTCAAGGCCCTGGCGCCCATCAGCCCGGACGGCCTGACCACCCAGGTGGTGCGTGGCCAATACATCGCCGGCTACAGCGCCGGCAAGCCGGTACCGGGTTACCTGGAAGAAGAGAACTCCAACACCCAGAGCGACACCGAGACCTTCGTCGCCCTGCGTGCCGATATCCGTAACTGGCGTTGGGCCGGGGTGCCGTTCTACCTGCGTACCGGCAAGCGCATGCCGCAAAAACTGTCGCAGATCGTCATCCACTTCAAGGAACCGTCCCACTACATCTTCGCCCCCGAGCAGCGCTTGCAGATCAGCAACAAACTGATCATCCGCCTGCAACCGGACGAAGGGATTTCCTTGCGCGTGATGACCAAGGAGCAGGGCCTGGACAAGGGCATGCAACTGCGCAGCGGCCCGCTGCAACTGAATTTTTCCGACACCTATCGCAGCGCACGGATTCCCGATGCCTACGAGCGGCTGTTGCTGGAAGTAATGCGTGGCAACCAGAACCTGTTTGTGCGCAAAGATGAAATCGAAGCCGCGTGGAAGTGGTGTGACCAGTTGATCGCCGGGTGGAAAAAATCCGGTGATGCGCCCAAGCCGTACGCGGCGGGGTCCTGGGGGCCAATGAGCTCGATTGCACTGATCACGCGGGACGGGAGGTCTTGGTATGGCGATATCTGATTTGAAACTGCCTCAGGGCGTGACTGCCCATGAGTACCGCAATCCGGTGCTGCTGGCGGATGGCTTGGCCAATGACGTGGCCGAACAACTGCGCGCGGCCATCAGTGCCCGTGGCGAGGCGACCCTGGTGGTGTCCGGCGGCCGCAGCCCGGTGGCGTTCTTCCAGAACCTCGCCAAGCAAGGCCTGGACTGGTCCAAGGTGACCATCACCCTGGCCGACGAGCGCTGGGTGCCGGTGGAACATGCCGACAGCAATGCCGGCCTGTTGAAGAAGTATTTGCTGCAGGGCCCGGCGGCCAAGGCCAAGTTCCTGAGCCTGTACAGCGTCGCCGCCACCCTTGACGACGCTGCCGAGCAGGCCGATCGCCTGCTGGCCGAGTTGCCGACGATTGATGTGCTGGTACTGGGCATGGGCGACGACGGCCACACCGCGTCGCTGTTCCCCAACAGCCCGAACCTGGCTGAAGCGTTGAAGCCGGACGGCAGCCGTCGTTGCTGGCCGATGCTGGCGCCGACCGTGCCGCACCAGCGCCTGACCATGAGTCGCGCGCTGCTGGCCACCGCCCACTACACCGTGCTGTCGATTTCCGGCAGCTCGAAATTGACCACCTTGAGCGCCGCGCTGGCCAGTGACGACGTTGCTGCCATGCCGATACGCGCGTTTTTGCAACCTACTCTAGAGATTTACTGGTGCCCATGAGCCAAGGATCAGCCGCGATGAACAGCCCTCAACCTACCGTTTCCATGGCGGACAAAGTTGCCTTGATCGACAGCCTCTGCGCCAAGGCGCGGATCCTGCCGGTGATCACCATTGCCCGCGAACAGGACATCCTGCCGCTGGCCGATGCCCTGGCAGCCGGTGGTTTGACCGCACTGGAAGTGACCCTGCGTTCGCAGTTCGGCCTCAAGGCCATCCAGGTACTGCGTGAGCAGCGTCCGGAGCTGTGCACCGGTGCCGGTACCGTGCTGGATCGTCATATGCTGGAAGCGGCCGAAGTGGCCGGTTCGCAATTTATCGTCACCCCCGGGATTACCCGTGACCTGCTGGAAGCCTCGGTACACAGCTCGATTCCGCTGTTGCCGGGCATCAGCAATGCCTCCGGGATCATGGAAGGTTATGGCCTGGGTTATCGCCGTTTCAAGCTGTTCCCGGCTGAAGTCAGCGGTGGCGTGGCGGCGATCAAGGCCCTGGGCGGTCCGTTTGGCGAAGTGAAATTCTGCCCGACTGGCGGGGTTGGCCCGGCCAACATCAAGAGCTACATGGCGTTGAAAAATGTGATGTGCGTGGGCGGTAGCTGGATGCTTGATCCGGAATGGGTCAAGAACGGCGACTGGGCACGCATCCAGGAAACCACCGCCGAGGCGCTGGCCCTGCTGGACTGATTGGATTTACCGAATCGTTGTTGCTGTGTTCTACGGCATTTTTGCGGTGCACTTGGTCGGTGTGCCGCTTTTTTTTGCCTGCGGAAAATGGCCCACTCCCACTGTAGGAGCGAGCTTGCTCGCGAAAAAACCGAGAGCACCGCTGGGTGTCAGGTTTCCCGTGTCATCGTTAACGACCTTCGCGAGCAAGCTCGCTCCTACAGTGATATCGCGCTCAGTTCGGTGATGGCTTTGATCAGCGCATGAATGTCCGCCGCTGACGTCAAAAAGCCTGGTGTCACCCGAATACAACTGCCGAACGACGCGCCGCTGCGGGTTGTGGTGAAGAGGTTGTATTCCTTGAGCAGTCGGTCCGCCATCACCTGCTGATCCGGCTTGTCAGTGAACTTGAACGACGTGATCGCGCAATACAGCCGTGGGTCGTCCGGCGTCAGCACTTCAATTCCCGGCAACTGCCGCACCTCACTCACCCACAAATCCCGCAGGTAATTAAGGCGGGCGCCCTTGGCTCTGGATCCACCCAGCAAACGATGCTCTTCGAACACCAGCGGCAAGGTCATCAACGCCGGGAAATTCGGCGTGCTGTATGGCGTGCGGGCACGTACATCGGTGGCCGGGTAATGAAACTCACCCATGTCCGGATCAATGTCCGCCAACCGTTGCGGGTCGATATAAATAAAGCCCAGGGTCAACGGCGCACCGATCCACTTGTGCAGGTTGAAACCGGCAAACGCGATACCCAACTGTGCCAGGTTGAACTCGATCTGCCCCAGCGCATGGGCGCCATCGAGGATCACATCAATTCCATGTTCCCTGGCAGCGCCGGCAATCGCCTCCACCGGCATCACCAGCCCGGTGCGGTGAGTGACGTAGGTCAGTGCCAGCAGTTTCAGGCGGGGATAGCGCAGGAACGCATCGCGATACGTCTGCACCAGGCTGTCGAAACTGGCCGGGTGTTCGTGGGCAATCTCGATCACTTCTACGCCGCGATTCTGCGCCAGCCAGCGCATGGCGCCCTTGACGGTGTCGTACTCCAGGTCGCTGATCAGCACCTGGTCGCCGGGCTGCAAGCGGTTGTAGTTGCGGATCAGCGACTGCAACGCATCCGAGGCGCAGCGGGTGAGGGCGATGGCTTCAGGATCGGCGTCCATCAACTGCGCCAACTGGTTACGGATCTCGACGTTTTCGCCCTGCTCGAAACGCTGGCGCACATGGATCGAGTTGCTGCGGTTGATGAAGGCGACGTTGTCCTGATACTGCTCAAGTACCGCGCGGCTCATGCGCCCGAAGTAACCGTTTTCGAGGTTGATCGGGCCGGGCTCCAGGTCGTAGCGCTGGGCGATGGCGTGCCAGTGTTGTTCGTCGCGGGTACTGTCCATGTGCGTGCTCTATTAATGACGAGGGGCAGGCTTGCCGTGTTTGGCGCGTAGGGGTTCCAGCAGTTCGGATAAACCGTTGTGGTCGATTTCCTGCATCAGGGCCAGCAACCCGCCCAGTTCGCCGTGGGGGAAACCTTCACGGGCGAACCAGTTCAGGTAGGGGCCCGGCAGGTCGGCAATGATCCGGCCCTTGTACTTGCCGAAGGGCATTTCGCGGGTGATCAGCAGTTCAAGTTTTTCAGGGTTCATTGCGGCTTCAGGTGTTTGAGTCGGTGGTTTGGAAAATACAGGCATTCTGCATGGAGGCCAAATGACAGATCATGCAAATAAAGCGGATACAGATTTTTGTGTATTGGCTAACTTATTGAAATTTAAGTAATAAATTGTTTTTCAAAAGCTGGCACGGGCGCTGCAATTACTAATACACGTTTCTTAACCCGCGAAGGAATTGAAAAATGACTGATATCAACAAAGAATCGATCTCCGTACTCAACGACCTGATCGAGACCAGCAAAGACGGCCAGGAAGGCTTCAAGACCTGCGCAGAAGACATCAAGCACCCAGAACTCAAAGCCCTGTTTGCCAAACGTTCCGTTGATTGCGGTACCGCCGCTGCCGAACTGCAGACCGCAGTAAGAGCACTGGGTGGCGATCCGGAAGATTCCGGCAGCGTCGCCGGTGCCTTGCACCGTGGTTGGGTCGACGTGAAGTCGATGGTGACCGGTAAAGACGAAGAAGCCGTGCTGAACGAAGCCGAGCGCGGTGAAGACCACGCACTGAAGGCTTACAAAGAAGCGATCGAGAAGATCAACAAGCACAACCTGCTGGGCATTCGTGACCTGGTAGAGCGTCAGTTCCACGGCGCGCAACGCAACCACGACCAGGTGAAAGCCCTGCGTAACCAGGCTCGCGCTCAGTCTTGAGCCCCGCCTGAATAAAAAAGCCCCGCAGATGCGGGGCTTTTTCATGGGCGTTCGTTCAACCGATGCTGATGGCCGGCAGTTCGGTCAGGGTCACGGTCTGCTGCTTGCGTGGCGCGAGGATCTCGGCTTCGCCGTCTACCACCAGTTCATCGCGCTGGTTGAATACGCGGGTGGCGATGCGCACGCGGAATTTCGGCAGCTTCTCGAGGATTTCCAGACGCACGGTCAGGGTGTCGCCGATTTTGACCGGCTTCTGGAAGGTCATTTGCTGGCCGATGTATATCGTGCCGGGCCCAGGCAACTCGCACGCAACCGCCGCGCTGATCAGGGCGCCGCTGAACATGCCGTGGGCAATGCGCTCCTTGAACATGGTCGCCTTGGCGAATTCGGCGTCCAGATGCACCGGGTTGTGGTCGCCGGACATTGCCGCGAACAACTGGATATCGCGCTCTTCGACGGTCTTGCTGTAGCTGGCGGTCTGGCCGACTTCAAGGGCTTCGTAAGGCGTGTTGGTAACCTGGGTCATCAGTTGGTGCATCCTGTGGCTAATCAGAAATCTTAATATATTGATTTTAAACGAAAAATCATTCGCAGCGAGTAGGGCGGCGCAGCACTGCTGCCTGTGCCAGCCACGTCAGCACGTCGGCTGTGACCGCATCACGGTTGGTTTCGTTGAATAATTCGTGGCGCGCCTGTGGGTAAATGCTCAGCTCCAGGTGCTGGCAGCCGGCTTCACGCAACGCGTTGGCCAGACTTTTGAGACGCTTGCCTTCACTGACCGGATCACATTCACCGCCCATTATCAGGATCGGCAGCCCCGGGTCTATCTGAGCGAGATTGGACGCTTTGCTGATTTGCTGCAAGCCGCCCAGCAGGTCGATCCACAGCTGGTTGGTGCAACGGAAGCCGCAAAGCGGGTCGCTGACGTACTTGTCGACCTCGGCCGGGTCACGGCTGAGCCAGTCGAAAGCGGTGCGATTGGGTTTGAACGCCTTGTTGAACGATCCAAATGACAGGAAATCAATCAGCGCACTGCGCCCGCGCAACCCCTGGCGCAGGCGTTCGACATGGGCAATCACCTTGGCCGCGCCGTACAGCGCCACCGGCTGGAAATTCGAGCCGCTGAGAATCGCCCCGTTAAGGCTCGCGCTGTGGTGCAGCAGGTACGCCTGGGCAATGTAGCTGCCCATGCTGTGGCCCAGCAGGATGATCGGCACCCCCGGCGCTTGCTGGCCGATATGCTGGTTGAGGCTCGCCAGGTCGCCCACCACCTTGTTCCAGCCGTCTTTCTCGGCGAACAGCCCCAGGGTGCCCTCGTCGGCGGTACGCCCGTGGCCGCGCTGGTCGGGGGCGTACAGGCCGTAGCCGGCATCGCACAACGCCTGGGCCAGGCGGGCATAGCGGCCACTGTGCTCGGCCATGCCGTGGGCCAGCATGATCAGCGCCTTGGGCGGCCCGTCCGGCAGCCACTGGTTGACGTACACCCGACTGCGGTCATTCGCGGTCAGCCAGAAAGTGGTGTGGTTCATGGCGCTTCCTTTGCTCAGGGTCGTTGCAGTGTATAGCTCATTCACCGCAGGCCGCTGGATCAGCGCTGGCCTTGGCGGGGAGATTCACACAATCAATGACGCATCTTGTTGTATTTGCCTGATTGACCATAGCTGCTAACGTCCCCAAAGCTCCGCTTTCATCGCAACATCAAAAGCGGCCGGACCACTCAGGTAAGAGGACAAGAATAATGCAACCTGATTTCTGGAATGACAAACGCGCAGCCGGGGTTCCCAACGAGATCGACCTCACAGCCTATAAATCGGTGATCGAAGTCTTCGAGCGTTCCTGCAAGACCTTTGCCGATCGTCCGGCGTTCAGCAACATGGGGATCACCCTGACCTACGCCGAGCTGGATCGGCGCAGCGCCGCGTTCGCCGGTTACCTGCAGTGGCACACCGACCTCAAGCCGGGTGACCGCATTGCCGTGCAGATGCCCAACGTCCTGCATTATCCGATTGCCGTGTTCGGCGCCCTGCGCGCCGGGCTGATCGTGGTCAACACCAACCCGTTGTACACCCCGCGGGAAATGCGTCACCAATTCAAGGATGCCGGCATTCGTGCGCTGGTGTACCTGAACCTGTTTGGCTCGCGTGTTGAAGAAGTCAGCAAGGACACCGAGATCGAATACCTGATCGAAGCGAAGATGGGCGACTTCATGCCCGCCGCCAAGGGCTGGCTGATCAACACCGTGGTCGACAAGGTGAAGAAGATGGTCCCGGCCTATAACCTGCCGCAAGCCATCTCCTTCAAGCGCGCCCTGCGCATGGGCGCCGGCCAGGCACTCAACCGCCACCCGGTGACCCTCGACGACATCGCGGTGCTGCAATACACCGGCGGCACCACCGGCCTGGCCAAGGGCGCAATGCTTACCCACGGCAACCTGGTGGCCAACATGCAGCAAGTGCGGGCGTGCATGTCGCAACTGGCGGACGACGGCCATCCGCTGATCAAGGAAGGCCAGGAGGTGATGGTGGCGCCGCTGCCGCTGTACCACATCTATGCCTTCACCGCGAATTGCATGTGCATGATGGTGTCGGGCAACCACAACGTACTGATCACCAATCCCCGGGACATTGGCGGCTTTATCAAGGAGCTGAAAAAGTGGCGCTTCACCGGGCTGCTGGGGCTCAACACCCTGTTCGTGGCCTTGATGGACCACCCGGACTTCAAGAGCCTGGATTTCTCCCACCTCAAGCTCACCAACTCCGGCGGCACCGCACTGGTCAAGGCCACGGCCGAGCGCTGGCAGCAACTGACCGGCTGCGCGATTGGTGAAGGCTACGGCTTGACCGAAACCTCACCGGTGGCCAGCACCAACCCCTATGGCGGCAAATCGAAGCTGGGCACCGTGGGCATTCCGGTGCCGGGCACGGCGATGAAGATCATCGACGACAACGGCGCGGAGCTGCCGCTGGGCGAGCGGGGCGAGCTGTGCATCAAGGGCCCGCAAGTGATGAAGGGCTACTGGCAGCAACCGGTGGCCACTGCCGAGACCCTGGACGCCGAAGGCTGGCTCAAGACTGGCGATATCGCGGTGATCGACCCGGACGGCTTTGTGCGCATCGTTGATCGCAAGAAGGATCTGATCATCGTCTCGGGGTTCAACGTGTACCCCAACGAGATCGAAGACGTGGTGATGGCGCATCCGGCGGTGGCCAGCTGCGCGGTGATCGGCGTGCCGGACGAGCGTACCGGCGAGGCGGTGAAGCTGTTTGTGGTGGCCCGTGCCCAGGGCGTGAGCCTTGAAGAGCTGAAGACCTACTGCAAGGCCAACTTCACCGGCTACAAGGTGCCCAAGCATATTGTGTTGCGTGAGTCGTTGCCGATGACGCCGGTGGGCAAGATCCTGCGGCGTGAGCTTCGCGACATCGCCTGATTTGGAATAGGCTCAAAAATGTGGGAGCTGGCTTGCCTGCGATGGCGGTGTATCAGTCACCAGATGTATTGGCTGACGAACCGCAATCGCAGGCAAGCCAGCTCCCACATTTTTTTTTCGCACTGTAGAGCCCATTCCAGAGCCCTTTCTTGGCTTATAGAATCTTTGCTCTAAAAATGACCATTAGATATTCTTGAGTCATGTTTATGACCGTAGGGGCCTCTTTTGGCTCTAGGCGGCCCTTGGCAAAGCTGCTACTCTCGGCGCGCTTTGTGACCTCTTGGCCTGCTTTTAACCGCCAGACTCACCCAAAAACAAACAAATAATAATCGCATCAAATGCGATGAATGAATTCGCGTCGCTGAGGAGTGGGCTTCCATGATCGAAGACTTTTGGAAGGATAAGTACCCCGCCGGGATTGCTGCAGAAATCAATCCAGACGAGTATCCGAATATTCAGGCGGTACTGAAGCAGTCCTGCCAACGCTTCGCCAACAAACCGGCTTTCAGCAACCTGGGCAAGACAATCACCTACGGTGAACTGTACGAACTGTCCGGCGCCTTCGCCGCTTACCTGCAACAGCATACCGACTTGCAGCCCGGTGATCGAATCGCCGTGCAACTGCCCAACGTCCTGCAATACCCGGTCGCCGTATTCGGTGCCATCCGTGCCGGCTTGATCGTGGTCAACACCAACCCGCTGTACACCGCGCGGGAAATGGAACACCAATTCAACGACTCCGGTGCCAAGGCCCTGGTCTGCCTGGCCAACATGGCGCACCTGGCTGAAAAAGTCGTGCCCAAGACTTCCGTCCGGCACGTGATCGTCACCGAAGTCGCCGACCTGTTGCCGCCGCTCAAGCGCCTGCTGATCAACAGCGTCATCAAGTACGTGAAGAAGATGGTCCCGGCCTATCACTTGCCCAAGGCGATCAAGTTCAACGACGTATTGGCCAAGGGCCACGGCCAGCCGGTGAACGAAGTCAGCCCCGCCAGCGACGAAGTCGCCGTGCTGCAATACACCGGCGGCACCACGGGCGTGGCCAAGGGCGCGATGCTGACCCACCGCAACCTCGTCGCCAACATGCTGCAGTGCAAGGCGCTGATGGGCTCCAACCTGAATGAAGGTTGCGAGATCCTGATTACCCCGCTGCCGCTGTACCACATCTATGCCTTCACCTTTCATTGCATGGCGATGATGCTGATCGGCAACCACAACATCCTGATCAGCAACCCGCGCGACCTGTCGGCGATGGTCAAGGAACTGTCGAAGTGGAAGTTCAGCGGCTTTGTCGGCCTGAACACCCTGTTTGTTGCCCTGTGCAACAACGATGCCTTCCGCAAGCTGGATTTCTCGGCGCTGAAGGTCACCCTGTCAGGCGGCATGGCCCTGCAACTGGCGGCGGCCGAGCGCTGGAAAGCGGTCACCGGCTGCTCCATCTGCGAAGGTTACGGCATGACCGAAACCAGCCCGGTGGCCACCGTGAACCCGATCCAGAACATCCAGATCGGCACCATCGGCATTCCGGTGCCGTCGACCCTGTGCAAGGTCATCACCGATGACGGCGTCGAGCTGGCACTGGGTGAAGTGGGCGAGTTGTGCGTCAAGGGCCCGCAAGTGATGAAGGGCTACTGGCAGCGCGAAGACGCCACCGCCGAGATCCTCGACAGCGAAGGCTGGCTGAAGACCGGTGACATCGCGATCATCCAGCCGGATGGCTACATGCGCATTGTCGACCGCAAGAAGGACATGATTCTGGTCTCCGGTTTCAACGTCTACCCCAACGAGCTGGAAGACGTGCTGGCGACCCTGCCGGGCGTGCTGCAATGCGCGGCCATTGGTGTGCCGGACGAGAAGTCCGGGGAACACATCAAGATCTTCATCGTGGTCAAGCCGGGTGCCAGCCTGACCAAAGACCAGGTGATGGAGCACATGCGCGCCAACGTCACCGGCTACAAGGTGCCCAAGGCCGTGGAATTCCGCGATGCGCTGCCGACCACCAACGTTGGCAAGATTTTGCGCCGTGAACTGCGGGATGAAGAACTGAAAAAGCTGGGTTTGAAGAAGTAAATCGGCCCCAACAAAAAGCCCCGCAGATGCGGGGCTTTTTGTTGAACGCTGATTTTCCCGCATTGAAATGCAATCCAAATGTGGGAGCGGGCTTGCTCGCGAAAGCGGTGTGCCAGTGATATACCGGTTACTGACACACCGCATTCGCGAGCAAGCCCGCTCCCACAGTTTTTACCGTATTCCTACAGTGCGAACTGCGCGAAGCTCACACCGGCACCGGCCGGGCGTACGTCCTTGAGGAACGAGTCCTTGTCGGCACTCAGCTCCAGGGTAATCTCCGGCTTGCGCTTGCCGGCATTGCGCACCACCAGGCCTTCCAGCTTCTCGCGCAAAAACACCGTCGGCACCTTCAGGTGCAGTAACTGGTCGCTCTCGGCGTTGTGCATCAACAAGTGGATCCACTCGTACTGGCCCACGGCAATCCGGCCCACCGGCAGGTCGAACCACCAGATGTTGCGTTTGCGGTCCAGGTCGGTGAAGTGGCAGTTGTTGACACCGAGTACGGCACCGCCCAGTTCCTGGTTTCTGCGGGCAATGGCCTGTGCTTTATTGAGTTTCATAACCTTCCTACGGGATCTGTTACCCAGCGCTTGCGCCTGGATGTGCCCGGCATTCTCGTGGGTTGGCCGCAAAACATAAAGCCAAACCTGTACGGCGCGATGAAATGCCGCTGAAAAAATAATTGAAACTCTCTGGAAAGGCCAAGGGTCAACGATTACGTAGTGACCAAAATCCTTGATTGTTCCCAGGAGAAATACCATGAGCAGCACATCGGATAAGGCAAAAGGTTTGGCGAACGAAGCCGTAGGCAACATCAAGCAAGGTGTTGGCAAAGTCACCGGCAACGACAAGTTGCGGGCTGAAGGCGTGGTTCAGGAAAAGAAAGGTGAAGTGCAAAAAGCAGTCGGCGACACCAAGGACGCAGTAAAGAAAGCGGTCAAATAGTCCCGACCTGGCTGCCTGCACTCCAGCAGCCCGACGGCCATCCACGGATGGCCGTTTTTGTGTCACCTGCAGTGATTAAAGTTTGGAAATTGTTTCAAGGTCGCCAAATAAGCTACCTTGATGTAGAAAACGGCCCCTGAGTCGCCCACGAACTCAACTTTTTGCGGCGAAAGGAGACGCTATGATTTTTCCGGTATTACAAGGCTTGCCCCTGCACAAAGTGCTGGTGCGCACTGTCACAGAGTTCCTCGATGACGAGATGCCTACGTACGCCTCGGCGCTGGCCTACCAGATGCTGTTCTCGCTGTTTCCCTTCCTGCTGTTCCTGATTGCCCTGATCGGTTTCCTGCACCTGCCGGACTTCTTCACCTGGCTGCGCATGCAATCGGAACTGGTATTGCCGCCCCAGGCCCTGGAGCAGGTCAACCCGGTGATCGACCAGTTGCAGCAATCCAAGGGTGGCCTGTTGTCGGTGGGTATCGTGATCGCGCTGTACACCGCCTCGGCGGGTGTGCGCCTGATGATGAGTGCGATGAATGCCGCCTATGACGTGGTGGAAGGCCGACCGATCTGGAAGCGCTTCCCGCTGTCGATTTTCTACACCGTAGGCTTCGCCGGCATGCTGTTGGCCGCCGCCGCCTTGATGGTGCTCGGGCCCCAGGTGATGGAATGGCTGGCGGGGCAGATCGGCATGCAGGAATTCGTGGTCACGCTGTGGACCATCCTGCGTTGGCCGCTGATCGTCATCCTGTTGATGTTCTCCGTGGCGTTGATGTACTACGTGATGCCTGACGTGAAGCAGAAGTTTCGCTTTATCACCCCGGGATCGGTCCTGGCGGTGGTGGTCTGGATCGTCGCTTCCCTGGGTTTTGGCTACTACGTCAAAACCTTTGCCGACTACAACGCCATGTATGGCAGTATCGGCGCGATCATTGTGCTGCTGTTGTACTTCTACATCTCGGCTGCCGTGCTGCTGCTGGGGGCGGAGATGAACGCGGTGATCGAACACATGTCGGCCGAAGGCAAGGATCCTGGTGAAAAGGACTTTGGCGAGCACGACGACAAACAACATGTCTCAGGCCTTGGCCGGGACCACTCACTCAAGCCCACTACCGATGAAGTCTGATCGATGATCCGTGAAATCCTGAAAATGGGCGATGAGCGCCTGCTGCGCATTGCCCCGCCGGTTCCGCCGGAAATGTTCGACAGCCCCGAGCTGTGGCAGTTGATTGATGACATGTTCCAGACCATGGAACACGTCGGTGGCGTCGGCCTGGCCGCGCCGCAGATTGGAGTGGACCTGCAACTGGTGATCTTCGGTTTCGAGAGCAGCGAACGCTACCCGGACGCGCCCGCGGTGCCCCAGACCATCCTGATCAACCCGCTGATCACGCCGCTCAGCCCGGTGCTGGAAGAAGGCTATGAAGGGTGCCTGTCGGTGCCGGGCTTGCGCGGGGCCGTGGACCGTTACCAGCAGATTCGCTACGAAGGGTTTGACCCCAAGGGCGAGCCGATTGTGCGGATTGCCGAAGGCTTTCACGCGCGGGTGGTACAGCACGAGTGCGATCACCTGATCGGCCGGCTGTACCCATCGCGGATTACCGATTTCAGCAAGTTCGGGTTTATCGAAGTGATGTTCCCGGATATGGATCCCACCGCAGACGAATAACCCTCAGGCAAAACACACCTCAAACTGTGGGAGCGGGCTTGCTCGCGAAAGCGGAGTGCCAGTCACCGAAGATATAGACTGATCCACCGCATTCGCGAGCAAGCCCGCTCCCACATTTGTTCTGCGTGCATTCAGCTTATTTTGCGGGCTTCACAAACCGCAACGTCATCCGGTCCGACTCACCAATCGCCACATACTTGGCCTTGTCCTTTTCCCCCAACGTCAACGCCGGCGGCAAGGTCCAGACCCCATCCGGGTAGTCCTTGGTATCTTTCGGGTTGGCATTCACCTCGCTCTGCCCCTCAAGCTTGAACCCCGCATCCGTCGCCAGTTTCACCACATACGCGGTGGTCAGGTAACCGCTGTGCTTGATGTCTTCCAGCGACGCCCCGTCCTTGGCCCGGTGATCCACCACCCCCAGCACGCCGCCCGGTTTCAACACCTTGAAGAACGCCTCGAACATCGCCGGCGCCGTATCCGCCATCACCCAGTTATGCACGTTGCGAAAGGTCAGCACGGTGTCGGCCGAGCCAGGCTTGCCCAGCACCGGAGCCTTGGGGTCGAACTCGGCGAAGCCGGCCTTGGAATAATGCACCGGGTCTGCGGCGAATTTCTTTTTCAGGTTTTCTTCTGATGTACGCGCGTAGGCACTGCTGTTCGGCGCCTGCACGGCGGCGATGTAGTGGCCGTTATCCTTGAGCAGCGGCGCCAGCAGCTCGCTGTACCAGCCACCACCGGGGGTGATTTCGATCAGGGTCTGGTCGCCCCGCAGGCCAAAGAATTCCAGGGTCTGCTGCGGGTGGCGATAAACATCGCGCGCGCTGTTGGCCGGCAAGCGCCAACTGCCGGCGAGCACGGTTGCATACTGCTCGGCGGAAACCGGCGCTTCGGCTGCCTGGCTCAAGGCCGGGACGAGGAGGGCTGCAAGGGATAAGGCTGCAAGGGTCGCTTTCATGATCATCCTGTAATGGGCCGCTGGTGCCGCCGAGGCTAGCATGGGGCCCACAACGGCTGATCACACTTTATTGAAGGTCGACCTCACCAACGGTTCTAAGCCCATGGCGATCATCGGCTTGTTGCGTTTGTAGCGCACCAGGCGCTCCGACAAGGACTGCGGCAGCAACGTGTCCTGGGTAAAACCCAGGCGTTGATAAAAGCCTTCCAGGTCCGGATGGCACAGCAGCCACACCGTGCCTTCAACGCTTGCGACCGAGGCGCGAATCAATTGCGCCGCCAGCCCCTGGCCACGCAGCGCCGGGTCGACAAACAGCCCGGTCAACCACTGCCCACCCACCACCGGCGTCAGGCACAGGCCCGCGACAATCTCGCTGCCCCTGGCCACCCACAACTGGCCACCCTTGAGGGCCGTCATCGGTGAGTTATGGCTGCGATAGAACTTGTTCAGCAGCGGCCACAACGGCTCTGCCAGTCGGTCGATGTGCAACTCGGGCATGGTTTTCAAACACGCGAATCCAGGGGGTGCAGATTATAAGTCGGGCAAAGCGCCTTCTGTTGGGCAATCGGTGTTATACCCAGTGTTACATCCCCTGTAAGTGGAGCACGCATCATGGCCAAAGGTCTGAATTCCAAGAAAGCTGACAAGAAAAAACCGGCAAAGACCGCCGATGAAAAACGCGCCGAGAAAAAGGCCAAGAAAACCGACAGCAACCTGTTCGGTCATTAAGTTCTAAGCTAAGCACCAAACGATCTGCAAGATTTTCCCGCCCCATTGCACAGAGCAGGATGAAGCCGACTTTTTCGTCGGCCACGCCTGCCCTGAGCTGCCGATGTCCAACTACCTTGATGAAACCCAGCGCCGGGAAATCGAAGCCCTGGCCCAGACCTTTACCGCCCGCACCGAGTGGCCGACCTGGCTGCTGTTGATCGGCGTCTATGCCGGCTGGTTTGCCGTGATCCTCGCCAGCCGCTGGCTTGGCCTGTGGCTGAGTACCGCACTGTTGATCCCGCTCGTGACGCTGTGGATGTCCCTGCAACACGAACTGCTGCACGGCCATCCCACCCGCTTCACTGCTTTGAACAAACTCCTCGGCTACGCACCGTTTGCCGTCTGGTACCCCTACACCCTGTACCGCAACTGCCACCTGGTGCACCACAACGACGAAGACCTGACGGTGCCCGGTGTCGACCCGGAAAGCCGCTACCTGAATCAGCGGCAGTGGGATGACAGTTCGCTGTTCGAGCGCACCTTGCATTGGCTGACCAAGACCGTCCTGGGGCGCTTCCTGTTGGGTTCGCCGCTGGCGCTGTGGAAGCTGGCGCGCAACGAGGTCAGGCGCCTGCGCAAAGGCCAGCGCCAGGCGTGGCTGATGTGGCTGAGCCATGGCACCGTGACCGTGCTGATGCTGACCTTCATCGCCCACTACAGCGTGCTGCCGGTGTGGCACTACGTGGCGCTGGTCAGCGTGCCGGCCTTGTCGGTGGCGGCGATCCGTTCCTACTATGAGCATCGCCCGCACCCACAACCGGAACAGCGCACGGTGCTTAACGAAGCCGCCTGGCCGTGGACCTGGCTGTTCCTCAACAATAACCTGCACCTGGTGCATCACGACTTGCCGAAGCTGCCGTGGTATTTGCTGCCCACCGTGTACCGCGCACGGCGTGAACAATGGGTGGCGCGCAGCGGCGGGTTCCTGGTGCAGGGTTACGGCCAGTTGATCGGCCGTCACGGGCTCAAGGCCATCGACAGCCCACGGCACCCCTTTGCCTGAGAGACGACCATGAGTGACCGCTACGCCGAACTGCTGATGTACGTGGCGCCGCAGCAGGTGCAACAGGCCAATGAGCGCTGGCTTTCGCGCATCCTTGAGCGCCTGGGCGCGACCCGCCGCAAGGCTGATCATCTCGACCTGCGCAGCCTGTGGCGTGCGCCGCAATTGCTGCTGACGCAAACCTGCGGCTACCCGCTGATGACCGAGCTGCGCGGGCAAGTCCAGGTGATTGGCCGCCCGCGCTACGAATTGCCCCATAGCAGCGGCGGCCAGCATTGCAGCCTGCTGCTGACCCGCGACGACAATCCCCGCGTTGCCTTGGCGGACTTCCAAGACAGCCGCGGTGTGATCAACGGCCATGACTCCAACAGCGGCATGAACCTGCTGCGCGAACGCCTGGCGCCGCTGCAGCAGGGCGGTCGGTTCTTTGCCGAAGTCGGCATCAGCGGCGCCCATCGCGAAAGCCTGCGCTGGTTGCGGGAAGATCGCGCCGACCTTGCCGCCATCGACAGCGTGACCTTCGACTACCTCGCCCGTTTTGCGCCAGAGGAAGTGGCCGGGCTGAGGATCGTCACCCGCAGCGCGCCCAGCCCGACGCTGCCTTACATCAGCGCGCCGGGCTCAAGTGAACACCTGCGGGAGGTCATGAACCTGGCCTTGCAGGATCTGCCCGAAGTGGTGCAAACCCTCGGCGTACACGAAGTGCTGCCCGCCACCGAAGCGGATTACCAGGTGCTGCTGGATTACCGGCAGCAGGCTGAAGCCTTGGGTTATCCACGCCTCCAATGATCGTTCCCACGCTCCGCGTGGGAATGCATCCTGTGACGCTCTGCCTCACGATTTCAAAGCAGACGCAGAGCGTCCAAGGTGGCATTCACACGCAGAGCGTGGGAACGATCGGTTATATAAAAATACCTTTTAAATATTATTAAAGAATAAGCAGCCTTGCTAGGATCGCTCCACCGGAACACCGGACATAACGCGCAACCTACTCAGATGGAGCCACTATGTCCGGCGCCGACACTTCTCACAGCGATTACGTGGGCGGATTGTTCCGCAGTCATTACGACTGGCTGTGCGGCCGTTTGCACCGCCATCTCGATTCCCGTGCCCACGCCGAAGATATCGCCGCCGACACCTTCGTCCAACTGTTGAGTTCCCCGGGCGTGGCGCCGATCCGCCAGCCACGCGCCTTGCTCACCACCATCGCCCAACGCCTGATGTACCAGCTGTGGCGCCGCCGTGACCTGGAGCGCGCCTACCTCGACGCCCTCGACCAGGACGAAACCTCTCTCGCGCCATCCCCTGAGGATTTGGCGCAGATGCTCGAAGCCCTGCAGGCCATCGACCAGTTGCTCGACGGCTTGCCGGCCAAGGTCAAGGCGACCTTTCTGCTGTCGCAACTCAATGGCCTGACCTACCCGGAAATCGCGGCCGAGCTGGGCATTTCCCTACGCTCGGTCAGCGACTACATGACCCGTGCCGTCAACCGCTGCCTGCGGCTGTGCTTGGAATGAGCGACGACCTGATCGACAGCGCCACTCGCTGGGTGGTGTTGCTGCGCTCCGGCGAGGCGAGTGCCGCCGACTGGCAGCGTTACCATCAGTGGCGCGCCGCAGACCCGCGTCACGAAGCCTTGTGCCAACAACTGGAAACCCGCCTCGGTGTGTTTCAAATTCCGCAGGCCCAAGGCGTCAGCGGCAAGGTATTGCAGCAGGCACTGGACGCGCCATCCAGCCGCCGCACCGTATTGCGCGGCGCCCTGGTGGGCGCTGGCCTGGTGCTGGGCGCCGGTTGGCTGGCCCGGCCGGTGGTGGAGGATTTGACCGCCGATATCCGCACCGGCACCGGCGAACGGCGCACTGTAGCGCTGGCGGATGGCAGCGAGTTACTGCTCAACGCCCGCAGTGCCGCCGACATCCAGTTCGACCCACAACACCGCGTGGTGCGCCTGCGCGATGGCGAGTTGCTGGTGAAGATTGCCAGGGACAGCAACCGACCGTTTTTCATCCAGACCAATCAAGCTCGACTGCATGCCTTGGGCAATCGCCTGTTGCTGCGCGAGCGCGAAGGGCAGGGCCATGTGGTGGCGCTCAACGGCGCCTTGGAGATCGACGGCCAGAACGGCGAACGCCTGCAACTGGAGGCCGGGCACGAGGTAACTTATGACCGCTTCGGCTTCGGCCCGGTGCTGGCCAGTTCCTCGGGGGCGACGGCGTGGATCGACGGTTTCCTGCAAGTGCGCGACCGCCCGCTGGTGGAAGTGATCGACGCACTGCGCCCGTATCACAACGGTGTGCTGCGCCTCGATCCGGCGGTGGCAGGGTTGCGGGTCAGCGGCCTGTACCGCCTCGACAATCCCGACCAGATCCTCGACACCCTGGCACGCACTCTGCCGATCCACATCACCCGCCGGACCGGGTTGTGGGTGACCGTCAGTGCCGCCTGAAAACGGTTCACCTCGGTCAATGTGGGAGCTGGCTTGCCTGCGATGCGAGCACCTCGGCCTCGCAGATGTACCGCAGCGATACCATCGCAGCCTCGCTAAAGCTCGACAGCTCCCACAGTTGACCGCGTCGTTTCCGAATGTCGGTTCTAACGACATAACCAAACGATCTGCAAGTTTTCCCCCGGCCATCCCACATCACTCCCGTAAGCGCTGCGGGGAGCAGCGCTCAGGAGTTTCCTTGGGGGGAGCCAACGTGAGCCCATTCAACCGTACACCGCTTCGAACCTTTGCCCTGGTGCCGTTGGCCAGTCTGTTCCTGTCTTTCGCTGCCAGCGCCGAAGAGGCGCGCCAGGTCTACCACATCGCGCCCGGCCCGCTGGACGAAGTGCTGCTGAACATCAGCCGCCAGAGCGGCCAGGTGATTTCCTTCACGCCACAATTGGGCAACTATTCCTCGGCGCGGGTCGACGGTTCGCTGTCGGCGCAACAGGCGGTAGACGCCGCGCTCAAGGGCACCGGCCTGCAAGTCCAGGTCAGCCCGGACGGTGCATTCATCATCAAGGAAGGCGCCAAAGTCGCGCCTGCCAGCAACAGCATCAAGGCGCAAACCGCCGAAGCCCAGGCGCCGACCCTCGACCGTGTGGTCGCCATCGGTACCCGTCGCAGTGACGCCACGGCCCTCACCAGCAGCGCCCCGGTGGATGTGATCAACGCCGAAGAACTCAAGCAAACCGGCGCCACCAGCCTCAACCAGGCGCTGTTCCAACTGCTGCCCTCGTTCAACTTTCCACAGAACAACAGCGCCACCCGCGGCCAGGATCCGAAAGGCGCCTCCCTGCGCGGCTTGTCCCCGGACCAGACCCTGGTGCTGATCAACGGCAAGCGCCGGCACACCTCGGCGGTGGTGAACATTTCCGGTGGCGTGCCGTTCATTGGCGCGCAGCCGGTGGACCTCGACATGATCCCCATCAGCGCCATCGACCACGTCGAAGTGCTGCGCGACGGTGCCTCGGCGCAATACGGTTCGGACGCGGTGGCGGGGGTGGTCAACATCGTGCTCAAGGAGCGCGACAGCGGTGGCGGCATCAACACCCAACTGGGCAAATACGCCCAGGGCGACGGCTTCAGCAAAACCACCGATGGCTGGTACGGCATCGGCTTGCCGGGGGATGGTTTCCTGACCCTGAGCTTCAACACCCTGAACAACAAACCCGATGACATCGGCGACAAATACGTCGCCGATGGCCAGGTACAAGACCCGCGCTGGGGCGGTGCCGGGCGCGACAAATACAACCTGGCGGCCAACGCCGAAATCGGCTTGAACGACCAATGGCGCCTCTACAGTTTCGCCACCTTCGGCCAGGACACTTCGGTAAACAACACGCCGCCGCTGCTGGCCAGCAGCCCGAACAACGTGGCCGGGATCTACCCCAACGGCACCATCCCGAAATACCGCTATCGCTATGAAGACGGCGCCGTCACCGTCGGCACCCGCTATGAAGACGAGAGCATCGGCCGCTTCGATTTGAGCGCCACCTATGGCCGCGACGAGCACGACGAACTGGCTTTCAACACCGTCAACCCGAGCTACGGGATCAACAGCCCGACCAAGTTCAACGTCGCCACCCTGGTCAACGACCAGACCAACATCACCCTGGATTACGCCAAGGATCTGAACGTCGACTGGTCGAGCCATCCACTCACCGTTTCAGCGGGCGTCGCCTACCGGCATGAGCAATACCGGCTGGAGGCCGGCGACTACGATTCCTATTCCTACGGTGGCATCGACGGCGTGCAGGTTGGTGCGGTGCAGGCCTCGGGCCTGACCCCGGACGACGCCGGCACCTTCAAGCGTGATGTGGGCGGCGTGTATTTCGGCCTGGAAAACCAGGTCACCGACAAGCTCCAGGTGGGCATTGCCGGGCGTACCGAGCACTACTCGGACTTCGGTTCAGCCACCACCGGCAAACTCTCGGCGCGCTATGACTTCACCCCGAAAGTCGGCCTGCGGGCCACGGTCAACAATGCCTACCACGCGCCCAGCCTGGGCCAGATCGGCACCTCCTGGACCACCACCACCAACCTCGACGCCAACGGCAACCCGGTGCTGACCCGCATGCTGCCGGCCGACAACCCGGCCGCCCGTGCCCTCGGTGCGCAGCCGCTGAAGCCCGAGAAGTCCACCAACTTCTCCCTGGGCCTGGTGCTGCGCCCAACCGACCAGGCCTCGCTGACCATCGACGCCTACCAGATTTCGATTCGTGACCGCCTGCTGTTCAGCGGTGGCATTTCCGGGCCGCTGGCCGAGCAGATCCTCAAGGACGCCGGCTACGGCCAGTACTCCTGGGCGCAGTTCATGACCAACGCCGCCGACACCCGCACCCGCGGCGTCGACATCGTGGGCAAGTACAACCTGGACCTTGAGCAGTTCGGCAACCTGAACCTGTCGGCGGGCTACACCAAGGCCCGCACCACTATCGAAAAGGTCCACGAAAACCCCAACGGCTTCGAAGTGCTGACCCGTGAATCCCGTGGCTTCCTGGAGCACGGTTACCCGGAAGACAAGCTGGTGTTTGGCGCGGTCCACAAGCTCAACCAATGGACCATCGCCCTCAACGAAACCCGTTACGGCAAGTACCGCAAATATGCGTCCAGCGAAGCCAACGCCCAGTACGACCAGACCTTCGGCGCGCAATGGACCACCGACCTGGACGTGAACTACGCCTTCACCAAACAACTGCGGGTGTCGGTGGGCGTCAACAACCTGTTCGACAGCAAGCCTGACGACTACAACACCCGTTTGCGCCAGACCCCGGGCCAGCAATACAGCTACCTGTCGCCGACGGCGCCGGAAGGGGCGTTTTACTACACGCGGCTCAGTTATGACTTTTAAACCCTGATGCAAAACCTGTGGCGAGGGAGCTTGCTCCCGCTGGGGCGCGTAGCGGCCCCAAGCACTTTGGGCCTGCTGCGCAGTCCAGCGGGAGCAAGCTCCCTCGCCACAAGAGCACTCTTCATGGAATCACCACGAGGTAACACATGAAAACAATCAAGAACCTGCTCGGTGGCTCGCTATTGGCACTCACCGTCCTGGCACAATCAGCCACGGCCGCCGAACCTGCCAAACCGATCCACTTCGGTGACATCACCTGGGAAAGCGGCAGCCTGATCACCGAAGTGCTGCGCCTGATCGTCGAGAAAGGCTATGGCCTGCCCACCGACACCTTGCCCGGCAGCACCGTGAGCCTGGAGGCCGCCCTGGCCAAGGACGATATCCAGGTGATCGGCGAAGAGTGGGCCGGGCGCAGTCCGGCGTGGGTCAAGGCCGAAAGCGAAGGCAAGGTGTTCGGCCTGGGCGACACCGTCAAAGGCGCCACCGAAGGCTGGTGGGTGCCGGAGTACGTGATCAAGGGCGACGCCGAACGGGGCATCAAACCCCTGGCCCCGGAGCTTAAATCCGTCGCCGACCTGGCCCGCTACAAAGACGTGTTCCGCGACCCCGAAGACCCGACCCGTGGGCGCTTCCTCAACAGCCCCACCGGCTGGACCTCGGAGATCGTCAACAGCCAGAAGCTCAAGGCCTATGGCCTGACCGACACCTACGTCAACTTCCGCACCGGTTCCGGCGCGGCGCTGGATGCCGAGGTTGCATCCTCGATCCGTCGCGGCAAGCCGGTGCTGTTCTACTACTGGTCGCCGACGCCACTGCTGGGGCGCTTCAAGTTGATCAAACTGGAAGAACCACCGTTCAACGCCGAAGCCTGGAAGACCCTGGCCGACGCCAACAACCCGCACCCCATCGGTACTCGTTCGATGCCAGCGCACCTGGCGATTGGCGTGTCGGCGCCGTTCAAGGCGCAGTACCCGCAACTGGTGACGTTCTTTGAAAAAGTCGACCTGCCGATTGACCTGCTCAACGGCATCCTCGCGCAAATGGCCGAGAAACGCACCGCGCCGCGCCAGGTGGCCGAAGCGTTCCTGAAAGAACAGCCGCAGGTCTGGCAGCAGTGGGTGCCGGCGGACGTCGCGGCCAAGGTCAAGGAGAGTCTCTGATGCGCAAGTTCATCGCAGCCACACTGCTGGCACTGTGCGCCGGGCCGCTGCTGGCGGCAGAACCGGCCACCCTGCGCGTCGGCTACCAGAAAAGCTCGGTGAGCATGGTGCTCGCCCGTGAGCATCACCTGTTCGAGCAAGGGTTGCCGGGCACCAAGGTCGAGTGGATCGAATTCCTCGGCGGCCCGCCGCTGATCGAAGCCCTAAATGGCGGCAGCATCGACATCGGCAATATCGGCGACATCCCGCCGATCTTCGCCCAGGCTGCCGGCATCGACATTCGCTACATCGGCGTCGAGCCCAATGACGGGCGCACCGAAGCCATCCTGCTGCCCAAGGACAGCACCGTGCAAAGCGTGGCCGAACTCAAGGGCAAGCGCGTGGCGTTGCTCAAGGGTTCCAGCGCCCACAACCTGTTCCTCAAAAGTTTGCTGCGTGCCGGCTTGCAGTGGAAGGACGTGAACGTGGTGTACCTGTCGCCCTCCGACGGCCGTGCCGCGTTTGAACAAGGCAAGGTCGACGCCTGGGTGGTGTGGGACCCGTACTACTCGGCGGCCGTGGTGGACGGTTCGGCGAAGGTGCTGGGGGATGGCCAGGGGCTGAACCCGGCGGGCAGTTTCTTCATCGCCAGCGGGCCGTTTGCCAAGCAGCACCCGCAGGCGATTGCGGCGATTCTCAAGGTGTTTGCCCAGGCGCAGCGGTTGTCGCTGGACCAGCATGACGAAAGCGTCGCGCTGATGGCCAAGACATTGGGCTTGCAGCCGGCGGTGGTGGAGAGTTACTTCCAGCACCGCTCGCCGACGCCGAGCCGGCCATTGGAAGCGGTGGATATCGCCAACCAGCAACGTACGGCCGACGCGTTTTTTGCCAACGGCCTGATCCCGAAAAAGGTCGATGTGCAGCAGGTTGTGTTCAAGGCCCCTTAACTTGATCCCTGTGGCAAGGGAGCTTGCTGTGGGGGGAGTTTGCTGTGGCAAGGGAGCTTGCTTTAGGGAAAGAGCTGTTGTGGCGAGGGAGCTTGCTCCCGCTGGGCTGCGTAGCGGCCCCAAAAAAAGCGGGAGCGCTGCGCACTCCAGCGGGAGCAAGCTCCCTCGCCACAGCAAGCTCCCTCACCACAACAAGCTCCTTCGCCACAACAAGCTCCTTCGCCACAACAAGCTCCCTCCCCAAAGCAATCTCCCTCACCCCATAAAAGCATCTTCAGCATCGACCTTCGCAACCCATCAGTGAGCAGACCATGCAACCGATCTACATCGACTTCCTCAACGGCCTGGACATCGACGAACTGGCCCTGACCAACGACGAAATCCTCAACGCCATCGAATCCAGCCTGGCGATCCAGGGCCGCAGCGAGGCGGTGATCGAGCCGCGCATGCACCTGATTCCCGGCGGTGAAATCAACGGCCACTTCAACGTGCTGCGCGGTGTATTGGGCGGCGCAATCGGCTACGCCGGGGTCAAGGTGGTGGGCGACTTTGTCGATAACTACCGCAAGGGCCTGCCCTCGGAACTGGCGATTCTCAACCTGCTGGACCCGGCCACCGGCATCCCCAAGGCCATCCTGGACGCCTCGGCGATTACCGACATGCGCACCGGCGCCGTCACCGCCATCGGTGCCAAATACCTGGCCCGTCCCGACAGTAAAGTCCTCGCGCACATCGGTGCCCGTGGCACGGCGTATTGGAACGTGCGGCTGCTGGACCACCTGTTCGACTTCGACGAAATCCGCGTGCACTCGCGCCGCAGTGAAAGCCGCGAAGCCTTCGCCGAACGCCTGCGCCGCGACCTCGGCAAGCCGGTGATTGTCACCGACGACTGGGAGTCCACGGTGCGCGGCGCCGACATCGTGGTGGAAGCTTCACGCCTGGATCAGCCGCAACCGTTGCTGCACACCGAGTGGATCAAGCCCGGTGCCTTCGTCGTGCCCTACGGCACCATGAGCGCGGTGGAACTGTCGTTGACCGACATCATGCACAAGCTGGTGGTGGACGATTGGGGCCAGTGCAAGGGCGGGATGTTCGGCGCATTGCGCGCCCATGTCGACGCCGGAAAACTCAGCGCCGAGACCTTGCATGCCGAGTTGGGGCAGATCGTCGCCGGCTTGAAGACCGGCCGGGAAACCCCCGAGGAAACCATCCTGTTCTGGCACCGTGGCTTGAGCCTCAGCGATATCGCCCTGGGCCACGCACTGCTGGAAAAATCCAGACGCCTGGGGATCGGCCAGCGGTTGCGCTGGGCATGATTCACTTCGATCCCGCCGGTTTGACGATTGAGGATTTGCTGTCGATTGCCCGCCAAGACGCACCGGCTGACTTCAGCGATGCGGCCCGCCAACGTATCGACGAAGGGCATCGACTGTTGCTGCGCCTTGTGGCTGAAGGCACGCCGATTTACGGGGTGACCACCGGCCTCGGTGCGGCGGTGGATACGCAGGTTGCGCCGGTGCAGGCAAACATTCCTTTGGGGCGTGCGGTGGGCGTTGGCCGCCTGGCCAAGCGTGAGGAATTACGCGCGATCACCGCAGCCCGCTTGGCCGGGTTGGCCCAGGGGCGTTCGGGTATTTCGCCGGGTGCGGCGCAGGCGCTGTTGGCTTTACTCAACTGCGGCATGGAGCCCGCGGTGCCGTTGCTCGGCTCGTTGGGCGAGAGCGACCTGGCGCCGTTGGCGCATTTGAGCCTGGCGCTGAACGTGCCATTGACGGGCAAGGATGGCCTGGCGCTGGTGTCGGCCAACTCCGCGAGCATCGGCCTTGGCGCGTTGCTGGTGGCCGAGGCCGAACAGGCATTGCAGGCCGTGTTGGCGGGGCTGGCGTTGTCGTGTGAAGGCTATCGGGCCAACCTCAGTCCGTTCCAGCCTTGGGCTTCGCGGTTGCGCCCGGCGCCGGGGCAAAGCGGGCAATCAGCGGCGTTGCTGGAGTTGCTGGCGGGCGGCGAATTGGCCGATAACCCGCGTCGGCTACAGGACCCGCTGAGCTTTCGCTGTGCCACGGTGGTTCAAGGCGCGGCACAACAGGCAGTGCAGGCGTTACGCGAGTTGATCGAACTGGAACTGGCCAGCGGCGCGGACAATCCGGCGTTGATCAGCGAAGACGTGTTGGTGCTGGCCACGGCCAATTTCGACAGCACCCATCTCGCGCTGGCGGCCGAAGGCTTGGGCCTGGCGTTGAGCCGCGTGGCGGTGTGCAGCGCCGAGCGGATTGCCAAGTTGCTGTCGCCGGCCTCCAGTGAACTGCCGCGCTTTCTGATCAACCAGCCCGGGCACGTGGGCATGGCCGCCTTGCAGCGCACCGGTTCGGCGTTGGTGGCGGAGATCGGGCACTTGGCCAATCCGATCCCGGCGGTGAGCGTGCCGGTGGCGGATCGCGTGGAAGATTATGCGGGGCAGGCGCTGGCGGTGGTCGAGAAAACCCGGCAACTGGTGCAGCGCGTGGTGTGGCTGGGCAGCATTGAGTTGATCGTGGCGGCGCAGGCGGTAGACCTGCGCGGCACGGTTCAACTGGGGCAGGGCACCCGGCGTATTCATCAGGCGGTGCGCCGCCAGGTGGCGCACCTGGATCAGGACCGTTCGGGGTCGGTGGATGTGTTGGCGTTAAGTGCATTCATCGAAAACGATGGCTTGAAACCCATTCTCTAAAACTATGAAGACCCAATGTGGGAGCTGGCTTGCCTGCGATAGCGGTGTTGGATTCACCATCGCTATCGCAGGCAAGCCAGCTCCTACAGGTTGATCGCATTTCAGGTCATGGATTTTCAGCGGCCAGGGCGGCAATCACCGCCGGCCGCTCGCCGACACGCTGCTGAAACTTCGCCAACGCCGGCCACTGCTGCAAGTCGATATCAAACAACCCCGCCCAGCGCAGCACCACAAACAGGTACGCATCCGCCACTGAGTACTGCGCGCCCAGCAGGTAATCCTGGCGCTCCAGGGTCTGTACCAGAATCGCAAAACGCTTGAACAGCGTGGCCTTGAACAGCGCCTTCACCTCATCGGGAATCGCGTCCTTGAACAACACTCCCAGCCCGCCATGAATCTCGCTGGAGACAAAGTTCAGCCATTCCTGCAAACGCACCCGCTCCCAGCTGCCATTGGCCGGCGCCAGGCCCGCTGCGGGTACCCGGTCGGCCAGGTATTGCAGGATGGCCGCGCCTTCGGTCAGTACCTCGCCGTTGTCCAGTTGCAGTGCGGCCACATAGCCCTTGGGGTTGATCTGCAGGAAATCATCACCGTCAGCCGTGAGCTTTTTCTGGTTGTCGACGCGAATCAATTCAAACGGCAGGGCCAATTCCCGCAGCGCGATATGGGAGGCGAGGGAACAGGCATTCGGGGAAAAATACAGCTTCATCGGGGCAACTCCGCAGGACAGTTGCCTTCAGTCTCGTGGGCATGGCACCTTGGGTAAAATTAATCTTTCAGAATCCTGCCATAAGGACAGCTACTGCCATGATGAACCTGATGCACTGGCGCCTGCTGGTGGCCGTGGCGGACAACGGCAGCATCACTGCCGCCTCCGAACGAGTGGGCATGACTCAGTCCGCCGCCAGCCAGGCGATGGCGGCCATGGAGGCCAACCTCGGTGCGCAGTTGTTTGTGCGTGAGGCGCGTCAGACCGTGCCTACCGCCCTGGGCCTGCAAGTGATCGAGCAGGCGCGGGTGATGTTGGAAGCGTTGCAGGCGATTCGCACCACCGTGGACGAAGCGCGGCCGATGCTGCGTGGGACGATTCGCATCGCGAGTTTCCCCATGGTGCTGGCGGTGTTCCTGCCGCCGCTGCTGCGTCGGTTCAACCAGCTTTATCCCGGCATCGAGGTCACGGCCCTGGAAGTGACCGACGATGAAGTGAACACCTTGCTCGACGCGAATCTGATCGACCTGGGCGTGGTGCTCAACCCGCCGTCCGAGCGCAATGCCGCCGTGCTGGGGCGCGATAACTGGGTGGCGGTGCTGCCGATGGCCCACGGGTTTTCCCGGCGCCCGGCGCAGGCAACGGTCACGCTGGAAGAGTTGGTGGAGCAACCGTTCGTGCTTGCCACCGGCGGCTGCACCGTCAACGCCCGCAGCCTGGCGCAGGAAGCCGGCCTGGTGCTGCGCGAGGTGCGGGTGGAAGTGCGCGAATGGAACAGCGCTTTCAGCCTGGTGCGTGAAGGCGTGGGAGTGACGCTGGTGCCCGAGATGACCCTGCCGGCCCAGCGCCAAGGCTTGCGCATCATGCCCCTGGCGGAGCCGGTGCATCGCGAGTTTGCGTTGGTGACATCACGCCACCAACCGCCCTCCGCAGTGGTTAATGCTTTGTTGCAAATGCTGGCTGACTAGTGGCCTTGCATAGCGCCAACGCCTGTCTATGCTCACCCAGAACCGTTGATGACGCTCGGCATATAAAGCGTTTCGGATAGGTTTCCCCATAAAGGTCTTCGATCTAGATTCAAACCGTGAATGGAATGCGCCCGCGTGGGCGTCGGGAAAATAAAGGGTGATCTGACATGTTCAACCGCCAACACAAATCCGACCTGCTGGAAATCGAACGTTTCTCCTGCGCCCTTACCGAAGCCAAAGCCAAATTGGCCGCCATCAGCCGTTCCATGGCAATGATCGAGTTTGATCGCGACGGCATCGTGCTGGATGCCAATGAAAATTTCTGCAAGACCATGGGCTACCGCGCCGAAGAAATTCGCGGCAAGCATCACCGGATTTTCTGCGAAGAGGCCTACACCCACACCGACGCCTACGCCAAGCTCTGGCGCGACCTGGCGCGGGGCGAGCCCCTCAGTGGCACCTTCATGCGGTTGAACAAGCATGGTCAGGAAGTGTGGCTGGAGGCCAGTTACATGCCGGTAATCGGTGCCGACAACCAGGTGCAAAGCGTGATCAAGGTGGCCTCGGACATCTCGGCGCGGATTCACCGCGAGCATGAAAACCAGAGCCTGATCGACGCCATCGGCCGCTCCATGGCGGTCATTGAATTCACCCCGCAAGGCCAGATCCTGAATGCCAACGACAACTTCCTGAAGACGGTGAAATATTCCCTCAGTGAAATCGTCGGCCAGCACCACAGTCTGTTTTGTCATCGCGGTGAGACCGATTCGCCGGCCTACAAGGCATTCTGGGCCTCGCTCAATCGCGGCGAATATCACTCCCACCGGTTTGAGCGCAAAGACAAATTCGGCCAAACGCTGTTCCTGGAAGCCTCCTACAACCCGATCTTCGATGCCAACGGGCGCCTGTACAAAGTGGTGAAGTTCGCCAGCGACATCACCGACCAGGTCACCACCTTGCGCACGGCTGCCGACTCGGCTCACGCCACCTCGGTGCAAAACGACGCCTGCGCCCGCAAGGGTTCGGAAGTGGTGCAGCAGACCGTGCAGATCATCGAAGAAATTTCCCGTGACCTTAACGAAGCGGCCGTGAGCATCGACGCAGTGAGCAAGCAGTCGGACATCATCGGCACCATCGTCCAGACCATCCGCGGCATCGCCGACCAGACCAACCTGCTGGCGCTGAACGCCGCAATCGAAGCGGCCCGAGCGGGCGAGCATGGGCGCGGGTTTGCGGTGGTGGCGGATGAGGTGCGCAGCCTTGCGGCGCGAACCAGCCAGGCGACGATCGAAATTGTGGATGTGGTGCGCAAGAACCACGACCTGTCGATCAGCGCGGTGTCGAGCATGCAATCGAGCCTGAGCCGCACGGGGCTTGGGGTGGAGCTGGCGAATGAGGCGGGGCAGGTGATCCTGGAGATTCAGGAAGGGTCACGGCATGTGGTGGATGCGATCAGTCAGTTCAACTCGACACTGCAATTGCAGTAACACCGCAGATCAAATGTGGAATGAGCTTGTGTGGGAGCGTGCTTGCTCGCGAATGCGGTGTGTCAGTCAGCACATGGATTGACTGACACACCGCATTCGCGAGCAAGCCCGCTCCCACATTTGGTTTGTGGTGTGGCTTAGATCGCAGCCAGGGTTTCTTTCACCGTCTGCGCCTGCGGGTCAGCGGTTTTCGCCGCTACCTGCTGCGCCTGTTGGTCCTTCAGGCGTGCGGCGACTTCCTTGGAAATAGCATCCTGCTTGTCCTGAGGCATGTTCTTCACATCATCCTCGGTCAAACCCTGTTCCTTGAGCAGTTGCTCGCGGATGCGCTCAGCCGGGCTTTTCTTCATGTAGTCGGTGAAGTCACTGCGGGCCGACGTGGTGGAGTCAGTCTTGGCCGTATCGGTGGTCGAGGCGGTTGCGGTGGTGGCTTGCAACTGCACACGGGTCTTGGCGAAGGCGGCATTGATGTTGTCGGCAGTGGCGTCGGCCGCTGCCTGTGTGGTCGATACAGTGGTAGTGCCCTGTTGCACGTTTTGCGCAGCACCGCTGTACAGCGCGCTGGCCGCGGCGTTGGCCGGGTCCATGTCTGCGCGCTTGATGCGTTGGATCGTCGACTGAGCCTGGGGGTTGTTGTTGATCAGCATGATCAGGACACCTGTGGATGTGGGCGGTGCCACAGGTGGAGCAATTAGCGTGCCCAGTGGTATGGCCCCGTGTTTACGGGGCTTTGGGCCGCTACCGTCGGCAAGCGTTGGCGTGCCGCCGGCCATTGTTTGCCGCTAGTGGGCAATGTTCTCCAGCGCCAGGTTGCGGGTGCGCGGGCCGAACCAACTGATGGTGATCATCACGATCAACATGCTGCTGGCGATAAACGCCAACACGCCGGGCGTGCCGAGGTGTTCGAGGATCACGCCGATCAACAGGCTGCTGAACACCGTCGACAACCGGCTGAACGAATAGCAGAAACCCACCGCCCGGGCGCGGATGTTGGTGGGGAACAGTTCGCTCTGGTAGGAGTGATAACTGAAACTCAGCCAGGCGTTGCAGAAGGTGATCATCACCCCGCAGATCACCAGGCCCACGGCGGTGGTTTGCAGCGCGAACAAACTGCCGAAGATCACCGCGCCGAGCGCCGAGCCGACAATCTGCCATTTGTTCTCAAACCGGTTCGCCACCTTCACAAACAGCAGCGGCCCCAACGGGTAGGCGAGGGTGATGATGAAGGCATAGCCCAGGCTGTGAGTGACGCTCACGCCCTGGCCCGAGAGCAGGGCCGGCAGCCAGTTGCCGAAGCCAAAAAAACCGATGGCCTGGAACACATGAAACACAATCAGCATCAACGCCCGGCGCCGGTACGGCGGTTGCCAGATATCGGCGAAGCGCCCTTGGCCCTGCACGCTGACGGCTTGCGGTTCCGGCTCATCGAGTGGCTTGCCGTGGTCTTTCCGGCAGCGCGCTTCGAGGTTGTCCATGATCTGCCCGGCTTCCTCGAAACGGCCTTTTTGTGCGAGCCAGCGCGGCGATTCCGGCAGGCGCTTGCGCAGTTGCCAGATAAACAGCGCAAATACCGCACTGCTCACCACTACCCAGCGCCAGCCGGAAATCCCGAACGGTGCCTGGGGTACCAGCCACCACGACATCAACGCCACCGCCGGCACCGACAGGAACTGGATGAAAAACGCAAAGGCAAACGCCGAGCTGCGCATGCGCTTGGGCACCAGTTCCGAGAGGTAGGCGTCGATGGTCACCAGTTCGATGCCCAGGCCGATGCCCACCAGGAAACGCATGCAGATGATGCCCAGGGCGGAGGTCTGGATACCCATCAACACGGTGGCGACGGTGTACCAGATCAACGCAAAGGTGAAGATCGCCCGGCGCCCGTAGCGGTCGGCAATCGGGCTGAGCAGGCTGGCGCCGAGGAACAGGCCGAGAAAGGTCGCCGAGGCAAAGGCCGCCTGGTCGGAGAAGCCGAATACGCCCTGGCTGCCGGTGTGGAAAATTCCGTCACTGATCAGGCCGGGGCTGATATAGGCAGTCTGGAACAAGTCATACAGCTCGAAAAAGCCGCCAATCGACAGCAGCGCCACCAGGCGCCAGACAGTGGCGACGGCGGGCAACCGATCAATGCGCGCGCTGATGTGCGCGGCGCGGATCGGGTCGATACCGTCTGCAAGAGAGGGTGAAGACATGGGCAGAAGACTCAGTAAGTGATCGGGATCTCGAATTCCTGGAACGCATCATCCACCGGTTGGTAACCCAGCACACGGGTTGTTTCGCTGAGGTCCAGGCGTTTGAAACGGTTATTGGAAATGCCATGGGCGATCAGGTGTTTCACCCCGATGGTTTCCACCGAGCGTTGCAGCAGTTGCACGGCGTCGCGGGGGCTGAGCCAGGCGCTGAGATCGCGGGCGTTGTTCAGGTCGTGGGTTTCGGGGAATTCAAACGCACCGATGCGCAGGGCGATGGTGGAGAGCGGGGTTTTGGCCGCGTAAAAACCGCACAGGGCTTCGCCGTAGCATTTGCTCACGCCGTACAGGTTGGCGGGCAATACAGGCATGCCCGGCGTGATCTGCCGGTCTACCGGGTAGCCTTCGATGGTCTGGGCACTGCTGGCGAACACCAGGCGCTTCACACCTGCGGCCACGGCGGCTTCGAACAGGTAAGTGGTGGCCAGGATATTGTTGGGCAACAACTCGTCGAAGGTCGCGCTGGCGTGGGGGATGCCCGACAGGTGCACGATCACGTCAATCCCGTCGAGCAGGGCGGCGAGGGCGGTTTTGTCGCTCAGGTCGGCGTGGATGAAACGGTGCTCGCCGAGGGCGAAATCCGGCTCGATGCGGTCGGTGAGGGTGAAGCGGTAGCGGTCTTTCGACGCTCCGAAAAACGTCTTGCCGATGCGGCCACAGGCGCCGGTGAGTAGTACGTTGAGTCCGTTCATTGTGTAGTCCTTGTTTTTAGTTGTGGCCGTCGAGGGCGAAGGTTTTGAAGCCGGGGCGTTGGCTGAGGGTTTCGTAGTAAGCGCTGACCGCCGGGTAGGACGGATGCTCCATGGGCGTCATCCACCAGCGGTGCACCGACAGGCCGATGAGGATGTCGGCGAGTGTGAAGTCGTTACCGGCGACGTAGGCGCCGGTTTTGATCAGTTGCTCTTCAAGCAGGCCCATCTTGTCGTTCCAGCTTTTTACCCCGGCTTTGATGCGTTGCGGGTCCTGGTAGTCCGGGTTCTTGCGTACCAGAGCGTGGAAGGCGTAGCCCCACGACGGGTTGAGTTCGGTGGCTTGCCAGTCCATCCATTGCTCGACCCTCGCACGGGCGACCGGCTCGGTGGGCAACAGGTCGTGGCGTTGGTGCAGGCTCACGAGGTAGCGGCAGATGGTGTTGGATTCCCACAGCACGCCGTTGTCGTCGATGATCACCGGGACTTGGGCGTTGGGGTTCAGGGCCAGGAATTCGGGGGACTGGGTGGAGGCGAAGCCGATGCCCCAGTCTTCGCGGTCGTAGGGGATATCCAGTTCCTGGCAGGTCCACAGGACTTTTCGCACGTTGATGGAAGAAGTGCGACCGAGGATTTTCAGCGAATGGCCCATGGTGCTTTCCTGACGAGGGTGAGAAGGCAGGGGGCAATTTAGCAGGGGCCAGAAGGCACGGCGAGGTTGTTAAGTGGGCAGGATCAAAAATGTGGGAGCGGGCTTGCTCGCGAATGCGGTGTATCAGTGATGGAAAGCTCGGCTGACACACCGCATTCGCGAGCAAGCCCGCTCCCACAGTTTGACCGCGTGCGGTCTGTCAGATCAGTGGTGATTCCTGGTCCATCAGCTTGCCCATCAGCAGTACGCCCAACTCACTCAATTGGTGAATCGCCAATGCCGTGTCGCGGTCTTTGCCGGTGAGTTCATCAGACAGGTCGAGCAATAATGTGCTGACCGAGGAAAACGTCTCGTAGCTGTTGGCGATCAGGCTTTCGCTGCTGGCGTCGGGGCTGACGGTGAATAAGGTGGGGGGATTTGGAGTTGCTTTGAACATAGGTAGGATCTCTAACTGGGCCACCACCTGATCGCTACTAAACGAAAGGGTGGCGGCTGCACGCAGGTTAGTAGACCGGTAGACCCACACAAAAACCCGGCGCGCCACGAGGGCGCCCTGCGCACAGCCACCATCAAGCACAGACAGGTAAGTCCGACAGATGAAGCTCATGCACATTTGTATGGGGCTGCTCGGGCTACTAAACCCGATCACTGAGAAATTCAGCGACCGGGCAACCTTAGAGAGCCCTACCCAGGCGCACAAGCCGGCGGATTCTGACGTACCTGTAGGTAACGGAGCAAGGCGCTGCCATCAACACCAGCCACTTCCTACAGCTACCGCCTGTATGCGTTCGCGCAGTGTCAACCCAAACCGGTTCGGTTTGTACATTACTCATGAATGCCTTTGGTAAAAAAATTGAAGTCGCCGGCAAACTTCCTAGCTACGCCAGTAAATTCGAAAGTTCCGGTTATATGTCCAGGTATTGTAATAATTGTGACGTGGTATTCGCCTGACTCTGAATCCCAGAAGACCGGATTATTATCGGGTTCGTGCATGTAGTAGGCGGCGCCGTCAGCGTTGAATTTGCCCGAAAATGAACCTTCCTTGGCAGGCAGGAGAAGCGTAATAAGCTGAACTCTTCCTAATCCATCAACATACCGGCCCGAAAACCACAGATCGCCCTCGCCATAAGAAAACTCGATGCTGGTAGCCTCGAAAGGTCCATCTACGGATTGGCTAACATTAAATATTCCCCTTGCGGGCGCTACGTTATTTCTTTCATGTTTCATGGTCGAGGTGCTCCATCTAACGTGCAGTTTGCTATCTCTTCTTGCTGGATAGTTGCTTGATTAGAGGAGCCCCTCACAGGTTTGTATACTGTCAGAAGTTACAGTGGATTTTCATGCTCGCAGGGGCTAGCGTAGAACGTTTTACCGGTGGCCCCCTATGAGTCTCTCCTTACAGGACCGGTCTAGGTACTCTCGCGCACCTTCAACTCAAACCCCATGTCCACCACCGGTCGGGCGATCTTGTTGCCGGCCATCACCGTCAACAAATGCTCTGCCGCCCGCCGGCCAATGGCTTCGCGCGGGGTGCTGATGCTGCTCAAACGCGGCACCATGAACGAGGAAGACGGCAGGTCATTGAAGCCCAGCACCGAGATCTGCTCCGGCACCTTGATGCCATGGCGCAGCGCTTCCAGCAGCGCACCTTGAGCCAGGTCGTCGTTGCCAAAGAAGATCGCGTCCACATCCGGATGGCTGGCCAGCAACTGCAGGAACAGCTCACCACCCAGGCCCAGCGACGATGGCCGTGGCGTCAGCACTTCCAGCGCCGGGTCGTACAACCCCGCCTGCTGCAACGCCCGGCGAAAGCCTTCGCCGCGCAGCAAAGTCCGCTGGTCCAATTGCGCGCCAATGTAGGCCAGGCGCTTGCGACCCCGTGAGATCAAATGCGCCGCCGCTGTTTCCCCGGCGTTCAATTGCGAAAATCCTACGCAGTTCAGTCCGGCGCCCGGGTCCAGGTCCATCATGTACACACACGGCACATTGCTCGATTCCACCATGCGCCGGGCACTTTCCGTACGGTCAAACCCGGTCAGCAGCAAGCCCCGTGGCTGGTAGGCCATGTAGTTGCGCAGCAGGTCTTCTTCTTCGTCGCGGGAATAGTGGGTGTTGCCGATTAGCACTTCAAAGCCCTTGGGCCGCAGCACCTGGTGGATGGCTTCCAGGGTTTCGATAAACAGCAGGTTGGACAGCGACGGCACCAACACCACCACCGACTGGCTCTGGGCAGATGCCAGGGCACGGGCGGCCGGGTTGACCACGTAGCTCAGTTCGGCGGCTGCTTTTTGCACTTTTTCCACCAGTTCGGTGGCCACGGTGCTGATGCCGCGCAAGGCCCGGGAGGCGGTAATCGGGCTGACGCCAGCCAGGCGGGCCACTTCATTGAGGGTAGGGCGGCCCGTGGTGCGGGTATTTTTATCGTTCTTGGGAGTCATCAGGCGGCTTGCCAAACAAAAATCGAGGCACTAAGGTAGCGCTGTCTCCAAGACCCTGCAAATCCTTGAACGCCGGGATGCCTGTTCCCGTTCAAACCTTTGGAGCAGATGCACGCGTCACTCCATAAAAATGACAAGACGGCGCGGGAAAAGCCTGTTTTTGCACTAGCCTTACAGCGTGCAAAGGTAGCGCTATCTGCGTCTTGAGGTGTTTCATGAGTCAACCTGTTACTGCCCTCGTGATCATGGGTGTTTCCGGCTGTGGCAAGTCCAGCGTCAGCGAGGCCCTGTGCCTGCTGAACGGTGCCACCGCCATCGAAGGCGACAGCTTTCACCCCGCCGCGAACATCGAAAAGATGAGCGCCGGCCATCCCCTTAACGACGAAGACCGCGCCGGCTGGCTCGACATCCTGTGCGATGAACTGCGCCGCTCGCTTAAGGCCGGCGAGCATCCGGTGCTCACCTGTTCGGCCCTGAAGAAGAAATACCGCGACCACCTGCGCGAAGCCGCGCCGGGCCTGGGGTTTGTGTTTCTGGAGCTGACCCGCGAAGTCGCCGCCGACCGTGTATCCCATCGCCCCGGCCATTTCATGCCGGCCAGCCTGATCGACAGCCAGTTCGCCACCCTGGAATCCCCGGTGGGCGAGCCGTTGACCCTGGCCCTCAACGCCAGCGTAGACAGCGTCGAAGAACTGGCCGAGCAAACCAATGCCTGGTGGCTCGAACACGGCTTTGAACCAAACAAATAATTTTTTGCCGGACAAGATAGCGCTGTCCGCCTGCACTGAATTTTTTACCGGCTTTAATAACAACAACAAACAGGAGAGACCCCCATGTTTGGCTTGTCCCACGATACCTATCTGCTGCTCGATGCAGTGGTGACCATCATCGGCCTGATCGTGTTGATCACCCGGTTCAAAGTCCACCCGTTCATTGCCCTGATCATCGCCGCAGGCTTTCTCGGCCTGACCTCGGGCATGCCCGTGGACAAGATCATCAAGGCCTTCCAGGACGGCTTCGGCGGGGTGCTCGGCTTTGTCGGGATTATCCTCGCGCTGGGTACGATGCTCGGCAAGATGATGGCCGATTCCGGCGGTGCCGATCAGATCGCGCAAACCCTGGTGCGGGCCTTCGGCAAGGAGAAGGTGCAGTGGGCAATGATGTTCGCCGCGTTCCTGGTGGGCATTCCGCTGTTCTTCGAGATCGGTTTTGTGTTGCTGATCCCGCTGGTGTTTATCGTCGCGCGCCGTACCGGTGTGTCGCTGATCAAGATCGGCATTCCGCTGCTGGCCGGCCTGTCGGCGGTGCACGGCCTGGTGCCACCGCACCCGGGCCCTCTGCTGGCGATCGGCGTGTTCGGTGCCGACATCGGCAAGACCATTCTCTACGGCCTGATCGTCGCGCTGCCTACGGCGATCATCGCCGGCCCGCTCTACGGTTCGTTTATCGCCAAGTACATTCCGGGCAACCCGTCCCAGGAACTGGTAGACCAACTGGCCAGTGAGCAACCGGAATCCAAGACCCTGCCGAGCTTCAGCATCACCCTGATCACCGTGCTGCTGCCGGTGTTCCTGATGCTGCTGAAAACCTTCGCCGACGTCGCCCTGCCGGACGGCCACGTGATCCGCAACTGGATGGACATGATCGGTCACCCGATCACCGCCTTGCTGCTGGCCTTGCTGTTGTCGCTGTACACCTTTGGCCATCGCCAGGGCATTGGCTCCAAGCAAATCCTCAAGCTGCTCGACGCCAGCCTGGCGCCGACGGCTGCGATCATCCTGATCATCGGTGCCGGTGGTGGTTTCAAGCAGATGCTGGTGACCAGCGGCGTAGGTGATGTGATCGGCCATATGGCGGTGACCGCGCAGATCAACCCGATCCTGCTGGCCTGGCTGGTGGCGGCGGTGATTCGTGTGGCTACCGGTTCTGCGACGGTGGCGACCATTACCGGCGCCGGCATTGTAGTGCCGGTGGTGGGGATGATTCCGGGGGTGAACCGCGAGTTGCTGGTATTGGCGACGGGGGCGGGCTCGCTGGTGCTGTCTCACGTCAACGATGCGGGGTTCTGGCTGGTGAAGCAGTACTTCAATATGACCGTAGCCGAGACGTTCAAGACCTGGACGGCGATGGAGACCATTCTGTCGGTGGTGGCGTTGGGCTTTATCATGTTGCTGTCGCTGGTGGTCTAGGCGGTAAGTGATCGTTCCCACGCTCCGCGTGGGAACGCATCCTGTGACGCTCCGCGTCACAAGCGGACGCAGAGCGTCCAAGGCGGCATTCCCACGCAGAGCGTGGGAACGATCATTCCTGCCGTTGGATCGGGTCAGGCGTCAGCTTTCTTGACCAGCCCATCCGCCCGGAACATCGCCCGGATGCCCCGCACCGCCTGGCGAATCCGGTCCTGGTTTTCGATCAGTGCAAAGCGCACGTGGTCGTCGCCATACTCACCAAAGCCAATCCCCGGCGACACACACACCTTCGCCTCAAGCAGCAGCTTCTTGGCAAACTCCAGCGAACCCATTGCGGCGTACGCCTCGGGAATCTTCGCCCAGACGTACATCGACGCCTTCGGGTTCTCGACCATCCAGCCCAGCTCATGCAGGCCTTTCACCAGCACGTTACGGCGCTGACGGTACTGCTCGGCAATGTCTTTCACGCACTGCTGATCGCCTTCCAGCGCCGCAATCGCCGCCACTTGCAGCGGGGTGAAGGTGCCGTAGTCGTGGTAGCTCTTGATCCGCGCCAGGGCGTTGACCAGTTCCGGGTTGCCCACCATGAAACCGATGCGCCAGCCGGCCATGTTGTAGCTCTTGGACAGGGTGAAAAACTCCACCGCGATGTCCTTGGCGCCCGGCACTTGCATGATCGACGGAGCTTTCCAGCCGTCGTAGACGATGTCGGCGTAGGCCAGGTCATGCACCACCAGCACGTCGTACTGCTTGGCCAGGGCGATCACCCGTTCGAAGAAGTCCAGTTCCACGCACTGTGCGGTGGGGTTGGACGGGAAGCCGAGGATCATCATCTTCGGCTTGGGAATCGAGCCACGAATCGCACGTTCCAGTTCAGCGAAGAAGTCCACCCCCGGAATCAGCGGCACCGAACGCACCTGGGCGCCGGCAATCACGGCACCGTAGATGTGAATCGGGTAGCTGGGGTTGGGCACCAGCACCGTGTCGCCCTGGTCCAGGGTGGCCAGCATCAAGTGCGCCAGGCCTTCCTTGGAACCGATGGTCACGATGGCTTCGGTTTCCGGGTCGATGTCCACTTCGTAGCGGTCTTTGTACCAGCGCGAAATCGCCCGGCGCAGCCGCGGAATGCCTTTGGAAGTGGAGTAACCGTGGGTGTCTTCGCGTTGGGCGACGGTGACCATTTTTTCCACGATGTGCGGTGGAGTGGCGCCGTCCGGGTTACCCATGCTCAAGTCGATGATGTCTTCGCCGCGCCGACGCGCAGCCATCTTCAACTCGGCAGTGATATTGAACACGTAAGGGGGGAGTCGATCTATGCGCGCAAAGCGGCGCGGCGAACGGGGTTCGGCCATTGTTGCCTCGAAATACGTAAGCGCCCGGAACCGTCCGAGCGACGTCGGCCACTGCGGTGGCCTGCGGGGCAGACAATACGGTCGGTGATGGCCAATTGTCCAGATGCTGTGGGAAAAATTTCTGTTTGGAGTGCGACGGGGATATGCCCCTATACTCGACGCGGGTTTGTTCCCTCATAAGAAGGAGACTGTTCAGATGGATCAACAGACAAAACTGCCGTTACAGCCGCGCATGGAAGAGGGCAAGGCCCTGGTGATCGCGGGTGTGCAAGGGCGTTATTCAAAGGCCACGATTGGCGATATTCCCAAGTTGTGGGCGTTGTTCAACACCTGTTTCAAAGACATTAAAAAGCGCGTTGGCGGCGTGACCTACGGCGTGTGCCACAACGCCAAACACGGTGAATTCGACTACCTGGCGGGCATCGAGGTGCCGGCCAGGGGCGATGTACCGAGCAACTTCCAGTCGATTGAAATCCCGGCCCATCGCTATGCCGTGTTCCCGCATTTTGGCCCGGTGCAGGCGCTGGCGCAGACCTATGAACGCATCATGTTCGAATGGCTGCCGGCCTCCGGGTACAAGGTGGTCGGGGCTGATTTTGAGCGCTACAGCGCCGATTTCGATGTGGGTAAAGGCACGGGTTCCGTGGAAATCTGGATCCCGATCAACGCCGAATCCGCCTGACAGCGCCACCGGCAGGAGCGAGCACGTTCGCTCCTGCAATGGCCTCTCAATACAGCGTGGCCTTGACCCGCTCCGGCATCTCGCGGTCATAGGCTTCGGCGTCGAACGCCCCATCATTCAAGCGCTTGTGAAACGCCCCGGCGGAGGGCAGTGCCGAGCGATCCAAGTGCTTTTCCGGGTTCCAGCAATCGGAGCGCACAAAGGCTTTGGAGCAATGGAAATACGCCGCCTCCACCTGCACCAGAATCACCGAACGGGCCGCTTTGCCATTTACCGCAAAGCTCTCCAGCAACTCAGGCTCGATGGAAATCTGCGCCCGGCCATTGACCCGCAACGTCTCGCCAATGCCCGGGATGATGAACAGCAACGCTATGCGCGGGTCCACCACCAGATTGCGCAGGGTGTCGAGGCGGTTATTCCCCGGCCGATCCGGAATCGCCAACGTGCGCTCGTCGATAATTCGTACAAAACCTGGAACATCGCCACGGGGCGAACCGTCGATGCCGTCCGGGCCGGATGAACTCACCACCACCAAGGGTGACGCGCGGACCATGGCCTGGTAATCCTCGTTGAGAAACGGGATTTCCTTGCGCACGGCCCGCTCGTGGGGGAGGCCGTAGAGGGTTTCGAGTTGTTCCAGGGTTGTTAGCATCTTCACCAGCTCCTTATTGTTTAAAACACCCACGCCAACCGGCGCTCATACCCAATCCGCCCCTTATACGCCTCCCCGCTGTCCACCCAGCCCTGCTGCAAATACAGCCCCATCGCCGCCACATTATCCGTGTCCACCGACAGCTCCAGCGCCTTGATCTGCGGCCAGACCAGGCGCGCGGCGGCGGGGAGGGCTTGCAGGCAGGCTTTGCCAAACCCCAGGCCTTGCTGATGGCGATCGACTTGCAACGCGTGCAGCGTGGCGCTGTGTTCATCCGCCCAATGGGGCAGGCAGGGTGGGCGTTTGAGCAGCAGGAAGGCCACGGGAATGTCGTCGGCGAGTAACGCAAAGCCTGCCACGCCGGGATTCGGATTGACCAGCAGGGTGTTCAGCGCACAGTAGATATCGCCGGAAAAACCCAGTTGTTCGGGATGCACTTCCAGGGCGTTGAGTTGCTGTTGTTGCAGGGCAGTCAACGTCTGATAGGCGACGAGGCGGGTTTCCATCGGCGTAGCATCCGAAATCCTACAAAGAAGCGCGGATTCTAGCGGGTTTGCGGTAGTCGCAATTATTTTTTGCGGGACTGTCGATTGGCCTGGGGCTCAGTCGACTAAGGGTGTCTTCAGTGATTTTTCCCGCAAGGAGTATCGCCATGAGCACCGCAATCAGCAGCTTGATCGAACAATGGAAACAGGCGGTCACCGCCAAGGATGTCGAGAAGATTGTCAGCTTTTACGCCGACGATATCGTCGCGTTCGACGCCGTTAGCGCCCTGCAGTTCAAGGGCATGGCCGCCTATCAGGCGCACTGGAAGGCGTGCATGGAGTTCTGCCCGGGCCCCGGGGTTTTTGACTTCCATGAGATGCGTATCGTCACCGGCGATAACAGCGCCTTTGCCCACTGGCTCGCGCACTGTGGCGGCACCGGGCCCGACGGCGTACTCAAGACCTGCTGGATGCGCGTCAGCGCCGGCTACCAGCGCGTTGGCGGCGAGTGGAAAGTGGTGCATGAACATTGGTCGGCACCCTTCGACATGGAAACCGGCGCCGGTCTGTTCGACCTGAAACCTTGAGCGCCGCGAACTATAGTCAGTTGTCCGAAAACGGAGAATCCCATGAAATACCTCTGCCTGATCTATAGCAACGAACAGGTGCTGCACGATTCGCCCGACAGCCCCAAGGACCCGGAATGTTTCGCCTATGGCCAGTCCGTGCAGGCCAGCGGGCGCATGCTCGCTGCCGAGCCGCTGGAGTCGGTGAGCACCGCCACCACCGTGCGCATGCGCAACGGCAAGTTGTCGATCACCGACGGACCGTTTGCGGAAACCAAGGAGCAGCTCGCCGGGTTTTACCTGATCGAAGCCAAGGACCTGAATGAAGCGATCCAGGTGGCCGGCGGCATACCGGCGGCTCGGGTCGGCAGTGTGGAAGTACGCCCCGTGCGTGAATTGAATCTCTGATCACAACAATAAAACCCAGGAGGTTTCCCATGAGCATTCAACCCAAACCCGCCGAATTTGAACTGTCCATCAGTCGCTTGATCGATGCCCCTCGCAGCCGCGTGTTCCGCGCCTGGACCGAGCCGGCCTTGTTGCAGCAGTGGTGGGGCCCACACGGCATGACCACTCCCGAGTGCGAAATGGACCTTTGGGTGGGTGGGCAATTTCGCACGCTGATGCGCGCGCCGGACGGCAGCGAATACCCGACCCAAGGCGTATTCCTGGAGATTACCGCCCCCAGTCGGCTGGTGTTTACCGACGCCTTCACCCCCGGCTGGATCCCTTCGGGCCAGCCATTCATGACCGCCGAAGTCACCTTCGAAGACGTCGACGGCAAAACCCTCTATACCGCCCGCGCCATGCACTGGAGCGCCGAAACCAAGCAGGCCCACGAAGCCATGGGCTTTCACGAAGGCTGGGGACAGAGCCTAGACCGGCTGGTGACGCTGGTGACCGAAGGCCTGCGCGATTGACGGTGCAGGCCCGGGTTGAAGCGGTTTATCGCAGCGAATCGCGGCGCATCCTGGCGACCCTGATTCGCTTGCTTGGCGATTTCGACCTGGCTGAAGAAGCCTTGCACGAGGCGTTCTTCGTCGCAGTCGAGCGCTGGGGGCAGGATGGTGTGCCGGATAACCCCCGGGCCTGGCTGGTCTCGACCGGGCGCTTCAAGGCCATCGACCGTTTACGTCGCCAGGCGCGTTTTACCCCGTTGTTGCAGGCGCAAGCCGATGCGCTGGAAGCGGCAGACTGGAGCGTTGAAGACGTGGAAGACGACCGCCTGCGCCTGATCTTCACCTGCTGCCACCCGGCGCTGGCGGCGGATGCCCAGGCGGCGCTGACCTTGCGTGAGATCTGCGACCTCACCACCGAGGAAATCGCCCGGGCGTTTCTCGCCACGCCCACTAGCATCGCCCAGCGCATCGTGCGGGCCAAGGGCAAGATCCGCGAAGCGAAGATCCCCTATCAGGTGCCATCCCTGGCGGAGTTGCCCGAGCGCCTGGACAGTGTGCTGCGGGTGATTTACCTGGTGTTCAACGAAGGCTATTCGGCGTCCATGGGCGCCGACCTGACCCGTGAAGACCTGACCCGCGAAGCGATTCGCCTGGGCCGTTTGCTGATGGAGTTGTTGCCGGAGCCGGAAGTGATGGGCTTGCTGGCGCTGATGTTGCTCCACCAATCCCGGCGCCCGGCACGCACTTCGGCCGGCGGTGAGTTGGTGTTGCTGGATGAGCAGGACCGTTCGCTGTGGGATGCGTCGTTGATTGCTGAAGGATGCGCCCTGGTGGAGAAATCCCTGACCACACGCCGCTTCGGGCCCTACAGCCTGCAAGCAGCGATTGCGGCGGTACACGCTGAAGCCGTGAGCGCCGATGAGACTGATTGGCCGCAGATCGTCGGGCTGTATGACGTGTTGCTTGGAGCGATGCCATCGCCGGTGATCGAGCTGAATCGCGCGGTGGCCGTTGCGATGCGCGATGGAGCGCAGGCCGGTTTGCAATTGGTGGACGCCATTCTGGCGCGGGGGGAGTTGGTGGACTATCACCTGGCGTACTCGGCGCGGGGCGAGTTTTGTCGGCGATTGGGGCGAGTGGAGGACGCGCGGCGGGCGTTTGAACGGGCGCTGGCATTGACCCAGCAAGTGCCCGAAAAGCGCTTTATCGAGCGGCGATTGGCCGAACTCAAATAGTGCAGGCGCCGGAGATCCAAATGTGGGAGCGGGCTTGCTCGCGAATGCGGTGTGTCAGTCAACATTTCAGTGACTGATCCACCGCATTCGCGAGCAAGCCCGCTCCCACATTTGTTCGATGTTGTCTTGATGAATGAGTTACGGCTGCTGACGCGTCGCCGCCAACACGATCTCGCGAATGCACACATGCTGCGGCTGCTGGTAGGCATAGGCAATCGCCGAAGCCACATCATCGGCGCTCAGCACGGTGCCGCCCATGTCCTGTTTCCACGCCTGGTAGCCGGTCTTGATGGCTTCGTCAGTGGTGTGGCTCAGCAGTTCGGTTTCCACCGCGCCCGGCGCAATGGTGATCACACGCACATTGTGCGGCGACATTTCTTCCCGCAGGTTTTCCGAAATCCCATGCACGGCGAACTTGGTGCCTACATAGGCGACGTGGTTGGGGAAGGTCTTGCGCCCGGCTACCGAGCTGACGTTGATGATGGTGCCACCCTTGCGCTCGACCATGCTGCCAGCCACCGCATGGATGCCGTTCAGCAGACCCTTTACGTTGACGTCGAGCATCTGCTCCCACTGTGCCGGGTCCTGTTCGCTGACCGCGCCCAGCAGCATCACGCCGGCATTGTTGATGAGTGCATCGGCCGGGCCGAATTGCGCTTCGGCTTCTTTCACCGCTGCCACCAGCGCAGCGCGATCGGTGATGTCGACACCGCGACTCAAGGTGTTCGGCAACTCCAGCGCATTCAGCCGGTCGATGCGGCGGGCCAGCAGCAACAGCGGGTGGCCGGCGGCCGACAGCAAGCGCGCAGTCGCTTCGCCAATGCCCGAACTGGCACCGGTGATGATGATCAATGGCTTGCTCATGGTGGAACTCCTGAAATAAGAAAAACAAATAACTGAACGTGGCGCGCAGTATATTTAGCCCTCGGCTGGCTGAAAAATGCCTTATTCCTCTGTCTGTCATCGGTATTAACTATGGATGTGCGTCATCTCAAGGCGTTTCTCGCGGTATTCGAGGAACGCAATATCACCGCCGCCGCCCAGCGCCTGTTCATCAGCCAGCCGACGTTGTCGGTGACTATCAAGCAACTGGAAGAAGAGCTGGGCGTGGCGCTGTTTCTGCGCCAGCCTCGTGGGGTCGAGGTCAGTGACGAGGCGCGGGTGCTGTACCCGCAAGCCCGGCGCATGGTGGCCGAGGCCGATGCGTTGAGCCGGTTGTTTCGCGGGCGCGAAAACCGCATCGCCCTGGAACTGGGGGTGGAAGGCGATATTGCCGACAGCCAGATCGAAACTTTCCTGCGCATGGCGCACCAGGGCCTGCCGGGTTTGCTGCTGACCTTGCAGGAAGGCTGCGAAGGAGAAGGGCGCCTGGCGGTAGAGGAAATGTGCTGCGAGGACGAATTGTTCCTGCCGCTTTGGGAAGAGTCCTACGTGATGGCGCTGCCGATTGCGCACCCGATGGCGGCGGGCGGCAAGGAGCAGGCCTGGGCGCCGATCGAAGACTGGATCACCTGCCCGCAGCATGATTCCCACCAACGGCTGATGGCCTTGTACGGCCGCTCGCCCCAGGCGGTGGCCGGGCATGCCGGTTCGTTGACCCAGGCATTGCACATGGTGGCGGCCGGTGTCGGCGTGGCGATGTTGCCGCAGTCGCTGGCGGCGGAGCGGGGCGGGGTGGTGATTCGCCCCTGGCACCTGCCGGCACCGACGCGCCGGGTGGGGTTGTGCTTTGCCGCCCAGGCCCTGGAGTTGCCGGCGTTGCGGGCCTTGCATGAGTATTTCCAGAACAACCGCCCGCCGCAGATTGAAGCCGCCTGACGGCGCCTTTGAATTCACCGCAAATTCAATGTAGGAGCTGGCTTGCCTGCGATAGCGGTGGTGACTGACACACCGCTATCGCAGGCAAGCCAGCTCCCACATTTGATCTTCATTGTTGCGAATAGTGTGTTTCGGCGTTATTCCAGCATCTTGCCCAGCAACCAACTGCCGGCCGGGCCGGGCGGATGCTGGCGTGACCACAACGCGTCCACCGCCACCGAGCGCGGCCAGCCCCGGGCCTTGATTTCACACAGGTGGTCGCCGCCAAACCGCTCCACCAGCCAGCGCGGTAGCGGTGCCCAGCCAAAACCCAGTTGTGCCATTTCCATCAGCATCAGGTAACTGGGCGCTGACCACACCCGGCCCAGGCCGCGGGTTTCATTCGGGTTGATGATGCTCGCCAGGCGCAGTTCGCGGTGTTGTTCCAGGGTTTGCTGGTCGATGTCCGCAAGGTTCGCCAGCGGATGTCTGGGTGAGACAAACAGCGCGATTTCCGTGCGCTCTTCCACGGTGGTGCTGGTGAGGTCCGGCGGGTAAACCTCCTGCATCTCGATAAACGCAATCTGCGCCCGGCCACTTTGCACCAGGGCGATCAAGTCCTCGCATTCGGCGATCAGGCATTCCAGCTCCAGGTCCGGGTAGCGCTGTTCGAAGGCGCTGAGGGCGGTTTCGAAACGGTCCGACTGATACGTATCGGACATCGCGATACTCAGCTTCGGTTCCAACCCCTGGGATAACTGACTGGCCGCCAACTCCAGGCGGCTGCTGGCTTCCAGCACCTGCTCGGCGCGTTGCAGCAGCACGTGCCCGGCCGGGGTCAGCGTCGGCTTGCGGCTGCTGCGATCAAACAGCACCACATCCAGGTCAATCTCCAGGCTGGCCACCGCCGCGCTGACGGTGGACTGGCTCTTGCCCAGCTTGCGCGCCGCCGCTGAAAACGAACCGTGGGTCGCCGCCTGCACAAACGCCTGAAGCACTTCGTGGGATGCCATGACTATCGCCTTGATCGATGGTTACTGGTTATGAAGTATCGAGTCAAAGGGTAATGATGGCAACCATCGTCACTCACGGAGAACGGGTCATGACACCCACTAAGTCGATTACTGAACGCGTTTGGCAGGCCATTGGTTTTGAAGGTTTGGCCTTGTTGATCTGTACACCGCTGCTGGCGTGGATCATGGATAAACCGGCCCTGGAGATGGGCGTCGTGACCTTGGCCATCAGCCTTATGGCACTGGCCTGGAACGTGATTTTCAACGGCCTGTTCGACCGTCTCAAGGCGCGCCTGCAACTGTCCGGCGGGGTGTGGACCCGCGTGCTGCATGCGTTGATGTTTGAAGGCGGGCTGGTGGCGATCTGTGTGCCGTTGATTGCCTGGTGGCTGAACATCAGCCTGATGCAGGCGTTTATCCTCGACATCGGCGTGTTGCTGTTTTTCCTGCCGTACACCTATGTGTATCACTGGGCGTATGACGCCGCGCGGGAGCGGATTATGCAGAAACGGATGCGCACCGCGTAGGAGTCAGGCTTGCCGGCGATGGCGATTTTGGATACGTCATCGCCGGCAAGCCAGCTCCTACAGGGGTTGTAGGGCGGCCACAAAATCGAGGAATGCCCGCACCTTTGCCGCCGGCAAATGCCGCGATGGGTAGAAGGCATACAACGGGAAGCGCTCGTCGGGCCAGTCGGGAAATAACTCGATCAACGCGCCGGATTCCAGCGCCGGTGCCAGCCCAAGGTCGAGCATTTGCGCCACGGCATGGCCGTGTTCGCACACGCTGTACAAGGTCCCTGCATCGTTGACCACCAGCCGCCCGCTGGTGGCGATGTTGACCTGCTCGCCCGGCCGGTGGAATTCCCAGCCAAACGGCCGGCCGGTCTGGGAGTCGCGAAAGTCGATGCACACGTGCTGGCCGTCTTCCAGGTCCTTGGGGTGTGAAGGGCGACCATGCCGCTCGAGATAAGCTGGCGAGGCCAACGTCAGCACCCGCACTTCCATCAACTTGCGGGCGATCAGCGAGGACGATTGCGGAATGCCAAAACGGATGGCCAGGTCAAAGCCATCCGCCACCAGGTCCCCGAGTTGATCCCGCGTGTGCAGGTCCAACTGCAGCTGCGGGTATTGGCTCATGAATTCACCCAGCACCGGCCCCAGCACCAGCCGCGAAAAGTACGGGTCGATGTTCACCCGCAACCGCCCGCGAACCGTCAGGGCGCTGTCGGCCGCCGAGCTGGCGGCTTCTTCCAGGCCGGCCAGCAGCGGGGCGATTTCCTGGTAGAAACGCCGGCCCTCGTCGGTCAATTGCACCGAGCGGGTGGTGCGGTCGAACAGGCGGATTCCCAGGCGTTTTTCCAGCCGCGAAATGGCCCGGCTGACCCCCGAAGGCGTCATCTCCAGGCTGTCGGCGGCGCGGGCGAAACTGCCGCTGTCGACCACGGCGGCCAGTACGCCCATGCCACCGGCCAGTCCTGGATCAAAACTCATGGGTGATTGCCTGTCAGGTATCCGAAAGCATTGATGCTAGCGGAGAATCCGAGCGCGTTACAGAAACATCCCGCCCGAGGCCTCGACCCGTTGCCCGGTGATCCAGTTGCTGCCGTCGGCCAGCAGGGTGGAAATCGCTCCGCCAATGTCATCCGGCAAGCCCGCGCGACCGAGGGCGGTGTTGTTGGCGACCATCGCGTTCACGTCCGGATTGTCGCGCACCACGCCGCCGCTGAAGTCGGTGGCAATCGCGCCGGGGGCCAGGGTGTTCACGGTGATGCCACGGGCACCCAGTTCCTTGGCCTGGTAGCGGGTCAGCACTTCCACCGCGCCTTTCATCGAGGCGTAGGCCGAATAACCCGGCAGGCTGAAGCGCGCGAGGCCGCTGGAGATATTGATGATGCGGCCACCGTCACTGATCAGCGGCAGCAGTTTCTGGGTCAGGAAAAACGGGCCCTTGAAGTGGATCGCCACCAGTTGGTCGAACTGCGCTTCGGTGGTGTCGGCGAAGCTGGCGTGGGCGCCGATCCCGGCGTTGTTGATCAGGAAGTTGAAGTGCGCCTGGCCGAATACGTCCTTCAATACCGAGCCGACCTGGGCGGTGAACGCCTCGAAGGTGGAACTCTGGCTGACGTCCAGTTGCAGCATGGCCGCCTTGCCGCCCAGCGCTTCGACTTGGGCGACCACGGCCTGGGCTTCGTCCGCCGCGCTGTTGTAGGTACCGATAATGTCGACGCCTTGTGCCGCCAGGTGCAGCGCAGCGCTTTTGCCCAGGCCGCGGCTGGCGCCGGTGATGAGTGCGATTTTACGGGTCATGGTGAAGTCCTCGGGGCGTGTGATGGTTAGTGGGACTGAGTGTATTTGTCCGGCCATAACGTGATAAACAGAGCTAAACCGGAATCACTGGCCGGATAAGGCGAACAATCCCATGAACAAACTAGAGTTGTTGCGTACCTTCGTGCGCGTTGCCGAACTGTCGAGTTTCACCCAGGCGGGCGAGAGCCTGGGCTTGCCGCGCTCCACGGTTTCCGAGCATGTGCAGGCGCTGGAAGAGTTGCTGGGCGCGCGCCTGTTGCAGCGCACCACGCGCAAGGTTCAGGCGACCCAGGACGGGCGCGTGCTGTATGAGCGCAGCAAGGATTTGCTGTCGCACATGGAAGAGCTGGAAGGCTTGTTTCGCCAGGATGAAGCGCAGCTGGCGGGGCGCATTCGGGTGGACATGCCCAATGTCATGGCCCGGGAATTGATCCTGCCGCGCCTGCCCGAGTTCATGGACCTGCACCCGCTGATCGAGCTGGAAATCAGCAGCACCGACCGCCAGGTTGATTTGCTGGCGGAAGGTTTCGACTGCGTCTTGCGCGTCGGTGCGCAGCCGGACCAGTCGGTGGTAGCCCGCTTGTTGTGCAGCATGCCGATGATCAACTGCGCCAGTGCTGCGTACCTGAAGCGTTACGGCGTACCCAGGACGCTCGCTGATTTGGCTCACCATCAGTTGGTGCATTACGTACGCCCGCTGGGTTCACGTTCCCCAGGGTTTGAATACGTACAAGGCAACAAGGTGCAGCGGATTTCCATGGCCGGGCGCGTCACGGTCAACAGCACCGACGCTTACCGGGCGGCGTGCATCGGTGGCTTTGGCCTGACCCAGGTGCCCGCCCTGGGCATTCACGATCAACTGGCCAGCGGCGAGTTGGTGGCGGTGCTGCCGGACTATCCGGCGCCGGCACTGGACGTGTCCCTGCTGTACGCCGGCCAACGGCATTTGCCGCTGCGGGTGCGGGTGTTCATGGATTGGCTGGCCGCCACCTTGCAGGCTGCTTTCAACGCCGGGCAGACAACTGCTGCGGCGCCAGGAATGCATCATGGAAGTAATCCCGAAACGCCTGCATCGCCGGCGTGAAATCGCGCTCGCGGTGCCAGGCCAGGCCGACGCTCATGGGCGTGACCTTGTCGGTGACGCTCACGGTTTCGATGCGTTTGCCTTCCAGTGACCACGGGCGATGCACCAGGTCTGACAAGATCGCCACGCCGCTGCCGTTGGCGACCATGCTGCGCACTGCCTCCACCGAACTGGTGCGCAGCCGCACCTTGGGGGTTTGCCCGGCCTGTTCCCAGTAGCGCATGGCGCTTTGTTCGGCTTCGTCGACGGTGAGGAAAATGTACGGCTCCCTGGCCACATCGGCGAGGCTCACGGCGGGGCGTTCGCACAACGGGTGATGGCTGGGCAGCCACAGGCGGCGTTCGGAGTTGAAGAGGATTTCCGAGACGATATCCGCGTGGGTGAGGTTGGCGGTGAGCACCACGGCCATGTCGAACTGGCCGTTGAGCAGGCCGTGTTCGATGGCCTGGCGTTCCTGTTCGAACACCTCGATGGTCACGTCCGGGTGCCAGTGTTCCATGCGCTGCAAGTGGTGCGGCAGGAAGTAACCGAGCACGGTGTAGCTGGCGGCCACCCGCAATACGCCGCTGGCGCGGTAGTCCGGCAGCGGGCTGTTCAGGGCATCGTCGACGCTGCGCACAATCACATACGCCCGGTTGAGGAAATGCCGCCCGGCGTCGGTCAGGCTCATGCCCTGGGCCGAGCGCACGAATAGCTGCGCGCCGAGCATCGCCTCCAGCTCCTTGATCGCGGTGGTCACCGCCGATTGGGAGATGTTCAGGTGAATCGCCGCCTGGGAGATCTGGCCGATTTCGGCGGTGGCGACGAAGTAGCGGATTTGGCGCAGGGTCAGGGACATTGGTTTCTCCGCTCGTTCCCACGCTCTGCGTGGGAACGATCAGTATCGGGTATCTGATTTTCAGAAGATGGGCCATCTGATAATAGATCTTCCCAAGGGGTCAAGGGGCAGCCTAATTTCCATCGCAAGAACTTCAACGGAGCGACCCCGATGCAGGCAGTGGATTTCAACTCTGACATGGGCGAAGGCTTCGGCCCCTGGACCATCGGCGACGGCGTCGACAGCGAACTGATGGCCTACATCAGCTCGGCCAACATCGCCACCGGCTTTCACGCCGGCGACCCGGGCACCATGCGCCGTACCGTCGAACGCGCCAAGCAGTTGGGCGTGGCGATTGGCGCGCACCCGGGGTTTCGCGACCTCGTAGGTTTCGGCCGACGCCATATCAACGCCCCGGCCCAGGAGCTGGTGGACGACATGCTCTATCAACTCGGCGCCCTGCGGGAAATTGCCCGGGTGCAGGGCCTCACGCTGCAACACATCAAGCCCCACGGCGCGCTGTATATGCACCTGGCGCGGGATGAAGAAGCGGCGCGGTTGCTGGTGGAAAACCTGCAACGGCTGGAGCCCACGCTGCTGCTGTATTGCATGCCGAATTCGGTGATCTGGCGTATCGCCAAGGAACTCGGCCAGCCGGTGGTGCGGGAGTTTTATGCCGACCGTGAGTACGATCTCACCGGCTCCATCGTGTTTACCCGCAATGTGCGGGCGCTGGATCCGGCGACGGTTGCGGCGCGCGTACTACGGGCTTGCCAGACCGGGCTGGTACGTACGGTGGAAGGGGAAGACCTGTTTATCGAATTCGATTCCATCTGCCTGCACAGCGACACCCCCGGCGCCCTTGAACTGGTGGAAGCCACCCGTGAAGCGCTGGATCAGGCGGGCATCGAAGTGCGCACACCCCGCTGACCGACACCGGTGCCCAGACACCGGGTCTGATTGATTTTTTGCCTGCCTTTCTACAATGATTCCAAGAGGAACAGACATGGCTGAATCTTCTCCGATCCGCTACAGCTTTGGCGGTGATGAACACCTGTTTGCCGAGGTCAGCGAGAGCATGTCCCTGGAGGCTTTCTTCAAGGGCATGGCCGTCACCCGCGCGGTGGAACGCCTGGCCCTGGACGGTGTGCTGGACGTCTGCCTGGCAAATGCCTCGTTCCAGATTCGTTTCGACCCGGACCGCATCGCGCCCCACGTGCTGCTCGACGCGGTACAAAGCGCCGAAGCCCAGGCCGTGGCCGAACGTACCTTGCACACCCGCATCATCGAAATCCCGGTGCTGTACAACGACCCCTGGACCCATGAAACCCTGATGCGCTTTCGCGACCGTCATCAGGACCCGACCGGTACCGACCTGGAATACGCAGCGCGGATCAACGGCCTGGCGGATGTGGACGCGTTTATCGCGGCCCACAGTGGCGCGCCGTGGTTTGTCTCGATGGTGGGGTTTGTGGCGGGCTTGCCGTTCATGTTCCAGATGGTGGAACGCGAGCGGCAGTTGCAGGTGCCCAAGTACCTGCGCCCACGCACCGACACGCCGAAATTGACCCTCGGCCACGGCGGCTGCTTCGGCTGTATCTATTCGGTACGCGGCGCCGGCGGTTACCAGATGTTCGGCGTCACCCCGGCGCCGATCTACGACCCGCAACAGCAACTGGCTTACCTGAAAGAGCACATGGTGTTCTTCCGCCCCGGCGACATCGTGCAGTTCAAACCCATGGACCGCGACGCCTATGACCTGGCCGTGGCAGAAGTGGACGCAGGGCGCTTCGACCTGCGCATCCGCCCGGTGGAGTTTTCCCTCGACGCCTTTCTCGCCGACCCCATCGGCTACCCGAAAACCTTGCAGGAGGCGCTGGCATGATCAAGGTACTCAAACCCGGCCTCGCCACCTCCGTGCAGGATCTTGGCCGCGAAGGTTATTACCACCTCGGCATCCCGCCATCCGGCGCCCTGGACCAATACGCGTTGAGCGCGGCCAACCACCTGGTGGGCAACCCCATCGGCGCTGCCGGGCTGGAATGCACGTTGATCGGGCCGGAGCTGGAGTTTCAGCAGGATGCCCTGGTGGCGTTGTGCGGGGCGCTGATGTCGCCGCGCCTGGACGGCGTAGTGGTGCATCAGGACACCGCGTTTGAAGTGCGCGCCGGGCAAGTGCTGCGCTTTGAATTTCCCAAGGCCGGCGCACGGACTTACCTGGCGGTGGCCGGTGGCATCGATGTGCCGCTGGTGTTGGGCAGTCGCTCGACTTACACCCTCGGCGCATTGGGCGGGTTTCAGGGGCGGCGGCTGGTGGAGGGTGATGAACTGCCCGTGGGCGAAGCCAGCGGCAAAGGCCGGGCGGGGAACAGTTTGCCCATGGCGTTGCGCCAATCGGTGGGTGGGGACGTGACCCTGCGGGTGGTGCCGGGGCTGTACTACGAGCGCCTGACGCCCGCCGCCAAAAGCAGCTTTTTTGCCGAGCCCTGGACGGTGGGGTCGGAGGCCGACCGCATCGGCTATCGCTTCAAGGGCGGCAATGCCTTGAGCTTTCAGCCACGGGAACAGCCGTTTGGCGCCGGGTCCGATCCGTCGAACATCGTCGACAGTTGCTACCCCATCGGTTCGATCCAGGTGCCGGCGGGTCTGGAGCCGATCGTGCTGCACCGGGACGCGGTGTCGGGCGGGGGCTACGCGATGATTGGCACGGTGATCAGTGCCGACCTGGATCTGATCGGGCAGATGCAACCGAACCAGCGGGCGGGGTTTGTGGCGGTGACGCTGGAGGAAGCGTTGGAGGCGCGGCGGGTGTACAAGAAGCGGCTGAAGCTGATGGGCGGGTTGTTTAGCACCTGAACTCACCACTGAACCCAATGTGGGAGCGGGCTTGCTCGCGAAAGCGGAGTGTCAGTCAATAAGTCTGTGACTGAGCCACCGCATTCGCGAGCAAGCCCGCTCCCACATTTTTATCGGGTTGTGTCAGAACAATTGGGTGAATAGCCAGTACAGGCTACCCGATAACAGAATCGCCGCCGGTAACGTCAGCACCCAGGCCATCAGCAAGTTGCGGATGGTCTTCATCTGCAAGCCACCGCCGTTCGCCACCATGGTCCCGGCCACACCCGACGACAACACATGGGTGGTGGACACCGGCAAGCCATACATGTCTGCCGCGCCGATGGTCAGCATTGCCACCATCTCGGCGGATGCGCCCTGGGCGTAGGTCAGGTGGGTCTTGCCGATCTTCTCGCCCACGGTCACCACGATACGTTTCCAGCCGACCATGGTGCCGAGCCCGAGGGCGATGGCCACGGCGATCTTGACCCACAGCGGGATAAACCGTGTGGCGTTGTCGATCTGTTGCTTGAACAGTTGCAGCTTGTTCTGGGTGTCGGCGTCGAAGTTGCCGACCTTGCCCTTGTCCATCAGGCGGATGGTTTCGCTGGTCAGGTACATGTCGTTACGCACGTTGCCCACGGCCTCGGCCGGAACGGCGGCGAGGGAGCCGTAGCTCTTCACTTCCTCACCGATATGCCCGGTGATGGCCGCCAGGGCGGGCACCAGTTCCGGGGTGGCTTCCTTGGTGCGTACGTAGGTCGACAAGGTGCCGCGAGAGTCGGCGGGAGCCAGTTGCGGCGCCGCTTTTACCAGGGCGGCCTGGGTGACTTCGGCCACCGCGGCAAACTGCAACGACTCACCGGCCGGCATGGTGCGGTTCAACGCGTAGGCCATCGGCAGGGTGCCCACCAGGATCAACATGATCAGGCCCATACCTTTTTGGCCGTCGTTGGACCCGTGGGCAAACGACACACCGGTGCAGGTGGCGATCAGCATGCCGCGAATCCACCAAGGCGGCGGGGTATCGCCTTTTGGCGCTTTGTACAGCGAGCGATTTTTCACGAAGGCCCGCAGCGCCAGCAACAGCAGGGCGGCGAAGGCGAAGCCGATCAGCGGCGACAGCAGCAGCGCATAACCGATCTTGATCGCCTGGCCCCAGTCCACACCGCTGGTGCCGTCGCGGCCATGCATCAGGGCGTTGGCCACGCCCACGCCGATGATCGAGCCGATCAAGGTGTGGGACGACGACGCCGGCAACCCCAGCCACCAGGTGCCGAGGTTCCACAGGATCGCGGCGATCAACAGCGCGAAGATCATCGCAAAGCCGGCGGAGGAGCCGACCTGCAAAATCAGCTCTACCGGCAGCAGGGCGATGATGCCGAACGCCACCGCGCCGCTGGATAGCAGCACGCCGAGGAAGTTGAAAAAGCCCGACCACACCACCGCGAAATGCGGTGGCAATGAGTTGGTGTAAATCACCGTGGCCACCGCGTTGGCGGTGTCGTGGAAGCCGTTGACGAACTCGAAGCCCAGGGCGATCAACAGCGCCACGCCCAGCAGCAGGAACGGCGTCCAGGTGGTGACCACCGTGCCCAGCTCGTGCATGTCGTGCATCAGGCTGTAGGCGGTGAACAACAGGCCCATGGCGAGTACGGCGAAGAAAATGATCACCGTCACCAGGCCCGGTTTTTTGTCCAGGCGCGGTTTGGGATCGTTGGTGACGGAGGCGGTGGAGGCGGTCAGCGAAGGGGTTGCCATGCCGGAACATCCAGTGTTGAGAGAGGATATCCGTCATGATCGTTGCAGAATGTTACAGAGATGCTGCGGCAAATCAGTGTTTAGGGAATTGAAGTTGCCGCCGGTCTATAAAACACCGCCGATAAAATGTGGGAGCTGGCTTGCCTGCGATAGCGGTGTATCAGTCACCACCGCTATCGCAGGCAAGCCAGCTCCCACACTTGATCGCATTTCAAATTCAATAATCCTTGCGCTTGCGGAACGCCCAGCGTCCGGCAATCAGGGTGAATGTCGCCACCAGCGCCACCAGAATCCAGAAGCCTTCCGGATCTGTGGAGAGCGGCACGCCACCAACGTTCATGCCAAAAAAACCGGCAATGATGTTGATCGGCAACGCCAGCACCGTGACCACGGTCAGGGTGAACAACGTGCGGTTGCTCTGTTCGTTGAGGTTGGCGGCGATCTCTTCCTGCAGCAGCTTGATGCGCTCACCCAACGCCATCAGGTCGTTGATGATCAGCGCAAACTCCTCGGTGGATTTGCGCAGCTCTTTCACGTCTTCCTTCTGCAGCCACTGGGGCGGACGATTGAGCAGCCGCAGCAACGAGCCCGGCTCCAGCGCCAGCAACCGTTGCAGGCGCACCAGCACCCGGCGCGCGGCACCCAGTTCGGCGCGGTTGGTGGACAGGCGTGACGACAGCAACTGGTCCTCGATCTGGTCGACGCTGAGGCTGGTCTTGCGCACGATCTGTGTCAGCACCTCGCCCTGGTCCCGCAGCAAATGCACCAGCAGTTCCAGCGGCGAGCGAAAGTGTTCACCGGCCTTAACCGACGAGCGCAGCTTGTCCACCGAATGCAGCGGTTGCAGGCGCGCGCTGATCAGCAGCCGACTGCGGGCGCACACCCATAGGGTGGAAATGTCTGAAGACACCATGCTGCTGAAGTTGAAGACCACGTCGTTGACCACCGCCAGCAAGGCCGAGTCCACGTGTTCGATGCGGGTGGAGCGTGAGCCTTCGTGCAAGGCTTCGAAGAATTCTTCCGGCAGGTTCAGGTGCGCCTGCATCCAGCGCTCGCACGCGGCGTGGGCCAGGTTCAAATGCAGCCAGAGGAATTCGTCGGGGTCACCGGGCTGCTGCAAGGCCGCAAGGGCAGTGGCTGAATCTATCTGTTCGCCCTTTTCACCGGGGCGGAAACGAAAACCGTAGAGCAAGCCAAACAGGTCGGAGTCCTGGTGGCTGTGGTCGATGCTGTGGTTCATGGAGGCTCGCAGGGAAAGTGCCTGTAGGAAATTTCACAGGTTCACTTGAGCGCATCATGGCAACTGAATTTGACGCTTTTGTGACGGTTTGAGGTGGCCGTCAATCGCCCGCGGGCAAGCTGAAGCTGAACACCGTGCCGTCCTGCTCGTGGGAAGACACTTCCAGCCGCCCGCCATGGGCGTCGGCAATCTGCTTGACGATGTACAACCCCAGGCCCAACCCGGCCTGGGGCAGGGCGCCCGTCGGTCGGGAGTAGGGCTGGAACAGCAGCGGCATGGCTTGCTCACTGATCAGCCCAAGGTTTTTCACCGTTAACTCAAACGTGCCGGCGTTGACCTGCGCACTGACTTCAACCGGTCCTTGCGGGTTGCCGTGGCTGATGGCGTTGGCCACCAGGTTGGAGAGCAATTGCGCGAGCCGCTCGCGGTCGCCTTTCACACCCTTGAGATTGCCGATGTGGGCGTGAATCAGCCGCTTGGGGTGCACGTGCTGCACCTCTTCCACCACATGCTGCAAAGTGTCTTCAAGCCCGGTGCATTCACTGATGTTCACCGGGATGCCGCTGCCCATTCGCCCGCGGGCAAAGTCCAGTACGTCTTCCACCAGTTGCGAGGCCCGGCGGCCGCTGGCCAGCATGTGCCGCACCAGCGTGTCGGTGGCCGGGTCCGGGTGTTTGCGCAGCAGCCGTTCGGCGCCGACGTTGATGGCGAACAGCGGGTTGCGCAGGTCGTGGCCGAGCACGGCGATGAATTGTTCGCGCAGTTCGGCGGTTTCCCGCTCCTGCTGCAGGTCGGCTTCGGTCTGCTGGAGGCTTTCTTCGGCTTCGATCTGCAGCGACAGCACCCGGGCAAACGACTCCATGGTCGACTGGATGGTGCTGCTGCGCAGTTGCGCCGGGTTCGGGTCCAGGGCACAGATGGTGCCGAAGAAACGCCCGTCGGTGCGGAACACCGGCACCGAGATGTAGCTTTCAAAGTGGTAGATACGCGGCGTGTGGTGGTCGCGATACAGCGGGTCTTCGCTGGCTTTGTCGATCACGATCGAGACGTGGGAGTCGCGTATTTCGTGGCACAGGGTGGTGGTCAGGTCCAGCTCGCCACCCACGGGCAGGCCGAAGTCCAGTTGGTCGCGCACGGCGCAGGCGGTCCAGGAATCGTCGGTGACCCGGGCCACGGCCGCAAAACGCAAGCCGGTCATCTCGCTGACTACCTGGAGAATCGCCGGGACGGCGCTGATTCTGCCAATGGTGGCAATGTCGACGGCTTTTTGCCCCATGGCGAACGGTTCCGGTCCTGATGCTGCTGGCGTTGTGCCTTGGCTGATGGTTGGGATTCTAGCGAGCTTGGCGGCGTAAGGTACAAATTCGTTCACGCTAATTAGACTAATTGCTCTTCTGGGCGACGAGCGCGCATAAAAAAGCCGCGCGGCCCGAAGGCGGCGCGGCGTTTTTGCGGTTCAACTCAAGTGTCTTGCTTGTTTTCCAGGACTTCGCCGGTCTTGGCATCCAGCTTCACGTCCCACTTCACATTGGCGGTGTCACGCAGTTCGGTCTCGTAGACCAGGCGGCCGGCGTTGTCTTCCAGTTCGGTGTCAACGATGGTGGCGCCTTTGTGCTGGGCCACGGCCTTGGTGTTGAGCTTTTCAAAATCCATCACGGCACCGGACTTGAGCAGGCCCGGAATATGGTCCGGGCGAACGTCGGCCTGGGCCAAGCCAGCGGTAAGGGTCAAGGCGGCAGCAGCGAACAGAGCGGTCAGGTTTTTCATGATGTGATCCTTTGGGGTGAGCTGTTTAAGTGGGATCAGGTTAACCAGCGCAACTTAACTCACCCTTAAGATTGCGCCGTTTGTTCAATCGGCGGCGAGTGCGGGGTTTCATGCTGGCGTCTCACTTACGGGAGGCACAGATGAAACAGTTAATGGCCTGGGTGTATGCGCCCTTGTTCTGGGCAGGGTTTATCGGGTGGGCGCTGTGGCTGGTGCAGAGGGATGCGCTGCAGTGGCTGGGGCTGGTATTTGTTCTGGCGGTGGCGGTGTCGTTTATCGCCGAGTGGTGGTTGCCCTATGAGCCGCAGTGGAATCGCAACCAGGGTGATCGTCGTCGCGACTTGATTCACGCGTTGGTCAATGAGGGCCTCAATGCGGCGGGCTTGTTGATCTTGCCGGTGCTGACCGCGCTGTTGGCCGTCGACGGTGTATGGCCGCGGGCGTGGCCGCTCTGGGCGCAATTGCTGCTGGCGATCTTCATTGCCGATGCGGGCATCACCTTGATGCATTACGCCAGCCACCGAGTCGCTGCCTTGTGGCGCCTGCACGCGGTGCACCACAGCGTGCAACGGCTGTATAGCTTCAATGGCTTGATGAAGCATCCGTTGCACCAGATGCTGGAAGCCACGGCCGGGTTGGTGCCGTTGATCCTGCTGGGCATTCCCACGGAGGTGGCGCTGCTGCTGGCCCTGGCGATTGCCGTGCAGCTGCTGTTGCAGCATTCCAATGTCGACATGCGCCTGGGGCCGCTGCGCTGGGTGTTCGCCTGGGCGCCGGTGCATCGTTTTCATCATATGAAATATGGCCGGGCTGGGGATGTGAATTTCGGCTTGTTTTTCAATCTGTGGGATTGGCTGTTGGGCACGGCGTTTTACAGCCATGACTATCGAATGGGGCAGGGCGACTTGGGGATTGGCAGCCGGCCGGATTTTCCGCGGGAGTATGTGGCGCAGTTGCGCGATCCGTTCAGGACGGTGCAATTGAGCAAGGAGCCGCCGGTTCCCGCGGGTCTAGTCGAGGATTCGTACGTGCAGGTTGCGCAACGACGCCCCGGCCGTGACGCCGAATAGTTGTTTCATGGTCCGGGAAAAATGCGCCGAATCGGCGAACCCGGCGCCATGGGCAGCCTCGGTCAGGGTGCTGCCGCCGAGCGCCAGTCCCAGCGCCACTCGCAAGCGCCGCCACAACACCAGGCGACGTACCGGCAAACCCAGTTGGTTGGCGAACAAACGTTCCAGCTGGCTTAACGAAACGTGCGCCGCCTGTGCCAAGGCTTGGGCCGAGACCTTGCCACTCAGTTGCTGATCCAGCGCCGACAGCGCGCGCTCCACCCTGGCATCTTCCAGTGCGCGTCTCGGCAATTGGCGCAGCGTGCGCTCGAGTGCTTCCAGGGACCGTTCACTGTCGGCCAGGGCGGCCTGCAAAGAGTCGAAGTCAAAGGCGCCGGGTTCGGCATACACCATCAATACCTCACCATGGGTTTGGAGGATGGCGTGGGGCATTCTGGACGGGATAAACAGGCGATGGGCCGTGATGGCACGGCCATCGAGGCTGGCCGTGACCGGCCCGCCCGCGGAGAACATCAGCTGATGGGCATAGTGTGCGTGGGGCGCGGTGCGCCCCGGTATGCCCTGGATCAGCCCGTAGTCAGGCCCCAGCCACAGGCGACCTGACCATTCGGGGCTCACTCAGTAACCGTTGTCCTGCAGCAGGTCGGCCACACTCGAGGACGGCCAGCGCTTGTAGTACTTCAGCAGTTCGGCAGCGCGGTTGGTGAAGATGCCATCGACGCCGGCTTTCATGACCTTGTCGAAGTCCACCGGCTCATCCACGGTGTACACGTGCACCAGCAAGCCCTTGTCGTGGGTCAACTGGTTCATCTCGGGTTTGACCAGGTCGGAGTAGCTCTGGTCGCCCAGGTTGGTCAGTTGTGCCGAAGGGCCGGTACCGATGGCGCCCAGGCTCTTGGCCTCGTCGATCCATTTTTCGAACTCGGCGGCGTCCTTCGGCTCCTGCTTGGCGTAGTAGGCGGCTTTGCTCGGCTCACCGGACTCGGCGAAGGGCACCTTGGATTTCGGTTCGATGCTGCCTTCACCTACCCACAACAGCAGGATTTTCGGGGTGTTGGGCATCTCTTTTTGCAGTTCTTTCAGGCTGTCTTTCTCAAAGGTTTGCAGCACCACGCGGCCCTTGCCCTGGCCGACGCCGATGTTTTTCTGGGCCTGGTTGGAGCCGGTGGAGCTCAACCAGCCTTTATCCAGCAGCTTGTTCTTCAGGTCGGCCTCGATGCCCGGGAATTGCTTCGGCTCCTTGGTTTCGATGTACAGGCCGGGTTTGTGCTGCGGGTTGCCTTCGGCGATCTTGATGATTTCGTCCAGGCTGAGGATTTTCAAACCGACGAAGCCTGGGCGGGCGCGATCCGGGTAGGCGGCGTTGAACCAGCTGCCGGCGTCCAGGGTTTTAAGCTCGGCCCAGGTGAATTCGTTGGCCGGGCTGTCCTTGCGCTCCGGGAACTTGGTGGCGACGTCGGTGGTGCGTTGCAGGTTGTTGTCATGCAGGGCGAATAGCACGCCGTCCTTGCTGCGTTGCAGGTCCATTTCCAGGTAGTCGGCACCCAGGTCGCGCGCGACTTTGTAGGCGGCGGCGGTGGATTCCGGTGCATCGAAGGAGGCGCCACGGTGGGCAATCACGGCGGGGTGCGGAATGCCTTCGTTGGTGGCCAATTCGGTAGGGCTGATCGGGCTTGCCGCCTGTGCGTGGCCAAGGCCCAGCATCAGGGCCAGCAGCAGGGCACTCTTGGTAAACGTGACAGGCATATGCGAAGTCCTTTCGTGGAGGTAACTTTGAGAAGGGCTCCTTTTTAACAATTGCTTGCGAATGGCGCTATCACCAAACCGACATTAACGTGTTCACCGGCCATTTTTCTGCACTTTTGTGCGGTGCGATGCAGTACTCTTGCCTTGAATTGCCCCATCAGAGGGCAGATTTTCCTGCCACGCGTGTAAACCATCTTTCCAGTCCAAGTAGGACTTTTCAGTGAGGTTTACCATGCGCATCACCTCCGAGCTTATCTGCCAGGCCGCCGACCAACTCCAGGGTTTTGTCGGCCTGAACCGCAAGACTGGCCAGTACATCGTCCGTTTCAGCGAAGACTCCTTCGGCATGGACGTGGCCGATGACGGCATCATCCCAACCGCCGAGTTTGTCTGGCTGCCGGTCGACGGGCAGGCCATGACCTTGTCCCGCGAGCGGATCCAGTTGTTGCTGGACCAGAACATCGACGATCGCATCAACATCACGGAACCGCTGCGGGTGTACATGCGTCGGGTGGAGATTCCACAGATCAGTGCGGTGCGCAGTCTGGTCAGTTGAGTGCCGCATAGCCCTGCGGCTGGAGCGCTTTTTGTGGCTTGGGAGCTTGCTGTGGCTTGGGAGCTTGCTGTGGCGAGGGAGCTTGCTCCCGCTGGAGTGCGCAGCGCTCCCAAGATTTTGGGGCCGCTTCGCAGCCCAGCGGGAGCAAGCTCCCTCACTACAGCAAGCGCCCTCACCACAGAGCCTCCCTTGTCCACATTAAGTGTTTTACACGGGCTGAGGTTTCAGCGCTCGAACGCGTAAGACCGCTCCACCTTGCACACCCGCGTATGGCACGCCGAGTACCAGGTGGCGCGGCCCTGTTCGCGCACCTCAGTGTGTTCGGCGTGCTGCTTCCAGGCCAGGATCTCCGCTTCGCTGCTCCAGTAGGACACCGTGATGCCCAGCCCGTCGTCCCCGCGCGCCGATTCCACGCCGAGAAAACCGGGTTGTTGCCGGGCCAGTTCCAGCATGCGGTCGGCGGCTTGTCCGTAACCGTTGTCACCTTCAGTGCGCAATGAACTGAACACCACGGCGTAGTACGGCGGTTTGGGTGTCTTGGCGATCATGCGCAGGCCTTCAGCAGCGCAATGGCCAGCGGCGGGGTGACGTCTTTAAGCGCCGCACGTTCCGGCTGGAACAGGGTGGCGACAAAAAACGGATGGTCCAGCAGCTCCACCGCCCGCAGGTCGCCCGCCGAGTCATGGCCGCTGGCAATCAGGTCGGCTTCCAGCAATGCACTTTCGAACGCTGGATTGATGCCATAGCGGCAACGGTAGCCTTCATGGATATCCAGGGTGGCGTAGGCCTCGGCGATGCGGGTATAGGCCATCAAGCGGATGGTGTCGGTCGCTTCCACCAGCGCGCAGGTCAACGGTGTCAGCACTGCACGCGGCGAGTCGGGGGCCAGTTCGCCATGCTCGGCGTCGGCCCAGCCCAGCACGTTGCGGGCATATTCCAGCACCGCGTGTTGAAAACCGCCGCAGGTGCCGAGGAACGGGCGCTTTTGTTCACGGGCATACCGGATGGCCAGCAGCGCGCCGTCAAGGTCTCGGTAAGGGCTGGCGGGGACGCACCAGAAGCCGTCGTAGTGCTGCAGTTGTTCGGTGGATTTGATCGTGTCGGTGGCCAGCCAGTCGAACCGCACCGTCAGGCCCAGCGCCGCGCCGGCCTGTTGCAACGCCAGGGGAATGGCCTGGTGGGCGGTGACCTGTGCATCGTAGTCGCCGATCAGGGCCAGGTGCAGGGTGGTTTTATTCATCGAGGGTATCCGTGGCTTGTTGAGTCCTGGCGCTCACTATAGATTGGCGTTCACGCAATCAATATTGGCGTTAACACACATGTTCAATGCAGCGGCGCACTATCAGATCGACTACCCAGACCTTTCCCTGATCCTCGCCCTGGTGCGCGGCGGCACGCTTGCGCGGGCGGCGGCGTTGCTGCGGGTGGATGTGTCTACGGTGTTTCGCGCGGTGCGGCGGCTGGAGACGGCACTGGGCCAGACGCTGTTCGAAAAGAGCCGCGCCGGCTACCTGCCCACCACCTTGGCCACCACCCTCGCCGAGCAGGCCGAACGTGCCGAACAGGCGCTGGAGGCAGCACGTGTGGGAGTGGAGCAGGGCGGTGAAGTGATCAGCGGCACGGTGCGCCTGACGTGCACGGACTCGGTATTGCAGTCACTGTTGCTGCCGGCCCTGGCGCAGTTCATGCCGGGCTACCCGGCGTTGACCCTGGAGCTGAGCACGTCCAATGACTTCGCCAACCTCAGTCGCCGCGATGCGGATATCGCCCTGCGCCTGACCAAGGCACCGCCCGAGCATCTGGTAGGACGTTGCCTGGGCACGGTGTCGTATCGGGTGTGCGCCAGTGCCGACTATTCCCGCCAGCATGCGGGGGAGGAACTGGCGGCCCTGAACTGGATCGCGCCGGATGACTTCCTGCCGGATCACCCCACCGTCACCTGGCGGCGCCAGCACTTGCCGGGAGTGATGCCAGCCTATCGCTGCAACAGCATGGTTTCGGTAACCGAGCTGGTGCGCGCGGGACTCGGCGTGGCCGCGTTGCCGGATTACCTGCTGGGCGCGGACCTGGAACCGTTGAGCCCGCCGCTGGTGGGGCACGACACCGCCCTGTGGCTGCTGACGCGCCCCGATTGCCGGGCCTTGCGCTCGGTGGTGACGTTATTTGATCAGTTGGGCCAGCATGTGCGTTTGCCGGTGAGATAACTGTGGGAG